>NZ_JBIBAK010000002.1:0-981319 GCF_042899865.1 Streptomyces sp. NPDC013157 | reverse complement strand
GCCACCCCCTGGCGCGTGCCCGCGCGCCTGCGGGCCCGCCCGGGGTCGGCCCCCTACGGGGGGCGCGCGACACGCCCCCCCCCCCCCCCCCCGGGGGGGGGGGGGGGGGGGCGGCCCCCCCCCGCGACGGCTTTTCAGGCGAGCGCCTCCGGTTCCAGGTCCCCCAGATAGGCCGCCCGCACCGCCGGATCGCGGCGCACCTGCGCCGGCGCGCCGGCACAGATCCGGTGGCCGAAGTCGAGGACGACGACCTCGTCGCAGACGCTCATCACCATGTCGACGTCGTGCTCGACGAGCAGCACGCCCATGCCCCAGTCCTCGGCCAGCCGCCGTACCAGACGGGCCAGTTCCCGGGTCTCGTCGTCCGACAGTCCCGCCGCCGGTTCGTCGAGGAGCAGCACGGACGGGGAGGCCGCCACCGCGCGGGCGATGGCCAGCAGTCGCCGCTCTCCGTACGACAGGTCGCCCACCGGCCGGTCCAGGCTGTCCTGGAGCCCGAACTCCCTGACCGCGAGCAGCGCTTGAGCCGGCAGCGGGCGGCTGCCGGGGCGGATCAGATCCGTGAGGTACGTCCACCGTCCGGGCCGGTCGCAGGCGGCGTACAGGTTGTCCAGGACCGTCATGTCCTCGAACAGCTCCAGCGACTGGAAGGACCGGCTCAGCCCCGCCCCGGCCCGCCGGTGCACCGGCATCCGGGTCACGTCCGCGTCGCCGAGGCGCACACTGCCGGACGCGGCCCGGGTGAAGCCGGTGACGGCGTCGATGGCGGAGGTCTTGCCGGCGCCGTTGGGGCCGATCAGCCCCACGACCCGGCCCGGCTCCACGTCCAGCGAGAGCCCGTCGACGGCGACGACCCCGCCGTAGCGCACGGTCAGGTCCCGTACCCGGAGGGGCAGCGGGGCGGCGCGCGGTACGTCGGGCACGGCGGCTTCCCGCTTCTCCCCCCGCGCCACGGCGGCACGGTTCGGGAACAGCCTGCGCTCCAGGCCCGCCGCCTGCCCGCCGAGCTCTTTCCCGATACCGTCCTGGTTGCCCACCAGGGTCAGCACCAGGATGACCCCGCCGATCAGCGGCATCCAGTCGCTCAGCCCGGGCAGCACCCAGTCCCCGAACCGGGCGCCGACCGTACCCGCGGCGAACGTGGCGCCGAACAGCGGCCCGACGAGGAAGCCGCACCCGCCGATGACGGCGAGCCCGAGCGCGGTGATGGAGTCGAAGCTCGCGAAGTCGGAGAAGACCACCGACGTCGAGCGGAAGCCGGTGAGTACGCCGGCGAGCGCGGCGATGGCGGCGGACAGGCCGAAGGCGTACAGCTTGGCCGCGCGGACGTCGATGCCGAGGGCGGCCGCCGCCCGCTCGTTGGCCCGTACGGCGACGAGCCGGCGCCCCGTGCGGCTGCGCCGGACGTTGGCGACCGCGAGGGTGGCGGCGACGAACAGCACGAGGACCACGGCGGCGTACCGCTGCGGATGGTCGACGCCGGAGATGCTGATGCCGAAGAGCGTCTGCCTGCCCACGGCGATGCCGTCGCTGCCGGCGGTCGTGGACAGGTCCGTGTTCTGGAAGACCATCGCCTCCAGCGTGGTGCCGAGCCCGAGGGTGATGATCGCGAGGTTGACCCCGCGCGTCCGGACGGCCGGGAGCGCGAACAGCAGGCCGATCGGAACCGTACCCAGCACGCCTGCGAGCAGCGCGAGTTCGAACGGCCAGCCCCAGTCGGCCGCCGCGTGCCCGGCGATGAAGGCCCCGGTACCGGCGAGGGCGTAGGCCGCGAGCGACACCTGGCCCGCGTATCCGGTCACCACGATGATCGACAGGATGATCAGCGAGAGTACGAAGGTGCTGGTGATGGCGTCGGCCCACAGGGGCGATGACACGCTCACCAGCGCCAGCCCGGCCACGACGGCGAGCGTCAGCGGCACCGGGCGCACCCGGCCCGTGCCCAGGGCGGGCAGCCGGTCGAGGAAGGTGCCGCGCAGTGGCAGCGCCCGGCCGCGCGCGACCAGCACCAGGGCGATGAAGAGGAACGGCACCGACGAGGCGAGCCCCGTGACGTCGGAGCCGAAGCGGGTCAGCTCCGACTGCACGATCCCGATCGCCAGGCCGCCCGCGAGAGTGACGGGGAACGACGAGAACCGGCCGACCAGGGCGGCGGCCAGCGCGCTCAGCAGGAGGGTCGTAAGCCCGGTCACCGACAGGCCGATCACCGGCACGATCAGGATGGCCGTCAGGCCCGCGAGGGCGGAGCCCAGTGCCCAGTTGCCGGCGGCGATCAGGTCGGGGGACCAGCCGAGCGAGGCGGCGGCGCTCTCGTTCTCCGCGACCGCCGTGGTGCCGAGGCCGAACAGGGTGCGCCGGTAGAGGAGATGGAGGACCGCGGTGACGGCGACCGCGATGCCGAGCAGCCAGACGCGGTCCTCGGAGACCGTCGCCCCGGCGATCGACAGCAGCCGGGTCGGCAGCCTGCCCGGCACCAACTGCAGGCTGTCTCCGTAGCGCTTGACAGCTACGGCGGTGAGCACGATGAACACCGCGAGGGTGCCGACGAGCCGGGCGAGCGTGGATGCCCGGCGCAGTGGCCGGATCACCAGCAGGTGGGTCAGCACGCCCAGCGCCGCGGAGGTGAGCACCCCACACCCGGCGGCCGGCCAGTACGGCACACCGTGGTTGGCGGCCAGCTCCCACTGCACGTAGGCGCCGGCCATCCCGATCGCGCCGTGCGCGAGGTTCAGGACGCCGGAGCCCCGGTAGACCAGCACGATGCCGTGAGCGGTGAGCGCGTAGAGCGCGCCGAGCCCCAGGCCGAGCAGGGCGAAACGCAGGATGTCGTCCATCGGGGTGAACCTCCCAGGGGACAGATCAGACAGCGTATTTATTTAAATAATTGTGCCGAGGGTACTTCACTAACCCAAAAACGCACCCCATGCTGTTCGCCATCTCGATGACGAGCCCCGCGGAGGAACGACCATGAACGACTCACGCCGACGCAGAGGTGCCGCAGCGACCTGTCTCGCGGTGACCGGAGCCCTGCTCGCCGCCGGCTGCGGGGGAGGGGCGTCCGGCAGCGCCGCCGAGACCTCGTCCCTGAAGGGGACGCCCGTGAAGGTGATGGTCTGGGCGCCGGAGAACACCCAGGGCAGCGCCCAGCCCGGAGTCCGGCTGACCGCCCAGGCCTACGAGAAGTGGATCAACGCCAACGGCGGCATCAAGGGCGGCCCGCTCAAGGTGCTGACCTGCAACGAGAAGAACGACCCCGACGAGGCCGAGAAGTGCGCCCAACAGGCGGTCGCCGAGAAGGTCGTCGCGGTGGTGGGGTCGTACAGCCTCGCCGGCGACCGCTACATGCCCATCCTCCAGAAGGCCGGCATCCCGTACCTCGGCGGGACCGGCGTCTCCGCGGCCGAGTTCTCCAACCCGCTGTCCTTCCCGGTCAACGGCGGCACCCCGGTGGTGTTCGCGGCTCACGGCCGGCAACTGGTCCAGGAGGGCTGCAAGAAGATCTCCGGCGTACGGTACGACCTCGCGGCCGCCGCGATCGTCTCGCAGTTCCTCACCCTCGGCGCGACCTCCGCCGGAGGATCGGCGCCCAAGGACCTCAAGGTGCCGGTCACCGCCACCGACCTCGCCCCGCAGGTCGCCGCCGCGACCAAGGGCAGCGACTGCGTCAGCGTCATCCTGGGCACGCACTCGGACCTGTTCGTGAAGGCGTACGTGCAGTCCGGCGCGAAGACCAGGCTCGGCAGTGTCGTCGGCAACCTCACCCCGGAGCTGGCCGCGAGCACCGGCGGCAGCAGTAGCCCGCTGGAGGGCGCCGCGATCACCGGCTACTACCCGCCCACCTCCGACGCCGCCTGGAAGGACTTCGTCGCGGCCACCCAGGACGACAAGGGCATCGACCCCACCAACGGCGCCGACACGACCACCTGGGTGGCGTTCAAGGTCTTCACCGAGGCGGTCGAGAAGCTGCCGACGATCACCGCCGAGGCCCTGGTGAAGGAGCTCGACACCACCTCGGGCATCAGCACCGGCGGTCTGACCCCGC
This sequence comes from Streptomyces sp. NPDC013157, assembly GCF_042899865.1. NCBI lineage: Bacteria > Bacillati > Actinomycetota > Actinomycetes > Kitasatosporales > Streptomycetaceae > Streptomyces > Streptomyces sp. NPDC013157. The sequence goes on along the minus strand of NZ_JBIBAK010000002.1, from coordinate 977,277 downwards.
CGCTGAACTGGAAGGCGTCCACGGCCCTGCCGATCAAGGGCCTGAACCGCATCCACAACACCACCGCCACCGAACTGACCATCCACGACGGGCAGATCGAGTGGGCCAAGTCGCAGTCGACCTTCGTCGACGTCCGCAAGGTGCTGACGGCGACGCCGGCCGGCTGACCGAAGGAGAACGTCCGTGCACGCCACCGAGCCGCTGGTCGAGGCCCGCGCCCTGTCCGCCGGATACGGCAACCGGCCCGTCGTACGCGACCTCGACCTGCAGGTCCGCCCCGGCGAGGTCGTCGCCCTGCTCGGCGCCAACGGCGCCGGCAAGACCACGACCCTGCGAGCCCTCTGCGGCGACCTCGCCCCGATGGCCGGCGAGGTGCGCTGGCTGGGCGACACCGCCCGCACGCCGCTGCACCGCCGCGCCCGCCAGGGCCTGGCCTACGTCGGTGAGCGGGCGGTGTTCACCCGCCTCGACACCGCGGAGAACCTGCGGGCCGGCCGGGTCACGGCCGACCGGGCCCTGGAACTCTTCCCCGAACTCGAAAAACGCCTCCACACCGGCGCCGGCATGCTGTCGGGCGGCGAGCAGCAGATGCTGTCCCTGGCCCGCGCCCTGTGCCGCGCCCCCAAGCTGCTCCTCGCCGACGAACTCTCCCTCGGGCTCGCACCGTTGGTGGTCGACCGGCTGCTGCGCGCGGTCCGCGAGGCGGCGGACCGCGGCCTGGGCGCGCTGCTGGTCGAACAGCACGTACGCAAGGTGCTGGACATCGCCGACCGTGTCTGTGTCCTGCACCGCGGCCGGGTCACCATGACCGGCACCCCGAAGGAACTGCGCGCAAACCTGGACGCGATCGAGTCGTCGTATCTCGCCGATCCCTCAGCAGAGAAGAAGACCTACGCAACCGATTGAGGTGGGAGTCGTGGCAACCGCACGCGAGCAGATCAGGGCCCAAGTCCTGTCCGGCGACACGTTCGACCAACCTTCCCGTGAAACAAGGGAGTTGCAGCTCGAAGCCGCGCGGGAGGCCTTCGCCGCCCACCGCGAGCGCATCCCGCTGCTGCGCACCCGCGCGGCGGAGACGGGCATCGACGAGGTCACGTCCTTCGCGGACCTCGTCCCGCTTCTCTTCTCGCACACCAGCTACAAGTCGTACCCCGTCTCCCTCATCACCGCCGGCCGCTGGGACCGGCTGCTGCGCTGGTACACGACCGTGTCGGTGGTCGAGACGGAGGACGTCGACGTGGACGGCGTACGCGACATCGACGAGTGGACGGACCGCATCACCGCCGCCGGACACCGCCCGTACATCACCAGCGGTACCTCCGGGAAGGTCTCCTTCCTCAACTGCGACGCGAGCGACCTGAGTTTCCTGCACGACATCCTGGAGCACCTCACCTGCTGGCCCGACCCGCTCCCGCCCGAGCCCACCCGCCGCGGTTACCTGCTCGCACCGGCGAGCGGCCCGATGCGCTCCGTCGACGGCTTCCGCTGGCACGCGGAGGTCTTCGCCCGGCCCGGCGAGACCCAGCTGCTCACCGAGGACCCGATGCGGGTGTCCGAGCTGATGAGCAGCGCGCTGCTGCGCCGCCGCATGGCCGAGGGCGTCGCGAGCCCGCAGGAGATCAGCTCCTTCGAGACCGCGTCCGGGGCCCGCGAGCGGGAGCTGGGCGCGGCCGTGGACCGGATCGTGGACGACATCGCCGCGCACCGCGACGAGCCGCTGCTGATCGCCGGGATGAACAACCAGCAGTTCGCCCTGATCGAGGCACTGCGCGCCCGGGGTGTCCCGGACGGCGGCCTGCACCCGGACACGCTGGTGCTCAGCGGCGGCGGCAACAAGGGCCGGACGCTGCCCGACGACTACCAGGCCCGGTTCGCCGCCTTCTACGACGGCGTACGGCGGGTACGCAGCTACGGCATGACGGAGCTTCAGGGCTCCTGCCTCGCCTGCGAGAAGGGCAACTATCACGTGCCGCCATGGGTGATCCCACTGGTGCTGGACGAGCCGGGCGAGACTCTGCTCAACCCCGAACAGGGCGTGGTGGAGGGCCGGTTCGCCTTCCTCGACGTGTCTCTGGAAGGCCGTTGGGGCGGCCTGATCAGCGGCGACCGGGTCTTCGTGGACTTCTCCCCGTGCGACTGCGGCAGGCCCGGACCGGCCGTCCTGCCGGACATCCAGCGCTACGGCGACCTCGGTGGCGACGACAAGATCACTTGCGCCGCGACACTCGACGCCTACGTGCGGGGGATGATCCACGGATGAGCGGTAGGACCGGCGACAGCACCGCGGCGGACCCGGTGGCCGTCGCCCATGTGATCCGCGGCGAGATCGACGAAGGCCCCCGCGTCGGCCACGGCCGTCCGGGAGCCGCCTTCACCGCACCCGCCCTCGACCTGGACCGCCTGGTGTGGCCCCGCACCGAACCCGGACCCGCCTTCGACGTGCCCGTGGCCGAGATCGTCGACCTGCTGGTGGAGACCGGCGAGGCCCTCAGGGCGGATCGCGAGGGCCTGCTCGCCGACGCCCTGGACCGCATGGTCCGGGTCAGCCCGCTACCGGCGGAGGTGCTCGAACGCGCCTACGCCGTGCTGTGGCGCAGCTTCCGGCGCCCGCACCTGTATGCCCAGATCGACCACGAACTCGGCGGCACGGACGTCCTCGACGGCTGGCGGGAGGTACGACTGCCCGAGGGCAGGGTGGCCGCCACCCGCGCGTTCCCGCCGCGCCTGGTGCACATCATCGCCGGCAACGCGCCCGGCGTCGCCGCCATGTCCGTCGTGCGAGGCGCCCTCACCAAGGGCGTCAACCTGCTGAAACTGCCCTCGAACGACCTCTTCACCGCCACCGCGATCCTACGCACGATGGCCGCGGCGGCTCCCGGTCACCCGGTGGTGCGCTCCTTCTCCGCCGTGTACTGGCGCGGCGGCGACGAGACCGTGGAAAGCGTGCTGTTCCGCCCGCAGTTCTTCGACAAACTGGTCGCCTGGGGCGGCGAGGCCACCATCCGCGGGGCGCTGCGGTACGTCGGCCCGGGATTCGAACTCGTCTCCTTCGACCCCAAGACCTCCATCTCGCTGATCGGCCACGAGGCCTTCGCGTCGCCCGAGGCCCTGGCCGAGGCCGCCGACACGGGCGCCGCCGACGCCACGTTCTTCAACCAGCAGGCCTGCGTCGCCAGCCGTTTCCAGTTCGTCGAGGGCTCCTGGGACGACGCCGACCGCTACGCGGAACTGCTCTGCGAACGCCTCGGCGTGGCACGGGAGTTCAGCTCTGCCGACGGTCCGCGAGTCGCCGCTGGACTCCGCGAGGAGATCGACGTACTGCGCTCCCTGGCCCCCGACTACCGGGTGTGGGGCGGCTACGACGGCCGGGGCCTGGTCATCCGCTCCCCGGAACCGGTGGACTTCCACCCCGACGGGAAGATGGTCAACGTCGTCCCGGTCCCCGGCCTCTCCGGCGCCGTCGCACACGCCGGAGTCGCCACTCAGACGGTCGGCGTCTATCCCGACGCCCGCAAGGCGGAACTGCGCGACGCCCTCGCCTGCGCCGGAGTGCAGCGCGTGGTGTCTCTCGGCAGAGCGGGCGGCATGCCACCGGGCCTCTCCCACGATGGCTTCTACCCACTGCAGCGCCTGATGCGCTGGGTGAACGACGAGTGACATCGACTCGTTGCCCAGGCCCGCGCCGACCGGACCAGGACGCCTGACGGGCATCTGCCCGACGCAGGCACCTTTTCGCCGCCTGAGCTTGACTCTGTCGGGGATCTTGGATGGTCGAGGTCAGGTGCCGAGGGTGCGCCGGGACTTTGACCGGTGGATCCCTGCTGGTCCAGGAAGGTCTGGAAGGCGGTCCGCGGTCTCGGTGAAGAGGTTTCCACGGTCGCCGGCGGGCCGCTGAGTCGTTCGTTGTTCACGGCGATGGCCGTGAGTACGTGTTGCAGGTGTGCTTTCGGCTGTGTCGAGGAACGCACCAGATCCACCGCGTCCCGCTTGAACTCTTCGGGATAGTTCTTCCGCTTCGCCACCATGGATCACTTCCCCTGGATGACGAAGCATCCAGCGTCCAGGTGTCGGAATATCGGGGGTCACTCCACTCCAACGGGGCCCCCGAGGTTCCTCCGAGTTGCCTGCCCGGCTCGGAATCCTCGTGCCGGGCAGGCATCTCAGTCATCTTCTCCGGTGTTCTCGCTCGGCAGGCAGATCCGGCGTGCCCAGAGCCCCAGCATCACCGTCCCGCCGGCCAACAGCGACACCGGGTCGTAGGACGGGGGAGCCAATGTGTATCCGAGCGCCGTGACGGTGCAGACGGTCAGGACGATGAACGCGCTCCCCGACCGCAGCGTCCGCCGACCTGCGACCAGTACGCTCCCCCCGCCGGGCACCCAGGGTCCGACAGCGATCACCAGCAGTCCCGCGGTGACGCAGCCGTCGCACGGGTGGAAAGACATCGCCTCGGGGCCATGTGGGCCGCCGGCCATTCGCAGTCGCAGGGTGTCGCCGACCAGCATGAGGAACAGTCCGACGATCGCTGCCCACACAGTGACCTGCTGGTCGCCCCGTACGAGACGGCGCAGGGCGAGCAGAAAACTGAGGGACACGACTTCCGAGGCCCAAAGGACGCCGATCATCCCCGTCTCCGGCCGCCAGACATCACCGGGTCTCCCCAGGAGTACCCAGCAGGCCATGAACACAGTCCCGGCCGTGACGGCCCCGTCAAGCACGCGCCGCAGCCACGCGTGCCGACCCGTACCGGCATCGGCAACGACCACCAGACCGGCCATCCCCAACCCGACCGCGATCGTCACTCCGGTGACCACTGCCCAACCGGCCAAGCCTCGTGAGTCGAGTCCCTGCGCCGGTGGGGCCCTCAGCGCGGTGATCGCGGCCCGGTAGACAGCCCCTGCGGTCGCCGATCCTGCCAACAGCAGCAGCCGCTTCCGCACCCGCCCACTCACGCCCCAGACACGGAGCAGCAGAGAGAGCGTCAACACCCAGCAGCCGACGGTCGGTCCGAGGGACATTATCCGCGCCGCCAGACCATCGCCCGCCCACCGTCCCGGGCAGTCGGCACTGTTCCGACAGGACATTCCACAGCGGCCGCGCTCGGGACACTTGCCCCGGTCCAACGGCAGCAACTCGCCCGGACCGTGAACACGTCCGGCTGTTTCCCCAACCTCAACATGCAGGTGCGCCTTTCGACCGGCGCCCGCCGTCGAGACCTCCCCTACGGCCGCCGGACCCATGGGCAGACCGTACGAGACTCACCACCAGCACCGAACGGAAAAGCCCACCGACTCACTCTTGCTGCGTAAAGGCGAGAGAACAGCCCTCGGCTCCTCAAGCCATCACCGACCATCTGTCGGCGTGGCCATGGCGTTCTCGTTCTTTCCCTCACGATTTTTCTCTCGCTATCTGAGCGAACCGGGCGGGGTGCGTTTCACCTTGCCCGGTGGTCTGCGTGCCGACGGCCAGGTCCTCGCGTACTGCGTCGGCGGCCTGGTCCTGGACGTGCCGCCAAGTCCCTCCCGTCTCTGATCGACTGGACCCTGATGGAGGCGCGGCTCGGGCAGCCGAAGCTGTCCGGCCCGGGCAAGGACGGCGACCCGCTGCTCGTCATGACCCAGTCCGCGCTGGAGCGCTACGGCCTGCCGGTCGCCCTCACCGATGAGGAAAAGCTCTCCGGGCGGATCCCGGAGGGCCACAAGGTCGTCAAGCAGCTGGTGCGCGCGGAGTGGAAGCTGACCAAACGCGGCTTCGGGCCGTGGGCGCGGATCTACCGCCCCGCGCAGGGCTCGGAGCGGGCCTGCGTGCAGCTGTGCATCCCGTCCTGGCACGCGCTCGACACCCGCCACTGGGGCGAGGCCGCGCAGCTGGAGCCGGCCGAACTCGCCCGGGTCCTCGGTGTGTACGCGTCGCGGGTGATGACGCCGCGCGGCTCCACCGCCGTGACCGGCCTGGAACTGATGACCGCGCTGCACCCGCCGACCCACGCCGTGCGTGACGAGGCCACCGGCGCCTTCCGGAAGTCGCCGACCAAGACCCCGGGTTCCCTGGGCGAGGACCCGGTCGACCCGGCGCCGTGCGAGGCCCCCGACGGCCACCCGCTGTTCAAGGACCTGCCCCGCTTCCACATCCGCGGCCCCGCGGAGAAGCTGTTCGAGGAGGCCTTCGACTGGGCGCGCCCGCTCACCGACGCCGAATGCATGCGCCGCAACCTGGTCGGCCTGGACGTCAACATGGCCTTCGCAGCCGGCGCCAACGGCCTGACCGTCGGCCTGGGCGAGCCCACGCACGTGACGGCGCCGGTGTTCGATCCGAAGCTGCCCGGCGCGTGGCTGGTCGACCTCTCGCCCGTGGACCTGTCGCGGGTGAAGCTCGGCAAGGAGTGGGTGGAGCTGGACGCGAGCCTGCTGCCCAGCCCGTTCACCCCGAAGGGCGAGCGGCCGACGGGTCCGGCCTGGTACGCGACGCCGACCGTGGCGTACGCGGTGGAGCTCGGCTACGACGTCACGCCGATCGAGGCGCACGTGCGCTACGACAACGGCCGCTACCTGGACGCCTGGTACCAGCGGCTGCGCGACGCGTTCCTCGCCACGATGGCCGACCTCGGCGTGCACGCCGACATGCCGCCGGCCGACTTCCTCGCCGCGATGGACGGCTGGCGCGAGCGGGACCCGGAGCTGGCGCGGTCAAGGCCACCGTCAAAGGCGGCCTGGGCAAACTGCGCGAACGCCCGCGCGGGGAGGGCTGGAAGCCCGGCGAGCCGTGGCGGGCGCTGTCCCGTCCCACCTGGCGGCCGGACATCCGCGCGGCCGTCATCTCCCGCACCCGCATCAACTTCCACCGCAAGATCGTCAAGCACGCGGCGTTCACCGGGCAGTACCCCGTGGCGATCCTCTCCGACTGCGTCGTGTACGCGGTCGACGGCGACAGCCCGCTGGACTTCCTGCCCTACCGGGACGGCAAGGCCCTGCCCGGCGGCTTCAAGCTTGGCATCAACCCCGGCCTGGTCAAGTGGGAGGGCACCCAGAGCGTGCTGTGGGCCGAAGAGGTCCGCGAGCGGTTCGAGGCCCCCGAACTCAACCTGGCCCGGTACATCAAGGACGGCACCATCACCAACGTCGACAGCGGAGAGTAGGGAAGGGCGATGAGCCTGTTCGGGGACGGCCTGGACGCCGCGGTGCAGAAGGCGTTCACCCGCCCGGCGCCCAAAAGCGCCGGCGCGCAGATGCGGTACCTGGTCAAGCAGCTCAAGGGCACCAAGGCCGTCGCCCAGATGCTGCGGATCTCCCAGCGGACCGTGGAGCGGTACGTGAAGGACCAGATCAAAAAGCCCCGCCCGGACCTCGCCGCGCGCCTGGAGCGCGAGGTGAAGGCCCGCTGGCAGCCGCAGATCCGGGCACAGGCACGCCAGAAGGCGGCGACCACCGGCGGCATCGTCATCGACACCCGGGCCCGCATGGGCTACACCGCGCCGATCGGGTCCACGGACCAGGACCGCATCCGGCACCTGACCGTCGCCCTGCCACCCCGCTACGCCGCCCGGCTGTTCGACGCCCAGGAAGCCGGCGCCACCGAGCAGCAGCTCAAGGAGATCGCGGCCGAGGCGCTCAAGGAGGTGTACTTCCAGGACGGCGGCCGCCGCGCCGGCCAGCTGGAGGAGGTCCGCTTCACCGACATCGAACACCTCGAGTTCGACCTCTAGCAGCCCGGCCCCGAACACCTCGCGAGCCCGGACTGTGACTGAGTGCTTCAGTTGGCGAGTGCGCTCACGAGTTGGCGACCGGTGAGACTGCTTCATCGCAGGAGGGCGGCCACCGCGAGCGGCACCAGTACGGCGGCAACCGAGACGAGCGTGGAAGCCACTGTCTGCCCGTCGATCACCCCTGCTGGGCTTTCCGAGACCTTTTCGAACAACTCTACGATCTGCGTTTCCTGCTCGGTCAAGGGGCGTGCTCCCGGCGGGTGCCTGGGGAGCCTGCGCGCCAGGACGTGCAGCACCGCGGTGCGCTTCTCCAGCACCGCCTGCGACAGTCGCCACTGCGAGTAGAAACCGAACAGCACGATCGCCAGCAGCATGGTGGCTGCGACAACCCACTTCGTCAATAAGTAGGCCCCGTTCCGTGCCACGAACGGCGACAGCCAAACCCACGGTGCGAACGCGAGCGCGGAACCGAACACCGACCACAGTGTCTCTATGCGGTACCAGCGTGAGAGCGCCTCAATGCCTGGCGTGCGTGCCGGAGCGGACCACGCCAGACGCAGATGCCCCGGCTTGGTGATGAGCCTCGAAAGCCGTGACGCCCGAAGCAGCCAGTACAGGCTGTTCGTCCCGGCCGCACCTGCCAACGTCACCGTCATGTATGACGCTGCGTCGATGTACATGTGTTGGACGACCTGATGAACGCGAGACAATGCCCAAAGCGACAGACATGACACAGCCGAGCCCACCAGTATCCACCGCTCCTGCCGCCACGGGCGTAGCCCACGGTCGATCCACTCATGCACCTCCTGCAACCCGCGATCGGTCAACATCCTGTCGACACTCGGCAGTGCCCTATGGAAGGCGCGACAGCCGGCCCACTGAGCCAGTACCACGAACAGGTCGAGGGGTATGTAGTAGCCGATCCAGAAGAAGTAGGCACTACGTCCCTGTGCGGTTGGGTGCCCCAACTCGTGGTGCATGTAGGCGACGACTAGAGGTGTAAGGATTATCGCCAGGAACGGCACGCTGTGCTTCGGATTCCAGGTGTTCCTCCGGGCCTGGTCGTCAGCACGGATCCCAAACCAGTGCAGCACGGTAACCCGAGCGAGGTCGCGATGGTAGCGGTCGTTGAGCGAGCGTGGCGGCGGCACAGGTCCTCCCCGAACTTACCTTCCTCGCACCACAGTTCCGGCACCTCGCCTTGCACCGCGATCCCGTTTCACCATGGTGACCACTTTGGTGCAGGACACTGAACTTCTACACCGAGTCGTAACAGCAGAAGTGGTCAAGGCCAACCAAAAGCTGTTGGTCGGCCAGTTTTGCTGTGCTCAGATCGCCAACTGAAATACTCAGTCACACGAACCAACTGGTCCCGGCTAGCGAGGTGTTCGGGACGGAGCCGGGGGCGGCCGCGTTACACCCCGGTGAGTCCGAGGCGGCGGGCCAGGTCGTCCACGGCGGCGCGGTCCTGGGCGGACAGGTTGTCGCGCACCCCCAAGGCGATGCCCACGTCGGGGTCGTCGAGTTTCGGGGTCATCACGGCGACACCCACGAACGGTGTGGTGGCGGGCAGTCGCATCGCCAGACGCTGCGCCCAGACCAGCTCAGAGCGGACCCACGCCATGCCGGTGCGGGCGGCGTCGAAGAGGAGGATGGTGGGCCTGATGCCGGCCTGCCGGACCTTCTGGTCGTCCTCCAGAACGGCCAACACGGCGTCCTCCACATCCATCATGTGCGGGCCCGGCTCTGCGCCCCAGAAGCCGCCGGTGACGATGATCCGCGATCCGCCCGTGGGATCGCCCGCCTGGTAGGCCCCGAGGTGGATCAGGAGACGATCGCGGGCCGACCAGGGCTGGTCCACGGTGGTCACGGCAGTGCCGTAGTTCTGGCTGCGAGCCCGCTGGATGGTCTCTTCGACCACCTTGTCCCGCACGGCCTTCTTGATCACAAGAGGCTGGGAGTCGGTCCGGATTTCCACGAGGACCGGCGGGGTGATGTCGGCGAGCGCGGTCTGGAGTTCGTCGCGCAGGTCCTGCAGGCCGTCCAGTCGGCGGGCCTTGACCTCGATGGCGAGGTTGATGTCGCGCAGCATCAGGCCGGGCTCGGTGGCGCCGTTGCGCCGGCCGAAGTCGAAGGGGATGCCGGCGCGGGCGAGCTTGGCGCCGGAGACCATCTCCGCCCGCACGATCAGCAGGTCGTCGGTGGTGGCGGCCTTGCGGAAGTCGTGGCGTACGCCGGCGAGCCGCTCGGGCTTCGCCTTCTCCAGGGCTTCGATGATGTCCTCGAAAGCCGTGGTGATGGCGGAGGCGACGCTGTCGGCGGCGCCGTTCCCGCTGGCCAGATCGAAGAAATCGCGCAGCGGGTGCTCCTGCAGGGCCTTGTCCATCCAGTCCTGCAGGAAGGGGAATGACGTGCTCACGTGAAGTCCTTCAGGGTTGTGCCGGGCGGGATGTCGTCACGCCTGCGGCTCGGCCAGCGTACGCGCGGGCCGAGCGGGGGGGGGCACCGGAGCTTCCCCATTTCCCGTCGGGGGCTCGCGACCCCGCAACGGGAGAGCCGTGCGGCCCATTGGACGTGGGTGCCTATAAAGGACCGGAGGGCCTACGCCGGTGCCGTCGTCTCCGATGCAGCACGCGCGGCCGGCACCACAGCGTTCGGCCGCGCGGCGGCGAGCGCCTGGTCGACGAAGTCCCGTACGAGCGCTGCGGTCTCGGGCACTGTGACGTTCTTCGTCCACATGTGGCTGTGCCGCCAGCACTCCAGGTCAAAACGGTGCGCCCCGTGGGCGAGTTCCATGTGTTGGGCCGATGGCCGGCGCTTGCATCGGCGGCTGCGGAGACGGTGGTGCTCGGTCGCCTCCAGGTGCTTCTGGACGATGGCGATGTGGTACCGGCCGGGCAGGGTCCGCCGTTCCAGGCAGCCACGGCACTTCAGCAGGTGCAGGACTGCTTCCTCCTTGTCTTCGAGGAAGTTGCGCGGGGAGGTTTTCCCCTCGAAGGTGTTGCAGCTGCCGCAGAGGGGCCCGCGTAGATAGTCGTGGTCGTGGCAGTGGTCCCAGGCAGCCGCTCGGGTCTCGGCGCACAGGAGGCACAGGTAGTCGGCGGCGCGGGTGCCTCGTACGCGGGGCGAGTCGTACAGCACGCCGTCTAGGCGGCCGGTGTACCGCTGGAAGGCGGCACCTGAGCACGGCGGGCACAGGGTGACGTAGCCGAGCCGGTCCTGTGTACGCCAGGCGCCCCAGCGTGGGCCCTGGGCAGCACAGTCCCTGCAGGTGCGGGCCCGGGTGACCAGGTCCTCCTCCACCTGCTCCCAGCGGTCCAGGAGTTCGGTGTAGGCCCTGGGCAGGAACAGGCTGCCGTCGGAGAAGGTCATCGGCTCGAGCGGCCGGGTGTTGGCGACTGTCCGCGGGAGCGGGGACTGGTCGCACGCCGTGATGAATTCGTCCCAGGTCAGATCGCCGGCCAGTCCGTTAGGGCCGATGCGTGTCCAGCTGTCGTTCCACTCTTCGTAGTGCCGGCCCTCTGCGTGCTTCTGGGCGGCCTGCCAGAACAGCCAGGATCCGATCTTCCGCCGCCAGTCGGCCCGGCTCCGTTCCTCCGCGTCCTGTTCGTCGTGGCGGCGGTGGGCGGGCAGTGGCACCTCCAGGAGGTCGTCGGCGTCCAGGCGGAAGTCCGCGAGCGCCTGGGCTGCGCGGCGGACATCGCGTTCGTCGTACGTCCACTTCGACTTGTTCTTGTAGCAGCGCAGCGCGATGTCGCCGATGACGACATGGTTGTGACAGCGCAGGTTCTTCATGTGCAGGAGGTCGTCCAGGTCCAGCGGGACGGCGGAGCCGGCGGAGAGCTCCGTGAAGGCGGACGCCGAGTTCGCCACCACCGCAGCCGGATACGCTGCGGCCCTGGCCTTCCTGAGCGCCCACGGCCGTGTGACCGACGGATGCACAAGCCGCCGCGTACGCGGCTTACGACGGGGCGCCGTCCCGTATGGGGTCATTCCTTGGAGTGACCCCGGGGCGGAGGGCTCCCTTCGGAGGAGCGATGGGCGGGGCGACAACCGCGCGACAACGAGTGACGATCTTGCGTCGCGCTCCTGGCTGAATGGTTCTCAGACGGCGTACACGCCGCAGGGGAAACCGACCCAGGAGGAACAATGGCTCGTCGACTCGTCTCGAAGCACCTGCTCACCCGCCGCGCCGGCATGGCGGTGGCCGCGGTCCTGGCCGCGACGGCCGGGCTCGCGGTCTGCGCCACACCGGGGGATGCCGCCGCGCTGAACACGGCGAACGCCGCCGACGCCGGGCGAGTCGGCCATGCCACCGCGGCCAAGCGGCTGGCCGCGCTGATGCGGCAGGATCTGGACGCGGGGGCGCCCGGGGTCGTGGTGCGGGTGAACGACGGGAGTGGCCGGACGATCTCGCTGGCGCAGCAGGCGACGTGGACGAAGCGGGACCACAAGCTGTCGGCGGACGACCAGTTCAGGATGGGGTCGAACACCAAGACGATGGTGGGTGTGCTGGTCCTGCAGCTGGCCGCCGAGCACAAGCTGTCGCTGCAGGACCCGGTGGACAAGTGGCTGCCGGGCCTGGTGCCGAACGGCCGGAACATCACGCTGAAGATGCTGCTGAACCACACCAGCGGGCTGTACGACTACATCAACGACCCGAGCGCCCTGGCCCGCGTGATCGGCGCGGACCAGTCCCCCGTGCGGCCGGAGGCGCTGCTGGCGGTCTCGGCGAAGTACCCGCCGCTGTTCAAGCCGGGCGCCGAATACTCCTACAGCAACACCAACTACATAGCCCTGGGCCGGGTGTTGGAGAAGGCGAGCGGCCAGAGCCTGGCGACTCTGCTGCAGCGGCGGATCATCGGGCCGCTTGGGCTGCGCGACACCTATCTGGCGGCCAACGGCACCTCGCGGGACGGGGCCAGGCTGGCCCCCGCGTATGAGCCGGACGCCGAGCACCTGGCGCCGCTGCTGCCGCCGGGCGTGCCCGAGGGCACCTCGTTCGCCGGGCCGGCGCGGGGCGAACACGTGCTGGTGACGTCGATCAGCCCCGCGTGGGCATGGGCGGCCGGCGCGATCGTGTCGACGCCGGCCGACGAGCAGCGGTTCCTGCGAGCGCTGGCGTCCGGCGGGCTGCTGCGGCCTGCGCAGCTCAAGCAGATGAAGACGACCGTGGTGGAGACGCCCGGGGACCCGCAGAGCTCGCGGTACGGGCTCGGGATTGAGGAGTACAACAGCCCGTGCGGGCCGGTCTGGGGGCACACCGGAGGGGTGCCCGGCTACTCCAGCCAGAACTACACGGACGCCACCGGCAAGCGCTCGGTCACCGTGGTGACCACGACGCTGTTCGGGCTGCACGACAAGAAGTCGGGCGCCGCGGACCAGAAGGTGGTCGACGCCGCGGTCTGCACGATGCTCGGTAAGTCCCTTCCGGCCGCATCCAAGTGACGTCCAGTCGCTCAGTGAGCCGAGGAGGCGACGTAGCGATGGTGGAACGCGGGATGACTGTGCGGATCGCGAGATGGAGCGCGACGCACCCGTGGCGGGCGATCTGCGGATGGGTGCTGTTCGTCGTGGTCTGTGTCGGGGTGGGCGCGGTGGCCGGTACGAAGTCGAGCGACTCGGCCATGTCGCCGGGCGAGTCGGGCCGGGCGGTCGAGATCGCGGACGGCGGCCGGTTCCATGACCCGGCGGTGGAGAACGTGCTGATCAGCGCCCGGTCGGGCGGGCTGGACGCGTCGGCCGCCCGGCGGGCCGCCGCCGATGTGGCCGCCCGGCTCAAGGCCCTGCCGGGGGTGGCGGAGGTGGAGTCGGCTGTGGTGGCGCCGAACCGGTCGGCGCTGCTGGTCCGGGCCGAGATGACGGGTGCGCGCAGCGACGCCGGGTCACGGGTCCGGCCGCTGCTGGAGGCGACGGCGGCCACCGCGAAGGCGTACCCGGGGCTGCGGGTTGAGGAGGTCGGGGACGCCTCGATGGACGAGGCGCTCGACGGCCGGATCAAGGGCGACTTCCATCAGGCGGAGCTGATCAGCGTCCCGGTCACCCTGCTGATCCTGCTGGTGGCCTTCGGCGCGGTGATCGCCGCCGGGGTTCCGGTGCTGCTGGCGCTGTCGTCGGTGGGGGCGGCGATCGGGCTGTCGGCGCTGGCCTCGCACCTGGTGCCGACGACCGATGTGCTGAACAGCGTCGTCCTGCTGGTCGGGATGGCGGTCGGGGTCGACTACTCGCTGTTCTATCTGAAGCGGGAGCGCGAGGAGCGGGCCAAAGGGCGCGGCAGCATCGACGCGGTCGAGATCGCGGCGGCCACCTCCGGGCACGCGGTCGTGGTCTCGGGCCTCGCCGTGGCGGTCGCCATGTCCGGCATGTACCTGGCGGATGATGCGACGTTCCACTCGCTGGCGACCGGCTCGATCCTGGTGGTGACCGTCGCGGTGCTCGGCTCGGTCACCGTGCTGCCCGCGCTGCTGGCCAAGCTCGGCCGCCGGCTCGACCGGCCGCGGGTCCCGCTGGTGTGGCGACTGACCACCCGCAAGGAGGGCGGGGGCCGGTTCTGGCCGACGGTGCTGCGACCCGCGCTGCGGGCCCCGAAGCCGACCCTCGTGGTCGCCGTCGTCGGCCTGCTGGCGCTCGCCGCCCCGGCGCTGGGCATGACGCTGCGGCTGACCGACGACGCCGACCTGCCCCGCTCGATCCCGATCATGCAGAGCTACGACCGGCTGACGGGGGCCTTCCCGAGCACCGGCTCGTCGTTGCGGATCGCGGTCCGCGCACCGGCGAAAGACGCGGCCCAGGTGCGGAAGGCGCTGACCGACCTCGGCCGGCGCACCCAGGCCGAGCCGCTGTTCGCCCACGACCAGCCGCCGCAGCGGCAGACCTCGGCGGACCGGACGGTGTCCGTGCTCGACGTCGGTGTGCCGTACCCGGTCGGCAGTGACAGGGCCGCCAAGGCGCTCGACGAACTACGGCAACGGCTTGTGCCGTCGGCGCTTTCCGGGCTGCCGGGCGCACGGTACGCGGTCGGCGGACCGATCGCGACGAACGCCGACTTCACCGCCGACGTGTCCGGCGCGATGCCGTGGACGATCGCCTTCGTCCTCGTGCTCACCTTCGTCGTCCTGCTCGCGACGTTCCGGGCACCGGTCATCGCGCTCACCGCGATCGTGCTCAACTCGCTTTCGGCGGGGGCCGCTTACGGGTTGCTCACGCTGGTCTTCCAACACCACTGGGCCGAGGGCCTGTTGGGCTTCCGGTCCAACGGCGGGATCGTGACCTGGCTGCCGCTGTTCTTGTTCGTGGTGCTCTTCGGGCTCTCGATGGACTACCACGTCTTCGTGGTGAGCCGGATCCAGGAGGCGGTCCGCGCCGGGGTGCCGACCAGGAAGGCGGTCGCGCGCGGCATCACCGGCTCGGCCTCCACCGTGACCAGCGCCGCCGTGGTCATGGTCGCCGTGTTCTCGATCTTCGGCACGCTGACCACGCTGGACCTCAAACAGCTCGGCGTCGGGCTCGCGACAGCGATCCTGCTGGACGCCACGATCATCCGGGCCGTGGTCCTGCCCGCGGCGATGATCCTGCTCGGCAGGTGGAACTGGTGGACGCCGCAGCCTCTGCGCCGCGAGCCGGACGCGACGGTGGAACAGTCCGGCACCGTCCCGGTCGGCGTCGATGTAGCTCCTAGGAATGACGATGACCGCGCTGAATCTCGCTAGGGTCGGTCGCGTGACGGAGTACTCGAACCGGTGGCGTGCGGGATGGCGCCCGCGGGGTGCCGATGCCGGACTGGTCCTACTGACCCTGTGCGCACCGTTGTTGATGCAGTCGAGTGCCGATCCCTCGGCGCGGGCTTGGTGGTTGCTGCTGGCCACCGAGGTGGTGGCCGCGGTAGCCCTGCCGCTGCGCCGCAAGCTGCCGGTGACGGTGTTCCTGGTGCTCCTCGCCACCCTGGTGGCGGCGCTCGTCGGGGGTGCGGCCTCAGGCATGAAACTGTCCCCGCTGATCTTCCTGTCGCTGGCCGTCGCCCTCTACAACGTGGGCAGTTACTGCACCAGCGCCGCCCGCATCTGGCTGGTTGTGCTCGGCGGCGGCGGTGCGGTGGTCGCCGCCGGAGTGTGGATCAACCAGCTGACCGCCGTCTCGGCGCAGTACCGGGGCAGTTCGGATGTGATCGCCGTCCTGGCCCCGATGCCGCTGGCCTGGGCCACCGGGTTCGCCGCCCGCACCCACCGTGCGAACCTCGCGGCGGCCGAGCGGCGCATGGCGGACGTACTGCGCGAACAGCAGTTGCGCGAACAGCAGGCCGCGCAGCAGGAGCGGGTGCGGATCGCCCGCGAGATGCACGATGTCGTCGCGCATTCCCTCACCCTGCTCGTGGTGCAGGCCGAAACCCTGCGCGCTCGCCGCGGCGAACTCCCGGCCTGGGCGCGTACCCAGATCGACGGACTCGCCATCGCGGGCCGCCAGGCCGGCGGCGAACTCCGCGACCTGCTGCGGGTGTTGCGCGGCCCCGAGGACGCGGCGCCGCTGGCCCCGATGCCGGGCCTGCGCGATCTGCCCGCACTACTGGACCGCAGCCGGGCCGCCGGCGCCCAGGTCGACGGGCGGATCGAGATCGAGGCCGACACGGGCGCGGGCGCGCTGCCACGGCCGGTGCAACTCACCGCCTACCGCATCGTCCAGGAGTCGCTCACCAACGCCCGCCGCCACGCCCCGGGGGCCCCGGTCCGGGTCGACATCGCCGAGGACGCAGGGCAGTTACGCTGCGAGGTGGTCAACTCCCGCCCCGCCGAGCCCGTGCCGGCCGGTTGGGGCACCGGCCTCGGACTGGTCAGCATGCGCGAACGAGTCGACGCGCTCGGCGGCGAACTGCGCACCGGCCCGACCGACGACGGCGGCTTCCAGGTGCTGGCCACCCTGCCCCTGCACACGGTCCCGCTGGACGCCATCGGTGTCTGAGCCGATCACCGTGGTCGTCGTGGACGACGAGCGAATCATCCGCGACGGCCTCGCCGCCATCCTGGGCGGTCAGGAAGGCATCACCATCGCCGGCACCGCCCAGGACGGCGAGGAGGCCGTCGGGGTGTGCGGCCGGCTCAAGCCCGACGTCGTCATGCTGGACATCCGCATGCCGCACCGCGACGGCCTCTGGGCACTGGCCGAACTCGGCCGACGCGCCCTGCTCGGCCCCGGCCGCACCCAAGCGCTCATGCTGACCACCTTCGACCTCGACGAATACGTCGACCAGGCGCTCGCCTCCGGCGCCACCGGCTTCCTGCTGAAGAACAGCTCCTACGAGGAGCTGACCACCGCCGTGCGGGCCACCGCCGCCGGGCACAGCGCGCTGAGCCCCGCCGTCACCCAGCGAATCATCGCAAGCCACCTCGCCGCCGCCAGACAGCAACCCGACAACGGAGACCTGGCCCGGCTCGCCGAACTCACTCCGCGAGAGCGCGACGTTCTCCGCCTGGTCGGGGACGGGCTCAGCAACGCCGAGATCGCCGGCCATCTCGTGGTCAGCCTGCACACGGTGAAGACCCACGTCAGCCGCATGCTGACGAAAACCGGCTGCCACAGCCGCGCCCAGGCCGCCGTGCTGGCCCGCCGCACCCTGAACTGACCGCCCGCCCAAGCCCCGGGGCCGACGCACGGCCCTCTGCGGGTCCACCACACGTCGGAATCCCCCTCACCGGATGTCACCGACTGCGCTCTCTGAGCCGTCGCGAGGGCTTCGGTAGGGGGCAGGCGGGCCGCGCGGAAGGCGGGGTACACGCCGACGAGCATGCCGATCACGACCGCGCCGCCGAACCCGGCCGTCACCGAGCTGAGCGGGACGGCTGGTGGCCAGTCCTGATGGGTGGCACAGCCGACGGTGGCCAGATCGCCGAGTACGGTACGGCCCTCGGGGAGTATCCGAACGGAAATCAGCGGTAGCCACTGACGTGGTTCGATGTCACCAAGCGGGCTCGGGCTTCGTACGTGGGCCAGGAACTCCACCGGGCCTGGAGGGCCGCAAAGCCGGCATGCGCGGCCTTGATGGCCTCGGGGTACGCCTCGCGCTTGGCGTGCTCGGCGAGTACCCGGTAGCCGCTGGCTACTGAGGGGTTCTGTCCCTTGCGCTTGCCGGTGAAGATGATCAGGTCGGGCTGGATCTGCTCGACGGACTCGCCGTTCGCGCGCGGCGCAGCACGATGTGCAGCATGTCGTCGGCGATGACCGGCGGCTGGCCGCCGTGCTTGCCCTTGCGGCCCGCGGTGTCGAGCCCTTCCAGCGTCGACTCGCAGATGTTCTCCCGCTCGGTCTCCGCCATCGCCGCGACGAACGCGAACAGCAGCTTCCCCGGCCCGGTGGGGTCGTAGATGCCGGGCAGGGGACCGGCGAGCATCTCCAGGACCAGACCGTGGGCGGTGAAGCGGTCGGCGAGCGCGGTCAGTCCGGCGGCGTCCGGCCCAGCCGCTTTATCTCACACACGGTGACGATCATCCGGCAGTGCAGGGCGTGCGCCTTGATCTTCCGCGCCGTACGCAGGGCCTGTTCGAACGGGGGGCGCACCCGGACCCGGGTGCTGATCTTCTCGCTGAACACCTTGCCGCGGGGGGATGCCGTGCGAGCGACGGGCGTAGCCAATACGGATGTCCGCCCCCGGAATGTCCGCCGCGGCCGGGGCCGGAGGCGGGGTGCCGGGCCGCCAGGGCTGCCCCGAGCTCCGGTCGGCAGGCGTCTGCACCCGCAGAGGCTTCGCGAGCCGGGGCACCTTCGTGGACCGGCCCGTGTGGCAGGCGCTGGCGACCGCGCCGCCGTACGGGGTCCTGAGTGTCCGTCACGGCCCCGGGTCCTCGCACGACACAAGTCTCAGAAGGGGGTGGTCGGGGTGACGGTAGCCCACCCGGCCGCCCATGCGGGGTCCCCGTGGGCGGCGGGTCGGTGCGCGGTAGCCGACTGGACGTCAGGAGGTGACGTCCACCAGGACTTTGCCGACCGCACGGCTCTCGACCGCTCGGTGCGCGTCGGCGGTGCGGTCGAGCGGAAAGCGGATCAGCGGCAGGCCGCGCTTCTCGCCGACCGGCAGCGCACCGTCGCGCACTGCGGCGGCGACGTCCTGGACGGCCGCGGCGCGTGCCTCCGGACCGGCCGTGTAGAGCACCAGGAATTGAAAGCGTGTGTTCAGCACCATGTTCTGCAGCACGTTCAGTTCGACTGGCTTGCCACCGTCGTTGGCGTAGGTCGAGATCGTGCCGCGGGTTCGCAGCACGGCCAGGTCCAGTGCGAGGTTCGCGCCCAGCGCCACCTCGGCGACGATGTCGACGCCGTCCGGGGCGATCTTGCGGATCTCTGCGGCCGGGTCACCCTCGCGATAGTTGATCACATGGTGGGCCCCGGCGGCGGTGGCCAGCCGGGCTTTCTCCGGGCTGCTCACCGTGCTGATCACGGTGGCGCCGGCCCATCGGGCGAGCTGGATCACCGCGTGCCCGACCGCTCCGGCCCCGCCCGCGGCGAGCACCACCCTCCCGCCGAGTGCCCCGGGCCGCAGCCGGCGCGGACCGTCCTCGGCGACGGTGAGCGCGCGGTGCGCGGTCAGCGCGGGGACGCCGAGTGAGGCGCCGACGTCGAAGCCGGCCTCGTCGGGCAGCTGCACGGCCTGTTCGGCGGGCACGACGGTGAACTCGGCGGCGGTGCCGGTGGGCCGCCCTGCGGCGGCCATGAACAGCCAGACCCGCTGACCGAGCCGGCTCTGGTCGACACCCTCACCGACAGCGTCGACCGTGCCGGCGCCGTCGAGGTGCGGGGTGACCTCCGAGAAGTGCTTGGGGTGGCCGATACCGGAGCGTGCCTGCCAGTCGGTCGGGTTGACTCCGGACACGGCGACCCG
Source organism: Streptomyces sp. NPDC013157 (assembly GCF_042899865.1). Lineage (NCBI taxonomy): Bacteria > Bacillati > Actinomycetota > Actinomycetes > Kitasatosporales > Streptomycetaceae > Streptomyces > Streptomyces sp. NPDC013157. The sequence continues at coordinate 957,712 of NZ_JBIBAK010000002.1, read as the reverse complement.
GACGCGAACCTCGCCGGGGCCGGGAGCAGGCAGGTCACGGTCGACGAACTGCAGAACGTCGGGGGCGCCGTTGTCGCGGTAGATGATGGCCTTCATGATCCGTCCTTGGAGCCTGGTGGAGCGGGGTTTCCCGGCGTGGCCTGGCGGTGCGTCAGGGTGTCCGGCGTGTGGTGCGGTCGCGAGCCGGGTCGCGTTGGTTCGGCTCAGCCGATGGAGACATCGCTGGAGCGGGACTCGATGGCATCGAGGGTGGCGAGGGTCGCGGCGTCGAGGGTGATCTCACTGACCGCGATGTTGGCCTCCAGGTGGGCGGCGTCGGCGGTGCCGGGGATGAGCAGCACGTTCGGGGCGTGGTGCAGCAGCCAGGCGAGGCCGACCTGGGAGGGCGTGGCGCCCAGGGACTCGGCCACGGCGTGCACCGCCGGCTCGTCGGTCGCTTTGGGCAGGCCGGGGAAGACCCCGCCGAGCGGGAAGAACGGGACCCAGGCGATGCCCTCGGCCGCGCACAACCGCAGCATGTCCTCGTCGTCGCGGGGGACGAGACTGTACGCGTTCTGCACGCAGACGATGCCGGCCGGCAGGGCGCGGCGCAGGCCGTCGAGGGTGACGCTGCTCAGGCCGATCGCACCGATCTTGCCCTCGTCGCGCAGGGCAGTCATCACCGCAAGCTGGTCGTCGAGGTCGACGACCTGATCGCCCTCAGGACGCAGCCCGGGGCCGGTGTCCAGGCGGCGGAGGTTGACGACCGCGAGCCGGTCGACACCGAGGCTGCGCAGGTTGTCCTCGACGCCGGCGCGCAGCTGCTCGGGCCGCTGCGCCAGACGCAACGGCACACGCCCGCCCGGGTTCGGGTCGGCCCCCACCTTAGTGACCACCAGGACGTCGTCCTCGGGGCGCAGTGCCTCGCGGATCACGGCGTTGGCGAAACCGAAGCCATAGAACTCGGCGGTGTCCACGTGGTCGACGCCCAACTCGACCGCGCGGCGCAGCAGCGCGACGGCCTCGCCGCGGCGGTCGTGCAGCCGCTCAAGCTGCAAGGCACCGTAGCCGACGCGGGAAACGATGCGGCCGGCGAACGAAGCGGTCGCGGTGGTCATGACGCTGTCTCCTCAGCCGGTGATTGCAAGGCGGTGTAGAGCAGTTCGGCCTGGTAAAGCGCCATGACCCGGTGGGCGATCGGAGTGGCGCGATCCCGGGCCCGGGCCGGCTCATGGTGCTCGACCTTGACGAGCCAGGCTGTGACGCAGTCGTGCAGCATCGCGCGCATCCGGTCGGTCATGTCGACGACGATGTCGCGGATGGCCGGGTCGGTGGTCGACTCTCCCCAGGTCTGCACGCCGACCCGAGCCTCGGCCGGGTCGATCGCGGCAATCAGGCGGGAGAGCAGTTCGTCGGGGCCGGGTGGGGCGTCGGCCGCGGCGTAATCGCCGAGGACATCGGCGCGCTTGGCGAGCACCTCGCGGGCGGCGACCCGGACCAGGTCGGCCTTGTTGCGGTAGTGCGCATAGATCGAGCCGGCCGAGAGGCCGGACTCGGCGGTGATGTCGGCGATCGAGGTCCGCTCCACGCCGTTGCGGCTGAAGCAGCGGACGGCGGCCTCGGCGATCTGAGTACGCCGAAGTTCCTTGCGCGCGTCGGTGAGCCGAGGCACAACACCCCCCACAAAAAGAATCGCCGTTCTGCTTATGGGGGACACTAGCAGAACAACGGTTCTGTTTGTGGTGGGTGCGTGTCATACGAACAGGCCCGGTCACAGCACGTCACCAGCCAGGCTTGACAACCTCATTGGGAATCGTTTGGTGACCCTCGACAATGGGCTTCGGCGCTTCGCTGTCGTGGGTGTTGGCGGCCGAGACGCCGACGACCAGAGGCAGTCCGTTCGCGTCCGACAGGACGTGCCTCTTGGAACCCGGCTTACCCCGGTCCACGGGGCCCGGACCTGTGAGTTCGCCCCTTTTCTAGCCCGAACGTGAGCGGAATCGAGGACCACGCGCGAGACGTCCATGAGGCCGGCGTCGTCGAGTCGGTGCAGCACCGCCTCGTGCAACCGGCCCCACACCCCGGCCCGTGACCAGATCAGCAACCGGCGGTGCGCGGTCGACTTCGATATCCCAAAACGCGGCGGCAGAGCCCGCCAGGCACAACCGCTGACCAGCACATAGATGATCGCCGCGAACAACGTCTCATCAGGCGTGTCCTGCGTCCCGCCGCCCTGTGGCCGCATCTTCGCCGGTGGGATCAGCGGCTCGGCGATCTCCCACAGCCCGTCCGGAACGATCCAACTCCACGTACCCCGCCCCATGCACAGACCAACGAGCGATCACCACATAGGACACCGTCTTAGTTGAGCCGCCACCAGGCGTCGATGAGCAGTTCACGCAGGTGCCTAACGGCTGCCCCTCCAGGCGTGCAAGGCCCCGCCTCCGCGCCGACCAGGATACGCAGCCGTACGAAGGCATGTTTCCAACTTCGACTCGACTACGATCGCGTCAGTCTTGAGGGCGAGGGCGAGCTGGCAGGCCGCACGGCCCCAGTCAGCCCGCTGGCGCGGGGCAGGCTGACGCGGGGCCCGGGACGCTGCCACGGCGCGTGCCGAGACCGACGAGGGCGGCAAGATCCTCTACCGCGACGGGGACCAGGCAGTGGCTGAGCGTGTCCACGAGATCGCGGGCGAGCGGGGTCTGTCGCCAGCCCAGGTCGCCCTGGCCTGGGTCATGCGCAACCCGGCGGTGACCTCGCCCATCGTCGGGGTCACCAAGCCGGCCCAGCTGGCCGACGCGGTGGACGTCGAACTCGACGAAGACGAGGCCGCCTACCTGGAGGAGCCCTACCAGCCGCACGAGGCCGCCTACCTGGAAGGCTCCTTCTACAAGCAGCGGCCTGTGGCGGGCTCCCGGTAGTCCGGGCTACCGCCGGGCCTTCGACGAGTCCTTGGCCCCGGCCTTCACAGCCCTGTGGCCGGCCCGGTGGTGCTTGCGGGCGGTCGCGCGCAACTGCATGATCCGCGCGCTGCCCGCAAACGCGGAGAGCAGGATGTCCGCCACCTCGGCCAGCAGCAGGGCCACGCGCAGCGGAACGTGCCCATAGGCACCGAAGTAGCTGACGTCCATTCGGCTGCTCCTGAGACGGCTGGCGAGAGCGGCGAGTGGTGCAAGGGTGGCGACTGGCGACAGGTCGGTTCTCCGGCGGCGTTCGTTACGGGCACCTGGATTTGTCGAACCTGCACAATGGATCGGGCAAGCGGCTTAACGAGGCGTGGTAGTAGCCGTAGTCCTCTCGTAGAGGGCGTCGTCCCATGGAGGGCCAGCCCGCTGGCACCCGTAGCCACACTCCAGTGAGGGCCGGGCTGACCGCTCGGCATAGTTCTGACTACTCGTCAGTAAAGTCAGTATTGGGTCAGCGTTCGTCCTGGCAAAGCTGCCCACAGATGCCCACACCCTGGAATCGAGAAGCCCCTCGGAGGTGCTGGTGCACCGGCCTCCGAGGGGACTGGCGTCAGTGAACGTCGTGGTGAGGCCGACGGGCGGCGGGCGCTGGCGGCCTGACGTCAGAAACTTGCATCTTTCCTGGTCAGCGGGCCCGTCCCCGTGCCTTCAGGGGGGTCTCGGGCAATGTCGGTGCGGGGAGCGGCGACCCGTCGTAGCCCTTCACCTCGCCGAAACGGGCCCCCTTCTCCCAGTCCTCCCGGGCCTGTACGATCTCGTCTTGGGAACGGGCGACGAAGTTCCACCACATGATCAGCTCCTCCTCGAACGGCTCGCCGCCCAGGAGCATGACCGCCGCGTCGGACTCCGCGCGCAGGGGGAGTTCGGTGCGGCCGCAGCCCAGGTAGAGCATCGAGCCCGGCAGCACCGGTACGCCGTCGACGTGCACCTCGCCGGACATCGCCAGGACGCCGTACTCGAAGTCGGGGTCGAGGGGCAGGCGGAGGTCGGCGCCCTGGGCGAGGGCCAGGTCCGCGCCGACGATGGGGGTGAACGTCGTACCGGGGGACGTCGCGCCGTCGAGGGAGCCGAGGATGACCGTGGCGGTCAGGCCGGGGGCCGTGACCGTCGGCAGGTCGGGGTGGTGTTCGAACCTCGGGTCCGTGTGCCGGTGGGTGTCCGGCAGAGCGACCCAGAGCTGGGCGCCGTGCAGGTACCGGGCGTGCGACCTGGGGCTCTCCTCGGAGTGGCTGATCGCCCGGCCCGAGGTCATCAGCCCCAGCTCGCGCGGGCGGATCGTCTGCAGGCTGCCGGTCGAGTCGCGGTGCAGCACCTCGCCCTGGTGCAGCCAGCTGACGGTCTGCAGCCCGATGTGCGGGTGCGGCGGGACCTGCATCCCCGGCTCGTCGGCGATGTCGTCGGGGCCGTAGTGGTCGACGAACGCCCAGGCACCGATCATGCGGCGGCCGAGGTTCGGCAGCAGCCGGCGCACCTCGGTCGACTCGCCGAGTTGTACGTGGCGGGGGCTCAGCAGCTCGCGGACGGGTTCGGCGACGACGAATCCGCGGCCGCCGCACACGCTCGGAACGGGCGCGCGGTCAAGGTTGCTCATGTCGGACAACTTAGCGGCCGAAGGTCCCCGTTGCCGAGCGGTCAGCCGGTCGTACGGAATCCGTCCCTCAGGTTGTCGAAGACCGGCCGGTAGGTGTTCCACCTGGCGTCCGGTGCGGACAGGTAGATGTCGTACTCCCGGCCGCCCGCGCCGCCGTAGCCGAGGTCGATGGCGCGGAAGACGCGGACCCGGCCTTGGAAGGTGAACTCCCAGACCGCGGCCGGCTGCCCGCGGAAGGTGGTCCGCTGCATCCGCAGCCTGCGGTAGGTCGGGTAGTTGACCTTGGTGTTGGCCTCGATGTCGGCGAAGTGCGTGATCGGGTTCGCGCCGGCCGGTTCCACCATGCCGATGGTGACGCCGGCCAGGCCCGTCGGGTCCTTGTAGGTGATCTCGTCGGTGGCGCGGGTGCCGGCCGTCCAGCCGTCGGGGACCGGGAAGGAGACTCCGAGCTCCTTGTCGGTGGCGAGGTGGTAGCCCTGGGGGAGGGGAGAGGGGGCCGAGCTCGCGGTCGTCGTCGCCGATGACGCCGGATGCTTGTCGGCGGGGGCGCGCGGGAGCGTGAGGGCGGCCGTGACCGCTGCGGCCGCCGCCAGGGTGATGGCCCCGGCCGCCAGGGCGAGCCGGCCGCGCCGGGCGCGCCGCCGACGGCGTCCGGCACCGGCGGCCGCCGCCCGGACCGTGGCCGGTGGCGGCTGCGTCGGCCGGCGCCGGGTCGCCTCCGTCACCGCTCCCGACCAGGTCGCCAGCAGCGCCCGCTCGGTCTGCTCGGCAGAGGGGCGGTCCGCCGGGTCCTTGGCGAGCAGCAGCTGGACGAGCGGCTCCAGCGGGCCCGCCTGCTTCAGCGGCTCGACGGGGTCGGTGACGATGGCGTACGCCGTCTCCATCGCCGTCTCGCGCCGGAACGGCGGCCTGCCCTCCACCGCCTGGTACAGCGTGGCCCCCAGTGACCACAGGTCCGAGGCCGGTCCGGGGGTCAGCCCGCGCAGCCGCTCCGGGGCCATGTAGGGGATCGAGCCGACCATCTGACCGGTCTGGGTGAGGGTGGAGGACCCGGCGGTGAGTGCGATGCCGAAGTCGGTGAGGACGACCCGGTCGTCCGGGCCGAGCAGTACGTTGCCGGGTTTGACGTCCCGGTGCAGGACCCCGGCGGTGTGTGCGGCACGCAGGGCGGCGACCATGCCGAGGCCGATCCGGGCGGCCTCCTCGGGCGGGAGGGTCCGGCCGCCGTCGAGGAGGTCGGCGAGGGTGGGCGCGGGGACGTACTCCATGACGATGCAGGGGCGGCCGTCGTCGTCCACGACGTCGTGGACGACGACCACGTTGGGATGGACGACCCGGGCGGCGCTGCGGGCCTCGCGACGGGTGCGCTCGTAGAGGGTGGCCAGCTCGTCGTCGGACAGGTGCGGACGGGGGTGCAGCTGTTTGAGCGCGACCTGCCGGGCCAGCACCTCGTCCTCGGCCCGCCATACGGTGCCCATGCCGCCGCGTCCGATCCGCTCGGCCAGCCGGTACCGCCCGGCGACCAGCCGCCCCTCGTCCGACACCGCCCGTCCTCCGCCAGCTCTGTCCGCGTTCGATGAGTTCCGACACGATAACCGCGCTTGGCTGGTCACATGTTCGGATCTGCCGGCTGCCCGACCTGTGTTCCTGGGATGATGAGGACCGGCTGGCGTTTTCGACTGCAAATCGGCCGGAAAAGGTTGCGCGGGGCAACGAATGCAGGTCGTCGCCCCGCGCGGGTGTGCTCGGGTTCACGCGCGGCTCACGTCAGCGGGCGGTCAGCTTCCACAGGTGGTCGGCGGTGCCGTTGTCGTCCCACTGGAGGACCTGGGCACCGGAGGAGGTGCTCATGTTGGTCACCCCGAGCAGCAGCCCGCTGTTGTAGTTGGCGATCTTGTAGTAGCCGTCGCCCGACGGGATCAGCTGCCAGAGGTGGTCGGCGGTGCCGTTGTCGCCCCAGATCAGGGCGGTGCCGCCGTCGGAGGTACCCGCGTTGGTGATGCCGAGGAGCAGGCCGCTCGCCTGCTGCTTGATCTTGTAGAGGCCGTTGCCGGCGGCCACCAGGGTCCAGTTCTGGTCGGTGCCCGTGGTGGCGGTGGCCTGGACGACGGCGGTGCCCTGGGCGGTGCCCGCGCCGCTGGTGTCCAGGGCGAGGCCGCTGTTCTTGTTGGTGATCTGGTAGCGGCCGGCCAGCGAGGTGGCGGTACCGCTCGGGGTGATGGTCAGGTGGTAGCCGTCGGAGGCGTTCATCGTCACGGGCACGGTGATCGAGCCGCCGCTGACCGTGTAGTCGGTGTCCGAGATCGTCACCGGCCCGGAGACGGCGGTCGTCCGGCCCTTGGACGGGGTGTACTCCAGCTTGACGTGCACGGTGCTGCCGAAGGCGGAGAGCGACGACAGCCCGTTGACGGTGACGGCACACGAACCGGTGCAGCCGCCGGTGACCACGCTGATCTGGTTGCCCGCGCCGTTGCGCGAGGCGAAGCCGTCGATGCCGGTCTGTGCCGGAGGCGTCGTGACGAGCATGTTCCCGGACATGTCGCCGTACCACTTGTAGAGCCAGTAGGCACCGTTGGGCGAGCCGCCGGTGTCGGTGAGGGTGTCGCCGAGGGTGCCGTAGTGGTTCCAGAAGGCCAGTTCGGCGTCGTGCACGCCGGCCCGCTCGAACTTGGCGACATAGCTCGCGAGCGGCCCGGGGACGCCGACCTCGCTCGTGGTGCCGTACTCCTCGATGGCGATCGGCCGGGCGCTGATGCCGAGGCTGCTCTCCAGGGCGCGGTAGGCGGCGACATGGGCGGCGATGTTCTGCGAGCCCTGCAACTCGTGCCAGGAGACGATGTCGGGCACGGTGCCGCTCGCCTTGGCGTCGGTGAGAAACGTGGTCATCCAGCTCTGGTTCCACGCCGAGTAACTCGGGCCCTGGATCGGGGTGGTGGAGTCCTTGGCACGGACCTCCTCGTACGTCGTCGCCCATCCGGAGTCGAAGCTGCCGGCCGACGAGGTGTTCCAGGTCCAGTCGGGTTCGTTCCACAGCTCGTAGGCGGCGATGTTGGTGGCGCCGGAGGACTTCACCGATGCGACCTGCTTGTCCACGGCCGACAGCCAGTCGCTCCAACTCACCCATTTGTAGGGGAAGTCGGGATACCAGTCCGGCATCCGTACGACCACCTTGGCACCGGCCCTGGCCGCCTCGGGGGCGACGACCAGGGCGTCACCGCCGGGGCTGGACTCGCCGTTGGGCAGCTGGCTGCCGCCGGGCGCCATCTGCACGAAGGTGTTCGGCTTGAGCGGCTCGACCAGGCTGTCGGCCGGGACGCTCGCGGTGTCCAGGCCGTACAGGCTGCCCGTGGCCACGTGCGTGACCGAGCGCAGGGTCTGGTTCGCGCTCACCACGAGGGTGGTCGACGAGGTGGGTGCCGCGTGGGCGGGCGCCGCGGTGCCGACGGCGGCCGTGAGTATCACGGCGCCGAGAGTGGCTCTGAGGGGTGTGCGGCTCATGGCATGCGTCTCCTCAAGGAGTTGGGGGTGTCAGTCCTTCACCGCGCCCGCGGTCACGCCCGCGGCCACATAGCGCTGGGCGAGGACCAGGAGGACGGCCGCGGGGACCGACGCGACGACGGCGGTGGCCATGATCGCGTTCCACTCCTGGTTGTTGTTGCCGATGTACTTGTAGATGCCGAGCGTGATCGGCTTCCAACTGCCGCCGCCGTCGAGGGTGTTGGCGAAGACGAAGTCGGACCAGGCCCACAGGAAGCCGAACAGCGAGACGGTGACGATCGCGTTGCGGCTCAGCGGGAGGACGACCGACCGGAAGGTGCGCCAGGTGCCGGCGCCGTCGATCCGGGCGGCCGAGACGAGTTCGCCGGGGATGCCCGACATGAACGCGGTGAAGATCATGACGCCGAAGGGCACGGCGATGGTGGAGTCCGCGACGATCAGACCCCACCAGGAGTTGAGCAGGCCGAGGTCCAGGAAGATGCCGTAGAAGCCCATCGCCATGACGATGCCCGGGATCATCTGGGCGATCAGCAGGGCCAGGCTCAGGGCCCCGCCTCCGTGCGGCCGGAGCTTCGCCAGTGCGTAGCCGGCCGGGGCGGCGATCAGGAGGGTGAGGGCGACCGTGCCGATGCCGATCAGCAGGCTGGTGCCGAGGTAGGGGAGCTGGTCGTCGAGGACGGCCCGGTAGCCCGCGAAGGTCGGGTGCAGCGGGAGCAGGTCCGGCGGGTCCTTGCGCATGTCCTGCTGCGGGGTGAGGGACACGTTGAGCATCCAGTACACCGGGAACAGCATCAGTGCGGTGAGGCAGAGACCGATCAGGGTGTAGCCGCGTGACTTCACGCCTCCTGCCTCCTCTGGACGCGGATGTGGAGGAGGCCGAAGACCAGCGCGATCAGGATCAGGATGTCGCCGACCGCGGCACCGGGGCCGAACTTGGGCAGCAGCGTGCCGAAGCCCAGCTGGTACGACCAGGTCGCCAGGGTGGAGGAGGCGTCGCCGGGACCGCCCTTGGTCATGATCCAGATCAGGTCGAACACCTTGAGGGTGTAGACGAGCCCCAGCAGCAGGGTGATCGCCGACACCGGACGCAGCAGCGGGAAGGTGATCCGGCGGAACTGCTGCCAGGCGCCCGCCCCGTCGAGCGCCGCCGCCTCGTACAGCTCACCGGGGATGTTCTGCAGGCCGCTGTAGAGGATGACCAGGTTGAAGGGGATGCCGATCCAGATGTTGGCGACGATCACCGAGACCAGCGCCCAGTCCGGCGAGGTCAGCCAGCCGACGGGGCCGACGCCGAGGAAGTGCAGGAAGTAGTTCACCACCCCCGACTCGCTGTTGAACATCCATGACCACGTCGACGCCGACACGATCAGCGGCAGCAGCCAGGGGATCAGGAACAGCGCCCGCAGCACGGTCGAGAGCCTGAAGTGCCGGTTGAAGAAGACCGCGAGGGCGAGCCCGATGACGTACTGGAAGGCGATCGACACGAAGGTGAAGACCATGGTGTGCCGCATCGCGGGACCGAACGTCGGATCGTCCAGCACGGTGCGGAAGTTGGCCCAGCCGGAGAACGGTGCGTCGCCCGCGACGAAGGAGCGCACGGTGTAGTCGCGCAGGCTGAGGTCGAGGTTGCGGTAGAGCGGATAGACGTAGAAGGCGGCGAGGTAGGCGATCAGCGGGGCCACGAAGGCGAGCGCGGTCAGCCGCCGCCTGCAGTGCAGGGAGCGGGCGCCGGTGCCGCTCGCCCGCGCCGCGGCGGCCGGTGCGCGCCGCGGCCGGTCGATCCGGGCGACGGTCATGCCGGTCCTAGCCCTTCTGCGCGCTGGACTGGGCGGTCGCCAGGGCGTCCCCGGGGGACTTGCTGCCGGAGAGCGCCGCCTGGACGGCCGTCCACAGGGGCTGCGAGATCGTCGGGTACTTGGTGCCGAGACCGCCGCTGGTCCGGCCCCGCGCCGCCGCGACGGCCGCCACCCACGGCTTCAACTCCGCGTTCTTCGCCACCTGTTCGGTCTGCACGGCGGAGGTCGGCGCCACGTACATGAGCGTGGTGTCGGTGGCCAGCAGGCTGGCGTCGCTGGTCAGACAGCTGACGATCTTCTTGCTGACGTCGTAGCGCGAGGTGTCCTTCTGCACGGGAACGGTGACGAACTCGCCGCCCGTCGGGACGGGCGCCGAACCGCCGTTCTGAGCGGGGATGTTGATGACGCCGTAGCCGAACCCGGCCTTGTCGGCGTTGCCGAGCTGCCAGGTGCCGTTCTCGCTGAACGCGTAGTCGCCGGTGGCGAACTCCTGCCAGCTGGTGGTCTGGGTGTTCTGCAGCACGTCCTTCGGCGCGTACCCCGCGTCCACCCACTGCTTCCACAGCGAGAGGGCCGCAACTCCCTTGCCGGAGTCGAGCTTGGTGAGGTCGCCGCCCGCGCCCCAGAACCACGGCAGGAACTGGAAGCTGCCCTCCTCGGTGTTGATCGCGGAGAAGGTGATCCCCTTCTTCCCGGCCGCCTTGACCTTCTTCAGCGCGGCCGTGAGCGACGCCCAGTCCTTGACGGAGGCCGGGTCGACACCGGCCGCGGAGAGGACCTTCTTGTTGTAGTAGAGCGCGAGGGTGTTGGCGCCGATCGGGACGCCGTAGGAGGAGCCGTCGATCGTGCCGGCGCCGATGATGTTCTTCTGGATCGAGGAGGTGTCGAGCCCGAGGTCGCTCGTCTTGCTGAGGATCCCCGCCTCCACCAGCGTGGAGACGACCGGGTTGTCGACCAGCATCACGTCCGGCGCGTTGCCCTGCTGCGCGGCCAGCAGCGCCTTGTTGCCCAGGTCGGTGGTGTCGTACGCGGTCCGCTTGAGCTTCACCCCGGCCGAGGTGCCGCACGAGGCCACCCGCTTGCCCCAGTCCGAGGAGGCGTCGAACTGCGGGTACGGGTCCCAGAAGGTGTAGGTCCCGCCGGCCGAGGACGACGATCCCGAGGAGCCGGAACCGCCACCGCAGGCGGTGAGAGGGAGCAGGGCGGCCGTGGTGAGGGCCATGAGAGTACGGCGGGTGGGTATCACGGGGTGACCTCGTTGTCGTAGGACGGGGGGTGTCTCAGGAAGTGGGGAGCCAGACGCGCATGCTGCCGTCCTCACGGTTGGCCCAGACGTGGTACGGGACCGCGGTCAACTCGACCGGCTCGCCGTCGGATTCGGCCGCGGGGCCGGTCGCGGGGGCGTACGGCCACCAGCCCCGGTCGGGGAGCGGGCGCCGCCGGCCGGCGGCCACCACGGTGGTGACCCCGCCGAGCAGGTCCGGGCGGTGCTTCACGGCGAGCGGACGGGACGGGTCGAGGACGACGTCGTCCAGACCGCCGCCCGGATGGTCGGCCTGCTCCAGGCAGTGGACGAGCGGTCCGCGCTCGATCGCCACGCAGCCGCGTACGGCGTCCACGCGCGGGTCGGCCGCGGTGAGCCGGGGCTCCAGAACGAGTTCCAGGACCACGCGGTCGCCCGGCGCCCAGGTCCGCGACAGCCGCAGCCAGCCGTCGTCCACGGGCGAGTCGTAGGTCTCCTCCCCGCACCGCACCCGGAACTCCCGGCACCACTGCGGGATGCGCAGCGACAGCGTCCAGGGGGCGTCGGCCGGGGTCTCCTCGACGGTGAAGGCGACGGTGCCGTGCCAGGGGTAGTCGGTCTCGGCACGTACCCGGACCCGGTCGGCCGTGTAGGTTCCGGTGACGAACTGGTGGATCTGCAGGCCCTGTTCGTCGCCCGACGCCAGGTAGTGCGGCAGGCTCGCCAGCAGCCGCATCACGTTGGGCGGGCAGCAGGCGCAGCGGAACCAGCGGGTGCGGCGGGCCGACTGGTCGCCGCCGGTGTCGGTGTGGCCGTCGCGGACCTGGAGCGGGTTGACGTACAGCCACCGCTCGCCGTCCAGCGAGACCCCGGCCAGGAAGCCGTTGTAGAGGGTGCGTTCGATCAGGTCGGAGTAGCGGGCCTCGCCGGTGAGCAGGGCCATCCGCCAGCTCCACTGCACCGATGCGATGGCGGCGCAGGTCTCGCAGTAGGCGCGCTCGTTGGGGAGTTCGTACGGGTCGCCGAAGTCCTCCTTGTCGTGGTGCGCGCCGAGACCGCCGGTGAGGTGGGTCTTGGTGGTGGTCATGGCGTGCCACAACCGTTCGCCCGCAGAGCGGAGTTCGGCCTCCCCGGTCTCCGTGGCCAGGTCCGCGGCCGCCGCGAGCAGGTACAACTGCCGTACGGCATGGCCCTCGACGTTCGTCGCCTCGCGCAGCGGTACCCGGTCCTGGGAGTAGGCGTCGCCGTCGAGCAGGCCATGGCCGTGCCGGTCCACGAAGTAACCGGCCAGATCCAGATAGCGGCGCTCGCCGGTCTCCCGGTACAGCTCCACCAGGGCCGTCTCGATCTCCGGATGGCCGTCGATGCCGTCGAGGGGTTTGCCGCTGCCGGGGAGGCCGAACACGGAGTCGATGTGGTCGGCGAACTTGCGTGCCACGTCGAGGAGTTCGGGACGACCGGTGGAGCGATGGTGGGCCACGGCGGCCTGGATCAGATGGCCCGCGCAGTACAACTCATGGCCCCAGCGCAGGTCCTGGTACCGCTCGCCGCCCTTGACCAGCTGGAACCAGGTGTTGAGATAGCCGTCGGGCTGCTGGGCGTCGGCCACCAGGGCCACGATCCGCTCCACCTCGGCGGCCAGCAGTTCGTCGTCCTCGTCGGCGAGTTGCCAGGCTGCCGCCTCCAGCCACTTGTAGACGTCGGTGTCGACGAACGGGTACGCGCCCCGGAACCCGCCCTCGGCCGTGCCGGCCGCAAGCCGCAGGTTGTGCAGGTTCCCGGCGGACTCCAGCAGGTCCGGGCCCTGCGGGAGGGAGACCCGGGCGTTGGTGGTGCGACGGTCGTGCCAGAAGCCCGCGTCGATGGTGACGGCCGCCGGGCGCAGCGCGGTACGGGCGTCGGGGGTGAGACGGACCGGGCCGAGGGGGGAGGGCAGGGCGGAGCGGGTGCGGGGCATGGCTCTCCGGGGTGAGGAGGGGGCTGGGCGCCTTGACGCCAGCGCTGTCGATATGTCGAACGCCGACTGGGGCGTCGGACGTGACGAGACGTGGAACCACTTTGAGCAACCGTTTTCTCGCCGAGAAGTACAGGGCAGTCGGAGGGAGGGGTCAAGACACCCGGCGCAGATTTCTCAAGTTGCCCGCTGGATCTGGTGCTTCACTCGACCGGCTGCGAGGATGGCGGGCAGCTCTGTCGCCGTGCGATGGGCGACGCGGTCGAGGAACCGTCAAGGAAAAGGTTTGCCCGTGACCTCTGCTCCAGACTCTCCGCCCGCCGGCCGGGCCAGGCTCGCCGATGTCGCCGCGCTCGCCGGTGTCAGTGTGGGCACGGCGTCCAAGGCGCTGAACGGCGCCGGCCGGATGCGCCCGGAGACCCGGCAACGGGTGCTGGACGCGGTGGAGGAGCTCGGGTTCCGGCCCAACCAGCACGCACAGAGCCTGCACAGCGGCCGCAGCTGGACGGTCGGCCTGATGACGACGGACGGCATCGGCCGCTTCAGCACACCGGTCCTGCTGGGCGCCGAGGACGCGCTCGGCGCCGGGAAGATCTCCGTCCTGCTCTGCGACACCCGTGGCGACGCCATCCGCGAGCAGCACCATCTGCGCAACCTCACCGCCCGGCGGGTGGACGGCATCATCGTCACCGGCCGCCGTACCGACCCCCGCCCGCCCCTCGCCGGCATCGACCCGTCGATCCCGGTCGTCTACGCCCTCTCCCCGTCCACCGACCCCGCCGACACCTCCGTCGTCACCGACGACCGCGGCGGCGCCCATCTCGCCGTGGAACACCTGCTGGCCACCGGTCGCACCCGGATCGCCCATGTCACCGGGCCCGAACACCACCAGGCCGCCCGCGACCGCGCCCGGCACACCGTCGAGCACCTGGCCGGGGCCGACCTCCGACTCGCCACCGGACGGGTGCACTTCGGGGAGTGGAGCGAGGCCTGGGGGCGGCGCGCGGCCGACGCGGTGCTGCGGACGGCGCCCGGCACGGACGCCGTCTTCTGCGGCAACGACCAGATCGCCCGGGGGGTCGCGGACGCCCTGCGCGAGCGGGGGAAGGACGTGCCGGGGGACATCGCCGTGGTCGGCTACGACAACTGGGACACCATGGCCCTCGCCTGCCGGCCGCCGCTGACCACCGTGGACATGAACCTGGCCGAGATCGGCCGGATCGCCGCGCTGCGGCTGCTCCAGGCCATTGACGCCGAGCCGGAGCCCGGGGTGCACACGGTGCCGTGCCGGCTGGTGGTGCGAGAGTCGAGCTGACGTGCGGCCGGACGTGCGGTGAATCTTCACTTCCCGCACGCACATCCTGGTTGCTTAAGTCAATCAATTGACTTACATTCGGGAGGGTCGTACAGACCCGAGCGGCCCTACGGAGGCCCGACCATGTCCCATGCACAGCCCCGGCCGGCAGTCTCCGGGGACTCCGCCGCGCCGCGGGCCAACGTCATCGTCGCGGTGCTGGCCTTCGGCGGGATCGTGGTCTCGCTGATGCAGACCCTGGTGATCCCCATCGTGCCCGAACTGCCGAAGCTGCTCGACGCCTCGGCGTCCAACGCGGCCTGGGCCGTCACCGCCACCCTCCTCGCGGCCGCCGTCGCCACCCCCGTGATGGGGCGGCTCGGCGACATGTACGGCAAGCGGCTGATGCTGCTGACCAGCGTGGTCATGCTGGTCGCCGGTTCGGTCACCGCCGCGCTGAGCGACACCCTCGTGCCGATGATCATCGGGCGGGCCCTGCAGGGGCTGGCGTCCGGCGTGATCCCGCTCGGCATCAGCATCATGCGCGACGAACTCCCCACCGAACGGCTCGGCTCCGCCACGGCGTTGATGAGCGCCTCACTCGGCGTCGGCGGCGCCCTCGGCCTGCCCGCCGCCGCGCTGATCGCCGACCACTTCGACTGGCACGTGCTGTTCTGGACCTCGGCCGCGCTCGGCGTCGTCGCCGCCCTGCTCGTTCTGTTTCTCGTCCCGGAGTCGAAGGTCCGCACCGGCGGCCGTTTCGACCTGCCCGGCGCCCTCGGTATGGCGGCCGGCCTGGTCTGCCTGCTGCTCGGCATCTCCAAGGGCGCCGACTGGGGCTGGTCCAGCAGCACCACGCTCGGCCTGTTCGGCGCCGCAGTGGTCGTCCTGCTCGCCTGGGGTCTCTACGAACTCCGTACCCGGGAGCCGCTGGTCGACCTGCGCACCACGGCCCGCCGACAGGTCCTCGTCACGAACCTCGCCTCGATCGCCTTCGGGTTCTCGATGTTCGCGATGTCCCTGGTGCTTCCGCAGCTCCTGCAGTTGCCTGAGGCGACCGGCTACGGTCTGGGCAAGTCGCTGCTCGACGCCGGTCTCGTGATGGCCCCGACCGGCCTGGTGATGATGGCGATGGCGCCCCTGTCCGCCCTCATCTCCAAGAACTTCGGTCCCAAGGTCACCCTGATGTGCGGCGCGGTGATCGTGGCCGCCGGGTACGGTCTCAACATCGTGCTGATGGACGCCGTCTGGCAGCTCGTGCTGGTCTCCTGCATCATCGGCGCCGGCATCGGCTTCGCCTACGGCGCGATGCCCGCGCTCATCATGGGCGCCGTCGACCCGCACGAGACGGCCGCCGCGAACAGCCTCAACACCCTGATGCGGTCCATCGGCACGTCTACCGCGAGCGCCGTCGCCGGGGTGATCCTGGCCCAGATGACCACCGTCTTCGGCTCGACGGCCGTACCCTCCGAGAACGGCTTCAAGGTGGTCATGGCGGCGGGCTCGGGCGCAGCGCTCCTCGCGCTGCTCGTGGCCGCGTTCATCCCGCGCCGGAAGCCGGCCGCGGCGACGGGCGGGGCGCCGCAGGCCACCCCCGCCCAGGCCGCGCCGGAGCCGGTCCCCGCGGCGCCGATGGCGACGGAAGAGGCTCCGGTGGGCACGGAAGAGGCTCCGCCGAACGTCCCCGTCGTCGAGGACGGGGTCCAGGTGCACGGCCGGGTGCGCGGCACCGACGGAACCGGCGTCGGCCGGGCCGCCGTCACCCTGATCTCCCCCGGCGGCCGCCAACTCGGCCGCGCGGTCGCGGACGCCGACGGCGCCTACGCGGTGGCGGCACCCGGCGAGGGGACGTACGTCCTGATCGCCTCCGCCGACGGCTGCCGGCCGCAGGCCACCACCCTCGTCGTGAGCTCCGGACCGGTCGCCCACGACCTGCTGCTCGCCGGCAGCAGTGGCCTGGGCGGAGTGGTGCGGGCCGCGGACAGCGGGGCGCCGGTCGCCGGGGCGACGGTGATCGTCACCGACGTGCGCGGGGACGTGCTCGCCACCCAGCAGACCGACGGGCTCGGCGAGTTCACGGTCGGCGACCTGGTGCCGGGCACGGTGACCCTCGCGGTCAGCTCACCCAAGCACCGGCCGCTCGCCCTGCCCGTCGAGATAGCCGGCACCGGGACCACCCGGGTCGACGTCGAGCTGCGGCCCGGCGCCCATGTACGGGGCACGGTCCGGGGAGCGGGGGGCCCGCTGTGCGACGCCCGGGTCACGCTGGTGGACGCCGCCGGCAACGTCGTCGGCACGACCACCACCGGTGACGACGGCGCGTACGCCTTCTCCGATCTGGACAGCGGCCAGTACACGGTCGTCGCGACCGGCTACCCGCCGCACGCCGCCGGGGTGGCCGTCTCCGGCGCCGACGTCCACGACCACGACATCGAACTCGCCCATCCCGGGGCGTAGTGCGCGGGAGCTGCGCAGCGGGTCCGGCGACGTGCAGTTGTGGTTCGGCAGTGCCCGAAGGGAGGGGCGGCACTTCCGGTGGAGCGCTCAGCCGTGCTCGGGCTGACGGGCCGCCCACAGGCCGCGGACGTGGCCCAGGTGGCGGGTCATGACCTCGCGCACGGCCCGCTCGTCACGGGCCAGCAGGGCGTCGAGGAGCTCCAGGTGCTCCTCGGCGGAGGCCTTCAGACGTCCGGCCGCCACCAGCGCCGTCAGCCCGTACAGCCGCGAACGGCGGCGCAGGTCCCGTACCACCTCGACGAGATGGCCGTTGCCCGCGAGCGCCAGGAGCCCCAGATGGAAGGCCAGGTCGGCCTCTACGTAGGCGATCAGGTCGCCCTTCACGGCCGAGGTGACGATCTCCAGGGCGACCGGGCGCAGCGCCTCCAGGTCGTCGGGGTCGGCAGTGGCCGCGAGGGCGACGGTCGTCGGGATCTCGATCAGGGACCGGACGTGCGTGTACTCGTCGAGCTGCTGCTCGGAGAGGGCGGTGACCCGGAACCCCTTGTTCGGGACGATCTCGACCATGCCCTCCTTCACCAGTTCCAGCATGGCCTCGCGCACCGGGGTCGCGGAGACGCCCAGGCGGGGAGCGAGCCCCGGCGCCGAGTACACCTCGCCGGGGCGCAGCTCACCGGCGATCAGCGCGGCCCGCAGCACGTCCACGACCCGCTCCCGGAAGTTCGGCTTCCGGCCGCCGAGCGACGGAATGGCGGGCTTGAGGCTGGGCGGGCTGCTGGGCCGGTCGGCCATGGCGGAACTCCTGGAGGGTCGTCGGGGGAATCAGAGTACGAAGCCGGCCGGGAACGGGTCGTCCGGGTCCAGCAGATACTGGGCGGTGCCGGTGATCCAGGCCCGGCCGGTGAAACTGGGCAGGACCGCGGGGAGACCCGCGACCTCGGTGGTGCCCAGGAGCCGGCCGGTGAACCGGGTGCCGATGAAGGACTCGTTCACGAACTCGGTGTCCAGCGGGAGTTCGCCGCGCGCGTGCAGCTGGGCCATCCGTGCGCTGGTGCCGGTGCCGCAGGGGGAGCGGTCGAACCAGCCGGGGTGGATGGCCATCGCGTGCCGGGAGTGGCGGGCCGTGGCACCGGGGGCGATCAGGTGGACGTGGTGGCAGCCGCGGATGGACGGGTCCTCGGGGTGGACGGGTTCCGCCTCGGCGTTGATCGCCGCCATGAGCGACAGGCCGGCCCGGAGGATGTCGTCCTTTCGGGTGCGGTCGAAGGGAAGGTCGAACTCGTCGAGGGGGAGGATGGCGTAGAAGTTGCCTCCGTATGCCATGTCATAGGTCACTGACCGCCCGTCGGCCAGCACGATCTTCCGGTCCAGCGCGACGGAGAACGACGGCACGTTCCGCAGCGTGACGTTCTTCGCCGCGCCGTCCTCCACCGCCACCTCGGCGACGACCAGGCCGGCCGGGGTGTCGAGCCGGATGGTGGTGACCGGCTCCACGACCTCCACCATCCCGGTCTCCACGAGCACCGTCGCCACGCCGATCGTGCCGTGCCCGCACATCGGCAGATAGCCGGAGACCTCGATGTAGACCACGCCCCAGTCGCAGTCGGGCCGGGTCGGCGGCTGCAGGATCGCCCCGCTCATCGCGGAGTGCCCGCGCGGCTCGTTCATCAGCAACTGCTTGATGTCGTCGCGGTGTTCACGGAAGTACAGCCGCCGCTCGTTCATGGTCGCGCCGGGAATGGTGCCGATCCCGCCGGTGATCACGCGGGTGGGCATGCCCTCGGTGTGCGAGTCGACGGCGTGCAGGACGAGTTTGCTGCGCATGACGCTCCTGGTGGTGAGTCAGGGCCGGTCGGGTCGGCTGGGGCGGGGTCGGTCACGCCAGTCCGGCGGCCATGGCCTTCTCGGTGGCCGCCCGGACCACGGCCTCCTGCCCGGGCAGCAGCGGTACGCGCGGCGGTCGGCAGGCGCCGCCGTGCCGGCCGACGATGTCCATGGACAACTTGATGGCCTGCACGAACTCGACCCTGGAGTCCCAGCGGAGCAGCGGATGCAGCTGCGCGTAGAGCCGCCCGGCGGTGTCCAGGTCCCCGCGCACCGCCGCGTGGTACAGCTCGACGGTCGCGGCCGGCAACGCATTGGGGTAGCCGGCCACCCAGCCCTTGGCTCCCGCGATCGCCAGCTCCAGCAGGACGTCGTCGGCGCCGATCAACAGGTCCAGGTCCGGGGCGAGTTCGGCCAGCTGGTAGGCGCGCCGGACATCCCCCGAGAACTCCTTGACGGCGTGGATGCACCCCTCGCCGTGCAGCTTCGCGAGGAGTTCCGGGACCAGGTCGACCTTGGTGTCGACGGGGTTGTTGTACGCCACGACCGGCACCCCGGCCTTCGCGACCTCGGCGTAGTGCGCCAGTACCGACCGCTCGTCGGCACGGTAGGCGTTGGGCGGCAGCAGCATCACGGCCGCGCAGCCGGCGTCCCGGGCCTGCTCGGCCCAGCGGCGGGCCTCGGCCGAGCCGTAGGCGGCGACGCCGGGCATGACCCGCGCCCCGCCGATCGCGGCCACGGCGGTCTCGACGACCTTCGCGCGCTCGTCGGGGGTGAGCACCTGGTACTCACCGAGAGAGCCGTTCGGTACGACGCCGTCGCAGCCGTTCTCGACCAGCCAGGCGCAGTGCTCGGCGTACTTGTCGTGGTCGACGGAGAGGTCGTCGCGGAGCGGGAGTGCGGTGGCTACGAGGACACCGCGCCAGGGGCGGGGGTGGGGGGTGGACATCAGGGTTCCTCCGGGGAGTCCGAGTGATCCGGGTGGTATGTGACATGGCACTGTTCGTCGTCGTCGTCGTCGTCGTCGTCGGCGGCGCCGCCCGCCCGCGCGAGCACCCCGAGCGGCACCGGCCGGGCGAACGGCCTGCGGGCCGCCGTCTCCGGGCAGCCGGCGAGCCCGGCGACCGCCGGCCCGCACATCCGGCCCTGGCACCAGCCCATCCCGGCCCGCGTGAGCAGTTTGACGGTCCGTAGGTCTCCGGCGCCCAGCTCGGTCACGGCCCGCCGGACCGTTCCGCCGGTGACCTCCTCGCAGCGGCAGACGACCGTGTCGTCCGTGACCTGCGCGGTCCAGTGCGCGGGCGGCGCGTACGCCTCGTCCAACGCCGTGGCGAACCGCCGCAGCCCGGCACGGGCCCGGGCGGCCCCCGCCAAGGCGCGCGAGTCCGGCTCCCGGCCGTACAGCCGTGCGGCGGCCGACCGGCCCGCGATGTGCCCCTCCGCGAGGGCGAGGACCGCGCCGCCGACGCCGGTGGCCTCGCCCGCCGCCCACACCCCCGGTACGTCGGTGCGCTGCTCGTCGTCCACGTGCACCGCGACCTCGTCGATCCGGCAGCCCAGGCCCTCGGCGAGGTCGGTGTGCGGGAGCATGCCGTGCCCGACGGCCAGGGTGTCGCAGTCGATGCGCCGCCGGGTGCCCGGCCGTACCCGGCCCGCGGCGTCCAGCGCGGCGACGGTGACGGCTTCCAGC
Organism: Streptomyces sp. NPDC013157; assembly: GCF_042899865.1. Lineage (NCBI taxonomy): Bacteria > Bacillati > Actinomycetota > Actinomycetes > Kitasatosporales > Streptomycetaceae > Streptomyces > Streptomyces sp. NPDC013157. The sequence continues at coordinate 937,420 of NZ_JBIBAK010000002.1, read as the reverse complement.
CGCTGGTCGCGCCGGTCGCCGTGGGCCTCGACCACGGTGTGGTGGACCAGGGTTCGGACGCCGTGCCGGAGCAACCGGGCCGCGTAGTGGGCGCCTTCGGCGAGCTTGCCCGGCTGGGCGGCCAGTGCGGGGGAGCGCCGTACGAAGGCCCGCGGGTCCGCGGACTCCACCAGGGCCGCCACCCGTGCGCCCGCCGCCGCGAGGCCGGTCGCGACCGGCAGCAGCAGCGGTCCGGTGCCGGCGACGACCGCTGTACGCCCCGGCAGTACCAGTCCGCCCTTCAGCATGGCCTGTGCCCCGCCCGCCGTGACGACACCGGGGAGCGTCCAGCCGGGGAAGGGCAGCACCTTCTCGTAGCCGCCGGTGGCGAGCAGCACGGCGTCCGCGCGTACCTCGACGGGCTGCTCCTGCTCGGGGCCGAGCAGGGCGTGCACGGTGAAACCGGACCGGCGCCGCGTCACGCACCACACGTGATGGTCCCGCAGATGCGTCACCAGCCCTGCCGCGATGAGCCCGTCCAGGCCGGCCCGCAGCCGCTCCCAGCTGCGCCACTGATGGTGCAGCGCCTGCGGGCGGCGGGCGCCGAGCCCGGCGGCGGGCTGCCGGTAGAACTGGCCGCCCGCCTCGGGGGCCGCGTCGACCAGGGTGACCCGCAGGCCGCGCCGGGCGGCGGCCAGGGTGGCGGCGAGCCCGGCGGGGCCCGCGCCGATCACGGCGAGCCGGGGCGCCGACTCCCCCCGAGGCGCGTCAGTCATCGTGCCCTGTCCCCTCCTGCGTACGGATCTCGTCGCCCGGGTGCGCGGGCACCAGACAAGCCCGCTGATTGGGGCGGCCGTTGACGGTGACCAGGCAGTCGAAGCAGACACCGATCCCGCAGAAGACCCCGCGCGGACGGCCCTCGCGCCGGGTGGTCCGCCAGGAGGCGACACCGGACGCCCAGAGCGCGGCCGCGACCGTCTGGCCCGGCAGCGCCACGATCTCGCGCCCGTCGAAGGTGACGGTGAAGGCCGGGCCCGGCCGGGCCTGCACCAACTCCAGGGGATTCACGCGCTCTCCTCGCCGAAACGCTCGGGACGGAACGGGGTCAGGTCGAGCTCGGGTGCCTTGCCGCTCAGCACCTGGGCGATCAACTGCCCGGTACCGGTGGCCAGTCCGATGCCCGCGCCCTCATGGCCGCAGGCGTGGAAGAGGCCGGGCACCCGGGGGTCGGGGCCGATGGCGGGGAGGTGGTCGGGCAGGTACGGGCGGAAACCCAGGTAGGTGCGCATCGCCCGGATCCCGGAGAGGAAGGGGAACAGCCGGACGGCGCCGGCCGCCAGCGCCCGTACGGCCGGCAGCGAGAACGACCGGTCGAAGCCGACGCGTTCCCGGGTCGCGCCGATCAGGACGGGCCCGGCCGCCGTGCCCTCGACCACCGGCGAGGTCTGCAGGGCGGCCGAGTCGCTGGCCACGTCGGCCACGTAGTCGGCGGCGTACACCTTGTGCCGTACCCGGCGCGGCAGCGGCTCGGTGACCAGGACGAAGCCGCGCCGGGGAAGGACGGGCAGGTGCACGTCCGCGAGCGCGGCGACCTCACCGCCCCAGGTCCCGGCCGCGTTCACCACGGCCGGGGCGTGGATGTCGCCGCGGTCGGTACGGACACCGCGTACGGCACCCCCGGCACCGCGCAGCATTTCCGTCACCGTGTGGCCGGTCGACAGACGGGCGCCCGAGGCCCGTAGGAGATGTGCGGCGGCCAGGGTCGGCATGACCTGGGCGTCCTGGGGGTAGTGCACCCCGCCCGCCAGACCGGGCGCCAGGTGCGGCTCGAGGTCGTGCAGTTGATCCGCGTCGACGTGCTCCGCCGTCACCCCGGCGGCCCGCTGCCCGGCAGCGAACCCCGCCAGCGCGGCCAGCCCTTCGGGCTCCGCGGCCACGACCACCCCGCCCTTGGGCTCGTACTCGATCCGGTCACCGAGCTCCCCGGCCAGACCGGCCCACAACCGGCCGGACAGCAGGGCGAGTTCGAGCTCGGGCCCCGGTTCCTTGTCGGAGACGAGCAGATTGCCCTCACCCGCCCCGGTGGTCCCGCCGGCCACCGGGCCACGATCCACCACGATGACGTCCAGCCCCGCCCGGGCCGCGTACAGGGCACAGGCGGCGCCCGCCATGCCCGCCCCGATCACTACGACGTCGCAGGTCAGTCGCATGCTCACGGCAGTAATATGTCACATGGCACAGGGTGGGGGAAGACCGCCTGCGGACAGGACGCCCGCTGGATCAACCTGGCCCGGTTCGCCTTCGACCTCGCCGTCGGCTGCAGGGCGGTCCGCTACGGACGGGACGAATTCCCGTACCTGCCAAGGCGGTTGCACCTGCGAGCCGGCGCCGGTGACCGCCCTGCGGGGCTGACCGGCACCCCGAATGGCGCTCCCGAGTTGACAGGAAGACGATGGAGTGGTGGACGGGAGTTCGAAGGGAGGACACCGTCATGCTGGAGATCAAGACGGTCGACAAGCCGGACGAGCGGCGTGACTTCCCCCGCGGCCACCTGGAGGCCGTGCACCTGACCGGCCTCGACTTCGCCATCGGCACCTTCGAGCCGGGCTGGCGCTGGTCGGAGTCGGTGGCGCCGATCGCGGGCACCGAGAGCTGCATGGTCCACCACAACGGCTATGTGGTGCAGGGCAGGATGCACCTCGTCATGGACGACGGCGGCGAGGGCGAGATCGGCCCCGGGGACGTCTTCGTCCTTCCGGCGGGACACGACGCCTGGGTCGTGGGGGACGAGCAGGTCATCGTGTACGACTTCGCCGGCGGCATGGCAGCGGACTACGCGAAGGCCAAGGAGGGCTGAGAGCGGCCGACGGTGCCGTCACCTTCCGTAGGCGACGGCACCCGGTGTGTCATACCGGCAGCAGCCGCGCGATCAGCCCGCCGAGCTGGCGGGCGGTGCGGCACTCGTGCATCTCCACCAGCTCCGCGTAGTCCGGCGCGGCCGAGTCCCCGGTGCCCCACAGGGAGTGCGGTTCGGGGTTCAGCCAGTAGACACGCCGCGCCTGTCCGGCGATCCGGCGGACGGCGGCGAGGTTCGGGTCGAGGTTGTTGGTGCGGGCGTCGCCGAGCACGAAGACCGTGGTCCGCGGGCCCACCGCGGCTCCGTACCGCTCCGCGAACTCGCCGAGCGCGACGCCGTAGTCGCTGCTGCCGTGCCAGCCGGTGAGCGTCGCCTCGGCACGGATCCGGGCGCCCAGTCCCTCCGGATCGGCCCGGCCGTGCTCCAGGAGGCCGGTCACCTCGTCGATCCGGTTGACGAACGCGAACACCCGGACCTTGCTGAACTGGTCGTGCAGCGCCTGTACCAGCAGCATCGTGAAGTCGGAGAACCCCGACACCGAGCCCGAGACGTCGCACAGCAGCACCAGCTCGGGGCGGACCGGCCGACGCCGGCGCAGTACCGGCCGCATCGGCACCCCGCCCGTCGACAGCGAGCCGCGCAGGGTGCGCCGCAGGTCGATGGTGCCGCGCGCGGCCCGGCGGCGGCGTGCGGCCAGCCGGGTGGCCAGCTTCCGCGCCAGCGGCTGCACGGTCCTGCGCAGCTCGGTGAGCTGCTCCCGCCCGGCGGACAGGAAGTCCACCCGGTCGGCGGACGGCGCCACCGCGCGCCGGGCGATCTGATCCCGGCCGCGCCGCTCGGCCACCCGGCGCCGGGCCTCCGCCGCGACCATGCCCCGGAAGGCCTCGATCCGCCGCCGGATCTCGTCGTCGAGCAGCCGGTCCGCGAACCCCGTGCCGGCGCCCCGTGCCCGGACGTCCGCCCGCACCCGCGCGAGCAGCGTCTGCGGCCGCAGCCGGTCCAGGGTCTGGTACGACGACCAGCCGTCCGAGCCCGGCGAACTCCCGTATCCGCCCAGGCCGTCCACGGCTTCGGCCGCCAACTGCCGCAGCAGCGCGCCGTCGTCGTCCGCGAGCGCGGCGGCGAGCCGCTCCCGCAGCTCCTCCCGGTCGCCGGACGGGTCGCCGGAACCGCCGGGGACGCCCACCGCGCGCGGGAAGTAGAGGTCGAAGACCTGGTCGAACACGGTCCGTTGCCCGGTGCCGTGCAGCAGCGTCGCGGCCAGCCCCTCGCGCAGCAGCTGCCGGTCCGCCAGGCCCAGCACCGCCACCGCCCGGCCCGCGTCCACGGTCTCCCCGGTGCCGATCCGCACCCCGTGCGCGCGCAGCGCGCCGACCAGCCCCGTCAGCCGCTCGGCGAGATCGGCCGGAGTGCCGGGCGGCGAGTCGGCAGGTGCGTCGGCCGGGGTGCTCACAGCGCGTCCAGGTCCAGCTTGGCGGCCGCCTTCTGGATGTCGTCCTGGTGCTTGAGGATCACGCCCAGGGAGTCCCGTACCACCTGCTCGTCCAGCGTGTCGGCGCCCAGGGCCAGCAGGGTGCGCGCCCAGTCGATCGTCTCCGCGACCGAGGGGACCTTGCGCAGGTCCATCGCCCGCAGGGCCCCGACCACCCGGACCACGGACTCGGTGAGCGCCTCGGTGAGCCCCGGCACCTTCAGCCGTACGATCCGGCGCTCCAGCTCCTCGTCCGGGAAGCCGATGTGCAGGAACAGGCAGCGGCGGCGCAGCGCCTCGGACAGCTCGCGGCTCGCGTTGGAGGTGAGCACGACGAAGGGGCGGCGGGTCGCGGTGACCGTGCCCAGCTCGGGCACCGTCACCTGGAAGTCGCTGAGCACCTCCAGCAGCAGGCCCTCCACCTCGACGTCGGCCTTGTCGGTCTCGTCGATCAGCAGCACCTTCGGGTCGTCGCCCCGGATAGCGGTGAGCAGCGGGCGGGGGAGCAGGAATTCCTCGCTGAAGATGTCGGTGCGGGCCTCGTCCCAGGTCTCGTCCCGGCCGGCGCTGATCCGCAGCAGCTGCTTGGCGTGGTTCCACTCGTACAGCGCCCGGGACTCGTCCACGCCCTCGTAGCACTGCAGCCGCACCAGCCGGGCCCCGGCGACCTGGGCCACGGCCTTCGCCAGCTCGGTCTTGCCGACCCCGGCGGGGCCCTCGACGAGGAGCGGTTTGCCCAGCCGGTCGGCCAGGAAGACGGTGGTGGCGACGGCGGGGGAGGCGAGGTAGCCGGTCTCGGCGAGGCGCGCGGAGACGTCGTCGACGGAAGTGAACAACGGGGCCTCCGGCTGATCAGGGTCGTGCAACGCACAGGGCGAACAGGTCCAGGTACCTATCTAAGCGCTTGTTCACCTCCTGGGCCACCCTGTATACCGATCGGTTTCCTCACGGCGTCCCGCGCGGTAACCTCGGCCCTATGGCCACCACAGACAAGGCGTCTCCCCGCGACCGGCTCCTCGATGCCGCAGCCGAGCTCTTCTACCGCGACGGCGTCTCCATCGGCGTCGAGGCGCTGTGCAGGTCGGCAGGGGTCTCCAAGCGTTCCATGTACCAGCTCTTCGACAGCAAGGACGAGGTGCTGGCCGCCAGCCTGGAGCGGCGCGGGCCATGGTACGAGGCCCAGCTCAGGTCCCCGGACACCGAGGCGGCCGGCCCGCGCGAACGGATCGGTTACGTGTTCCGGCGGGTGGAGGCGAACGCGGCGGCCCCCGGCTACTGCGGCTGCCCGTACCTCGCCGTCCTGGTCGAGCTGAAGGACAGCGAGCATCCCGCGAGCGTGGTGGCCCGGGCGGCCAAGGAACTGCTGCAGGGCTACTTCGAGGAGCAGGCCGCACAGGGCGGTGCGGCCGATCCGGCCCTGCTCGCCCGGCAGCTCATGCTGATCTTCGACGGGGCCAGCGCGCGGGCCGGCGCCCGGATCGAGCACCTCGACGACGGGCTGGTCACGGCGACCGTGACCACGCTGCTGGACGCGGCCGGCATGAAGTAGCCGCCCGGACGGATCACCACAACGCGCCGGGCCGGCCACCCACCCGATGCAATGGAGGCGTGACCGCGCCCCCGAACGACTGCCTCGCGCGCAACGAGTGGATCTGCGGCGCCTATCTGACCAGCCGCCGCCAGATCCTCCTCGACGCGGTCGGCCAGCACCTCCGGCTCACCGCGGTCTCGGTGCTCCTCGGACTCGCCATCGCCGTTCCCCTGGCCGTGCTGGCCCGCCGCTGGCGCTGGTCGGCCGGACCGGTCCTCGGCGTCACGACCATCCTCTACACCATCCCGTCCCTGGCGATGTTCTCCCTGCTCCTGCCGGTGTACGGCCTCTCGGCCACCCTCGTCGTCGCCGGCCTGGTGCTCTACTCGCTCACCCTGCTCGTCCGCAACATCCTCGCGGGACTGCGCGCCGTCCCCGAAGAGACCCGGCAGGCCGCCCGCGGCCTGGGCTACGGCCCGGTCCGCCTCCTGCTCGCCGTCGAACTGCCCCTCGCCCTGCCCGCCGCGATGGCCGGCCTGCGCATCGCCACCGTCTCCGCGGTCTCCCTGGTCACCGTCGGCGCGATCGTCGGCTTCGGCGGACTCGGCAACCTGATCTACGCCGGCATGAACACCTACTTCAAAGCCCAGGTGCTCACCGCCTCCGTGCTCTGCGTGCTGATCGCCGTCGCCGCCGACCTGCTGCTGCTCGGCGTGCAGCGGCTGCTCACCCCGTGGACGCGGGCGGCCCGCGCGTGAACACCCTCGCCGACGCCTGGGCCTGGCTCACCGACTCCGCACACTGGGCCGGCGACGACGGCATCGGGCACCGGCTGCTCCAGCACCTCGTCCTCACCGTCGTCTGCCTCGTCATCAGCTGCCTGATCGCACTCCCGGTCGCGCTGGTCCTCGGCCACCTCGGCAAGGGCGGCGCGCTCGCCGTGAACATCTCCAACGTCGGCCGGGCCGTCCCCACCTTCGCCGTCCTGGTACTGCTCCTCCTCACCCCGATCGGCAGCTGGGGCGAAGGCCCCACCGTGGTCGCCCTGGTGCTCTTCGCCGTACCGCCCCTGCTCACCAACGCCTACGTCGGCATGCGAGAGGTCGACCGAGGCATCGTGCAGGCCGCGCGGGGGATGGGGATGACCGGGCGACAGATGTTGTTTCACGTGGAACTGCCCCTTTCGCTCCCCATGGTCCTCACCGGGGTACGGATCGCCGCCGTCCAGCTCGTCGCCACCGCCACCATCGCCGCGCTCGCCGGCGGCGGCGGACTCGGCCGGATCATCACCGCCGGATTCAACCTGGCCAGCACGCCCATGGTGGTCGCCGGAGCGATCCTGGTCGCCGTGTTCGCCCTGCTCGTGGAGGGCGTCTTCGAACTCGTGGAGCGGCTCGCCCCGACATGGATGCGGGGCTCGCGATGAGACGCCGTACGGCAGCCGTCGCCGTACTGCTCACCCTCACCGCCTGCACCACCGGCCCCTCCCTGGAGACCCGCGGCGAGGTCACCGCACCCCCGGGCGACAGCAGGCACCTGACCATCGGCTCCGCCGGCTTCACCGAGAGCGACCTGCTCGCCCAGCTGTACGCGCAGCTGCTGAACCAGGCCGGCTACCAGACCTCGCTCATCACGGTCGCCAACCGCGAACTCTACGAACCCGCCCTGGAGTCCGGGCAGATCGACGTGGTGCCCGAATACGCGGCCACCTTCGCCGACTGGCTCAACGCCCGGACGAACGGAGCCGACGCGCCGCCCGTGGGCTCGCCCGACCTCGCCGCCACGATGAAGGCACTGCGCCGCCTCACCACACCCCGCGGCCTGACCGTCCTCGACCCCGGCCGGGCCGTCGACCAGAACGCCTTCGCGGTCACCGCCGCCTACGCCCGCCGACACCACCTCAGGACCCTCAGCGACCTCGGCGCCTCGGGACTGAAGGTGCGGCTCGCGGCGGGCGACGAGTGCGTACAACGGCCGTACTGCGAACCGGGGCTGAAGAAGGTCTACGGCATCGACATCACCGGCGTCGACCCCAAGGGCGTCGGGACCACCCAGGCCAAGCTGGCCGTGCAGCACGGCCAGGACCAGATGGTGCTGACCACGACCACCGACGCGACCCTCGACCGGTTCGGCCTGGTACTCCTCGCCGACGACAGGCATCTGCAGAACGCCGACTACGTCGTCCCGGTCGTCAACCGCTCCCGGGCGGGCAGCGAGCGCGTCACGAAGGCGCTCGGGAGGCTCAACGACGTCCTCACCACGGCCGACCTGGCCGCCATGAACCAACAGGTGGACAGCTGGCGGCGGCTGCCCCAGGACGTTGCCCGGACCTATCTGCGGGACAGGGGCCTGCTGAAGTGACGGCAGTGCCCGTTGTCAGTGGCGGGCGGTACGTTCGGGGCATGGGGATCTATCTGGTGAGCGTCGGTGCGCAGGAGTGGCTCGACGGCGACGAGGACGAGGGTGGCAGGGGCGTCCTCGCCGCGGCCCTCGACGAGGAGCTGCGACGGCGCGGGCTGGCGCCGTACGAGTCGGTGCCCGAGGCGGCCGCCTTCGTGCGCGGCTCGGGGCTGTCGTTCGAGGAGAAGCTGGTGCCGTCCATGGCCGGGTTCGCCGCGCTGTGCCGGGAGCATCTCGCGCCGCGCGAGACGGAGCTGCTGCTGGGCTGGTCGGTACTGGTGCCGCTCTCCCTCGACGAGGAGATCCGGCTGCCGCTGAGCTCCGCCTACGACGACGAGACGGTGGTCGCCGGCGCCCCCGAGGTCCTGGCCCTGGCACAACGGCTGGCGACGGCGATCGGGCTTCCCCTCGACGTGATACCGGAGGCCTGCGACAACCTCGATCTGGCCATGTGGTTCCTGGAGGGTGCGGCGGAGGAAGCGGCCGCCGCCCGCCCCGGCCCCTGGGGCGGGGACCTGGACGCCGCCTTCTATGCCGCGCTGTACCTGCGGGCCGCCCAGCACTCGCTGCGACGCGGCTGCCCGATGACGTACTGCTGACGAACACCGGGCTCTGCGGCTCAGGCGTCGGAGACCGAGTCGAACGGCACCTGGCCTCGCGAGACGCCGCGCGCCTCCGCGTCCACCGAGCGGCGCAGCGCCTCGTGCAGCCTGGCCGGGGTGAGCACGCCGAGGAAGCGCGAACCGTCCAGCACCGCGACCCACCCGGCGTCGTACTGGAGCATCACACCGAACGCCTGCTTCAGCGGGGCGCCCACCGGTACCCACGCGGTCATCCGGTGGGCGAGCGCGTCGATCGTGCCGCCCGCCGCCAGTTCGTCCCGGCCCACCCAGCCGTGCAGGTCGCCGTGCGTGTCCAGGACCACCGCCCACCGGGCGCCCTCGGCCCGCAACCGCGCGGCGGCGCTCTCGGCGGACTCGCCCAGGCGGGCGACCGGCGGCTGCTCCAGGTCGTCCGGCTCGATGTCGGTCACCGACAGCCGCTTCAGCCCACGGTCCGCACCCACGAACCCGGCGACGTACGGCGTGGCCGGCCTGCCCAGCACGGCACCCGGAGTGTCGAACTGCTCGATCCGCCCCTGCCCGTACACCGCGATCCGGTCGCCCAGCCGTACCGCCTCCTCGATGTCGTGCGTGACCAGCAGCACCGTCTTGCGCACCGCGGCCTGCATCCGGAGGAACTCGTCCTGCAACTGCTCCCGCACCACCGGGTCGACCGCGCCGAACGGCTCGTCCATCAGCAGCACCGGGGGATCGGCGGCGAGCGCCCGGGCCACGCCGACGCGCTGCCGCTGGCCGCCGGAGAGCTGGTCCGGGTAGCGCGGCCCGTACGTCTTCGGGTCCAGGCCGACGAGGTCGAGCAGTTCGGCGGCGCGGGCCCGGGCCCTGGCCCGTTTCCAGCCGAGCAGGGCCGGGACGGTCGCGGTGTTGTCGAGGACGGTGCGGTGCGGGAACAGGCCCACCTGCTGGATGACATAGCCGATCCGCCGCCGCAGCCGCACCGGGTCGACCCCCGCGACGTCCTCGCCGTCGACGAAGATCCGGCCCGAGGTCGGTTCGACGAGCCGGTTGACCATCATCATCGTCGTGGTCTTGCCGCAGCCGGACGGGCCGACGAGCGTGACGAGTTCCCCCTCTGGCACCTCGAAGGAGAGCCCGTCCACCGCGGTCGTCCCGTCCGCGTACCGCTTGGTGACCTGCTCGAACCGGATCATTCCCTCACGTTAACCGCGACGGTTACGAATCGCCCGCGTTGACCTCGGGGCTCTGCGGGGCGCCGCCGACGAGCACCACCTCCAGGGTGCGCGGTCCGTGCACGCCCTCGACCCGGTCCAGCTCGATGTCACTGGTCGCGGAGGGGCCGGAGATCCAGGTCAACGGGCGGGCCGGGTCGAGTCGTTCGAGGGCCTGGGGCACGGACGACACGACCTGGTCCGGGACCCGTACGACGCAGATGTGGTGATCCGGGACCAGGGTGATCCGGCGGCGGCCCTGGTCCGGGCCGCCGTCCAGCACGATCGTTCCGGTCTCGGCGATCGCCACCGCGCAGCCGGTGACCACGCTGGCGACCCGGTCGAGTTCGTGCGGGGTGCTGTCGGCCCGGTCCGCAACCTGCTCGGCCTCGGTCGCCGCGAGCCACTCCGGGGGGAGCCCGGTGGGCACGGCCACTGTTCCCGAACCGCGCAGGGCGATCAACCGTCCGATCGTGGCGGTCAGTTCGGCCTCCGTGCACCGGTGCACGAGCGCCCGGTAGTCCGCCAGGTTCTCGGCGAGCAGATCCACCGTCTCCGCGACGCTCCGCGTCCCGTGCTCTCGCAGATACGCCCGCTCGACGGGCGTGTCCTCGTCCCGTACCTCGGCCAGCGCCCGCCGCACCCGGCCCAGGATCCGTTCCCTGCTGCTCACTTCGCCCCGTCCTTTCCGCCGCCGGTCCGCTGCCACCAGTCCCGGAACGGCGCCGCCGGTACGGCGGGCAGGTCCCGGGTCCCGGTCCACGCCTTGCCGGGGCCCGGCAGCGTACGGGGATGCAGGCGGCGGCTGCGGGAGGCGAGCCGCTGGCCGGTGCGCAGGGCGGCCGGGTGCGAGAACGCCCAGCGGGCCGCGCGCATCGCCGCCCGCTCGGCCGCGTGTCCCTTGGCCGGTTTGAGCAGCACCTTGTTGCCGTTCCGGGTCGCCTCGCCACCCTCCACGACCCGTTCGCGCAGGTGCACGAGTACCTCGGGGATGTCGATGGCGACCGGGCAGACCTCGTAGCAGGCCCCGCACAGCGAGGAGGCGTACGGCAGGGAGGCGTCGATCTCGCTCTGCGTGCCGCGGAGTTGCGGGCTGAGGATGGCGCCGATCGGGCCCGGGTAGACCGAGCCGTAGGCGTGGCCGCCGGCCCGCTCGTAGACCGGGCAGACGTTGAGGCAGGCCGAGCAGCGGATGCAGCGCAGGGCCTGGCGGCCGACCTCGTCGGCGAGGGTGTCGGTGCGGCCGTTGTCCAGCAGTACCAGGTGGAAGGTGCTCGGGCCGTCGCCGTCCGTGGTGCCGGTCCACGTCGAGGTGTACGGGTTCATCCGCTCGGCGGTGGAGGAGCGGGGGAGGGTCTGCAGGAAGACCTCCAGGTCCTGCCAGGTCGGCACGGTCTTCTCGATGCCGACGACCGAGATCAGCGTCTCGGGGAGGGTGAGGCACATCCGCCCGTTGCCCTCGGACTCGACGACGACCAGGGTGCCGGTCTCGGCGACCATGAAGTTGGCGCCTGAGATGCCGACCTTGGCGCGCAGGAACTTCTCGCGCAGGTGGAGCCGGGCCGCCTCGGCGAGTTCGGCGGGGGTGTCGGTCAGGCCCTCGGGTGCGGGGCGCCCCCACTCGCCCATCTCCCTGCGGAAGATGTCCCTGATCTCGCCCCGGTTGCGATGGATGGCCGGGACGAGGATGTGCGAGGGCCGGTCCTTGCCCAACTGCACGATCAGTTCGGCGAGATCGGTCTCGTACGCCCGGATGCCCGCGGCCTCCAGCGCCTCGTTCAGCCCGATCTCCTGGGTGGCCATCGACTTGACCTTCACGACCTCCGACTCGCCGGTCTGCCTGACCAGTTCGGCGACGATCCGGTTCGCCTCGTCGGCGTCGGCGGCCCAGTGGACCGTACCGCCCGCCGCGGTCACCGCTTCCTCCAACTGGACCAGATAGCGGTCCAGGTGAAGGAGCGTGTGGTCCTTGATCCGCTTGCCCGCCTCGCGCAGCGCGGCCCAGTCGGACACCTCGGCGACCGCCTTGGCCCGCTTGGCACGGATGGTGTGCGTGGCGTGCCGCAGGTTCCCGCGCAGCGTCTCGTTTCGTACGGCCTCGTGTGCGGCTTCCGGGAAGGCCGGCATTCCTACGAACGTCCCGCTCATGCGGCCGGGTCCTCCTCGGTGCTCGCCAGGATCTCCGCGATGTGCACCGGCCGCATGCCGGTGCCGAGCCGGGTCATGGTGCCGCCGATGTGCATCAGGCAGGAGTTGTCGGCCGCGCACAGCACCTCCGCGCCGGTCGACTCGGCGTTGCGCACCTTGTCCGTGCCCATCGCCGCGGAGACATCGGGGTTCTTGACCGCGAACGTGCCGCCGAACCCGCAGCACTCCTCCGCGCCCGGCAGCTCCACCAACTCCAGGCCCTTGACGGCCTGGAGGAGACGGCGGGGGCGGTCGCCGAGCCCCAGGCTCCGCAGCCCGTGGCAGGTCGGGTGGTATGTGACATAGTGCGGATAATATGCCCCGACGTCCGTCACACCCAGGACGTCCACCAGGAACTCGGTCAGCTCGAACGTCTTCGGCACCACCGGTGCCAGCGCCGCCGCCAGCCCGCTCCCGCGCCCTTCCGCCCGCGCCCGCTCACCCATCCGCGGATACAGCTCACGCACCATCGCCCCGCAGGACCCGGACGGGGTCACGATCGCCTCGTACTCGCCGAATACATCGGAGAAATGCCGGGCCAGCGGCTCCGCCTCATGGCGGTATCCGGTGTTGTAGTGGGCCTGCCCGCAGCAGGTCTGGCCCATCGGGAAATCGACGTCAACGCCAAGCCTGGTCAGGAGTTTCACCACGGCGCGGCCGGTGTCCGGATAGAGCGTGTCGTTGACGCAGGTCAGGAAGAGAGCGACACGCATCGCGGCTCCTAGAGGTCGATCATCGGATGAGTGCAGGGTAATGGTCCGCTGGGATCAGCGGGAGACCCGGTCGCGGTGCGGCGCGTCGGGAGCCGTCACCGGGCGACCGGTGACGCCGGGTCACCGCGGGGCCAGCCGCGCCTCGGCGGCCTCCCAGCGGGCGGTGCCGCCGCGCGGCGTGTACCGGGTCAGCGGCTGGGTGCGGGTGAGCAGCCCCCGCATGTCGGCGAGGTCGCCGACGAGACCGTGCGTACGGGCCTGGACCAGCACGTTCCCGAGGGCCGCCGCCTCCGTCGGACCCGTCACCACCGGCAGCCCGCAGGCATCGGCGGTGAGCTGGCAGAGCAGTGCGTTGCGGGTGCCGCCGCCCACCACGTACACCGTGTCCACCGGATGGTCGGCGAGCCGCTGCGCCTGGGCGACGGCCCGCCGGTGGGCGAGCGCCAGCGAGTCGAGAATGCACCGGGTGATCTCACCGGGCGTCCGCGGCACCGGCTGCCCGGAGGCACGGCACGCCTCGGCGATCCGCTCCGGCATCCGCCCGGGTGCCAGGAACCCTGCATCCCCCGCGTCCACCACCGACCGCAGCGCCGGCACGTCGGCCGCCGCCCGCAGCAACCCGCCCAGTTCCGGGTCGCCCCAGGCGCGTACGCACTCCTGGAGCAGCCACAGCCCCATGATGTTGCGCAAATAGCGGACCGTGCCGTCGAGCCCCAGTTCGTTGGTGAAGTTGGCGGCCCGGCTCTCCTCGGTCAGCACGGGCGCCGTCAGCTCAAGGCCGGCCAGCGACCAGGTGCCGGTGCAGATGTAGGCGAACCGTTCGCCGACCGCCGGTACGGCGGCCACCGCCGACGCGGTGTCGTGCGAGCCGACGGCGGTCACCCGCACCGGTCCGGTCAGCCCCGTCTCCTCCAGCACCTCGGGGCGCAGCACCCCGGCGGGATCCCCGGGCCGCCGCAGCGGTGCGAACAGGCCGAGGTCGATCCCCAGCCGGTCCGCGACCTCGTACGACCAGTCGCGCGTCCGGGGGTCGATCAGCTGGGTGGTGGAGGCGTTGGTCAGCTCGGTGCCCTGCTCGCCGGTCAGCCAGTACGACAGCAGGTCCGGGACGAGCAGCAGCCGCTCGGCGTGCGCGAACCGGGCAGTGGACCGCGCGGCCACCAGCTGGTAGACGGTGTTGAAGGGCGCGTACTGGAGCCCGGTGCGGGCGTACAGCTCCGCGGCCGGCAGGGTGGCCCACACCTTCTCGGCGACACCCTCGGTCCGCGCGTCCCGGTAGTGCACCGGGTTGCCGAGCAGCGCCCCGTCGGCGTCCAGCAGGCCGTAGTCCACGGCCCAGCTGTCGATGCCGACGGAGTCCACCTGCCCTGCCACACGGAGCCCCTCCAGCACCCCGGCGTACAGGGCGAGTACGTCCCACCGCAGTCCCTCCGGAACGCGCACCGGCCGGTTCACGAACCGGTGCGCCTCGGTCAGCTCCAGCGAGTCCGGGCCCACCCGGCCGACCATGACCCGCCCACTGGACGCGCCGAGGTCGACCGCGGCGTAGGACTTGGGCGCGGTCATCGCAGGAACGCGGCCGCCACACCCGCGTCGACGGGCACGTGCAGCCCGGTGGTGTGGGTCAGCTCCCCACCCGTCAGGGCGAACACCGCGTTCGCCACATGCTCGGGCAGCACCTCACGCTTGAGGATGGTCCGCTGCGCGTAGAACTCGCCCAGCTTCGACTCCTCCACCCCGTAGACGGCGGCCCGCTGAGCCCCCCAGCCGCCGGCGAAGATCCCGGACCCCCGGACCACCCCGTCCGGGTTGACCCCGTTGACCCGGATCCCGTGTTCCCCCAGCTCGGCGGCGAGCAGCCGCACCTGGTGCGCCTGGTCGGCCTTGGTCGCGGAGTAGGCGATGTTGTTGGGCCCGGCGAACACGGCGTTCTTGGAGGCGATGTAGACGATGTCACCGCCCAGACCCTGGGCGGTCATCACCCGCGCGGCCTCCCGCGACACGAGGAAGGACCCGCGGGCCATGATGTCGTGCTGGAGGTCCCAGTCCTTGGCGGAGGTCTCCAGGAGCGGCTTGGAGATCGAGATCCCCGCGTTGTTGACGACGAGATCCACCCCGCCGAAGGCGAGCGCGGCGGCCCGGAACGCCTCCGCGATCTGCTCCTCGGACGTCACGTCCACGGTGACCGCGACGGCCTTGTCGGCCCCGCCGAGCTCCCGCGCCACCGCGGCCGCGCCCTCGGCGTTGAGGTCGGCGACGACGACACACGCCCCCTCGGCCGCCAGCCGGTGCGCGATGGCCCTGCCGATCCCGCTGCCGGCCCCGGTCACCAGCGCCACCCGCGTGGCCAGTGCCTTCGGCTTCGGCATCCGCTGGAGCTTGGCCTCCTCAAGGGCCCAGTACTCGATCCGGAACTTCTCCGACTCCTCGATCGGCGCGTAGGACGACACCGCCTCGGCCCCGCGCATCACATTGATCGCGTTGACGTAGAACTCACCCGCCACCCGGGCGGTCTGCTTGTCCTTGCCGAAGCTGAACATGCCGACGCCCGGCACGAGCACGATCGCCGGGTCCGCGCCGCGCATGGCGGGGGAGTCCGGCAGGGCGTGCCGCCGGTAGTAGGCGGCGTACTCCTCGCGGTACTCGGCGTGCAGCTCGCGCAGCCGGGCCACGGCTTCCTCCACCGGCGCGGTCGGCGGCAGGTCGAGCACCAGCGGCCGGACCTTCGTCCGCAGGAAGTGGTCGGGGCAGGAGGTGCCCAGCGCGGCGAGCCGCGGATGCTCCGCCCGCGCCAGGAAGTCGAGGACGACGTCGGAGTCGGTGAAGTGTCCGACCTGCGCCTTGTCCTGGGAGGCGACCGCCCGGACGTACGGCGCGAGGGCCGCGGCCCGCTCCCGCCGTTCGGCCTCCGGCAGCGCGCCGTACCCCTCGACGACGGGCCCGAAGGGCTCAGCTTTCCCGCGCTCCGCGAGGAAGGCCTCGGCGGTGCGGATGATGTGCAGCGAGTTGGCCTCGCACTCCTCGGAGCTGTCGCCCCAGGCGGTGATCCCGTGCCCGCCGAGCACACACCCGATCGCCTGCGGGTTGGCGGCCTTGATCGCGGCGATGTCCAGCCCGAGCTGGAACCCGGGCCGCCGCCACGGCACCCACACCACGCTGTCCCCGAAGCACTCGGCGGTCAGCTTCTCCCCGTCGGCGGCACACGCCAGCGCGATCCCGGAGTCCGGGTGCAGATGATCGACGTGCGGGGCGTCGACGAGCCCGTGCATGGCGGTGTCGATGGAGGGAGCGGCCCCGCCCTTGCCGTGCAGGCAGTAGTCGAAGGCGGCGACCATCTCGTCCTCGCGGTCGACCCCCGGGTACACCCCGGCCAGCGCCCGCAACCGGTCCAGGCGCAACACGGCGAGCCCGCCCTCGGTGAGCGTGCCGAGGTCACCACCGGACCCCTTCACCCACATCAGCTCGACATCACCACCGGTGACGGGGTCGGCGGCGGTGCCCTTGGCGGACGTGTTCCCGCCGGCGTAGTTCGTGTTGCGGGGATCGGCACCGAGCCGATGGGACCGGGCGAGGAGAGCGGCGGCTTCGGGATGGGTGGACATGAGGTTCCTTACTTGTCGACAGAGGGTCACTGCATTCCCTGGGGGCGCGGGGCTGCATTTGATACGCGGCTACCGCCGCGCGGGCGCGACCAGCCACAACCGGCCCGCACCCGCGACGAAACAGCTCAGGGCAGACGCTTACGCACCCCACCCCGCCTGTTCCCCTCCGACCCGCTCGGCGACGATCTTCTCGGCCCATCCCGACCGCCGGTACGCCGCGATCGGGTCGGGGTCCAACCCCGTCTCGTCCCGCACCTCCCGCAGCAACGGCCGTACATCCGTGTTGTAGGCATCCATCAGTACCGCGTTCGCCTCCAGCACGTCCCCGGCCCGCTGGGCCGCGGCCAGCGCGTCACGGTCGACGAGGAGCGCCTTGGCGGTGGCTTCCTGCACGTTCATCACCGACCGGATGATCGCCGGGATCTTCGCCTCGATGTTGTGGCACTGGTCGAGCATGAAGGCCACCTCGGCCGTGAGCCCGCCGCCACGCACCACCTCGTACATGATCCGGAACAGCTGGAACGGATCCGCGGCCCCCACCATGAGGTCGTCGTCCGCGTAGAACCGCGAGTTGAAGTCGAACCCGCCGAGCTTCCCCTCCCGCAGCAGCGTCGCGACGATGAACTCGATGTTGGTGCCCGGCGCGTGGTGACCGGTGTCGACCACGACCTGCGCCTTCGGCCCCAGCTTCAGACAGTGGGCGTAGGCCGTGCCCCAGTCCGGCACGTCGGTCGTGTAGAAGGACGGCTCGAAGAGCTTGTACTCCAGCAGCATCCGCTGCCCGTCACCCAGCCGCGCGTACACCTCGGCGAGCCCCTCGGCCAGCCGGTCCTGCCGCGCCCGGATGTCGTCCTGACCGGGGTAGTTCGTGCCGTCGGCGAACCACAGCTTGAGATCCTGCGACCCCGTCGCGTCCATGATGTCGACGCACTCCAGCAGGTGATCGACGGCCTTGCGGCGCACCGCCGCGTCCGGGTGGCAGATGCTGCCCAGCTTGTAGTCGTCGTCCTGGAAGGTGTTGGAGTTGATCGCCCCCAGCCGCAGCCCGCGCTCCTCGGCGTGCTTGGCCAGGTCCGCATAGTCGTCCACCTTGTCCCAGGGGATGTGCAGGGCGACCGTCGGCGCCACCCCGGTCACGGCGTGGACCTGCGCGGCGTCGTCCAGCTTCTCCTTCGGCGAGCGTGGCACGCCCTGCTGGGCGAACACCTTGAAGCGGGTTCCCGAGTTTCCGTACGCCCACGACGGCGTTTCGACGGCCTGGGTCTTCAGCGCGGCCTTCACCGCGGCGAGGTCGGTCACTTCGGGGCTCCTGAGGGATCGGAACAACTGAGTGGTGAAACGATTCAGAACGGCAAAGTATGAGGCCCTCGCGGGGGTGTCAAGCATTCCGACCAACCATGTTCTCCGTGACTCCGCCGTGACCTTTGGCTATCGAAATTTTTTCGACACGGACCCATTGACGTGACATGCCCGTGGTGCCTACGGTCCCGGCAATCCAGTTGAAACCTTTCACGACGCCGTGAGAGCCGGTGCCCACCGTCTCGCCGGTGTCGTCGAGGAGCCCTCATGACCCACCCGTCCGACACGGGACCGGCCCCGGTGCTGGCGCTGAAGGACGTCTCCAAGTCCTTCGGTGCCGTGCGCGCCCTGCGGGACGTCTCCCTGGAGCTGTTCCCCGGCGAGGTGCACGCCCTCGCCGGGGAGAACGGCGCGGGCAAGTCGACGCTGATCAAGACCCTCGCCGGAGTGCACCGACCGGACGCCGGCCAGGTGCTGCTCGACGGCGAGCCCGTCGTCTTCCACGGCCCCGGCGACGCCCGCGACGCCGGAATCGCCGTGATCTACCAGGAACCCACGCTCTTCCCCGACCTGTCGATCGCCGAGAACATCTTCATGGGCCGCCAGCCCCGGCGCGCCCTCGGCCGCATCGACCACAAGGCCACCCGCGCGGCCACCGCCGCCCTGATGAAGCGGCTCGGCGTCGCCCTCGACCCCGACCGCCCCGCCCGCGGCCTGTCCATCGCCGACCAGCAGATCGTCGAGATCGCCAAGGCGCTCTCCTTCGACGCCCGGGTCCTGATCATGGACGAGCCGACGGCCGCCCTCACCGGCAGCGAGGTCGCCCGCCTCTTCGGCGTCGTCCGCACCCTGCGCGACCAGGGCGCCGCCGTGCTGTTCATCTCGCACCGGCTCGAGGAGATCTTCCAGATCTGCCGGCGGGTCACCACCCTCCGGGACGGCGCCTGGATCGCCAGCGAACTCGTCGACGGCATGACCGAGGACGACCTCGTCCGCCGGATGGTCGGCCGGGACCTGGACGAGCTCTACCCCAAGCAGGACGTCAGCCCCGGCGAAGTCGCCCTGAGTGTACGGCGGCTGACCCGCGAGGGCGTCTTCACCGACGTCTCCTTCGAGGTGCGGTCCGGCGAGATCGTCGGCCTCGCCGGACTGGTCGGCGCCGGCCGAACCGAGGTCGCCCGCGCCGTGTTCGGCGTCGATCGCTGGGACGCCGGTGAAGTCGAGGTCAGGGGACGGAAACTGACCAACGGCGCACCCTCCGTCGCGATGTCCGCCGGCCTCGCCCTCGTCCCCGAGGACCGGCGCGCCCAAGGCCTCGTGATGGACATGTCCATCGAGCGGAACATCGGCCTGACCGGACTGCGCACGACCGTGAAGGCGGGCCTCGTCGACCGGGGCGCCGAACGCAGCCGCTCCCTCGACTGGGCTGTCAGGCTCCAGGTGAAGTACGCCCGGATCGCCGACACCGTCTCCACCCTCTCCGGCGGCAACCAGCAGAAGGTCGTCCTCGCCAAATGGCTCGCGACCGGCCCGAAGGTACTGATCGTCGACGAGCCGACCCGCGGTATCGACGTCGGTACGAAGGCCGAAGTCCACCGGCTCCTCGGCGAGTTGGCCGCCGACGGGGTCGCCGTCCTGATGATCTCCTCCGACCTGCCCGAGATCCTCGGCATGGCCGACCGCGTGCTGGTGATGCACGAGGGCCGGATCACCGCCGAGATCCCGCGCTCCGAAGCCAGCGAGGAAACCGTGATGGCCGCAGCCACCGGGAGGGCCGCCGCATGACGGTGACCACCTCCGAACCGACCCCCGTCGCCGAGGCACCCGGGTCCGCCGGGACCCGGCTCGTCGACCGCGTCTTCAAGATGCGCGAACTCGCCATCCTGATCGTCTTCCTGGTGATGATCGCCGTCACCCAGGCCGGCAACAGCGAGTTCCTCTCCGAGCAGGGCATCAAGGACCTGCTGCTCAACGCCACCATCCTGGTGCTGGTCGCCACCGGCCAGTCCCTGGTGGTGATCACCCGCAACGTCGACCTGTCCGTCGGCTCCACCCTCGGCATCACCGCCTTCGCCGCCGGCGACTACCTGCACGGCGGCGGCAACCCGGTCGTCGCGATCCTGCTCGCCGTGCTGCTCGGCATCGGCTGCGGACTGCTCAACGGCCTGCTGGTGAGCCTCGGCCAGGTACCCGCCCTCGTGGTCACCCTCGGCACGCTGTACATCATCCGGGGTGTCGACTCCATCTGGGTCGGCTCCCGGCAGATCACGGCCGCCGACCTCCCCGGCTCCTTCGTCGACTTCGGCTCCGGCGGTCTGTCGGCGGTCCCCTGGCTGGCCCTCATCGCCCTCGCGGTGCTGGTCGCCACCGCCTACTACCTCAAACACTTCGGCAGCGGGCGGGAGTTGTACGCACTCGGTTCCAACCCCGAGGCCGCCCGGCTGGCCGGCATCCCGGTCCGCAAGCGGATCCTCACCGCGTACACCTTCTGCGGCGCCCTCGCGGGACTCGCCGGCGCGATGTACCTGGCCCGGTTCGGGAACGTCGACTCCGGCACCGGCACCGGCTACGAACTCACCGTTGTGAGCGCCGTGGTGGTCGGCGGCGTGGTCTTCACCGGCGGCTCCGGGAGCGTGTATGGCGCCGCGCTCGGCGCACTGCTGCTCACCTCCATCAACAGCGTGCTGCCGGCCCTCGGGGTCAGCTCCGTGTGGGTGCTCGCCATCAACGGCTTCCTGCTGCTGCTCGCCATCGCCGTCGACCGGGTCGTGGCGCTGCGGGTGGCCTCCGCACTGAAGAAGAGGAGCGCCCGCCATGCCTGACTCCCTGACCCGCGCGGTCCGCTGGGACACGGTCGTCGGCACCCTGCTGATCGTCCTCCTGCTGCTGTCGTTCGGCTTCGTCGACGGCTTCGGCAACTCGCTCAACCTGTCGTTCCTGATCGGCAACACGCTTCCCATCGCGCTGATCGCCCTGCCGATGACACTGCTGGTCGTCGCCGGCGAGATCGACCTCTCGGTCGCGTCGACCGCCGGGCTCTCGGGCGCCGTCATGGGCAAGCTGTGGAACGAGGGCATGGCGATCGAGACGATCATCCCGCTGTGCCTGCTGCTCGGTGTGGTGTGCGGGCTGGTCAACGGCCTGCTGGTGACACGGCTGGGCCTGCCGTCGCTGGCCGTCACCATCGGCACGCTCGCCGCCTACCGGGGCATCGCGCAGATCGTCCTCGGCTCCGACGCGGTGACCGACTTCCCCACGCAGTACCTGGACTTCGCGGCGGGGCGGCTCGGTGACACGTTCCTGCCGAGGGCTTTCCTGCCGTTCCTGGTGCTGCTGGCGATCGCGGTGGTGGTGCTGCATGCCACGCCGTTCGGGCGGTCGCTGTTCGCCGTCGGGGCGAGCGAGGAGGCGGCGCGGTTCGCCGGGATCCGCGTCAAGCGCCACAAACTGATCCTGTTCGTCGCCACCGGCTTCATGGCCTCGCTCACCGGGATCTTCTGGGCCCTGCACTACGCGAGTGCGCGGTACGACAACGCGACGGGGCTCGAACTGAGCGTCGTGGCGGCGGTGTTGCTCGGTGGCATCGACTTCGACGGGGGTCGCGGAACGCTCGGTGGGGCGATCGCCGGGGTGTTCCTGCTCGGGGCGTTGCAGAACGTGATGAGTCTGCTGAACGTGTCGGCGCAGTCGCAGATCGTCGTGACCGGTGTGTTGCTTGTCGTCTCGGTGCTTGGGCCGAGGGTTGCCCGGCAGGTCTCGCTCGCCAGGCACAGGGGTGCGAAGGCCGTCTGAATGCTGCGGGTTGTGTGTGGTTGACCGCGCAGTTCCTCCCCCAGCCTCGGCCGGGGGTACTCCCAGCGCCCCCAGGAGGGGCGCTTCCAGAGCCGTTACTGAAAAAGGAACCGTCATGCGTAAGTCGTCCCTCCGGCGTGTCTGTGTCGCCGTTGCCGCCGTCTCCTCCCTCGCTCTCGCCGCCACCGCGTGCGGCGGCACCACCAAGAACAACTCCAGCAGTGACGAGTCGTCCGCCGCGACCTCCACCGCCAAGGCCGACCCGAACGCGGCGCTGAAGAAGGGCCTGACCGTCGGGTTCCTGCCCAAGCAGGTCAACAACCCCTACTTCACCTCCGCCGACAAGGGCGGCGAGAAGGCGCTCACCGAGCTGGGCAGCAAGTACAAGGAGGTCGGGCCGTCCAGCGCGACCGACACCTCCGGGCAGGTCAGCTACGTCAACACCCTGACCCAGCAGCAGGTCAACGCCATGGCCGTGTCCGCCCAGGACCCGGGCGCCCTGTGCACCGCGCTCAAGCAGGCCATGAGCAGCGGTATCAAGGTCGTCACCTACGACTCCGACACCAACGCCGGCTGCCGCAACGCCTTCGTCTCGCAGGCCAGCGCCGAGGACCTCGGCCGCACCGAGGTGCAGCTGCTCGCCGAGCAGATCGGGTACAAGGGCGAGATCGCGATCCTGAGCGCCGCGCAGACCGCGACCAACCAGAACACCTGGATCGGGTTCATGAAGGACGAGCTGAAGGACCCGAAGTACAAGAACGTCAAGCTGGTCAAGATCGCCTACGGCAACGACGACGCCCAGGCGTCCTTCCAGCAGACCCAGGGCCTGCTCCAGCAGTACCCGAACCTGAAGGGGATCATCTCCCCGACCACGGTCGGCATCAAGGCCGCGGCCCAGTACCTGTCCGGCTCCAAGTACAAGGGCAAGGTCAAGCTGACCGGCCTCGGCACGCCCAACGACATGCGCCAGTACGTCAAGAACGGCACCGTCGACGCCTTCGAGCTGTGGGACCCGGCCAAGCTCGGCGACCTCGCCGCCCGTACCGCCGTCGCGCTGGTCTCCGGGCAGATCACCGGCAAGGAGGGCGAGACCTTCAAGGCCGGCGACACCACCTACACCATCGGCAAGGACGGCGTGATCAACCTCGGCAAGCCGACCGTGTTCGACGCGAAGAACATCGACCAGTTCAACTTCTAGCGCGGGAGCGGTACTTATGCAGCGCGTCTGTTTCCTCCTCAAGGTCCGGCAGGACCGCCTTGCCGAGTACCGCGAACGCCACGCCGCCGTGTGGCCGGAGATGCGCGCGGCGCTCTCCGCCACCGGCTGGCACAACTACTCGCTCTTTCTGCGCGACGACGGCCTGCTGGTCGGCTATCTGGAGACCGAGGACTTCGAGGCCGCCCGCGCCGGCATGGAGGCCACCGAGGTCAACGCCCGCTGGCAGGCCGAGATGGGCCCCTTCTTCGAAGCCCTCGACGGCGCCCGTCCCGACGAGGCGATGAAACCGCTCACCGAAGTTTTCCACCTCGCCTGAACCACGACAGGAGCCGCTCGTGAGAAGACGTACCGTACTGGGGGCCGCCCTCCTCGGCGCCGTGGCCACCCCCGCCCTCGCCGCCGGCACCGCCCGCGCGGCCGACCCCGGACCGTCGGTGAACAAGCAGCAGAGCACCCAACTGGACGCCCAGGCCATCTTCTTCGTCTCCTACGACGGCCTGGTCAACAACAACTCCTTCCAGAAGAACGGTCTGTTCACGTACAAGGGCTACCAGTACGCCGGCTGGTACACCTCGACCGGCTCCGCGGTGATCGGGCGCCGGGTGCTCGGCGGGGCGTCCTGGTCGACCGTCACCCTCGCCCACCAGCTCAAGTCCAGCGACTCGCACAACGTCATCTCCATGGGCGTCTCGAAGGCCGACGGCCGCCTCCACATCAACATGGACTCGCACAGCGACGGCTTCTTCTACGTGAAGTCGGTCGCCGGGCTGCTCGACAACCCCGGCACCACCGCCTGGACATCGGCCGTCTTCGGCGCCGTACAGACCTCGCTGGACGGGCTGTCGCTCACCTCGCAGTTCACCTACCCGCAGTTCATCTCCACCCCCGAGGGGAAGCTCCAGCTCAGCTACCGGGTGGGGATCTCCGGCAACGGCCGTAACGCCCTTGCGGAGTACGACGGTTCGAGCTGGACCGCGCTGGGGGAGTGGAGCAGCTCCACCGGGACGTACACGAGCACGCACGGTTCGTCGACCGCCCGCAACATGTACCTGCACGGGATCGACTACGACGTCGACGGGCGGCTGCACGCCTTCTTCACCTGGCGTGAGCAGTCGGCGTCCGTCATGTGCAACAGCGGCGGCATCACCAATCACGACACCGGCTACGTCTACTCCACCGACCGCGGCCGCACCTGGCGCAACGACGCCGGCACCCTGGTCGCGACCACCGGCACCTCGGACACCGTCGCCGTCACCGACTCCGGGCTGGTCGTCGACTCCCTCAACCCCGACCACTCCCTGATGAACCAGGAGAGCCAGTGGGCCGACTCCGCCGGCCTCCCGCACGCGATCATCAGCTACGTCCCCGGCCGCTTCGGCCAGTGCACCACGAACTACGTCAGCGACCGCACCGCCAACGGCCGCGCCTTCCACCTCCGCAAGAACTCGGCCGGCACCTGGCAGAAGACCGAGATACCCGTCGTACTGAACTCCAGCCAGCGCACCAAGCTGGTCCTGGACACGTACGACAACGCCTACGCGGTCTTCCCCTACGGCCGGATCGCCGGCGCGTCGAAGGCCTCCGGCTACACCGACTGGGCGCTGCTCCACGACGGCAGCGGCCTGAACGCCTTCGGCGAGGTCGTCATCGACGAGTTGCGGGTCAAGGCCGACAACGTGCTGTCGTTCATGTACCAGGAGACGTCGAGCGGTACGACACCCTCCGCGCTCCATGTCGTCGACTTCGCCCTGCCCGCTTGACCCGGACCGGTGCGCGAGTCATGTCGTAATGTGAAGCCCTTCCCGATGTGCCCTTCCGTGCCGTGAAGGCGCCGTCCATGTTTTCTGGAGGTCTCGACCGATGGCCCAGTCGGTGGGTATCAAGGACGTCGCCCGCGCCGCCGGAGTCTCGGTGGGCACGGTCTCGAACGTCATCAACCGCCCGGACACCGTCGCCGGCGAGACCCGGGCGCGGGTGCAGTCGGCGATCGACCGGCTCGGCTACGTCCGCAGCGAGTCCGCGCGCCAGTTGCGCGCGGGCCGCAGCCGGATCATGGGCCTGCTCGTCCTCGACATGGGCAACCCCTTCTTCGTGGACGTGGCCCGGGGCGCCGAGCGGGCGGCCCGGGACGCCGGACTCGGCGTGATGGTCTGCAACAGCGCGCAGAACGCCGGCGAGGAGGCCGAGTACCTCTCGCTCTTCGCCGAACAGCGGGTGCGGGGCGTCCTGCTCACCCCGGCGGACGCCACCGGCCGCAACATCGAGACCTTCCGCCGGCACGGCATCCCCTTCGTGCTGGTCGACCGGGTCGCCGAGGGCACCACCGAGTGCTCGGTCAGCGTCGACGACGTGGCGGGCGGCGCGCTGGCCGTCCGCCACCTCGTCGACGCCGGTCACCGGTCCATCGCCTACGTCAGCGGACCGCCCGGCTTCAACCAGGTCCGCGACCGCCGCACCGGCGCCCTGAACGCCCTCGCCGAGGCCGGACTCGGCCCCGACGCGCTGCGCGAGCTGCCGACCGAGCGGCTCGACGTGGCCGCCGGACGGGACGCAGGCGCCCGCCTGCTCGGTCTCGCCGACCGGCCCACCGCCGTGTTCTGCGCCAACGACCTCCTTGCCCTCGGCGTCCTCCAGGCCATGTACGCGGCCGGGGTGGTCGTCCCGGACGACCTCGCGATCGTCGGCTACGACGACATCGAGTTCGCCGCGGCTGCCGCCGTACCGCTGACCTCCGTCCGCCAGCCCGCCGTCACCATGGGGGCGATGGCCGCGGACCTCCTCCTGGAGGAGACCGAGGAGCGGGAGGGACAGGCCGCGCACGAACACCGCCGGGTGGTGCTCCAGCCGGAACTGGTGGTGCGGCGCTCCAGCCTCGCCGCCCGCTGACCTGTTGTTCAGTAACGATTTCATGATCCCGGGGGCGGATCCGCCCGGGACATGTGCTGAACTGGGACGCGACCGTCCGTCCGTCCCGGGAGAAACGTTGAGCCTCAGCTACCGCCAGCCCGGCGTCGTCCTCACCGACCGCCGCTTCACCGTCCCCCTCGACCACGCGGACCCGGACGGTGAGACCGTCGAGCTGTACGCCCGGGAAGCGGTCGCGAGCGACAAGGCGGACCAGGAGCTGCCCTGGCTGCTGTACCTCCAGGGCGGCCCGGGCTTCGGAGCGAATCGTTTCGTCGGACGGCAGGCCTGGCTCGACCGGGCCCTGGCGGACTACCGCGTCCTGCTCCTCGACCAGCGCGGCACCGGCCGCTCCACCCCGGTCAACCGGCAGACCCTCCCGCTCCGCGGCGGTCCCGCCGCCCAGGCCGACTACCTCGCCCGCTTCCGCGCCGACGCGATCGTCCGGGACTGCGAGGCGATCCGCCCGCAGGTCACCGGCGGTGCCCCGTGGACGACCCTCGGGCAGAGCTTCGGCGGCTTCTGTACGGTCACGTACCTGTCGTTCTTCCCGGCGGGCCTCAAGGCCTCCGTGATCACCGGCGGCCTGCCCTCACTGGACGCGCACGCCGACGACGTCTACCGCGCCGCCTACCCGCGCATCGAGCGCAAGGTCACCGCGCACTACGACCGCTACCCGCAGGACGTCGAGCGGGCCCGGCGGATCGCCGAGCACCTCCTGGAGCACGAGACCCTGCTGCCGAACGGCTACCGGCTCACCGTGGAGGCCTTCCAGTCCCTCGGCCTGATGCTGGGCATGAGCGACGGCAGCCACCGCCTGCACTTCCTCCTGGAGGACGCCTTCGTCCGCACCCCGTCCGGTCCCGAACTCTCCGACGCCTTCCAGGAACAGGTCCAGGGCCTGCTGTCGTACGCGAGCAACCCGCTGTACGCCCTGGTCCACGAGCCGGTCTACGGCCAGGACGCCCGCCCCACCGACTGGGCGGCCGAGCGGGTCCGCGCCGAGTTCCCGCAGTTCGACGCGGCCAAGGCGCTCGCCGGCGACGCCCCGGTGCTGTTCACCGGGGAGACCGTGCACCCCTGGATGTTCGAGACCGACCCGGCCCTGCGGCCCCTGAAGGCGGCGGCCGACCTGCTCGCCGCCCGCACCGACTGGCAGCCGCTGTACGACCCGGCCCGGCTGGCCGCCAACGAGGTCCCGGTCGCCGCCGCCGTCTACCACGACGACATGTACGTCGACGCCGGGCACTCGCTGGCGACCGCCCGGGCCGTCCGCGGCCTGCGCACCTGGGTGACCGACGAGTTCGAGCACGACGGACTGCGCGTCGGCGCCCCCCGGGTCCTGGACCGGCTCCTCGCGCTCGCCCGCGACGAGGTGTGAGCCCCTGCCGGTAAAAGAGGTTGCGGGCGTGGCGGGTCCGCATAGTCTGCGGCCGTGGAGGAACGGGGGACATGACCATGGACACGGAACTGCTGGCCGACCGCTTCCAGGAACACCGCGGTCAACTGCGCGCGGTGGCCTACCGGATGCTCGGCTCGCTCGCCGAGGCCGACGACGCCGTCCAGGAGGCGTGGCTCAGGCTGGGGCGCGCGGACGCGGACGAGATCAGGAACCTGGGCGGCTGGCTGACCACGGTGGTCGGCCGGGTCTGCCTCGACATGCTGCGCTCCCGTACGGCGCGCCGCGAGCAGCCCATCGACGAGACCTTCGTCCCGGACCCGGTGATCAGGCCGTTGTCGAGCATCGACCCCGAACAGGAGGTGCTGGAGGCGGACTCCGTCGGGCTCGCCCTCCTCATCGTCCTGGAGACGCTGGAGCCCGCCGAGCGGCTGGCGTTCGTCCTGCACGACCTGTTCTCGGTCCCCTTCGACGACATCGCGCCGATCGTGGAGCGCAGTTCGGCGGCCACCCGGCAACTGGCCAGCCGGGCCCGCCGCCGGGTCCAGGGGGCCTCCCCGTCGGCCGACCCGGACCTGGGCAGGCAGCGCCAGGTCCTCGACGCCTTCCTGAAGGCCTCCCGCGGCGGCGACTTCGAGGCGCTGGTCGCGCTGCTCCACCCGGACGTGGTGCTGCGCGTCGACTCGGGCGCGCTGGTGCGCGGCGCCGCCGCCTCCAAGGTGCTGCGCGGGGCGCGGACGGTGGCCGAGCAGGCCCTCACCTTCCGGCAGTTCGCCGACGCGGCACACCTCGCGCTGGTCAACGGCACCGTCGGCATGGTCACCGCGCCCGAGGGACGCCAGCTCTCCGTCATGGCGGTCACCGTCGCCGACGGCCGGATCACCGAGATGTACATCCTGGCCGACCCCGAGCGGCTGGACCGCCTGGACTTCACCGCCGGGGACGACGACTGACGGCCACTCAGCCGGCGGCGGCCGGGGGCCGACGGGGGCTCACGGTCCGTCCGTCGGGGAGGAGTTCACCGGTGTCGTCGAAGACGATCGTGCCGTCGCACAGCAGGCTCCAGCCCTGTTCGGGATGGGCCGAGACGATGACGGCCGGGTGGTCGTCGGGGTGGTCGGCGGCACCGGGGCACGGGGGTTGATGCCTGCGCATGGTCGGTCTCCTGTCCTGCGGGTGGTTCCTCTCTCCGTGGTAGCCGAGTTTGTTTTCGGCCGGATGAAGAGGACCCCCACAGGGCCGGAAACCCAGCGGTGAGTTCGTGGTGCGCGGCAGACTCCTGATCAGTAGCGGGCGGTACTCGCCAGCAGCGGCGGGTACACCGCGCTCGGCACCCCGTCGACCGTGGCGCCCGCGTACTTGAGCATGGTGCCGACCCGGTGGTTGAGGTCGTGCGGGAAGTTGAGGGCCGGGGCCGACACCTCGTCCAGCCGGGCCGTCTGTTCCGGTGCCAGGCGGAGGTCGAGGGCGGCGACGTTGGCCTCCAGGTGGGCGAGGGTGCGCGGGCCGATGAGGGTGGAGGTGACGCCGGGGCGGTTCTGTACCCAGGACAGGGCCACGGCGGCCGGGCTCGCGCCGGTCTCCTCGGCGACCGCGGCGAGCGCCTCGATCACGGCGAACTGCTCGTCCGAGGGCTGCCCGAGGAGGGCTGCCCGCTTCGCGTCGGCGGGTGCGGACCGGTCCCTGCGGTACTTCCCGGAGAGGTAGCCGTTCTTGAGCGGGGACCAGGGCAACAGCCCCATCCCGGCGTCCTGCGCCAGCGGGACCAGCTCGCCCTCGATGGTGCGCTCCAGCAGCGAGTACTCCATCTGCAGCGCCGTCACCGGTGTCCAGCCGCGCAGCAGGGCCGTGGTGTGGGCCTTGGCGGTGAACCAGGCCGGGGTGTCGGAGAAGCCGACGTACCGGATCTTGCCGGCCGTCACCAGGTCGTCGAGCGTCCGCAGGGTCTCCTCGACCGGGGTGGACCGGTCGTGGTTGTGCAGCCAGTACAGGTCGACGTAGTCGGTGCGCAGCCGGCGCAGCGAGTCCTCCAGCTGGCCGACGATCGCCTTGCGGCCGGCGCCGCCGCCGTTGGGGTCGCCGAGGTGCAGGTTGCCGAAGAACTTGGTGGCCAGCACCAGGCGGTCGCGGCGACCGGGGCGGGCGGCGAGGAAGTCGCCGAGGATCGCCTCGGAGTGGCCGTTGGTGTAGAAGTTCGCGGTGTCGACGAAGTTGCCGCCGAGGTCGAGGTAGGTCTGGAGGATCTTCTCCGACTCCTCGACCGAGCAGCCGAAGCCGCCGTCCTCGCCGAAGTTCATCGCGCCGAGGCAGAAGGGGCTCACCTTGAGCCCGGACCGGCCGAGACCGACGTACGAGTCGAGTGCCATGAAATGCTCCGTGGAAGATGCGTGGGGAATGCGACTCCTCGAGCAAACCAGGCTGAGCTGCGGGAACGTTAGAGTGATCGCACCGCCGGCTTGCACGATCCTGTCGCGTTTCCGGGGGAGGGCGTTGCGGCCGTTCCCGGCCGGCGTTTGAATCGGGAGCGTGTCCCTCGACGAACTGTGCTCCCTGATCGACCGGCACGCCCCGCGCGACGCCGACGCCGTCCCCGCGATCGACGGCCTCATGCTGACCCGCGCCGAACGGCCCACCGGGCCCCGCTCGGGCATCGTGGACCCCGTCCTCGCCCTGGTCGCCCAGGGCGCCAAACGGCTGACGCTGGGTGGCCGGATCTACGACTACGAGGTGGGCCAGTACCTGGTCGTCTCGGTCGACCTGCCGGTCAGCGGGCAGTGCACCCGGGCCACCGCCGAGCGGCCGTTCCTCGGGTTCGGCTTCCGGCTGCGGCCCGCGCGCATCGCCGCGCTGCTCCTCGAGTCCGGCACCGACCCGTACGCGGCCGGGATGCGCCGCCGCACCGATCTGCCCGCGCTCGCGGTCGGCGAGGCGCCCGCCGACCTGGTCGACGCCGCCGTCCGGATGGTCCGGCTCCTCGACCGGCCCACCGACATCGCGGTGCTCGCCCCGATGATCGAGCGGGAGATCCTGTGGCGGCTGATCACCGGCGAGCAGGGCGCACTGGTCCGGCAGATCGGGCTCGCCGACGGCAGGCTCACCCAGATCAGCAGGGCCGTCCGCTTCATCCGTGATCACTACAGCGACCCGCTGCGCATCGAGGACCTCGCCCGGCTCTCCGGAATGAGCGCCTCCCCGTTCCACCGGTACTTCCGCGCGGTCACCGCGATGACCCCGATCCAGTACCAGAAGCACATCCGCCTCCAGGAGGCCCGGCTGCGCCTGATGAGCAGCACCGACGACGTGGCGGACGTGGGGTACGCGGTCGGCTACGACAGCGCCTCCCAGTTCAGCCGCGAGTACCGGCGGCAGTTCGGCCGGCCGCCGGGGGCGGACGCGGTACGGCTGCGAAACGCGGAGGACGAGGTCCGCACCGGTCAGTAAGCTGCTCGGATGCCAGAACAGATATCCGAACGTGGTGCGCTGAGCGGGGACTGCGCCCGCTGTTTCGGGCTCTGCTGTGTCGCCCTGCCGTTCGCTGCCTCGGCGGACTTCGCGGTCGACAAGCCCGCCGGAAAACCCTGCGCGAACCTCGGCGGCGACCACCGCTGCGGGATCCACGCCGAGTTGCGGCAGAAGGGGTTCAACGGCTGCACGGTCTACGACTGCTTCGGCGCCGGGCAGAAGGTCTCACAGGTCACCTTCGGCGGCCGGGACTGGCGGAGCGGGTCCCGGGAGGACGCCCGCCGGATGTTCGACGCGTTCCCGGTCGTCCGGCAGCTGCACGAACTGCTCTGGTATCTGGCGGAGGCCCTGGGCCTGGCCGCCGCCCGCCCCGTCCACGCCGATCTGCGCGCCGCGCTGCGGAAGACCGAGCTACTGAGTCTCGGGACGCCCGGAGAGCTGGCCGCCCTGGATGTGGCCGCGCACCGGCAGGAGGTCAATGTGCTGCTGCTGCGGACCAGCGAGCTGGCCCGGGCCGGGGTGCGCGGGAAGAAGAAGGACCGGCGCGGCGCCGACCTGATGGGCGCCCGCCTCAGGGGCGCCGACCTGCGCGGGGCGAGTCTGCGCGGCGCCTGCCTCATCGCCGCCGACCTGACCGGGGCCGACCTGCGGGACGCCGACCTGATCGGCGCCGACCTGCGGGACACCGACCTCCGCGACGCGGACCTCACCGGCGCCTTCTTCCTGACCCGGCCCCAGCTCGACGCGGCCCGGGGCAACGCGGGGACGCGCCTGCCGGCGTCAGTCACCCGCCCCGTGCACTGGGCAGCCGCCGCCGGTCTCTGACCCGGGCGCGTCCGGCACGGTCACCGGCGCCGGGGCGGGGGTGCGCCGCTCCAGCCGCAGCCGCAGCCCCTCCGGCATCAGCGTCAGCCGCTCGGTCACCCGCAGCCGGTAGTCCGGGTCGGCCCCGAGGCCGTAGCGGCGCAGCAGCAGGCCGAGGACGAGGGTGGCCTCGTGCAGGGCGAACTGGCGGCCGATACAGGCGCGGGCGCCGGTGCCGAACGGCTTGAAGGTGTGCGGGGCCCGGCCCCGTGCCGCCTTCGCCTCGAACCGGTCCGGGTCGAAGCTCTCGGCGTCAGGGCCCCACACCTCGGGGTCCCGGTGCAGCATCGGCGTCAGGACCAGCGCCCAGCCGCCCCGCCGCATCGGATGCCGCCCGGCCAGCACGGTGTCCTCGCGGGCCTCGCGGGCGAACGCGGGAGCCGTCGGCCACAGCCGCAGCGACTCGTCGAGGACCCGGCGGACATAGCGGAGCTTGGCCACCTGGTCGTAGCCCGGCGTGGGCGTGTCACCCCAGACGCGGTCCACCTCGGCGGCGGCCCGGGCGGCGATCCCGGGGTGCAGGGCGAGGTAGTGCAGGGCGAAGGAGAGCGCGCCCGAGGTGGTCTCGTGTCCGGCCACCAGGAAGGTGATCACCTGCCGTCGTACGTTCTCGGCGGACAGCCGCTCACCGGTCTGCGGATGGGCCGTCTCCAGCATCCGGTCGAGCAGGTCGCCCTCCCCGCGGCCGGTCCGGCGCCGCTCGGCGACGAGATCGTCGACGGTGCGGTTGAGGAAGTCGATGTCGGCCGCGTTGCGCCGGGCGGCCTGCCGCAGCATCAGCGGGGCCAGCGGCCCGGGCACGCTGTTCAGGCGCTGCGCGTAGGTGAGCGTGCCGATCATCGCGGTGACGAAGGGATGCGGCCGGTCCCGCTCGAAGGAGCCGAAGTCGTGCCCGAACCCGGTGCGGGCGATCGTCTCCAGGGTCAGCTTGGTCATGTCGCCGGGCACGTCCACCCAGCGGCCGGCCGCCAGCACCCGGTCCCAGTGGTCGGTCAGCCGCCCGGCCACCGCCAGCATCATCGCGTGGTAGCCCTCCATGGCCTCCCGGCTGAAGCCCGGCGCCAGCACGTCGTGCGCCAGCTGCCAGTTCGGCTCGTGGTTGTACGCCGTGAACAGGCCGTCCCCGGCGACCGGACGCAGGTTGGCCACCCCGAGCCCCACGTGCTTGGCGAACCGCGACTCGTCGGCCATGTCGGCGGCCAGTTCGGCACCCCACACGAAGACGAACTCGTTGCCGAACGCCTTGCGGCGGAAGATCGGGCCGAGCTGGGCGCCCAGGCGCATCGAGTCCTGCAGGGGGGTGCGCCTGTCGACGCCCAGGACGTCGCCGAGCAGGGGCACCCGGCGCGGCGGACGGGGGATGCGGCTCAGCTCGGGCCAGCCCTGTTCGGCGCCCCGGAACCCCTTGGGCAGCGGGGCGTCCGCCTCCGTCCGCGTGACCGTCTCCGCCATGACGCGATCTCCCTCGATGCTGCGGCAGGTGAGGTAGTTGTACATGGGTTCAATAAGCGGTTTCAGTCTCGTCCCGTTGCTGAACCCACGTCAAGTAAGGTGCGGGTATGGCCGCGAACCCGAGTGAGCGCACCCGCCGCAGGCTCAGTACCGCGGAACGCCGTGAGCAGCTCCTCTCGGTCGGGGCCAGGCTCTTCTCCGAGAGCCCCTACGGCGACGTGTGGATCGAGCAGGTCGCCGAGATCGCCGGGGTCTCCCGGGGCCTGCTGTACCACTATTTCCCGACCAAGCGCGACTTCTTCGCCGCGGTGGTGGAGCGGGAGAGCGAGCGGATGCTGCGGATGACGGCGGCCGAGCCCGGTGTGCCCGCCCGTGAGCAGCTGACCGCGAGCCTGGACATCTACCTCGACTACGTCCACACCCACGCGCACGGCTTCCGGGCGTTCCACCGCGCCGAGGCCTCCGGCGACCAGGCCGTGCGGCGCGTCTACCGGCAGGCGCAGGCGGCCCAGGAGCGCCAGATCCTCGCCGCCCTGGCCGCCGACCCCGAGTTCGGCCCCGCCCTCGACCGGCGCCCGGACGCCCGCCTCGCGGTGCGTGGCTGGCTCGCCTTCACCACGCATGTCTGCCTGGAGTGGCTGCGCACCGAGGAGCTGACGCGGGAACAGGTGCGGGACCTGTGCGCGCGGGCCCTGCTGGGCGTCATCTCCTGACCGTCCCGGTCTCTTTCCGTGCCCTGTTCTCCGCGTGCGTGACGCACGCCGTGCTTGGCGTACTCCCCGATCTTCGCTAGGTTAGGTGAGGCTTACCTAAGGAGGTTCGGGATGGGTGACGAACAGGCAGCCTGGGCGGCCGGGCCCGGTGCGGCGGAGCAGGCCCGGTCCCTGCTGGCCGTCGCGTGGTCGTGCATGGTGACCGCGGACGGCGGACGCGAGGAGTACGTCGGCGCGCACGCCGTCGCCGGCGACGGCCGGGTGCTGCTGCGCGTGCCCGAGGACGGCGCCCTGCGCACGGCCGCGATCTGCGCCCCGCGCGGTGAGCCGTCCGCGATGCTGGAGTTCGCCGACGTCGCACCCGTCCCGGTGCGCAGCCGGATCCGGGCCCGGCTCTGGATGGCCGGCTGGTTCACGCCCGCCGACGAGCACCTCGTCTTCCGGCCCACCCGCATGGTGCTGCGCCGGCCCTCCGGTGCGGTGGTCGTCGACCTCGACGAGTTCGCCGCCGCGAACCCCGATCCGCTGGCCGGCGCCGAGGCCGGACTGCTCACCCATCTCGCCGACGCCCACCCGGACGCCGTCGAGCGGCTCACCCGGCTCGTCGAACCCGAGAGCCTGCAGGCCGCGACCCGCGTCCAGCCCCTCGCCGTGGACCGGCACGGACTGACGCTGCGCATCGAACGCACCCGAGCCCACGGCGACGTACGGCTCGCCTTCCACGCGCCGGCCGACGACGTCACCCAGCTCACCGAGCGCATGCACGTCCTGCTGGCCCAGGCCGGCGCGGCCGCCTCCTGCCCGCGGACGCTACAGCGGCAGCGCGCAGACCGCGACCGGTGACGCGAACGGCTCGCCCGCGAGCCGGAGTCCGCCGCTGTGCGGATCGACGGTGAAGACGCTCACGGTGCCGGACCGCTGGTTGGCGGTGAACAGCAGCCGGCCGTCGGGGGAGAAGGCGATCTGGCGGGGGAAGTCCCCGTGCACCGGCACCGTGTCCAGCAGCCGCAGCCGGGCCCCGGCGGCCTCGACCGCGTACCTCGCGAGCGTGTTGTCGCCCCGGTTGGCCAGGTAGGCGTAGGCGCCGTCCGCGGTGACCAGGAACTGGGCCGGGTAGTTGGTGGTGCCGGCGGCGCTGCCGGTGGACTGAGGCTCGCCGATCGTCAGCCGGCCGGTTGCCGGGTCGTAGCCGCAGACCGCGACCGTGTTTCCCACCTCGTTCGCCAGGTACGCGTACCGCCCGCCCGGGTGGAAGGTCAGATGGCGCGGTCCCGCCCCCGGCCCCGTGTGCGCCCGGGCGGCCTCGGTGAGCGTGCCCCGCGCGGGGTCCAGGCGGTAGCTGTAGACCGTGTCGGTGCCGAGGTCCACGGCGAGGACGTGGCCGCCGTCCGGACTGGTGATGAACTGGTGGGCGTGCGGTCCCTGCTGTCCGGGCCCCGGCGCCGGGCTGGAGTGCGTCACCAGGTCCGTGCGCTCGCCGAGGGCGCCCGAGACGTCGACCGGGTGCACGGCCACGCTGCCCGAGGTGTAGTTGGCGCTCAGTAGCCAGCGGCCGGTCGGATGGACCGAGACGTGACACGGGCCGGCCCCGCCCGTGCTCCGGCTGCCCAGGATTTTCCGGTCCGGCAGGCGTACGGCGGTCACGCTCCCGTCCGTGCGCTCGTCCGCCGCGTACAGCGTGCGGCCGTCCGGGTGGACGGCCAGGTACGACGGGTCGGCGACCCCCGTGAGCGTGCCGGCGCCGGTGATCCCGCCGGTCGCCGGATCGTAGGTGGCGAGGCCGATGCCGGTGCCGCCGCCGTCCACGGAGGTGTACGTGCCGAGGTAGAGCGGGCGGGGCGCCGAGGAGGTCTTCGCCGGGCTGTCGGCCGCCGGGTGGGCCGCCCGGCGCGGCCGTTCCGCGGGTGGTGCCGCGGGCGCCGGGACCGCGACCACCGCGGCCGCGCCCCCGAGCGCGCCGACGAACCGGCGCCTGCTCCAGCCGCCGCGCGTCCCTTCCGTACCGCTGCCCATGCCACGCACCTCAGGTCGTGATTCACCCCGGACCTGACACACCTTGACGTGGACCGAGGGGGCAGCGCAAGAACAGCAACGCCCGTTGCGTCCAGTGCAATGGAGTCACCAGTCGCCGTCCTCCACCGGCTTGCCCTGCGCGTCCTTCAGGGGAACCACCTGCCCCGGGGACGGCTGTTGCCAGGGCTCCAGGTCGTCGCCGAGCCAGTCGCCGACCGGCTTGACCGCCTCCAGGGTGTCCGTGGGGGCGAGGTCCCGGGCGTCCTGGTCGTAGTAGTCGTACCAGGGCAGGCCCGCGCGGGTGTACGCCGCCCGGTCCACCGGCGAGGGCGGGGGTGCCTCGCCCGTGATGCGGTGCCACTGCGGGGGCGTGACCAGGTGCACGAAGACGCGCCCGGCCGGGTTCTCGGCCCAGTCCCGCAGCGGACGCTCGTCCAGGTACACCTCCTGGCGCATCGAGCCGCCGACACCCAGCCCCATCGCCGCCGGGGCCGACCTCCGCCCCCGGGCCGCCGGGGCCGCTCCCGGCGCGGCCGCCGCCATGGGCGGTGCCGCACCGAAGGCGCCGGCCGACCGCCTGCTGCGCGTCCGCTCCCGGCCCAGCCGCTCCTGCCGCAGCCGCTCCTGACGGTGGTACTCGGCGAGCGCCTCCTCGGACAGCGGGAAGGACTGCAGTTGCACCCCGCCCCACACCTCCTCGCCGGTGACCTGCCCCTCCACCGTCGCACCCAGACCGAGCGGAACCGCCACGAACTGGCGCACCGTGCCCTTACCGGTGTTGATCCCGTCGAGCCACGGCTGCCGGGGGAGCGCCAGATAGTTCTGCGGCTGCTGCGAGAGCCGGTCGCTCCACGGCTTGCCGGACACCGCGCACACCTTGCCCACGCCGACCTGGAGAGCCGCCGGCCGTGCCGTGCCCGCGAAGCTCAGCCACATCGCCTCGCGCAGGTACACCGGCAGCATCACCCCGCCCCGTGCCCGCCACTCGTCCGGAACCGTGTCCGGGAAGTCGCCCACCCGCCGGACCGGAAACTCGCCGAGCCCCGGCGGCAGCGGATGCGTGCCCGTCTCCGGCAGCCGCAGCGTGCGCACGAACCGCACCGCCACCCCGCCCGGCAGCCGCAGTGTGTTCCCGTCGATCCGTACCGCCGTGTCCGTCATCGGCGTACCCCCTTCCCCGTCCGTGACGGAGAACGCCCCGGACCGCCGTCCTGGTTCCGCCACAGCCGCTCCGGTACGCCCACCCGCTCCCGCAGCCAGGTCAGCCACGGCCGCTTGGCGCGCTGCTCACCGGAGACCCGGTCCAGTTCCTCCAGCAGGCGGCGGGTGCGGTGCTCGGTGTCCAACTCGTCGAGGAGCCGGTTGACCTCGGTCAGGACCGCGCCGAGCAGCTGCCAGTTCCGGTCGTCGCGGCGGACCTCGTCCTGGAGCAGTTCGGCGAGCTTGTCGCGGGTGCCGGTCGCGGTGTGCAGTTCGGCGGCGAGCCGGGCCTCGGCCGACTCCGCGTTCTCGCTGATGCTGGTGGTCACCAGCACCGCGAAGCTGACCACGGCGTCGGCGATCTGGGACAGCAGCTGCTCCAGGGCCGTGCCCGCGTCCGACGCGAACAGCGGTTCGGGTTCGCGGGCCTTTGCCAGGTCGGTGAAGGTGCGGGCCAGTACGCGCAGCACGACCGTGCAGATCTCCAGCGTGTCCAGGCCGGTGCGCAGCACCACCCGGTGCAGCAGGCCCTCCCGCACCCGTGGGTTGAGCCGCAGGCTGTCCTCCGCCTGCCGCAGCGCCGCGTCCACCTCGACGATGGCGTGGTCCAGGCGGCGGGCCTCGTGCAGCCGTGCGGCGGCCTGCTGCCAGGGCATGATCTCGGCGGCCTCCTCGCCCATCCGCAGCATCAGCTGCCGCAGCCGGCGGGCGAGGCCCTCGATCGACTCCCCGGCCTCGTCCACCCACACCGGGGGCGGCAGGAGGAGGTTGCAGCCCATGCCGACGACCGCGCCGATCAGGGTCTCCACGATCCGCGCCCACGCGGTACTGCTGATGGTGGTGACCCCCAGCACCAGCATGGCGCTGATCGCCACCTCGGGGATGTACTCGTCGACGCGCACCAGATGCCCCACCGCGAGCGAGGCCACGATCAGCAGGGCCAGGCTCCACCAGGTCAGCCCCACCAGCTGGCTGAAGGCGATGGCCACCAGCACCCCGGCCACCACCGCGTTGACCCGGCGGAAGCCGTTGGTCAGGGTGGCGTACAGGGTCACCTGGACGACGAGCAGCGCGGTCAGCGGGGCGGTGAGCGGGGCCGGCTCAGGGCTCAGGTGGAGCGCGACGACGTAGGCGATCGTGGCCGCGGTGGCCGACCGCAGCGTCTGGACGACCACCGGGTCCCGGTGCCGCCGCAGGAGTCGCGACAGCCCCTCGGTCCACTTCCCTACGTTTTGCATCCCTTGGCCTGTTCCCACTCGGGTGTCACGGCGAACGTGTTTTCCACAGATCATGCGCGTGCAGATGGCTGGTTGACCAGAGCCGATTACGGAGGGTGCCCGGCCCCGCGCACCCGCCTCGGAAACCGAACGCCCGGCCGACGCGTCTTCTGCACCCGAGGTGCCGAACGGTCGGGCGGGGCGGAAGGGTTGGGGCGTTGAACTTCGGGGCGGTGCTGTGCACGGTGGCCGGCCTGGGGCTGCTCGTGGCCGCGGTGCACGAGGGCACGGTGGTGCACCGCCTGCGGCGGCACGGGGTGCACACCTGGGGATCCGTCGTGGACAACGTGCGCACCAGGGACGGCGACGGACCGAAGTGGGTCCCGGTCATCGCCTTCACGGACCGCCTGGGCTACCGGGTGGAGTTCTCGCCGCGGGTGCAGGGGTCCGGCATGGGACTGGCGACGGGACGGCAGGTGGAGGTCGTCTACCTGGCGCAGAACCCGCAGATCGCCCGGGTACGCATGCGGCGGCACGTCGTGGGGCCGGTGGTGTTCCTGACCTTCGGCGCGGCGGCCTTCCTGGGGGCCGGGGTGCTCATCGCCATGACGAGCTGACACCCACGGCAGAAAGGCCGCGACCGGGGGGACCGCGACCGGCTAGGGTCGGCCGGCATCGGACCGGCCACAGGGGGAAACCGATGGAACTCACGGACGTCGGCACTGCGCGGGGCGCGGCGGCGCTGCGCCATGTGGCCGCGCTGTCCTCCGGACCGCCCCTCGACCCCGGCCTGCGCATCACCCTGAACTTCCACCCCGACCGGCTCTCGGCCGGTCTGCCGATCCTGGAGGCGCTCGCCCGGGACGGCGCCTACCACTCCCAGTTCGTCACCGGCACCAGCAACGGCGGGCTCACCGCGCACCCCGGCGGCGACCGGTGGCGCTGGGAGAGCCGGATCTTCGGCGGGACCTACGACGACGCCCACCCGGCCGAGCGGCCGGTGTACGGCGCGCTGGACTTCCGCCGCCAAGTGGTCGGCGCGGCCCCCCGGTTCGGTTCCTCGCACCTGCGTCTGACCGGACCGGCACTCCACCGTGCCACCTTCTGCTACCCCGACAGCGCGGCCGAGCCCACGGACTTCGGGGTGGCCGCCGGTACCCACCTGCCCGCCCTGGCCGAGGCCGACGAACAGGACGCCCTCAACGACTACATCGAGGCACAGGTGCACGGCGGGGTACGGCTCGACCGGGACGTCGAGGCACTGGTGCTGGACGCCTGCTACCGGAACACGCCCGTGGCCGCGGCCGCCCGCCGGCTGCCCTTCCCGGTCGAATGGCACCCCGGCTACCGGCTCACCGTGCCCGACCTGCGCCGGCACGCCGACTACCGCGGCCCGGAGTACGCCGAACTCGGCGCCGCGATCGCGGAGAAGGGCGTGGTCGACCCCGGGATCATCGGTGCCGCGGCCCGCGCCGGCCGGTACGCCGTCCAGGACCTGAAAATGGTCTGGCACACCCTGGCCCGCTTCGGCGCCCCGGAAGGCGCGGGTACGGCCCACCGGGCCGGGGCGGGCGGCCAGGCGTCCGGGGTGAGGACGCCCAAGGCGTAGGCGCGGGCGACCAGTTCGGTGCGGTTGGCCGCGTCCCAGCGGGCCGACGGCCGGCGCAGGCGGTAGGTGACGCCGTCCCTGGTGAGGCCCGCCCGCCTCCATGCCCACCTCAGCTCCCTTCGCCCTCATCGAAGGCGACCACCGAGGTCAGAGGCAACCTGACTGCCCGGCGCAAGAGTCCGCGGGCACTTTCGACTGCACGATCGTGTAGGACGACGGCACCGCGCCCCACCCGTGCGGGACCACGCTGGACCGCAGGACTTTCCGTACCGCGAAAGGCAGTTGTCGCGCCATGCCCCCCACCGCGCCGCACCCCGACCCCGCACCCGTCCTGCCCGGCGTCCCCGTCGTCGACATCACCGCCACCGGCCCCGGCCGCACCCCGATCCAGCAGGTCATGGACCTGATGCGGGAGCACGGGCCGGTGCTCGTACGACGGCTGCACGGGCGGGACACCCTGTTCGTCGCCGACGCCGACCTGGTCGCCGACCTCGCCGACGAGGAGCGGTTCGCCAAGCACGTCGGACCCGCCCTGGAGAACGTCCGCGCCTTCGCCGCCGACGGGCTGTTCACCGCGTACAACGACGAGCCCAACTGGGCCAAGGCACACGACATCCTGATGCCCGCCTTCGCCCTCGGCTCGATGCGCACCTATCACCCGGTGATGGTGAAGGCCGCCCGTCGACTCATCGCGTCCTGGGACCGGGCCGCCCGCGACGGCCGCCCGGTCGACGTCCCGGACGACACGACCTGGATGACCCTCGACACGATCGGCCTGGCCGGGTTCGGCTACGACTTCGGCCGAGGGCTTCACCCTGACCCTCGGCGACCTGACGGGCACGGTCCGCGCCTTCACCGCCGCGCTGCGCACCGCCCTGCTGGAGCGGTACGGCGACCCCGACGCCACCCCCGCCGGACCCGGGCCCACCGCCGTGTACGAGGTCCGCACCCTGACCGGCGGCCCCTCGACGCCCTCGCCGAGCGCCACGGACTCGTCCCCATGACGGTCACCGAGGCGTACGACCTCACCGCCCCCGGCCACCCCCGCACCAAGCGTTTCCTGCGCGTGGCACTGCCCGACGGCGTCACCTACCGCACCGCCGACCACCTCACCGTGCTCCCCGCCAACGCCCCGAATCTCCCTGCGCGACGACCCGCGCACCCTCGTCGAGATCATCGAGGACCACCCCGCCCTGCGCGGCGCCCTCGACTGGCCCCGCCTCCTGGACCTCCTGACCCCGCTGAAGCCCCGGCACTACTCGATCTCCTCGTCCCCGGCCACCGCCCCCCGCCACGCCGACCTGAT
Source organism: Streptomyces sp. NPDC013157 (assembly GCF_042899865.1). Classification (NCBI taxonomy): domain Bacteria; kingdom Bacillati; phylum Actinomycetota; class Actinomycetes; order Kitasatosporales; family Streptomycetaceae; genus Streptomyces; species Streptomyces sp. NPDC013157. The sequence continues at coordinate 896,439 of NZ_JBIBAK010000002.1, read as the reverse complement.
GATCTCCCTCCTCGAGGCCCCCGCCAGGTCCGGCAAGGGCACCTACCGGGGCACCGGCTCCGGCCACCTGGCCGCCCTGCGCCCGGGCGACACGGTGTACGCCCGCGTCCGGCCCTGCCGGGAGGCCTTCCGTATCGACGGCAGCGCACCGGTCGTCATGATCGCCGCGGGCACCGGCCTGGCCCCCTTCCGCGGCGCCGTCGCGGACCGCACCGCAACCCTCGCGGCAGGTGCCGAACTCCCGCCCGCCCTCTGCTACGTCGGCTGCGACGCCGCCGACGCCGACTACCTGCACGCAGACGAACTGCACGCCGCGCAGACCGCCGGCGCCGTCTCCCTGCGCCCGGCCTTCAGCACCGCGGGCACCTTCGTCCGGCACCGCATCGCGGCCGAGGCCGACGAGGTGTGGCGGCTGCTGGAAGCGGGCGCCCGGGTGTACGTCTGCGGAGACGGCAGCAGGATGGCACCGGGGGTACGGGAGGCGTTCCGCACGATGTTCCGCGACCGCGTACCCGGGGGAAATCCCGACGAATGGCTGAACTCCCTGGTGGTGGAAGGCCGTTATGTGGAGGATGTATACGCGTCGAGCTGATCGACGCCGCCGCCTGCAGCGGCCCCGTCAGGGGCGCGGGGAACTGCGCGAGCAACCACGACCGACCTTTCGCCCGCGTACGACCTCCACCTCCATGGCGCGACCCGGCACCGACCGCATCACCCCCTCCTTAGCTCACATCGTGAACTAAGGGTTGGGAAAATATCGCTTCCCGCTGCCCGAAGGAGTATGTTGCAGGTCGGGCAGGGTTCGTGAAGGGAGCCACATGGCGGGGCGGAACGGGCGCACGGTACGCGACCTCAGAAGGGCCAACCGCACGGCCGTACTGCAGCGGCTCTACTTCGACGGCCCCCTCAGCCGCTTCGAGCTGGGCCCGGCCACGGGCCTGAGCTCCGGCTCGGTGAGCAACGTGGTCGCCGACCTGGTCGCCGACGGCCTGGTCGAGGAGGCCGGCAGCGTCGACTCCGACGGTGGCCGCCCCCGCACCCTGCTGCGCGTCGCCCCGCACAGCGGTCACATGATCGGTGTGGACGTCGGCGAGACCCGGGTCCGCGTCGAGCTGTTCGACCTCAACCTCACCGAACTGGCCCGCGTCGAGCGCCCCTTGGAGCAGCAGGGCTACGACGTCGAGGTGATCGTCGGCCACATCCGGGACGGCATCGACGAGGTCCTCGCCACCGAGGGCTCCTCGCCCGAACTGCTCCTCGGCGTCGGCGTCGGCGTCCCCGGCATCATCGAGCACACCGACGACCGGGGCGCCGTCGTGCACGGCCAGACCATCGGCTGGGACGCCGTCCCCCTGGAGGAGCTGCTCCGCAGGGGCTGCCGGCTCCCGGACTCCGTGCGGTACTTCATCGACAACGGCGCCAAGACGCTGGGCCAGGCCGAGATGTGGTTCGGCGCCGGGCGTGGCGCGGACAACGCGGTCGTGGTGCTCTTCGGCTCCGGCGTCGGCGCCTGTCTGGTCACCGCCGACGTGGAGAACGGCCGGGCGGTCGAATGGGGACATCTGACCGTACGGGTACGGGGCCGCCGCTGCCGCTGCGGCGCGCTCGGCTGCCTGGAGGCGTACGCCGGCGCCGAGTCGCTGCTCGCCCGCTGGCGCGAGGAGGGCGGCCGTCCGGCCGAGGGCCTCGACGAGGAGAGCGCGCTCACCGCGATGCTCGCCGCCGCCTACCCGGCCGAGGGCACCGATGCCGACCCCGTGGCACTCGCCGTCCTGGAGGAGACCGCCGAGTACCTGGGCGCCGGCCTCTCCGACCTGATCAACCTCTTCCAGCCCGAGCGGATCCTGATCGGCGGCTGGGCCGGCCTCCAGCTCGGCGCCCGCTTCCTGCCCGCCGTACGCCGGTACGCGACCACGTACGCGCTGCGCCACCCCGCCGAGCAGGTCACCATCGACCTCGGCCGGCTCGGCCCGGACGCGGTCACCGTCGGCGCCGCGATCCTGCCCCTCGCCGACTTCTTCAGCCGCGGCGGCCGCCGCGCGGAACCGGCGACCGAGGACCGGCTCCCCGCCTGGCGCGCGGCCCTGGAGGAACGCAGCCCGCGCTGACCCGGGCGCTGCCCCGCCCGTCCCACGCCGACCCCGCGTTTCGCGCCGTTCCGCCGAGGTACTCGCCGGACGCCCGTAACGAGGCCTCGGAACGACGCGAGGGGAGTACGCCGTGGGCGACAAGCAGGACGGCAAGCCGGTACCCCGGGACCTGCCGGACCAGCAGGCCGGGTCCGGTCAGGACCCGTGGGAGGCGGCGGAGAGCGGACAGCCCGAGGGCCGCGGCGACGAGGACCTCCCTGACCCCGACGAGGCCGGCGCCGGCCCCGGTGGCACCCCGCGCTCGGGGTCCGTGCATCCGGAGGACCCCGTGCCCGACGAGCCGTCGGCCTAGTGCCGGAGTACCTGGGAGGAACGCCATGACCCTCGCCGACCGGCTCCGCTCCTGGCCTGTCTACCGCCAGCTCACCGGCCCCGACCGCACCGGCCGGGGCGCGGCCGCCAAGTCGTCGTACACCGAGAACCTGCACCCCCGCACGGAGAGCGCCGAGCGTGTCGTGAAGTCGGTGTGCCCGTACTGCGCGGTCGGCTGCGGCCAGCAGGTCTACGTCCGGGACGAGAAGGTCGTCCAGATCGAGGGCGATCCGGCCTCCCCGGTCAGCCGCGGCCGCCTCTGCCCCAAGGGCTCGGCCACCCTCCAGCTCACCACCGGCCCCGCCCGGGAACACCAGGTCCTCCATCGGCGCCCGGGCGCCACCGACTGGGAGCCCCTCGGCCTGGACACGGCCATGGACATGGTCGCCGACCGCGTGATCCGCACCCGGCGCGAGACCTGGGAGTGGGAGTACGAGGGCATGCGCACCGCCCGCACCATGGGCATCGCCAGTCTCGGCGGCGCGACCCTCGACAACGAGGAGAACTACCTCATCAAGAAGCTGCTGACCGGCCTCGGCGTGGTCCAGGTGGAGAACCAGGCCCGGGTCTGCCACAGCGCCACCGTAGCCGGGCTCGGCACCTCCTTCGGGCGCGGCGGCGCCACCACCTTCATGCAGGACCTCCAGCACGCCGACTGCATCGTCATCGAGGGCTCCAACTTCGCCGAGTGCCACCCGGTCGGCTTCCAGTGGGTGATGGAGGCCAAGCTGCGCGGCGCCACGATCATCGACGTCGACCCGCGCTTCAACCGCACCAGCGCCCTCGCCGACCTGTACGTCCCGATCCGCGCGGGCACCGACATCGCCTTCCTCGGCGGGATCATCAACCACGTCCTGACCGAGGAGAAGGACTTCCGCGAGTACGTCCTGAAGTACACCAACGCGGCCACCCTGGTCGGCGAGGACTTCCGGGACACCGAGGACCTGGACGGCGTCTTCTCCGGCCTCGACGAGGAGAAGGCCCACTACGACCCCCACAGCTGGCAGTACGAGGGTGTCGAGGTCCAGCAGCCGACGGGCGAGGCCGACGAGCTGTACGAGGACCGCACCAGCAAGTCCGCGGGCGCCGAGGCACACGGCTCCGGCGGTGCCCGGACGGGCCACCGCGCCCCCACCGACGAGACGCTCCGGCACCCGCGCTGCGTCTACCAGGTCCTCAAGCGCCATTACGCCCGCTACACCCCCGAGATGGTCGAGAACGTCTGCGGCATCCCCCGCGAGACCTTCCGGAAGGTCTGCGACGCCCTCACCGCGAACTCCGGCCGGGACCGCACCAGCGCCTTCTGCTACGCCGTCGGCTGGACCCAGCACTCCACCGGCAGCCAGTTCATCCGCGCCGCGTGCGTCCTCCAGCTGCTGCTCGGCAACATCGGCCGCACCGGCGGCGGCATCCTGGCACTGCGCGGCCACGCCTCCATCCAGGGCTCCAGCGACATCCCCACCCTGTTCAACCTGCTGCCGGGCTACATCCCGATGCCGCACGCCCACGAGGACATGAACCTGGACAACTTCATCGAGGCGAGCAAGACGGTGAAGGGCTTCTGGTCGAACATGCGGGCGTACGCGGTGAGTCTCCTCAAGGCGTACTACGGCGACGCGGCCACCCCCGAGAACGACTTCTGCTTCGACCACATCCCGCGCCTGACCGGCTCGCACTCCACCTACGACACGGTGATGGCCCAGCTCGACGGCGACTGCAAGGGCTACTTCCTGCTCGGCGAGAACCCGGCCGTGGGCTCCGCCAACACCCGTCTCCAGCGGCTCGGCATGGCCAACCTGGAGTGGCTGGTGGTCCGGGACTTCTCCCTGATCGAGTCGGCGACCTGGTGGAAGGACGGCCCCGAGATCGAGACCGGCGAACTGCGCACCGAGGACATCGGCACCGAGGTGTTCTTCTTCCCGGCCGCCGCCCACACCGAGAAGTCCGGCTCCTTCACCAACACCAACCGCTGGGTGCAGTGGCACCACACGGCCGTCGAACCCGAGGGCGACGCCCGCAGCGACCTGTGGTTCATGTACCACCTCGGCCGCCGCATCCAGGAGAAGCTGGCCGGCTCCACCGACCCCATGGACCGGCCGGTCCTCGACCTGACCTGGGACTACCCGGTCAGCGGCGAGCTGGACGAACCGGTCGCCGACGCCGTGCTCGCCGAGATAAACGGCCACGGCCCCGACGGCGCACCGCTGAGCGCCTACACCGAGCTCAAGGAGGACGGCTCCACCCGCTGCGGCTGCTGGATCTACTGCGGTGTCTACGCGGACGGCGTCAACCAGGCCGCCCGCAAGAAGCCCGAGTGGGAGCAGGACTGGGTGGCCGCCGAATGGGCCTGGGCCTGGCCGGCCAACCGCCGCATCCTCTACAACCGCGCCTCCGCCGCCCCCGACGGCACCCCGTGGAGCGAACGCAAGAAGTACGTCTGGTGGGACCCGGAGGAGGGCAGGTGGACCGGCCGGGACGTCCCGGACTTCGTGCCCGACCGCGCGCCCGGCTACGAGCCCGACGCGGACGCCGAGGGCGTGGCCGCGCTGCGCGGCGACGACCCGTTCATCATGCAGGCCGACGGCAAGGGCTGGCTCTACACCCCGGCAGGTCTGGAGGACGGCCCGCTGCCCACCCACTACGAGCCCCAGGACTCCCCGTTCCCCAATGCCCTGTACCCCTCCACCCCGCGCAGCCCGGTGCGTCGGCTGCTGCCGCGGGAGGGCAACCGCTATCACCCGAGCGGGGACGAGAAGGGCGCCGAGGTCTTCCCGTACGTCGTGACCACGCACCGGCTCACCGAGCACTTCACGGCGGGCGGCATGAGCCGGTGGTCGGAGTACCTCTCCGAGCTGCAGCCGGAGTTCTTCTGCGAGGTCTCGCCCGCACTGGCCCGCGAACGCGGCCTGGAGAACGGCGGCTGGGCCACCATCGTCACCGCCCGCAACGCCGTCGAGGCCCGGGTCCTGGTCACGGACCGCATCCGGCCGCTGCGCGTCCAGGGCCGCACCGTCCATCAGATCGGCCTGCCCTTCCACTGGGGGCCCAACGGAGTGGCGCGCGGCGACGCGGCCAACGAGCTGGTGGCCATCGCCCTCGACCCCAACGCCCACATCCAGGAGGACAAGGCGCTCTCAGCCGACATCCTGGCCGGCCGCCGCCCCCGCGGTCCCGGCCTGCCGAAGCTGGTCGCCGAGTACCGCAGGCGGGCCGGCATCACCGCGGCCACCGGAACGGAGGTGCGCAAGTGACCGAGGGCCGTGTCGGATTCTTCACCGACACCTCCGTCTGCATCGGCTGCAAGGCCTGCGAGGTCGCCTGCAAGGAGTGGAACGCCATCCCCGAGGACGGCCTCTCCCTGACCGGCATGTCGTACGACAACACGGGTGCGCTCGGCGCCTCCACCTGGCGGCACGTGGCCTTCATCGAACAGCCGTGCCCGGACGGCCGAACCGAACTCCCGCTGGTGGACGGCGGGTCCGGGGGCGGCGACGGCGGCGGTGACCTGCGCTGGCTGATGTCCTCCGACGTCTGCAAGCACTGCACCAGCGCCGCCTGCCTCGACGTCTGCCCCACCGGCTCGCTGTTCCGCACCGAGTTCGGGACCGTCGTCGTCCAGGAGGACATCTGCAACGGCTGCGGCTACTGCGTGCCCGCCTGCCCGTACGGTGTCATCGAGCAACGACCCGCCGACGGACGGGTGTTCAAGTGCACCCTGTGCTACGACCGGCTCGGCGCGGGACAGGAACCGGCCTGTGCCAAGGCCTGCCCGACCGAGTCCATCCAGTTCGGCCCTCTCGACGAACTGCGCGAACGGGCCGCCCTGCGCGTCGACCAGCTGCACGAACAGGGCGTCGCCGACGCCCGGCTGTACGGCCACGACCCGGACGACGGGGTCGGCGGCGACGGCGCGTTCTTCCTGCTGCTGGACGAACCCGAGGTGTACGGGCTGCCCCCGGCTCCCGTGGTCACCACCCGCGATCTGCCCGCCATGTGGAAGCACGCGGGCGTCGCCGCCCTGTCCCTGCTGGGCGGCGTGGCCGCCTGCTTCGCGGCCACGGCAGGAGGGAGCAGGCGATGAGCGTGCCGGAGCGCGGCGGGCGCAAGCGGCGTGGCCGGGGTGAGCGACCGGTGGTGCCCCGCGCCGAATTCGGGTCCTACTACGGCCGCCCGGTCATCAAGCCGCCGTCCTGGGCCGCCCCCGACATCGCCGGGTACTTCTTCCTCGGCGGGCTGGCGGGCGCCGGGTCGGTCCTCGCGGCCGGCGCGCACCTGACCGGCCGTACGGCGACCGCCACGGCGCTGAAGGTGTCGTCGCTGGCCGCCGTCTCCCTGTCGGCGGCCGCACTGATCCACGACCTGGGCAGGCCGGGCCGGTTCGCGAATATGCTGCGGGTGTTCAAGCCCACCTCACCGATGAGCATGGGCTCCTGGCTGCTCGGGGCCTACGGGCCCGCGGCGGGTGCGGCCGCCGCGAGCGCCGTCACCGGCCGGCTGCCGCGGCTCGGGGGCGCCGCAACCGGCGCGGCGGGGCTGCTCGGACCGGCCGTCGCCACGTACACCGGGGTGCTGGCCGCCGACACCGCCGTACCGGCCTGGCACGACGCCCACCGTGAACTGCCGTACCTCTTCGCCGCCTCCGCCACGGCCGCGGCGGCCGGTATGGCCCTGGTGACCGGGCCCACCCGGGAGAACGCGCCCGCGCGCTGTGCCGCCGGGCTGGCGGCGCTGGCGGACGCGGCGGCGGAGCGGGCCGCGGAGCGGCGGCTGGGCCTGGTCGCCGAGACCTGGCAGGCAGGGCGTGCCGGGACCCTGCTGCGGGCCGCGCGGTACCTCACCGCGGGCGGCGCGCTGGGAGCCGTCGTGCTCGGCGGCCGCCGGGTGCCCGCGGCCGCCTCGGGGCTCGCCCTGCTGGCCGGTTCGGTGTGCACGCGGTTCGGCGTGTTCGCGGCGGGCGTGGCGTCCGCCGAGGACCCGAAGTACACGGTGGTCCCGCAGCGGCAGCGGCAGCGGGAGCACGCCGAGGCCGTACAGCCGGCCACCGGCTCCTGAGGCTCCGCCGGGGCGGCGTTTCGAACCCCCTCGGTCCCTCAGGCGAACGCGTTCACGCCCGTCAGCTCCGCCGACAGGTCCCACAGCCGGGCGGCCTGCTCCGGGTCGACGGCCCAGGCCTTCACTCCGGTCTGCTCGCCCTCCGCGGCGGGCTCGGCGATGTCGCAGTCCTCCAGGTACACCCCGCCCAGGTCCGCCAGCTGCGCGGAGGTGGCCGCCCAGGTCTGGGTGGCCGCGCCCTGCTCGGGTGTCTTCATGCCCGCGACCTCCAGCAGGTTGCCCTGCTCGTCCACCCAGCCGCGCTCGATCTTCTCCGCGAGGGGGATGTGCCGCTGGAGCGGGGTCATGATGCCGCCGGGGTGCAGGGCGAAGGCCCGCACGCCCGAGTCCCGGCCCAGCCGGTCGAGGTGCACGGCGAACAGTACGTTGGCGGTCTTGGCCTGGCCGTACGCCTCCCACTTGTCGTAGCCGTGCCGCCACTGGACGTCGTCCCAGCGCATGCCGGAGAAGTGGTGGGCGCGCGAGGAGACCGACACGACCCGGGCGCCGCCGGGCTCCAGGGCGGGCCAGAGCCGGTTGACGAGGGCGAAGTGCCCGAGGTGGTTGGTGGCGAACTGGGCTTCCCAGCCGGGCCCGACGCGGGTCTCCGGGCAGGCCATGATCCCCGCACTGTCGATCATGAAGTCGACGGTCCGCCCGGAGGCCAGGAACCGCTCCGCGAAGCCGCGCACGCTCTCCAGGTCGCCGAGGTCCAGTTCGTCCACCTCGACCCCGTCGAGGCCGGCCAGCGCCTCGCGTCCGGCCTCGACGCGCCGTGCGGGGACGACGACGTGGGCGCCGGCCTTGGTGAGGGCCCTGGTGGTTTCCAGTCCGATCCCGGAGTAACCGCCGGTGACGATCGCGAGCCGGCCGCCGAGGTCGAGTCCGGCCAGGACCTCGTCGGCGGTGCTGTCCGCGCCGAAGCCGGAACCGATCTTGTGCTGAGGTGTCGTAGCGCTCATGACCCGAACGCTACGAATGGGAGTGCGCTCGAAGTCAAGCGGGTGATCCCGGGGTGTCCGGAGCCGCCCCGAACAGGGGAAAGCCCCGGCCGCGACGGGGGATTCGCGGCCGGGGCGGCCAGGTGGTGGGCACGGATGGCGGTCGCCTCTCGGCGAAACGCTCCACAGGGCTTCAGCCGAACGATCGTCCCTGTGGGCAAAAGGTGAGGCCCGGGGACACTGTCCCATCCGCACCCACGGCTGGTTCAACGGACAACCACCCCAGGCTGTTCCGGCCCGGTACGTGATGCGCGTCACCCGGCCGTCACCCGGCGGAGAACGGGCTCTCCGCCAGCGAACCGAGCAGGTCGGCGGGGTCGGCGTAGATCTCCTCCGCCCCGGCGGCCACCAGGTCCGAGCGCGGGATCCCGCCGCACAGCACCCCCACACAGCGCACCCCGGCCTTGGTGCCCGCCCGCATGTCCCACACCGTGTCCCCGACGAACACCGCCCGGTCCGCCGGCACCCCGGCCAGCTCCAGGGCGTGTTCCACCGGCTCCGGCGCCGGTTTGCCCCGGGCCACGTCGTCAGCGCTCGCGGTGCCGGCGATCACGTCGTCGGCGTCGATCGCGCGGCGCAGCGCGGCCAGCTCGGGGCCGCTCGCCGAGGTGGCGAGCACCACCCGCCAGCCGTCCCGGTGCAGGCGCCGCAGCAGCTCGCCGGCGCCCGGCAGCGGTGCCAGCCGGTCGAAGAACTGCCCGTACAGCGCGGTGTGCGTGGCGTTGAGCTCGTCGTCCTGGCTCCGGTCGCGGTCCTCGCCGAGGAGATGGGCGATCAGGTCGCCGGAGCCGAGCCCGACGGAGTGGTGCACGGCGTTCATGGTGACCCGGTGACCGGCCTGCCTGAAGGCCTCCCACCAGGTGGTGACGTGCAGGTGGTTGGTGTCGACGAGCGTCCCGTCGACGTCGAACACGGCAGCCCGGTCCATCGCTCGGCGCCCCTTCCTGTCGTTCGGCCCCAGGCACCGGGTACCTCGTCAGACGCCGGTCACGCGCGCCGGAACCCGTCCCTCCCGGGTCCAGGCCAGCAGCTCCTGCGCGGACCAGGTGGTCACCACCCGGTCGGCGGGCACCGCGCACTCCTCGGCCCGGGCGCAGCCGAGGATCTGCCAGTCCAGCTGGCCGGGGGCGTGGGCGTCGGTGTCGATCGAGAACAGCACCCCGGCGGCGACGGCCCGGCGCAGCAGTCGGCGGGGCGGGTCGAGCCGCTCCGGGCGGCTGTTGATCTCCACGGCCGTGCCGGACTCGGCGCAGGCGGCGAACACCTCGTCCGCGTCGAACTCGGACTCCGGCCGCCCCCGCCCGGTGACCAGGCGGCCCGTGCAGTGGCCGAGGACGTCGGCGTGCGGATCGCGGACGGCCCTCACCATGCGCCGGGTCATCGAGCGGGCGTCCATCCGCAGCTTGGAGTGGACCGAGACGACGACCACGTCGAGCCGCTCCAGCAGCTCCGGATCCTGGTCCAGCGAGCCGTCCTCCAGGATGTCGCACTCGATGCCGGTGAGCAGCCGGAACGGCGCCCAGGAGGCGTTGAGCCGGGCCACCACGGCCAGCTGCTCGCGCAGCCGCTCCGGGGACAGCCCGCGCGCCACGGTGAGCCTGGGGGAGTGGTCGGTGAGCACCGCCCACTCGTGCCCGAGGGCCGCCGCCGTGCGGCCCATCTCCTCGATCGGGCTGCCCCCGTCGGACCAGTCCGAGTGCAGATGGCAGTCCCCGCGCAGCAGCTCCCGCAGCCCGGACCCGGGACCGGTCGCCGGTTCGGCCGTCTCCTCCTCAAGACCGCGCAAATATCCGGGCAAATCTCCGGCCAGCGATTCGAGGACCACCCGGGCCGTCTTCGGGCCCACACCGCGCAGCGATTCCAGGGTTCCGGCCCGGGCCCGCGCGGCGACCTCGTCGGCGGGCAGGGCGGCCAGGACCCTTGCGGCGGTGCGGAACGCACGCACCCGGTAGGTGGGTGCCCGCGACCGTTCCAGCAGGAAGGCGATGCGTTCCAGCGCCTCGACGGGGTCCATGGCCACCTCCACCGTCAGGGTGACTCAGGCCGGTCACTTCCGCCCGGGGAGATCTACCCTCGATTGCATGACCGAGATAGCGAGCCCGTACATCTCCCAGCCGCGGATCCTGGTGCTCGGGGTCATGACCGGCAAGCCCGGCACCCCGCCCTTCCGCATCGTGGAGATCGACGGAGAGGTGGTCTGCCAGGCGCGCACCGTCACGGACGTGCTGGAGGTTGCCGCGTCCTGCGGGATCCGGGTCCACGACCTGGACGACCCGGACGTGGTCCGCTGGGTGGGCGGGGACAAGTTCACCTGGACGCCCCGCCCGTCCCGCCGCTAGCGGGAGAGCGCTGCTCTCAGCCGACCGTCCACTTCTGGTTGGCGCCGCCCGAGCAGGTCCAGATCTGCAGCCGGGTGCCGTTGGCCGAGTTGTTGCCGGTGACGTCCAGGCACTTGTTCGCCTGGGGGTTCACGATGTCGTGCGCGGAGGAGACGGCCCACTTCTGGGCGGCGGTGCCGTTGCAGTCGTAGAGCTGGACGGCCGTGCCGTCCGCCGTGCCGCCGCCGGTGACGTCCAGGCACTTGCCGAGCGCGCGGACGGTGCCGTCGCTGCCGACGGTCCACTGCTGGGCGGCGGTGCCGTTGCAGTCGTAGAGCTGCACGGGCGTGCCGTTGGCGGTGTTCGCCCCGGCCACGTCCACGCACTTGCCGGCCAGGCCCTTGATCGCGACGCCGGTCGCGCTGTCGCTGGTCGTCACCGACACCGAGTCCACGACCAGCTGTGCCGGGAAGGCGGTGGAGCCGTCCGGGTCGCCCGGCCAGTAGCCGCCCACGGCCAGGTTCAGGATCAGGAAGAACGGCTTGTTGAACGCCCAGGTGTTGCCGCCCACGTCGGAGGGGGTGCGGGTCTCGTAGACGGTGCCGTCCACCGACCACTTGACCGAGTTGGGTGCCCAGTCGACCGCGAAGGTGTGGAAGCCGTCCGCGAAGGCCTGGCCGTTCGGCAGCGAGTAGGCCGCGCCTATCCCGTTGGAGCCGGAGTAGCCGGGGCCGTGGATGGTGCCGTGCACGGTCGACGGCTCGTAGCCGACGTTCTCCATCACGTCGATCTCACCGGAGTTCGGCCAGCCGACCGACCCGATGTCGGTGCCGAGCATCCAGAAGGCCGGCCACATGCCCTGCCCGCGCGGGATCTTCATCCGGGCCTCGACGTGCCCGTACTGGGCGCTGAACTTCCCGGAGGTGTTCATCCGGGCCGAGGTGTACTGGCAGGTGCCGTACCAGCACTGGTAGTTGGCGGGGTTCTCCTTCCTGGCCGTGATGACCAGGTGCCCCTGGCCGTCGAGGGCGGCGTTGCCGGTGCCCGAGGTGTAGTACTCGCGCTCGTGGTTGTTGACGTTGTCGCCGGTCTCCAGCGTCCACTTCGAGGAGTCGACGGGCGAACCGGCGGCCCCGTCGAAGGTGTCGGAGAAGGTCACGGCGGCCGCGCTCGCGTCGGCGGACGCGGACGCTGCCCGCGCGGGACCGACGGCGGCCGTCGCCACCAACGCGGCGGAGAGCGCTGCGAAGAGGCATCTGCGGAGCAATCGTGGGGAGGCCACGGCTCTTCCTTCCGTACGGCGGCCGGGCGCGGGGAGGCGGCCGGCCGGGGTGGGGGGGTGAAGGCGTCGCCTCTTGATTTAAGAGATGAGATAAGTAACCCGTCAATACCTTGGTACGGACCAGTATCGGACGGCGGGGCGGCCTCCCCGGGAGGCCGCCCCGCGGGTTACGCCTTGCGCTTGCGGGCGTGCACCGCGCGACCGAGCCGGCGGCCCAGCAGCAGCCAACCGACCAGCGCTCCCGTGGTGTTGAGGATGACGTCGTCCACGTCGAACGCCCGGCCCGTGACCAGCGCGCCCTGTGCCATCTCCACCAGCAGCATCACGACCGCGGTGAGCAGCAGCACCCGCAGCACGCCCCGGGCACCGGGCGCGAGGACCGGCACGAGGATCCCGAACGGGACGCCGAGCAGGACGTTCCCGCCGATCTGCTTCACGGCGTCACGGAACGCGGGCTGATCCAGATAGATCTTGAGGGTGGCGCCGGGATGCAGGTTGGTGTGGGCGATCGACACGGAGGCCGGGGACGGATCCAGGGTCAGATCGGCCAGCACGACGGCGAAGGCCACCATCGCGGCGAAGGCGCAGGCCATGGCCAGCAACCGCAGGGGGAGGGGGAGCGGGCGACGCTCGGTGCCGGTCCTGGCCGCGGACGTGCCCGCCTTGCCTGCGGAGCCCCCCGTTCCCGCTGCGCCCTCCCTGCCGGTCCCGGACTTCCTGGCGGCCGGCCCTGTCGCGCCGCCCGCCGCGCCGGAGCCGCGCAACCTGCCGAGGAAGCCCTTCTTCCCGGCAGCCGCAGGCTCGGCCGTGCCGCCCGGACCGGCGGCGCCGCCCGCAGCGCGGGAACCGCGCAACCTGCCGATGACGCCCTTCCTTCCGGCGTTCGCCGGCCCGGTGGAGCCGTCCCCCTTCGCGGCGGCGCCCGGCTGGTCGCCGCGGATGCCGACGACGCGTGCGGCCCTGCTCAACAGCCTCGCCCTCGTGCCGGTGTCCCCGTTCTTCTTCGTCTCCTCGGTGCTCTCGCCTTTGGTGATGCGCAGGCGCGAGGCGGCGCTGGCCATTGAGTCCTCCACTCTCCAACCTTGCGGCGTGGTAAGCCAGTTACCCCCGAAACGCGGGGCGATGCCGGAGCCCGGACGGCGACCGGAGCAGACCGCTGGTTTCCGGGTGCGCCCCCTGGGCACTCCGGGTGCGTTCCCGCGTGCCGCCGCTCCCGGCGACGGTCGCGATGCTTGGATGCACAAGCGGCGAAGAAGCGGCGAATCGGACATCGTGCCGCGCGACGACCGAGGAGGCGGCGTATGACCAGGCGTACGGCGCTCGGCGCCGCGGCCGAACTGCTGGCGTGGTGGGCCGTACTCGCCCTGCTCTGGCTGGTGTTCATCAGTACCGTCGACACCCTGGAGCGGATCGTCGGCGCGAGCGTGGCGGCGATCGGTGCGCTGGTGGCGCGGGCCGGCCGGCGGGCGGTGAACTGGCGGTGAACGGCTGGATCCTGGCGGCGACCGTGCTGCTGGCGGGGGGCGCGGGCACCGCGCTGTGGGGCGTGGCCACCGGCCCGCTGAGCCGCCGCGTGGTCGCCCAGAACCTCTCCACCTCGGTGGTCTGTGCGAGCCTGCTGCTGCTCGCCCAGGGCTACGACCGTACGTCCTACGTCGACCTCGGCCTGCTGCTGGCCGTGCTGGGCCCGGTCGGCACCCTCGTCTTCGCCCGGCTGCTCGCCGACGACCTGACGGACGACCAAGCTGCCGCCTGGGGCCTGACCTGGACGACGGTCGGGGTGGACGCGGCCGTCGTGGTCGCCCTGTGCGTGGCGGCCGGGCCGGGCCGGGCGATGGTGAAACTCCTGGTCGTCGGGGCGTTGCTGACCGGCGGGAACGTGGTCGCCTCCCGGGCGCTGTCCGGCGGCTTCCGGGGGGTGCGCGGTGGCTGACGCGGTGATCGTCGTGGCCCTGCTGCTCACCGCGGGAGCGGCGACCGCGGCCGTGGCGGTCCGGGACCCGGCCCGCCAGGCCCTGGTGCTGTCGCTGCTCGGCCTGTTCCTCGGCGTCGTCTTCACCGTGCTCCAGGCCCCCGACGTCGGCCTCTCCCAGCTCGCCGTCGGCTCCGCCCTGACCCCGCTGCTGATCATGCTGTCGGTGCGCAAGGTGCGACGACGCGGGAAGGAAGGCGAGAAGTGAGCCGCTCCTTCAGGCTCCGGGTGCTGGCGATCGGCGGTGCGGGCGTGGCGGCGCTGCTGGTCGCGGCCTGCTTCGACCTGCCCGGCTTCGGCGGCACCCGCCACCCCTACGGCGACCGTGCCGTGCGCGCCTCCCTCGCCCGGCACACCGCCAACGTCATCTCCTCCGTCAACTTCGACCAGCGTGCCTACGACACCCTGGGCGAGATGAGCATCCTCTTCGCCGCCGTCCTCGGCTGCGTGGTCCTGCTCCGCCAGAACCGGGACGAACACCGGGATCGCCCGCAGCCCACCGAAGTGGCGCTGCCGGTCCGCCGATATGCCCTGCTGGTGCTCCCCGTCGCCCTGGTCACCGGCCTGTACGTCATCGCGCACGGCCAGCTCAGCCCCGGCGGCGGCTTCCAGGGCGGGGTCGTCGCCGCGACCGCCCTGCACCTGCTGTACCTCGGCGCCGACTACGGCGCCCTCGAACGCGTCCGCCCGATCGGCGTCTTCGAGGTCACCGACTCCCTCGCGGCCTGCTCCTACCTGGTCCTCGGCCTCGCCGGGGTGCTGGCCGGCACCGCCTTCCTCGCCAACACCCTGCTGCCGTACGGCACCTTCAACACGCTGTCCTCCGGCGGCCTGGTCCCCCTGCTGAACGCGGCCATCGGTATGGAGGTGGCGAGCGCGGTCGTGGTCCTGCTCGCCCGCTTCCTCGACCAGGCCGTCGAGATCGAGGAGGAGAACGGGAGTTGAGCCCGCAGTGACGCACTCCGTGATGCACGTCTTCCCCTATCTGGTCGCCGTCTGGATCTTCCTGACGGGCTGTTACGGCCTGGCCACCAGCCGGAACCTGATCCACGCCGTCGGCTGTCTGGCCGTCGTCCAGTCGTCGACGTACGTCCTGCTGCTCGCCGTCGGTTATCGCGACGGCGGCACCGCACCTGTCTTCTCCGACCTGAAGCCGGGCACCCGGCCGCTGGTCGACCCGGTCGTGCAGGCTCTCGCCCTCACCGACGTGGTCGTGGGGGCGACCGTCACCGCGCTGCTGCTCGCGCTCGTCCTCCAGGTCGCCAAGCGGCACGGCACGGTCGACCCCGACGAACTGACGGAGCTGCGCGGCTGATGCACCACCTGCTTCCGCTGCTCGCGGCCGGCCCCCTGCTCGCCGCCACCCTGCTGGTGGCCGCCGGCCGCCGGCTGCCCAGGGTCGTCGCCGAGAGCTTCGCCTGCGCGGTCAGCGCGGGCACCTGCGCCCTCGCCCTGGTCCTGCTGCTGAACTGCTCGCCCCCGATGACCGAGTGGGTGGGCGGCTGGCGGCCGGTCCACGGGGAGAGCGTCGGGATCCTGGTCATCGGGGACGGACCGGCCCTCGGCATGGCCGCCCTGGTCTCCCTGCTGACGCTGGCCGCCCTGGCCTACTCCTGGCGCTACTTCGCGGAGCCGCCGAGTCGGCACGCGGGTTCGTACCCGGCGTTGATGCTGGTCTTCCAGGCCGGGATGTGCGGGTTCGCGATCGCGGGCGACCTGTTCAACGCCTTCGTGTTCTTCGAGCTGATGAGCGTCGTCGCCTACGCGCTGACCGGCTACCGCATCGACGAGGCGAAGGCCGTGCAGGGCGCGCTCACCTTCGGCGTGGTCAACTCCCTGGGCGCGTACGCCATGCTGCTGGGGATCGGCCTGCTGTACGCCCGCACCGGCGAACTGTCCATGTCGGAGATCGGCCGTGGTCTGGACGCCCACGGCCGCCCGGACGCCCTGGTCCTCGCCGCCTTCGTGCTGGTCCTCACCGCGCTGCTGGTCAAGGCCGCCGCCGCCCCCTTCCACTTCTGGCTCCCCGACGCCCACGCGGTGGCGCCCACCCCGGTCTGCATGCTGCTGTCCGGGGTCATGGTCGAACTCGGCGCCTACGGCGTCTGGCGGGTGTACGGCACGGTCTTCGCCGGACCCGGCGGCATCCCGGCGGCGGGCCTGGAGCGGGCGCTGGTCGTCCTCGGGGTGTGCACCGCCGCGCTCGGCGCGTTCATGTGCTGGCACCAGCGGCACATCAAGCGGCTGCTCGCCTTCTCCACCATCGCGCACACCGGCCTGTTCCTCGTCGGCCTGGGTGTCCTCACCCCGGAGGGCGACGCCGGGGTCGCCCTGTACCTCCTCGGGCACGCCGGGGTGAAGGCGGCCCTGTTCGCCTGTGCGGGCATTCTCCTGGACCGCTACGGCAACGTCGACGAACGCGCGCTGCACGGCCGGGCCAGGGAACTGCGCACGGTGGGTGTGCTGTTCGGGCTCGGCGGGCTGGCGCTCGCGGGACTGCCGCCGTTCGGCACCGGGCTCGGCAAGTCGGTCGCCGAGGAGGCGGTGGGCTCCCCGCTGACCGTGCTCTACGTCGTCGTGTCGGCGGTGACGGCGGGGGCGGTGCTGCGTGTCGCGGCCCGGGTGTTCCTCGGCCTCGGTGCCAGGCCGCCGCGGGGTGACACCTATGAGACCACCGGGTCCGGGGAGGAGCCCGAGACCGAGGGCCGGCTCGGCCGGATCCCGGACACGATGACCGTCGTCCCCGCGGTGCTGCTGGCCGGGGCCCTCGCCGTCGGCCTCGCCCCGGG
Organism: Streptomyces sp. NPDC013157; assembly: GCF_042899865.1. Lineage (NCBI taxonomy): Bacteria > Bacillati > Actinomycetota > Actinomycetes > Kitasatosporales > Streptomycetaceae > Streptomyces > Streptomyces sp. NPDC013157. The sequence goes on along the minus strand of NZ_JBIBAK010000002.1, from coordinate 879,524 downwards.
CTTCGCCGGGGTGGTGGCCCGTGCCGTGACCCGGGCCGGTTCCGGCGGTGCCCCGGCCGCCGCGCACTGGACGGCGACCGGGGTCCTGCTGGGCTGCCTCTCCACCCTCCTGGCCCTCGGCCTGGCCGCGCTCGCGGTCACCCGGCCCGGCCTGCTCGTGGCGAAGGGCCTGGCGCTGCCGGTACGCCGCCTGCAGTCCGGGCACGTCGGGGACTACGTGGCCTGGCTGCTGGTCGGCGCCGCCGCGCTCGGGGCACTGGCGGCGCCGGGGGTGCTGGGCGGTTGATCACCCGGCGTGGGTCAGACCGTCCCGTAGGACACGTGCACCTCCGTGAAACCGAGGGAGTGCAGCAGCCCCTCCAGCATGTCGGTGGTGTTGGTCTCGGCCCGGGTGGTCAGCCCGCTGTCCTTGGCCGCGGTGTCGATGTGCTTCACGGCCAGCTTCTGCACCGCCTGCTCGCTGTTGGGGTTGTCGGAGAACAGGTCGCCGAGCCGGTCGAGCAGGCCGCGCTGCTTGGACACGGCGTAGGAGTGGTCGGGGTCCAGCGTCGCCTTGCCGAGCTGGGCGTGCGGCAGCCGGATGGTGGCCTCGGTGCGGTCGGCGTTGACCGTCACGTCCTTCTGGGCGATCTTGCCGAGGTCGACGTAGGAGTCGACGGTGCCCGCGCCGACGTACAGGGTGCGGGTGCCGCGGATCGCGCTGGGCAGGTACTTGGCGTCCTTCTCCAGGTCCACGACGACCTGGAAGTTGCCGGAGGCCGCGTCGTAACGGCTCATGTCCTGGATGGACTTGAGCAGCGCCGGGCCGGTGTTGTCGCGGGTCTCCGTGCCGAACAGGTCCTTGATCCCGGGCAGCACCGCCAGTTTGATCCCGGCGAACAGCACCACGAGCACCAGCACCAGCGCGGTGACCAGTTTCGCCCAGCCGGGTATGCGCCGGGGCCGGGCCGTGACGGGAGCCTCCTGAGTGGAGCTCGCCTTGCTCTCCTTGGTGGAACTCGCCATGTGACGGTCCTCCTTTCCAAGGACACGAATGCCCGCCAACAGCCCTGCCAGACCGCGTTGTCGGCCGATTGAGACAGCTGAGGCAGGACTGATACACGCGGTGCCGAAACGTGGCCGACGGCCGCCCGCGACCAGCGAGCCCGAAGGCGGGTCAGGCGCCCGCGACCAGCGAGCCCGAAGGCGGGTCAGGCGCCCGCGGCCAGCTCCGCGATCCGGCGTGCCGACGCCGAACCCGGGTCCGCGGTGACCAGGACGACCTCCTGGTCGTCCTCCGGCACCAGCAGGACGTCGCAGTTCAGCCGCAGCCGCCCCAGCTCCGGATGGTCGAGGACCTTGGTGCGGTGTCCGGGGGCGTGTACCGGATGGGTCGCCCAGATCCGCCGGAAGTCCTTGCTTCCCGCGCGCAACTCACCCAGCAGCACGCCGAGTTGAGCGTCGTGCGGATAGCGTTCGGCGGCCCGCCGCAGCCGGGCCACCACGATGTGCCCGGTCTCCTCGGCACTGGAGCTCTCGTGCATCCGCCCCTGGTCGAGGAAGCGCCGCCGCGCCAGGTTGGTCGTGCCGTGGCCGAGATCGCCGCCGAACAGCAGCTGGGCGAGGGGGTTCCAGGCCACCAGACCGTAGGCCGCGTCGGTGACGATCGCGGCGGTGTCGGGAAGCCGCTCCAGCAGGCGGGCCACGTGCGGTCGTACCCGCCGTACCGCCGCGCTGCCGGGCGGCGGCGCGGCCGAGCTGGCCAGCCGGAAGAGGTGGCTGCGCTCGGCGGGGGCCAGCCGCAGCGCCCCGGCCAGGGCGTCCAGGACGCGCGGGGAGGGGCGGGGGCCGCGGGCCTGCTCGAGCCGGATGTAGTAGTCGACCGACATGTGGGCGAGCTCGGCGACCTCCTCGCGGCGCAGCCCGGGGGTGCGGCGGTCGGTGCCCGGCGGCAGGCCCACCGTCTGCGGGCGCAGTCCTGCCCGGCGCTCGCGCAGGAAGCGGGCCAGTTCCTGCCTCGCCATGCCGCCGTCCTCTCCTCGGTCCGCCTGGTACAGGTGGTCCCTGGCAGGGCGGACGCGGCCGGGGGACCGTGGCTGACATGAACGATCGCACAGCACTCGTCACCGGTGCCAACAAAGGCATCGGCTTCCACATCGCCAGGCTGCTGGCCGAGGAGGGCTGCCAGGTCCACGTCGGGTCCCGGGATGCCGAGCGCGGCGCGCGGGCCGTGGCGGAGATCGGCGCGAACGCACGGCTCCTGGTGCTCGACGTCACGGACCCCGGCAGCGTCGAGCGGGCGGCTACCGACGTGGACCGCCTCGACGTCCTGGTCAACAACGCGGGTGTCCAGCCGGTGACCGGCACCCCCTCGGAGACCGGCGTCGAGGACTTCCGGCGGACGTACGAGGCCAACGTCTTCGGCGTCGTCGCCGTCACCAACGCCTTCCTCCCCGCCCTGCGCCGCTCCGCCCACCCGCGCGTCGTGAACGTCACCAGCGGTACCGCGTCCCTCGCCTGGAGTACTCGGCCCAACCCGCAGTTCGCCGAGGGCGTCCCCAGGTCCGCCGCCTACCGCTCGTCCAAGACCGCGCTGAACGCGCTGACCGTCCTGTACGCCCAGGAGCTGGCCGAGGCCGGATTCAAGGTGAACGCCCTGGCCCCGGGGCGGCGGGCCACCGACCTGGTGCCCGGCGCGGCCGTCGGCGGCGGCGATCCGGCCGAGGGCGCGCGGGGTGCCGTACGGCTGGCGCTGCTGCCCGACGACGGCCCCACCGGCCGGTTCTTCTCCTGGGACGGCACACCCGTGCCGTGGTGAGAGCGGCACGGTCCGTAGCATGAGCCCGTAGCCCGTATTGATCATGCGAGGAGCGGATCGTGCGAGACATCGCCGTCTTCAGCGGCAGCGCCCACCCCGAGCTGGCCGAGGAGGTCTGCGCGCACCTCGGGGTGCCGCTCAGCCCGACGCGGGTCAGCCGGTTCGCCAACGACTGCCTGGAGGTGCAGCTCCAGGCCAACTGCCGGGAGCGGGACGTCTTCCTGATCCAGCCGCTGGTCCGGCCGGTGCAGGAGCACCTGGTGGAACTGCTGCTGATGTGCGACGCGGCCCGCGGTGCCTCCGCGGGCCGGATCACCGTCGTCATGCCGCACTACTCCTACGCCCGCTCCGACAAGAAGGACGCCCCGCGCATCTCGCTCGGCGGCCGCCTGGTCGCCGACCTCCTGGTGGCCGCCGGTGCGAGCCGGGTCCTCGCCATGACCCTGCACGCCCCGCAGGTGCACGGCTTCTTCTCGGTGCCGGTCGACCACCTGCACGCGCTGCGCGAGCTGGCGGCGCACTTCCGGCGGTACGACCTGTCGCGCACCACCGTCGTCTCGCCCGACCTCGGCAACGCCAAGGAGGCCGCCGCCTTCGCCCGGCTGATCGGCGCCCAGGTGGCGGCCGGCGCCAAGCAGCGCTACCCGGACGACCGGGTCACCATCAGCTCGGTGATCGGCGAGGTGGCCGACCGGGACGTCATCGTGCTCGACGACGAGATCGCCAAGGGCAGCACCGTCGTCGAACTGCTCGAGAAGATCCGGGAGTTGGGTCCGCCGCGGTCGATCCGGATCGCCTGCACCCACGGCCTGTTCGCGGCCGGGGCGCTCAAGCGGCTGAGCGAGCAGCCCGACGTGCTGGAGATCGTCTGCACCAACACCGTGCCGGTGCCCGCCGAGGAGCACACCGACAAGCTGCGGATCCTGTCCATCGCCCCGGCGCTGGCGGAGGCCGTACGCCGTATTCACAACGGTGAGTCCGTGAGCGCCCTGTTCGACGAGCCGCGCAACCTCTAGACAGGAAGGAGGAGTTGTAGCGCTGAACCGCGCTCGGCGGCACCGACGCGATCAGGAGGCCCCCAGTGGCGAAGGCCAGGTTCGAGCGGACGAAACCACATGTGAACATCGGCACCATCGGGCACATCGACCACGGCAAGACGACACTCACCGCGGCCATCACCAAGGTGCTGCACGACAAGTTCCCCCAGCTCAACCCCTTCACGCCGTTCGACCAGATCGACAAGGCGCCCGAGGAGCGCCAGCGCGGCATCACCATCTCCATCGCGCACGTCGAGTACCAGACCGAACGCCGGCACTACGCGCACGTCGACTGCCCCGGCCACGCCGACTACATCAAGAACATGATCACCGGGGCCGCCCAGATGGACGGGGCGATCCTGGTGGTGGCCGCCACCGACGGGCCGATGCCGCAGACCAAGGAACACGTGCTGCTGGCCCGTCAGGTGGGCGTGCCGTACATCGTCGTCGCCCTCAACAAGACCGACATGGTCGACGACGAGGAGATCCTGGAACTGGTGGAGCTGGAGGTGCGCGAGCTGCTCACCGAGTACGAGTTCCCCGGCGACGACGTCCCGGTGGTCAAGGTCTCCGCGCTCAGGGCCCTGGAGGGCGACCCGCAGTGGACCGCGGCGCTCCTCGAACTCCTCGACGCCGTCGACGAGTTCGTGCCCGAGCCGGTGCGGGACGTGGACCGGCCGTTCCTGATGCCCGTCGAGGACGTCTTCACCATCACCGGCCGCGGGACCGTCGTCACCGGCCGGATCGAGCGCGGTGTGCTGCGGGTCAACAGCGAGGTCGAGATCATCGGCATCCACCCGCAGAAGACGCGGACCACGGTCACCGGCGTCGAGATGTTCAGGAAGCTGCTCGACGAGGGCCGGGCCGGGGAGAACGTCGGCCTGCTGCTGCGCGGGATCAAGCGCGACGACGTCGAGCGCGGCCAGGCCGTCATCAAACCCGGATCGGTCACCCCGCACGTGGAGTTCGAGGCCCGCGCCTACATCCTCTCCAAGGACGAGGGCGGCCGGCACACCCCGTTCTTCGAGAACTACCGTCCCCAGTTCTACTTCCGCACCACCGACGTGACCGGCGTCGTCACCCTGCCTCCGGGCACCGAGATGGTGATGCCGGGCGACAACACCACCGTGCACGTCCGGCTGATCCAGCCGATCGCGATGGAGGAGGGCCTGAAGTTCGCGATCCGCGAGGGCGGGCGGACCGTCGGCGCCGGTCAGGTCACGAGGATCCTCAAGTAGCCGTTGCCGCAGGGCGGCTGTCACAAGGTGCCGGACGTGGCCTCGGGCTGGCCCAGGGCCGCGTCCAGCGTCGCCCGCGGCGGCAGCAGACGCGACAGCCCGGTCACCTTCAGCACCCGCAGGGTCAGCGGGTGGGTGCAGACCAGCTGAAGCTGTCCGCCGCGCTCCAGCACCCGGCCGCGTGCCCGGTACAGCAGCCGCAGCCCCGAGCAGTCGAAGAACTCGACGGGCAGCAGGTCGATCACCACCCGGGCGTTCTCCTGGGCGGTCACCCGGTCCAGGTGGGGCGCGATCTCCGTCGCCGCCGCGATGTCGATCTCGCCCCGCAGCTCCAGCACCGTGTGGCCCCGGTCCTGGTGGACGCGCAGGTGCCGGGAGAGCGGCGCGGGATCCTGCCGGGGTTCCTGGCGCACGACGACATCACCTCCCACCCCTGCCGGTTCAATTCCGTTCCCCGCACTGCAAGTTACCCTCGATGGAGGGAATTTGAGCATGTTCGATTGACATATGTCTGCTGCTTCGGCTCGCCATTTTCTGTGGCGTGCGCGACAGTCGGCGAACGGGCACGTGGCAGCGGTGCCACGCGACGGGCGGAGCGAGCCGGGAGCGGGGGCGGGGAGAGGGCGGGGACGGCGGGCTAGGAGAGCGCGTGCCACGCCTTGCTCAGTGCCTGGCGGAACTGCTCCTCCTGGTGCGCGGTGAGCTCGCGGACCATCCGCTCCTCCAGCTCCCGTACCGGCCCGGCGACCCCGGTGAGCAGTGAGCGCCCGGCGTCGGTCAGCAGGATCAGCAGCTCGCGCCGGTTGCGCGGATTGCGCTCCCGCCGGATCAGCCCACGCGTCTCCAGGGACCGCACGAGGTCGGCCATCGACTGCGCGGTGACGAACGAGTCCCGTGCCAACTGGGCCGCCGACAGGCCGTCGTGGCGCTCCAGGACGGTCAGGGCCGTGTACTGCAGCGCGGTGATCCCGGCGGGCTTCACCAGCTCGTCGAGGTGTGAGCGCACCACCAGCTCCACCTGCTTGACCATGTACAGCAGCGAGGGGCGTGTCTTTGTACCGACCATGCGTTCACCCTAGACCATTGACAGGAATCCTGTCTGTAATGAGACTGCGGACCAACAGGAATCCTGTTTGTTGAAGGCTTAGCGATCGACGCTGGGAGTGGGCAATGACGACCACCTTCGAGACCGGACCGGGGCAGCTGTTCATCGGCGGACAGTGGCGGGAGGCCGCCGACGGGGCCCGGACGGAGGTGACCGACCCGGCCACCGGCCAGGTGATCACCACCGTCGCGGAGGCCGGCGCCGCCGACGTCGACGCCGCCGTCCGCGCCGCCCGCGAGACCTTCGACGCGGGGGAGTGGGCGGGACTCAGCGGCCGGGAGCGCGGCCGCGTGCTGCACCGCGTCGCCGAGCTGATCCGGGAGAACGCCGAGGAGATATCCGCCCTGGAGAGTCTGGACGTCGGCAAGCCCATCACTCTCGCCCGGGCCGTCGACGTCACCAACGCGGCCAACGACTACGAGCACGTCGCGGCCCTCGCCCACTCGCTGGACGGCGCCGTCCGCGACGTACCGATGAACGCCCTCGCCTACACCCGGCGCGAGGCGATCGGCGTGGTCGCCGCCATCACCCCCTTCAACTTCCCTCTCATCCTCGCCGGTTCGAAGCTCGGCCCGGCTCTCGCCGCCGGCAACACGGTCGTCCACAAGCCCGCCGACGAGACCCCGCTCAGCGCCCTGTACATGGCCCGCCTGTTCAAGGAGGCGGGCGTCCCCGACGGGGTGGTGAACGTCGTCACCGGCGCCGGACCGGTCGCGGGCGAGGCCCTGCTGCGCCACCCGGGCGTCGACAAGGTCGCCTTCACCGGCTCCACCGCCGTCGGCCGGCACGTCGCGAGCGCGGCGGGGGAGGCGCTCAAGCCCGTCACCATGGAACTCGGCGGCAACGCGGCCCACCTGGTCTTCGAGGACGCCGACCTGGAGAAGGCCGTCGGCGCGGTCATCAAGGCCTTCGTCTTCAACACCGGCCAGTTCTGCATGGGCGGCCCCCGCCTCCTGGTCGCCCGCCCCGTCTACGCCACCCTGCTCGGCATCCTCGCCGAGGCCGTCCCCGGCGTCCCGGTCGGCGACCCGCGCGACCCGGCCGTCGTGGTCGGGCCGATGGCGGGGGAGAAGCACCTGCGCAAGGTCGAGGAGTACGTCGACCTCGCCCGCAAGGAGGGCGGCCGCATCGTCTGCGGCGGCGAACGCCTCGACCTGAACGGCGGCTACTACTACCGGCCGACCGTCCTCGCCGACCTGCCGAACGACTCCCGGGTGATCCAGGACGAGATCTTCGGCCCGGTCCTCACCGTGCAGCCCTTCGACTCCGAGGACGAGGCCGTCGCGCTCGCCAACTCCACCCCGTACGGCCTCGCCTCGGGCATCCAGACCGGCAGCCTGGCCCGCGCGCACCGCGTCGCAGCCCGCCTCCAGGCCGGGATCGTCTGGGTCAACGACTGGGCGATGCTCGACCCCGCCGTCCCCTTCGGCGGCGTCAAGGCCTCCGGATTCGGCCGCGAGTACGGCCCCGAGGCGCTCGCCGCGTACACCAAGGTCAAGTCCGTCGTCGTCTCGCTCGACTGAGCCCCGCAGACCAGGAGTTCCTACGATGTCCCTCACCACCCGAGCCGCCGTGGTCGAGTCCGGCGGCGCCCCCTTCACCCTCGGCGACGTCCAGCTCGACGCGCCGGGGCCGTACGAGGCGCTCGTCCGCATGGTCGCCACCGGTCTGTGTCACACCGACCTCAGCGTGGCGAGCGGCGGACTTCCCTTCCCGCTGCCCGGGGTTCTTGGCCACGAGGGCGCCGGCGTCGTCGAGGCCGTGGGCTCCGCCGTCACCGGCGTGGCCCCCGGCGACCACGTCGTGCTGTCCTTCACCTCCTGCGGTGGCTGCCGCAACTGCCACGGCGGCCACCCCGCCTACTGCACCACCTGGCTGCCGCTCAACCTGATCGGCGGCCGGCGCGCCGACGGCACCGCCACCGTCAGCCGGGACGGCGAGCCGCTCGGCGGCCACTTCTTCGGCCAGTCCTCGTTCGCCGAACGGGCGTTGGTGGACGAGCGCAGCCTCGTCACGGTCGACCCGGACGTCCCGCTGGAGTCGATCGCCCCGCTCGGCTGCGGGGTGCAGACCGGGGTCGGCGCCGTGTGGAACGTCCTGGAACCGGCCACCGGCAGCACGGTCGTCGTCCTCGGCGCCGGAGCGGTCGGCCTGTCGGCCGTCATGGCCGCCGCGCTCACCCCCGCCACCACGATCGTCGCCGTCGACCGGGTGGCCGAACGCCTCGAGCTGGCACGGGAGGTGGGCGCCACCCACACCGTCGACGCGACCCGGGAGGACGTGCCCGAGGCCCTGCGGCGCATCACCGGCGGAGCGGGCGCCGACGGGATCGTGGAGACGACCGGCAACGTCGGCGTCCTCCGCCAGGGCGTCGACGCGCTGGCCGCCCGCGGCACCCTGGTCGTGGTCGGCGCCCCGCCCTTCGGCACCGAAGTCCCCCTGGACGTCAACGGGTTGCTCTCAGGCAAACGGATCGTCGGCCTCACCCTCGGCGACAGCGAGACCCAGGCCTTCATCCCGGCCCTGGTCCGGCTGGTCCGCGAGGGGCGGCTGCCACTGCACCGGCTGATCAGCACCTACCCGTTCGCCGAGATCGACCGGGCGGTGCGGGACATGAGCACGGGCAAGGCGATCAAGCCCGTGCTCACCTTCTGACCCGCGGTCAGTCCACGACCAGGACCAGCTTCCCGGTGGTCCGGCCGGTGCCGCCCAGCTCGTGCGCCTTGGCGGCATCGGCCAGCGGGAAGGTCCCCGCGACGGTCGCGCGCAGCTTCCCCGCCTCCACCAGCTCCGCGACCGCCTGCATCCCCGCCCGGTCCGCGTCCACCAGCATCCGCACCGCCCGCACGCCCAGCCGCTCGGCCTCCTCGTACAGCTGAGGGGTGCCCACCGGCAGGATCGACACCAGGGTCCCGCCGGGCCGCAGTGTCCGCAGCGAGGCCGTCGAGGTGTCACCGCCGACCGTGTCCAGGACGACGTCCACGTCCCGTACCGCCTGCGTCACGTCCACGGACCGGTAGTCCACCGGCTCGTCCACGCCGATCTCGCGCAGGAAGTCGTGCTTGCCGGCGCTCGCCGTGCCGATCACGTACGCCCCGCGCGCCTTGGCGATCTGCACCGCCACATGCCCGACCCCGCCGGCCGCCGCGTGGATCAGCACCCGCTGTCCCGGCTCCACGCCGGCGTTCTCCACCAGGGCCTGCCAGGCGGTCAGCGACACCAGCGGCAGTGCGCCCGCCTGCACGTGGTCGATCCCGGCCGGCTTCGGCACCAGGGCGCGGGCGGGGGCGATCACGTACTCGGCGTGCGTACCGTGGCCGAACGGGTAGGGCACCATGCCGAAGACCTCGTCACCGGGCCCGAAGGCGGCGACGCCGATCCCGGTCTCCTCGACGGTGCCGGAGACGTCCCAGCCGAGGACGAAGGGCGGCTCGCCCAGGAAGCCGCCGGTCTCCCGGTGCTTCCAGTCGGTCGGGTTCAGCCCGGCGGCCCGTACCCGGACCAGTACCTCGTTGGGGCGCGGCTTCGGCCGGGCCACCTCGATCACCTTCAGCACCTCGGGACCGCCGAGGACGTCCTGGCTGACCACACGCATCGTGTTCACATTGCTCATGGTCACCCAGCCTGCCGGGACGCGCCCGGCAAGGAAATGGCACGATGGCCAACCTTCGATGGAATCGTGCCAGCCCCGCACGCGCCCGGCGAGTGTGAACGTTCCGGCCCGCCCCGGCGTCGAAGGACGGCAACGGTGGCGAGCGGCAGGGGTGGGCATGCGCAGAGGTCTGGCGGCGGCGACGGTACTGGTGGCGGCCGCGGCGATGGGCTGCGACGGCGCGAGCGGGCCGGACGTCGTGGTCGAGGGGACGCCGCCGGCGACGCCGTACCGCGGGCCGCTGGACATCCCCACGAAGGAGGTCGACGCGACCACCGCACAGGCCATGCGCACCGCCTCCGGCGCGGCCGGCCGCGCGCTGGAGTGCGACGGGGAGATCTACTGGGGCACCGGGCCCGACGGCTGGAGCGACAGTGACGGCGGCGACTCGCCCGAGGACGGTCTTCGGCTCTTCTTCGACATGTTCGACCCGGAGGTGCCGCGCGACGGCTACCGCGTGGAGCGGCGGGACGCGGACCGGGTGCTGTACTCCTACGACGTCGGCGGGCGCACGAAGGTGGCCGTCGTGGTCGCCAGGGACCAGCAGGGCAGGCCCGGTTGGGGGCCGGAGACCAACGCCTCCTGCGATCCCTCGGAACTCCCGGCGAGCGTGACGTCGGGCCCGGAATGGCCCGAGATCTGGACCGACGCCCACGGCCGCCGGGTACCGGTCTCGAAGATCACCAGCTCCGCCGGCGACGGGCACTGCGGCTGGCAGTCCGCGCACTTCCTGACGGTCGGCGGCAGGACCTACGTCCGCGATCCCCACGGCGTGTTCGCCCACGACTCCGTACTCGCCGGGCGTTACGACGGTGCCACCACGATGCCCGCCGACGCGCACGACACCGGATACCGCTTCCGTGCCTGGCGGCTCTGGCTGACGGACGACGGCGGCACGGCGTACGTCCGCACCCCGCACGGCGTGGAGGCCTGGCCGAAGGAGCGGCGCGGTTTCGCCTGCGACTGACCGCTCAGCGGCTCATGTGCAGGGCGACCAGCAACTGCCAGACCTGGTCCGCCACGTCGTCGGCGCCCGCGTCCAGCAGGCCGTGCAGCCAGTCGGCCAGCACCCCGGCGAAGGTGGCGGCCACCGCCGACGCCACCAGCGGGGCGTCCGCCGCGCCCACCAGCTCCCGCTCGGCCAGGCTGCGCGCCCGCAGGTCGCGGTGCAGGACCCGGCCCAGCGGACCCCCACCGCCGGGCGCGAGCAGCTCCCGGTACAGCGCGGCGTGCGGGACCAGCCCGGCGAAGAACTCCCGCAGCGCCGGCGGTGCGTGCACCGGGTCCGGCCGGCCGCGCCAGGCGTGCAGCGCGTCGACGGCTTCCCGTACGACGTCCGCACAGGCGTCGACCGCCAGTGCCTCCAGGCCGTCGTAGTGGACGTAGAACGTGGCCCGGCCCACCCCGGCCCGGCGCGCCACCGCGGCCACGGCGGCCTCGGCGAGCGGTCGTTCGGCGCACTCCTCCAGGAGGGCCGCCCGCAGCCGAGCCCGGGTGCGGGCGGCCCGCGGGTCCGCCACGGCCGGTCGGCCGGTCATCCGGCGGCGAGGACGGCGGCCAGGGCGAGCGCGCCGGGCAGCGCCTGCGCGAACAGGATCCGCCGGTTGGCGGTGACCGCGCCGTACACCCCCGCCACCACCACGCACGACAGGAAGAACACCTGGGCCCGGAAGCCGGTCGGGTCGGCGGCCACCAGTCCCCACACCAGGCCGGCCGCCAGGAACCCGTTGTAGAGGCCCTGGTTGGCGGCGAGCGGCGCGGTCCGCCGGGCCAGGTCCGCATCGAAGCCGTGGAAGCGCATCCCGGGGCTCTTCTGCCACAGGAACATCTCCAGCACCAGGATGTACGCGTGCAGCGCGGCGACCAGGCCGACCAGCACGTTCGCCAGGATTTCCATGATCGACGGACCCTCCCCATCTCTTGAACAGGTGTCCACTATAGCTGGACAGGTGTCCAGGAGGCCAAGGGGCCTCAAGGCTCGGGGTATGGGGGCGCATGTCCTGAAGTCGTGGACTGGAATGGGTATGTGTTGATTTGCCGCCAACTGGCGGAGCGTGACGGAACCCTCACTTCCTCTGCTCGCCGAGGTTGATCCTTTGGGGTTCAAACCCGATAAGCTCCCTTCCGTCACGGCGAGTTGACGTACCCCAGGGTGGGTCCGTCCCGCCGTGCGTACTCGTGAGTGCGGTCTTCGCACACTGCCCCTGTTCGCTGTTGTTCGATCGTGTTGCTTCGAGGGATGCAGATGGAACTCGCCTCTCCGCCGCCGGCGGCGCGGGCCCCTGTCGCCTGGTACAGCTGGTGGCTGATGCCGCTGGCCTTAGGGGGAGGGACGGTCGCCGCCACGTTCATGAGCTCGGAGCGAATAACGGCGGCCGTCGCCGGCGCCGCGGCCACCGCCGCGAGCTCGGTGTGCGTGCGCCTGCTGATCCGCACGCAGCGCCAACTGCGCAACGCCGAAGGGTCGTTCCGCAGCTCGCAGGCCGAGCACTCCCAGCAGTGGCAGCAGCATGTCTCGGGTCTGGAGCGCAAGTTCTCCGCCGAGCGCGCCACCCTGGAGGGCCGGCTCGACGAGCAGGCGGCCGCGTTCGACGCCCAGGCGGCGGAGCAGACGGCCGCCTTCGAGGCCCGGCTTGCCGACCGGACCGCCCACTACGACGCCCAACTGGCCGAGCAGGCCCGGGCGTACGAGGAGCGGCTCGCCGACCAGCTGAAGTCCTCCGACGCACAGCTCGCCGACCAGGCCGAGGTCTGGCAGGACCAGGTCACGCACCAGCGGGCCGCGATCTCCCGGCTCGCCGGCGAGCAGCTGCCCGAGGCGCTGAAGCGGCTGCGTGACGGCGAGGCCATCGACGACCTGCTGCCCGTCACCGAGCAGTGCGCCAAGGTCGACAAGGACGTCCAGGCCGATCTGCGTCGCATCCTGCGGACCTCGCTGATCGGTGTGGAGGAGGAGTTCAACCGCTCCACCTCCGCCGAGCAGGCCGTGATCAGCATCGGCAACCGCATCCATGTCCTGACCAGCAAGCTGCGCGGTCGGCTGCACGAGATGCAGGGCGAGCACGGCCGGCTGCCCGCCGTGGCCCGCGGTCTGATGGAGCTCGACCAGGAACTCGGCCCCGCCGACTCGCTCGCCGCCAGTATCGGCGTGCTGGGCGGCTCGGACCGCCCCGGCCGCCAGTGGCAGGAGCCCCAGCGCCTGCTCAGCGTGGTGCGAGGCGGCATCGGCCGGATCAAGGACTTCCACCGCGTCGAGGTCCGGCATCTGCCCGAACTCGGCGTCGACGGCGGTCTGGTGGACCACCTCACCCTGATCTTCTCCCACCTGCTCGACAACGCGGCCCGCTACTCGCCGCCCACCGAGCCGGTCGTCGTCTCCGGCAAGGAGGTGCCGAACGGCGTCGGCATCGAGATCCAGGACTCCGGCAAGGGCCTGAGCGAGGAGAAGAAGCGCGAGGCCGAGCACTCCCTGGCGGGCACCGACGCCGGACCCGGTATCGGGGGCATCTCCGAGGACGCCAACATCGGCCTGCGGGTGGTCGGCATCCTCGCCCGCCGCTACGGCATCCGGGTCACCTTCGCGGACTCGCCCTGGCTCGGCACCTCGGTGGTCGTCGTGGTCCCGCACAAGTTCTTCAGCCCGCTGCCCGCGGCCCCCGCCGCCCCGGCCCCCGCGACGGCCGCCCCCGCCGCCGCGTCCCCGGTGCAGGCGCACGGCCCGGTCGCCGTCGAAACCGTCACTCAGCCGGAGTCCGGCGAGGCCCTGGACACCACCCCGGGCGGACTGCCCCGACGGCGCAGCCGGCGCCGCGACGAGGAGCAGCCCGAGGAGCGCGCCCCGCGCACGGAGGGCACCGCGTTCCCCGCGGTGCCGCCCGAGGAGTCCTTCGCGGGCCTGGCCGCCTTCGCCACCGCGGGCCGCGCGCCCGCGGCGGACGAAGCCCCGGACAGCGAGGCCGAGTTGACCGGAGACGAAGACGACCCGGCACCCGCGAGCCCGGCCGGCGCCGATGACGCCGCCGCCGGACGCGAGTCCGCCGAGCACCGCACTGAAGAGAGCGACTAGTCCACATGACGCAACAGGGAACCGACGTGAGCTGGGCGCTCCGTGATCTGGTGGAGAGCATCCCGGAGATCCGTTTCGCCCTCGTGGCCTCCAGCGACGGCAAGGCCATCACCTCCTTTGGTGCCGAGGACCCCGACGACGTGGACCGCTTCGCGGCCGTGGTGGCAGGGCTCCAGGCCCTGGCCCAGCCGGTCGCCGAGCAGTTCCCCAAGTACGCGGGGCAGCTGCGACTGGCGATGATCGAGGTCGACGGCGGTCACCTCTTCGTCGTACGGGCCGGTGTGGAGACGTATCTCGGGGTCCTCGCCCGCGAAGGACTCGACCAGGGGCTGCTCGGCCATCAGATGAGGGATCTTTCCCGGCGGATGGGCGAGCTGCTCGGCACCTCTCCGCGCCTGGAGGAGCACTCTGGATGAGTGCTCCCCGCCGACCGTCGGATCCGTCCGGTCTCGAACGTTATTACGTCCTCACCGGGGGACGCAGCGGACCGGGCGGGTCGGCGTCGAGCCTCGACGTGGCCACCCTCGTCGTCTCCCGCACCGCCCCCGTCCCGGGGATGCAGCACGAGTACGAGGAGATAGTCCGGCGCTGCCGTGATCCGCTGTCGGTGGCCGAACTCACCGCCCATCTCGGATTGCCCTTCAACATTCTCGCGGTGCTGTTGGCGGATCTGCTGGACGCAGGCCGTATTGAAGCCCGTGATCCCATTCCGGCGCACCACGCCGGACGCGGGCCTGACCTCGCGCTCCTCCAGGAGGTACTCAGTGGACTTGAAAGGCTTTGACCATCCCGGCGACCCCGGTGCCGGGGGGACCCGCTCGGTCAAGGTGATGATCGCCGGGGGGTTCGGCACCGGGAAGACCACCATGGTCCGCTCCGTCAGCGACATCAAGCCGCTCACCACCGAGGAGACACTCACCCAGGCCACCGTCGGCGTCGACAACCTCATCGGCGTCGCCGACAAGGCCGAGACCACGGTCAGCCTCGACTTCGGCAAGATCAGCATCAACGAGAACCTGATGCTGTACCTGTTCGGCACCCCCGGACAGGAACGGTTCTGGTTCCTGTGGAACGGCCTGTTCAAGGGTGCGCTCGGTGCGATCGTCCTGGTGGACACGCGTCGGCTGGCCTCCAGCTTCCGGGCGATCGAGGAGATGGAGCGGCAGAACGTGCCGTTCGTCATCGCCCTGAACGTCTTCCCGGACTGCAAGGAACACCCCATCGAGGAGATCCGGGACGCCCTCGACATCTCCCCGCACACCCCGATCGTGGCCTGTGACGCCCGTGACCGGGCCTCCAGCCGTGACGTACTGATCGCCCTGATACGTCATTTGAAGGAACGCTCCGCCGTCGCACTGGAGCCCCGATGAACGAGCAGAACGCCGACAGCCCCGACGTCCCGCGCGGCTGCCCGGTCGCACACGGTTCGGCCGAACTGACCCGGCTGTACGGGTCCGAGGCGGCGACCGACCCGTTCGGCATCTACGAGCGGCTGCGCAAGGAGCACGGCTCCGTCGCGCCGGTGCTGCTGGAGGGCGACATCCACGCCTGGCTGGTGCTGGGCTACCGGGACGGCCGGCGGGTGCTCGACAATCCCCGCCAGTTCGCCCGGGACGCGCGGATCTGGCGGGACTGGCGGGAGGGCCGGGTCGCGGAGAACCATCCGCTGGTCCCGATGGTCGCCTGGCGCCCCGACTGCGTGTCGCAGGACGGCGAGGCGCACCGCCGGCTGCGCGGTGCCGTCAACGACGGCCTCCAGGCCGCCGTGGGCCGCGGTATCCGGCGCCATGCCACCTACTTCGCCAACAAGCAGATCGACGCGTTCGCGGCCGACGGTCGCGCCGACCTGGTCGCGGACTACGCCGGCTACCTGCCGATGCTGATCCTCACCCGCATCCTGGGCCTCACCGAGGCGGAGGGGCGCCGGCTCGTCGAGTCCAGCGCCCGGCTGTTCCAGGGCGGCGAGGACGCGATCCTGCACGACGGCATCATCAAGGAGATCCTCGGCGGACTCGTCGACCGCAAGCGGGCCGAGCCCGGCTCCGACTTCACCACCGGTCTGCTGGAGCATCACGCGGCCCTCGACCACGACGAGGTCGTGAGCCATCTGCGCCTGGTGCTGGTGGCCGGGCACAGCACCACCAGCAATCTGCTGGCCCGGGTGCTGCAGCTCGTCCTCACGGACGCCTCGCGGCTCGCCGGCCTGACCAGCGGTCAGGTGACCATCACCGCGCTGGTGGAGGAGGTCATGTGGAACTCTCCTCCGCTGTCCGTCCTGCCGGGGCGCTTCGCCGTCAGCGACGTGGAGCTGGGCGGGCACCGCATCGAGGAGGGCGACCTGCTCGTCCTCGGTCTCGCACCGGGCAACCTCGACCCCGAGGTCCGGCCCGACCCGGACATCTCGGTGCAGGGCAACGAATCGCACCTGGCCTTCAGCGCCGGCCCGCACGAGTGCCCCGGGCAGAGCATCGGGATGTCCATCATCCAGATCGCGGTGGACGTCCTGCTGCACCGGCTGCCGGGCCTGCGCCTGGCCGTGCCGGCGGAGGAGCTCACCTCGACCGCGTCCACATGGATGTCCGTGCTGGACAGCCTGCCGGTCGAGTTCGCAGCGTAGGCCCGGACACACCGTTGCCCGGTCGGGTCACCCGACCGGGCAACGCGCGTTGGGGTGTCAGCCGTCGAGCCAGTCGCCCGCGACGCCCGTGGGCCAGTAGCCCGTGGCGTTCCAGAGGAAATGCGGGTGCGCGCAACCGAACATGTAGGCGAGCAGTGTGGTGTCCTCCCGCCCGGTCAGCGGGTCGTGCAGGGCGTGAAACCTTTCGGATCCCACCACACCGGCGTCCTGCTGGACCTGACGAGCGAGGTCCGGGGACGGCGCAGCACTGGACGCCTCCACGGCGGCGATGTAGGTGCGGCGCAGGATCTCCCAGGTGCTGTCGGTGTCGCCGTACCAGGGGCCGTGCACAGCCTCGAAGGCATGGAGCTCGGCGTCGAAGAGGGGCCATGCCCCGGGGTGCTCGGACCGGCAGCGTGCGGACAGCTCGGCGGTCCTGGGGCTCAGTGCCGGTGCGGTGGGCCGTGGCGCGATGGTGAGGGTCGTGCCGTGGGTGAGGATGCCGGTGCACGCGTTGGGCTGCAGGTCGCACAGCGGGCACCCCTCGGCCGGGGGGAGACCCTCGGTGATGCCGTCGAACCACAGGGCGTGCCGTCCCGTGAGCCCCATCCAGACGATGGTGGTGGTCAGCAGCCAGGTGTTCCACATCGGGCGATGCGCCTCGGGCGTGCAGCCGTACTTGACGAGGGCTATCGCGCAGGCAGCGTAGAAGGCCTTGGTGTGGGTGGGCATCTCGGCGAGCCAGAAGTTGCTGATCTCGCCGGTGAGGGCGTCGGCCCGGACGTCGGCCATGTCGTCGATGACGCGGCACAGCAGCAGGGAGGCGAGGTTCTCCTCCTGCCAGAGTTCCGTGTCGGGTGCGACGTGCCAGAACAGGCAGTCCAGCATCTGCAGGGCCGAGTAGGAGCTGTGGCCGAGCGGGTTGGCCTGGGGGAGCGTGACGCTGCCCGCCTCGTGCTGCTGGAGCCAGTACTCGTCGACGGATCGCTTGTGCGCCGCGAAGAGTCCGGAGACCAGGGCCCGTGCGCTGTTGGTGCTGAAACTCTCGGCCAGGCGGCCTTGGACGTGCTGGGTGAGGCGCGTGGTGTCGATGGTGTCGATCACGCGCTTGTACTCGTGGAAGACCAGGATGTCGTCCTCGAAGCGGTGGCGGTGGCCGAGGTCTCGTTCGAGGTCGTTCATCTGGCGGGTCCAGGACCATCCACCGGTCAGGACGCTGTCGAGTTCCCGGCGGTACGGCCAGGTCTTGACGGTGAGGGGGCGGCCCGCGCTCTGCCGCCAGCGGTAGTCGTCCAGTGTGCGGGCGGGGGGCGTGGGCAGGTGACGGCAGAGCGGGCAGGCGCAGTCGGTCGCCTGCTCCTCCGCGCGCGGCGGGGTGAGTGCCCGGCTCCGCCAGGCCCCTTCCAGCATCGTGCAGGTCAGCCGGCAGACCTCGACATCGGTGCTGACCTCGGGGAAGGCCGCCTCGATCATGCGCAGCCTGGTGTCGAGGTGCCTCAACCTGGCGTAGCCCTCCTCGTCGGGCGGGAGGAACTCGCGCGGCGCCTGGTGGAGGGCTCCCGCCAGATGCAGCGTGGTGCCGGAGCGGCGGGATCCGAGCGCGTCCAGTCGCTGCTGAGCGGCGTTCTGGAAGGTCCGGTACTGATCCGTGCTCCCGTGTATGCGTTTCACGAGGAGGCCGGCCAGGGTGTTCCCCGCCTCCGCGGGCCGGAACTGGGCGCTTGGCTGCGCCGGGAGCAGGCTGTCGGCGGACGCCTCCGGAACAGCACCTGCGCCTAGGGAATTCACACCGGTCTCCTTCAAGTTGTGGTCATGACAACGGAATCGGTCGGCTGCGGTCGCCGGCGGTCGTGTCCGGGCAAGGCGGCCCCATCCGCGGCGGCCTCGCAGGGCAGCCGGACGCGTGCGACCGGATTCGGCTCATGCCGCGAACGACCGCGAGGGGTACCACTGCTGCGTCGACGGCCGGGAAAGGGGCGCGGGTCGCCCAGGGGGCGCTGGTCCACGGCTGATGCATCCTCGACACCGCCGGCGATCCGTGGACGGCCCGCCCTCGCCGAAGCGCTCCTGCTACAGGACGAGGACCTGGGGCGCCGCCTCAGCTGTGCCGATGAGGCTGCGCACCAGGTCCATGTCCCGGATCCGGCGCGGATGACGGGCGCGCGGACTCCGGATGCTCACTGACGGGGAACTCGAAGGGCAGGTCGGAGGTGACGTCCTGAGGCATGTGTTTCCTTTCGGGCGACAGTGCGCAGAGCCCCCGTCCCTGCGAACGGGTGGCCTGTCGGCCACCCGTGCACTCGAACTGGCCTTCGTGGCTCGAAAGTTGAGCCGTGAAGCGCTACGAGGCTGCCCAGAGCGTAAATGATCTACGCGTGACCTGGCCGTGATGTGTGTTACTGCTCACGCCTCCTGAGCTGAGTACACTCGCGCGCCCCCCACGTATGTGTGCGCGACGCGTGTGTCCGCGATGCGCTCCGGGGGGCCGGCGAACGGGTCGCGGTCCAGGACCACCAGATCCGCGAGCGCGCCGACCGCCACCCGCCCGGTGTCGTCGAGGTGGTTCACGTACGCCGAACCGGCTGTGTACGCCCTGATCGCGGCCGCGAGTCCCAGTCGTTCCTCCGGCAGGAACACCGGCGCGTCGCCGCCCGGTTCGACCCGGTTCACCGCCACATGGATGCCCCGGAGCGGGTCGGGACTGCTCACCGGCCAGTCGCTGCCGCCGGCGAGCCGCGCCCCGGAGCGCAGCAGCGACCCGAACGGGTACTGCCGTCCGGCCCGTTCCGAGCCCAGGAAGGGGATGGTCAGCTCGTCCATCTGCGGCTCGTGCGCGGCCCACAGCGCCTGGATGTTCGCGGTGGCGCCCAGCCGGGCGAACCGTGGTACGTCGGTGGGGTGCACGACCTGAAGATGTGCCAGGTGGGGCCGCGTGTCGCTCATCCCGTTGGCGGCCCGCGCCGCCTCGACGGCGTCCAGGGCGTCCCGTACCGCCCGGTCGCCGAGCGCGTGGAAGTGGCACTGGAAGCCGAGGGCGTCCAGCTCGGTCACGTACGTCGGGAGTTGCCCAGGATCGATGAAACTCTTGCCCCGGTTGCGCGTCGCGCAGCCGCACTTGTCCAGGTAGGGGTCGAGCAGCGCCGCCGTGCCGTTCTCCGCGACCCCGTCCAGCATCAGCTTCACCGTGCCGGCCCGGAACCTGCCATGGCTCAACGCGGCCCGCTTCTCGACGAGTTCGGGGATCTGTTCGGCCCCGCGCTCCCGGTCCCACCACAGCGCCCCGACCACCCGCGCGGTCAGCGAGCCGTCCCGCGCCGCCGTGAGGTACGCCTCGGCGGGGTTGTCCATGCCGAGGAACTCCCCGACCAGTGCGTCCTGCCAGGCCGTGACGCCCAGCGCGTGCAGATGGCGCTGCGCGTGCAGCAGCGCCGCCAGCCGGTCCGCCGGGCCGGCCGGCGGGGCGAGCCGGCCGACCAGCTGCATCGCGCCCTCCTGGAGCGTCCCGCTCGGCACGCCGGAGGCGTCCCGCTCGATCCGCCCGTCGGCCGGGTCGGGCGTGTCGCGGCCGATTCCGGCCAGCTCCAGGGCCCGGCTGTTGACCCACGCCCCGTGATGGTCCCGGTTGGGCAGGTACACCGGCCGGTCCGGTACGACGGCGTCCAGCAGCTCCTTCGTCGGTGTGCCGCCCTCGAACGCCTCCATGGACCAGCCGCCGCCCAGGATCCAGGCCCGCTCCGGATGCGCGTCGGCGTAGGCGCGCACGGCGGCCACGGTCTCCCCGGCGGTCCGCAGCCCGGTCAGGTCGCACTGGGTCAGTTCGAGGCCCGCCGGGACCGGATGGACGTGCGCGTCCTGGAAACCGGGCAGCAGCAGCCGCCCGGCGAGGTCGACCACCTCGGTGCGCGGCCCGGCGAGCTCCCGCAGCTCCCCGGCGGAGCCGACGGCGGTGATGCGCTCACCGGTGACGGCGACGGCAGTGGCCGTGGCCGTGGGGCCCTCGTCGGTGAGGACGCGGCCACCGGTGAAGAGCAGATCTGCGTGCATGTTTCCTGTTCCTCAGTTGGGGGTCGTGAGCAGCTGGGGTGCGTCGGCGTCGGTGCCCCGGCCGGTGCGGAAGTACGGCGAGCGGCGCACGTACTTCGCCCAGCCGGCCGCGACGAACCCGGAGACGATCATCGCCAGCGGGGTGGCCAGCAGGAACCACCCGTTGTCCGCGCTGACCTCGAAGTGGTCGGCGGAGGTGTAGAAGGACCAGCCGAGGTAGCCGCCGAGACCCAGCAGGGCGAGGGCGCTCAGCGCCGGGAGCACCACGGCCGCCACCCCCTGCCGCCAGTCCTCGCGCAGCAGGGAGCGGAAGCGCGCGGCGGCGGCGAGCGCGGTGAGCGCGTACGACAGGGCGACCACGATGCCGACGGCGTTCACCGTCGCCATGATCATGTCGGCGAGCCGCGGGATCACCAGGGCGAGCCCGGCGGCCGCCGCGGCCAGCGCGCCGATCAGCAGCGTGCCGGCCGCCGGGGTCCCGTACCGGGCACTGACCCTGGACCACACCGGCCCGAGAGTACGGTCCCGGCTCATCGCGAACATGCCCCGCGCCGTCGGGATCACCCCGGCCTGCAGTGAGGCCACCGCCGAGAACATCAGCGCCACCAGAGGCAGCGCGGCCCACGGCTGCGCGGCCAGTCGGTCGCCGAAGAACGCCAGACCCTCGGCCCCGTGCCCGGCCAGCTCCTGCTCCGACAGCACCCGCTGGAAGGCCACCGAGCCGAGCAGGAACAGTCCCAGCATGGTCACCAGGGTGATCAGCCCGGCCCGGGAGGCGTCCCGGGGGTCGCGGACCTCCTCGTTGACGCTGAACGCGGCCTCGAAACCCCAGTAGCAGAACACCGAGAGAAGCAGGCCCTGGGCGAGCGCGGTGGCCGACGGGATCGCGAACGGGTCGAACCAGCTCAGGCTGAAGGGGTGCGGCCCGGTGACGATGCCGTAGCCGCAGAACCCGAGCAGGACCACGTACTCGAAGACCAGCAGCCCGGTCTGCAGCCGGGCGGCGGTGCGGATGCCGGTGACGGCGGTGAGGGTGACGGCGACCAGGACCACGATCCCGAGGGCCGTGGTCTGCGCCGTCGAACCGGGGTCGAGGGCGAGCGAGCCGATCCGGTGCACCCCGGCCTCTCCCGCCAGTTGCAGCAGCGCGGATCCCGTGACCGCCGTGGTGTAGGCGAGGAAGGCCACCGTCGCCACGATGTTCACCCAGCCGACCAGGAAGCCGAGCCACGGATTGAGTGAACGTCCCACCCACACGTAGCCGTTGCCCGCGTTCGGCTCCACCCGGTTCAGCCGGGAGTAGGCGCCCGCGATGCCGAGGACCGGCAGGAACGCCAGCAGCATGATGGCCGGCAGATGGAGCCCGACCACCCCGGCCGTCACCCCCAGGCCGATGCCGATGCTGGTGGTGGCCGCCGTACTGGACGCGGCGACCGCGATGCCGTCGAGGACGCCGAGGGATCTGCGCAACTCGGGGGGGTCTGCTGTGTAGGGCTGGTCGGTCATGGCCGGCACACTCCGCTCGCACCTGGGGGCCGGACGGGTCGGCCCCGGTGACGGGACATGAAACTGCCGGCGCCCTTCACAGGTCAACGGTGTTGTCATAAGGTGCCCACACGTCATGAGGAGGTCCGTTGAGCGAACGTGTCGTCCCGGCCGCCGCCCGGCAGCGACGGCGCCCCACCAAACAGGGCGTGGTCCTCTCCGAGGCCCTGATCGTGGAGACCGCGCTGCGGCTGATCGAGGAGCACGGCGCCGACGCCCTCTCTGTGCGCCGCCTCGGCCGCGCCCTGGGCGCCGACCCCACCTCCCTCTACCGCTACTTCCGGCACACCGACGACCTGATGCTCGCCATCGCCGACGAGCTGATCGGCCGTACCCTGCGCGTCTGGCGGCCCACCGGCGACTGGCGCGCCGACCTGCGCGACCTCGGCCTGCGGATGCACGCCGGCGCCCTCGCCCATCCCCGGGCGGCGGTGCTCAGCGCCCACCGGGTGACGGGGCGGACGTACGAGATCCAGGCCGTCGAGACCATCCTCGGGATACTCCGCGACGCCGGTTTCCCGGATGCCGAGGCGGTCCGCGTCTACCACGCCTTCGTCGACCAGGCCCTCGCGTACGGCGCCCTCGACTCCGCCAACACCGCACTGCCGAGGCCTGCCCGGGAGGCCGAGGCGGACGTGTGGCGGGCGACCTACGCCCGGCTGCCCGCCACCAGCCACCCGAACATCGCGGCCACCGCCGGCCACCTCGTGGCCTCGATGCGCGGCAGTTCCTATCCGGCCGCCCTCGACCTGCTGCTGACCGCGGCCGAGGCGCGGCTGGCCCGACTGGGTGCCGGGAAGCGGCTGGTGGGCGACTGAATCCGCTGATCGGGGACAGACGTGTGCCGGGAGAACCTGCCGAGGGAGGAAGCATGGCACTGGTGACCGCGGCCGTCGTGGTGCTCGACTGCGCAGAACCCGAGAAACTGGCCCAGTTCTACCGGGAGTTCCTGGAAGGCGAGGAGGGCGAGGCCTCGGCCAACCTGGTCGAGATCCGGGCCACCGGCGGCTTTCGGATCGCCTTCCGGCGCGACGTCAACGCCACCCCGCCGAGCTGGCCGCGGCCCGAGAACTCGCTCCAGGCCCATCTCGACTTCCTGGTCGAGGACCTCGACGAGGCCGAGCGCCGGTTGGTCGGCCTCGGCGGACGGCCGATCGAGACGAAGGACCCGGCCGGGCCCTACGAGGAACGTGGGTACGCCGACCCGGCCGGACACTCCTTCACCCTGCGCCTGGTGCCGCCCTCGGCACCCAAGCAGGGCTGAGACACTCAGTCCCGGCCGCCCTTGCCGGCCGTCGGCCACACCCCGGTGGAGCGCTCTATCGCCGTCGCGCCGGTCCGGTCCACGGCGCTGCGCACCACCGCGAAGACCGCGCCCTGGACCGCCGCGGCCAGCAGCACCTCGCCCCAGCCGCGGTCCCGGTCCAGGGCGTCCGGCGCGTCCTCCTCGCCCCGCAGCGCCTTCCAGGTGCGGCGGAAGGCCAGTGCGCCCAGTGCCCCGCCGGCCCAGCTCAGCACGAAACCGACGGGCGCGTAGACGAGGGGGAGCTTCAGCTTCTTCCTGCTCTTGGCCATGCCTGCCTCCGCCTTCTCAGGGCCGCCCCGTGACCGCGACCTCCTCGGCCGCCCGCACCGGGCCGGGCGGCGTCCCGTCCCCGAAGGGCCGGCCGCCGAGCTCCTCCCGGTGATGGGGCGTCAGCCACCCGGCGAGATCCGGGCCGAGGGGCACGATACGGGTCGGGTTGATCCCGGAGTGGACCTGGTAGTAGTGCCGCTTGATGTGGTCGAAGTCGACGGTGTCACCGAATCCCGGCGTCTGGTAGAGGTCCCTGGCGTACGCCCACAGCACCGGGTGCTCAGCGAGCTTGAAGCGGTTGCACTTGAAGTGGCCGTGGTAGACGGCGTCGAACCGCACCAGCGTGGTGAACAGCCGGATGTCGGCCTCCGTGATCGTGTCCCCGACCAGGTAGCGCTGCCCGGCCAGCCGCTCGCCGAGCAGTTCCAGCCGCCGGAACACTCCGGCGCACGCCTCCTCGTACTTCTTCTGCTCGTGCGCGAAACCCGCCCGGTAGACCCCGTTGTTGACGTCCTCGTACACCCCCGCCATCACCGCGTCGATCTCGTCCCGGTGCCGTTCCGGGTACAGGTCCGGCGCCCCGTCCCGGTGCAGTGCCGTCCATTCGGTGGCCAGGTCCAGGGTCAGCCGCTGGTAGTCGTTGGTGACCAGCTTCCCGCTCGGCACGTCCACGACGGCGGGCACGCTCACCCCGCCCGGGTAGCCGGTCTCCCGGCGGTCGTACGCCTCGCTGAGGTACCGGATGCCGAGCACCGGGTCGTGGCCGCCGGGGTCGAGGGTGAAACGCCAGCTGCGGTCGTCCTGGATCGGGTCGGTGACGGCGAGCGACAGGGCGTCCTCCAGACCGAGCAGCCGTCGCGAGACCACCGCCCGGCTCGCCCACGGGCAGGCCCGGCTGACCACCAGCCGGTAGCGTCCGGCCGCCACCGGCCAGCCGTCCCGCCCGTCCGCGGTGATCCGGTCCGTGAAGTGGCTGGGGGACCGGTTGAATGCCTTGTGTCCCAGCGCGCTGTTGCCGTCGCCGCCGCTCATGCGTCCTCCTTGCCCGGGGGCCGCCCTACGGTCGATCGGGAGCCCTGAGGGAATGCGTTCCCCTATTTCCGCCTCTCGCACGGAGTGATCAGTGCGCGTCGGGGCAGTCGGCGGGCGTGAGCAGGACACCTACCCAGAAGCAGCCGAGGCAGAAGCATCCCAAACAGAAGCAGTCGGACCGGAAACAGAAGTATCTGAAACGGAAACGGTCGGAGCAGAAACAGCCAGAGGAAGAGCGCTCGGAGCAGGAAGGTTCGGGGCAGGAGGGTTCGGGGCAGCCGAAGGCCGACCGCCGGACCCGCGTGACCGTGTTCGTGGCGCTCGCCGCCAATCTCGTGATCGCGGTCGCCAAGGCCGTCGGCGGAGTCGTGGCCGGCTCGCCGGCGTTGCTGTCGGAGGCCGCGCACTCCGTCGCCGACAGCCTGAACGAGGTCTTCCTGCTGGCCGCCCTCCGCCGCAGCCGCCGCCCGCCCGACGCCCGGCACCCCTTCGGCTACGGCAAGGAGCGCTTCTTCTGGGCGCTGCTCGCGGCCGTCGGGATCTTCGTCATGGGCGGCTGCTTCTCCTTCTTCCAGGGGATCGAGGCACTGCGCGACGGCGCGGACGAGCAGCTCAGCGGCTACGTGGCCGGACTGGTCGTGCTGGGCATCGCCCTGCTCGCCGAGGGCGCGTCCCTGATCCGGGCGCTGCACCAGGCCCGCGGGGAGGACCGGGGGCTGCGCGACCCGGCGCTGCGTACGGTGATCGCCGAGGACGGCACCGCGGTGCTCGGCGTCTGCCTCGCGATCGTCGGCATGGTCCTGCACATGGTGACCGGCCAGGTCGCCTGGGAGGCGTCGGCCTCGCTGGCGATCGGCGCCCTGCTGGTGTTCGTCGCCTACCGGCTGGGCGCCGACGCCCGTGACCAGCTGATCGGGGAGGCCGCGGATCCGGAGCTCAGCGGCAGGATCCGCGAGCAACTGGAGGCGGAGTCCGAGATCGACAGTGTGGAGGCGCTCTTCACGATGCAGATGGGCCTCGAATCGACCCTGGTCGCGGCCAGGGTCGACCTGGTGCCCGGCCTCGACAGCGAGGAGGTGGAGGAGGTCCTGGTGCGCATCAAGGGGGCGCTCACCGAGACGTTCCACCAGACCGACCAGGTCTTCCTGGACGTCACCGACCGCTCCGCGCAGGAGGCACGTGAAAGCCCCGCCGCGACGGGGGAACGCGGCGGGGCCTGATGTTCGGCTGCCCGGCCCGAAGCCGGTTCATGCCTCCCGGAAACAGATTTTTCTAAATTCCGACGGTCCCCGGCCGGAATGAATTCCCGGAACCGTCAATTCCCCTGATCCGGTTCCTGCTGCTTCGGGTCCGGCCACTCCGGTTCCGACTACTCCGGTTTCGACTACTTCGGTTCCAGCACGAACACCGGGATCTCCCGGCTCGTCTTCTCCTGGTAGTCGGCGTACGGCGGGTACGCCGCGACGGCCCGCTCCCACCACGCGGCCTTCTCTGCGCCGGTGACCTCACGAGCGGTCATGTCCTGCTTGACCGGCCCGTCCTGGAGCTCGACGACCGGGTGTGACTTGATGTTGAAGTACCAGACCGGATGCTTGGGCGCCCCGCCCTGCGAGGCGACCACGGCGTACGCGCCGTCGTGCTCCACCCGCATCAGCGGCGTCTTGCGGATCTTCCCGCTCTTCGCACCCAGGGTGGTGAGCAGGATGACGGGCATCCCCGTGTCCATCAGGGTCGTGCCCTCCTTCCCGCCCGAGCTCTCGTACAACTCGACCTGCTCGCGCACCCAGGCGGTCGGGCTGGGCTCGTACTCGCCCTCAAGAGGCATGAGGTCCGTCCCCTCGTCGATTCCAAGACTGACGTCACGATTCAACACGCGAAGTGCCCCGGATCATCCGTACGACACCGGTCCCGTCCCGGGATCCCGCCCGCGTCCCGGACGCACCGGACGCCGGCCCGGTCACAGCACCATCCGGGCCGCCAGCCCCAGCATCACGCAGCTCGACAGCAGCGCCGTGACCAGGCGGCCCCGGTGGCCGGTCAGGCCGCGGCCGAGGAGCGCCCCGCCGCCCGCCAGCAGGAGCTGCCAGCTCGCGGACGCGGCGAAGGCCGCGAGGACGAAGACACCCTGCTCCAGCGGTCGTACCGCCTCGGCGGAACGCGTGCCGACCACCAGGGCGGCGAAGTAGATCACCGTCGTGGGGTTGAGCAGCGTGATCCCGAGGAGGCCGAGATACGCCCGGCCGGGGCCGGGTACCGGCCGCTCCGCCCGGGTCGCGAGCCGCCGCTCCCGGTACTGGCGCAGCGCGACCGCCGCACCGCGCACGGCGAGCGCCACCAGCACCAGGGCCGAGGCCCACCGCAGCGGCGCCAGCACCGGCAGCAGCGCCGCCGCCAGCGCGGAGCCGCCGATCGCGGCGAGCAGGGCGTACAGGCCGTCGGCGCTCGCCACGCCCAGCGCGGCGCAGGCGCCGGTCCGCAGTGACGTGCGAGCCGTGAGGGACACTAGATACGTGCCGACCGCGCCGACCGGGACGGCGATCCCGTACCCGGCGAGCAGGCCGGCGACGAGCGCGGCCGTCACGCGCGTGCGGGCTCGGGCCTCCAGGGACGCCCCGGCTGCTGCTGGACCCGCACCCGACGGACGGTCGCGGTGGTCAGCGGCACGATGGCGTCAGGAGAGTTCATGCGCAGATCCTGGGGCCCACGTCGCCGCACCGGCAAGCGAATTTCGGCGCGGAACCGTCCCCCGACCGAACGTGGTTCGGCCAGATCACCGGGTGCATCGATCTGGCTGAACTTCCGGTCGCCCCATAGGTGCCCCGAGCATCTAATGAAGATCGGCACGACGTACGACACTCGTCTGCGAGGTCTTCCATGAACGAACTTACGGACCTGACGGAACCCATCCCTCCCACCGGCCGGGCCGAACCCGTGGCCTGGCCGCAGGACCGCACGTGCCCCTACCACCCGCCCACCGGCTACGACCCGCTGCGGGACGGAACCCCGCTGTCCCGTATCCGTCTCTACGACGGCCGCACCGCCTGGGCGGTCACCGGCCACGGCGCGGCCCGGGCGCTGCTCTCCGACCCCCGGCTCTCCAGCGACCGCCGGCGCGAGGACTTCCCGATGCCGAACGCCCGGTTCGCGGTGGCCCGGGAGCGCCGCCAGGTCGCCCTGCTCGGACTCGACGATCCCGAGCACCAGACCCAGCGCCGCATGCTGATCCCGGACTTCACCCTCAAACGCGCGACCGGGATGCGGCCCGCCATCCAGCGGATCGTCGACGAGCTGCTCGACCGGATGATCGCCGCGGGACCGCCCGCCGACCTGGTGAGCTCCTTCGCGCTGCCCGTGCCGTCCATGGTCATCTGCGACCTGCTCGGTGTGCCCTACGCCGACCACGAGTTCTTCGAGGCACAGTCCCGGCGGCTGCTGCGCGGTCCGGCGCCCGCCGACTCCCTGGACGCGCGCGAAAAACTGGAGGCCTACCTGGGCGACCTGGCCGACCGCAAGAGCCGGGACGAGGTGCCCGGCGAAGGCGTCCTCGACGACCTCGTCCACGAGCGGCTGCGCGAGGGCGCCCTGGACCGCCAGGAGGTCGTCTCGCTCGCGCTCATCCTGCTGGTCGCCGGGCACGAGACCACCGCCAACATGATCTCGCTCGGCACCTTCACCCTGCTCCAGCAGCCCGAGCGGCTCGCCGAGCTGCGCGCAGACCCCGCGCTGGTGCCGGCCGCCGTCGAGGAACTGATGCGGATGCTGTCCATCGCCGACGGGCTGCTGCGCGTCGCCCTGGAGGACATCGAGCTGGACGGCACCACCATCCGCAAGGGCGACGGGGTCCTCTTCGCGACCTCGGTCATCAACCGCGACGAGTCCGTGTACGACGACCCCGACACCCTCGACTGGCACCGCCCGGCCCGCCACCACGTGGCCTTCGGCTTCGGCATCCACCAGTGCCTGGGCCAGAACCTGGCCCGCACCGAGCTGGAGATCGCCCTGCGCACCCTGTGGGAGCGGCTCCCGGACCTGCGGCTCGCCGCACCGCCGGAGGAGATTCCGTTCAAACCCGGCGACACGATCCAGGGGATGCTGGAACTCCCCGTGACCTGGTAAGAGGCTCCTGCCATGCACATCGAGATCGACAGGGACGTCTGCATCGGCGCGGGGCAGTGCGCCCTGACCGCCCCTGACGTCTTCACCCAGGACGACGACGGCTTCAGCGCCCTGCTCCCGGGCAAGGCGGACGGCGGCGGCGACCCGCTGGTCAAGGAGGCGGCCCGAGCCTGCCCGGTGCACGCCATCACGGTCGGGGAACCGACGGGTTAGGCAGCCGCCGGCGCGTCGAGCACCGCCGCCTCCAGCCCGCGCAGCCGCACCGGGTCGGCGACCACCTCGTACGCCGCCGCCCGGTCGCCCTCGACGGTGACCCGCAGGACGTACCGCAGCCGTCCGCGCGGGACGACGACGAGGCCGACCCGGCCGTCCACCAGGGCCGGTACGGCGAACCGGGCGCGTTCGCGCAGCAGCACCGTGCCCTCCGCGACCGCCCGTGCGCCCCGCAGCTCCGTCGCCATGCCCGGCGGCAGGGTCGCGGGGTCGGCGTGCCGGACCACGTCAGGGGCGAGCAGGCCGAGCGGTGCGCCCAGGTCACCGCCCCGGGCGGCGGCCAGGAACGCCTCCACGACCCCCCGGTGCCGGTCCTGCTCGGCGGCCGGCAGCGCGGGCGTGCCCCGGACCTTGCGCCGGGCCCGGCTGGCGAGCTTCTTCGCGGCCGGCAGCGAGCGGTCGGTGATCGCCGCGATCCGCTCGAACGGCGCTCCGAACAAATCGTGCAGCACGAACGCCACCCGCTCGGCCGGGCATGGGGGTCCCCCGGTTCGAGCGAAGCCGAGAACCGGGGGAGTCTCCAGCACCACCAGCAGGGCGAGCCCCACCGACTCGGCCAGCACGGCCTCCTCCGGCCCGTCACCGGCCGCCTGCTCCGGGAGGTCCTCGCCGTACGGCGCCGCCGTGCGCCGACCTCACCCGGCGCGCAGCAGCACCCGGGCCGCCGCGCGGGCCTCCGCCGCGGGCTCCGCGCTCCCGGTGACGCCCGCGGTGACCATCGCCCCCTCGGCGAGCAGGAACAGCGGCCCGGTGAGCGCGGAGTCCAGCCCGGCGTCGGCCACCAGCTCCGCGAGGTAGTCCCGGAACGCCCGCTTGTGGCCCCGCACCTGGGTCACTACGCGGGGCGAGGTGGCGCCGAGCTCGCCGTACGCGTTGATCCAGGCGCACCCCCGGAAGTCCGCCTCCCCGAACCACCCCTCCAGCCAGTCGAAGACCGCGAGCAACCGCTCCCGGGGATCCTCGTGCCGCCGGACGTGCTCGGCGAGCCGCTGCCGCCAGCGCACGTCCCGCCGCTCCAGATAGGCCTCCACGAGCTGGTCCTTCGCGGGGAAGAGCTGGTAGAGCCGTTTGAGGGAGACGCCGGAGGCGCCGCGTATGTCGTCCATGCCGACGGACTGCACCCCGCGCCCGTAGAACAGCCGTTCGGCGGCGTCCAGGGCCTGCTCACGCGCGACCGCGCTGTCCATGGGGCACTCCTTGACGAGAGAACGTGCGTTCTCCTACGGTAGCAGCGACCCGGAGAACGTGCGTTCTCCGTTCGACCAGGAGGAGACCATGGCCGACCGACCGCCCCTGCCGCCCTTCACCCGGGAGTCCGCCGTCCAGAAGGTCCAGGCCGCCGAGGACGCCTGGAACACCCGCGATCCCGGGCGGGTGGCGCTCGCCTACTCCGAGGACTCGGTATGGCGCAACCGCGGCATTTTCGTGACCGGCCGCGCCGCGATCGTCGAGTTCCTCACCGCGAAATGGGCCCGCGAACTCGACTACGCGCTCCGCAAGGACCTGTGGGCCTTCGACGGCGACCGCATCGCGGTCCGCTTCCAGTACGAGTGCCACGACGCGGACGGCCAGTGGTGGCGCTCGTACGGCAACGAGCTGTGGGAGTTCGACGGGCACGGACTCATGACCCGGCGCGAGGCCAGCATCAACGACGTCCGGATCGAGGAGCACGAGCGCCGGATCCACGGTCCGCGCCCGGAGTCCGAGCGGGGCCTGTCCTTCCCGCTCCGGTAGCCCCCCGCATAGGGTTCCCGGATGACCGATGAGCCCCGCAAGCCCTTCCTCTACCTGGTCGTCTGCGCCGCCGGTATCGCCGCGGGCGTCGGCAGGCTCATTCCCGCGGCCCAGGAACGCGGCTGGGAGGTCGGGGTCATCGCCACACCCGTGGCCATGAACGGCTTCTTCGACACCGCGGAGGCGGAGGCGCGCACCGGCCGTCCGGTCCGGTCGGCCTGGCGCCGCCCCTCCGATCCGCGCCCCTTCCCCGCGCCGGACGCCGTCGTCGTCGCCCCCGCCACCTTCAACACCGTCAACAAGTGGGCCGCCGGGCTCGCCGACACCCTCGCCGTCGGCACCCTGTGCGAGGCCCTGGGGCTCGACGTCCCGATCGCGGTCCTGCCCTGCGTCGCCGGCGCGCTGGCCGCACACCCCGCCTACCAGGAGAGCCTGGCCCGGCTGGGCGCGCTGGGCGTCCGCTTCGGCGACCCCTACGCCGGCGAGGCCGAAGCGGACGGCGGGCGCCCCGAGTTCGCCTGGGAACGGGCGCTCGACCTGCTGGAGCGGCCCTGACGCCGGCCGACAACCGCCGCCACGACAGGAGACCGGCCGGCCGGGCGACGTACGCTCGCCTCTGTACGACGTGATCTCGACGGTGGGAGACAACGATGGAGTACGTGAAGCTCGGCCGCACCGGTATGGACGTGTCCCGGATCTGCCTCGGCTGCATGACCTACGGCCTGCCCGACCGCGGCACCCACGAGTGGACCCTCGACGAGGAGGCGACCCGCCCGCTGATCAGGCAGGCGCTGGAGGCGGGCATCAACTTCTTCGACACCGCCAACGTCTACTCGGACGGCACCAGCGAGGAGATCGTCGGCAAGGCGCTGCGCGACTTCGCCCGGCGCGACGAGATCGTCCTCGCCACCAAGGTGCACGGCCGGATGCGCCCCGGCCCCAACGGCGGCGGGCTGTCCCGCAAGGCGATCCTCACCGAGATCGACCACAGCCTCAGCCGCCTCGGCACCGACTACGTAGACCTCTACCAGATCCACCGCTACGATCACGCCACGCCGGTCGAGGAGACGATGGAGGCGCTGCACGACGTCGTCAAGGCGGGCAAGGCGCGCTACATCGGGGCGAGTTCGATGTACGCCTGGGAGTTCTCCAAGGCCCAGTACACGGCCGAGCTGGGCGGCTGGACCAAGTTCGTTTCCATGCAGAACCACTACAACCTCCTCTACCGCGAGGAGGAGCGCGAGATGCTGCCGCTCTGCGCCGACCAGGGCGTGGGCGTGCTGCCGTGGAGCCCGCTGGCCCGGGGCCGCCTCACCCGCGACTGGGGCACGGTCACCGAGCGCAGCGCGAACGACAACTTCGGCAACCGCCTCTACCAGGAGGGCGACCGCGCCATCGTCGAGGCGGTCACCCGCATCGCCGGCGACCGGGGCGTCCCACGCGCCCAGGTGGCCCTGTCCTGGCTCCTCCACCGGAACACGGTGACCGCCCCGATCATCGGCGCGTCAAAACCGAACCACCTCGAGGACGCCGTTGCAGCAGTGCAACTGGAGCTCAGCGACAAGGAACTGGAAGAGCTGGAGCAGCCCTACGGCCCCCATCCCATCTCCGGCCACTGAGGCGCGCCCCTGCTTTTTGCTTTCAGGGGCGCGGGGCTGTGTCAATTTGCGGCTCCGCCGCGTGGGCGCGACCAGCCCCCACTCACCGGCACCCGCATCACGACCGCTCGGTCCCGCACGGACCACCCCCTTCGCTCTTCAGCAACGGAACAGGTTCCCCACCCATGGACAACGTCCGGTAATACCCCCCGATCCGCTCCGCCGACCGCCCCACGTAGTGCCCGATGAACGACCGTCGGCTGCGCCCGGCGGAGCGATTGGGCTGGGACCCGTGCACCAGACTCCCGTTGAAGAACAGCACATCCCCCGGCCCCATATCGACCGGCACCGCCGCGAGCCCCTCCGGGGGTGCCACGTACTCCCGCGCGAACGACAGCTCCGCATCCGACTCCTCCGGGCAGAACAGGTCCATCCGGTGCGTCCCGGGCACCACCTCGAGGCCGCCGTTCTCCCGGTCGATCGCCTCACAGGCGACCCACGCCGCGACACACGTCCCCGGCTCCACCCGCAGATAGAAGTTGTCCTGATGCAGCGCCTGCCCCCGGGCCCCCGGTGGCTTGAAGTAGAACATGCTCTGCGCGGCCAGCACCTCCTCCCCGAACAGCGCCTCCAGGACCACCCGCAACCGCGCGTCCAGCAGGAACCGCCGCGCGAGCGCACTGATCTCGTGGGGCTGCATCACCCGCGGATACCGCTGCAGCGGATCTCCCGTCGGCTTCGGCTCGAAGTGCCCCGGCACGACCCGCCCCGCCGCGTGCAGCGCCTCGAACTCCGCGCACAGCCGCTCGATCTCGTCGTACCCGAACAACCCCCGTACGACGGTGAACCCGTCCTCCTCGAACTGCCGCACGACGGTGCTGTCGATGCCCGTGGCTGTCATGGCCGCCCTCCTCGCTCCGGTGCCCTGGACCTGTCACGCTAGGCCGACGCCACCGCGGAG
Organism: Streptomyces sp. NPDC013157; assembly: GCF_042899865.1. Lineage (NCBI taxonomy): Bacteria > Bacillati > Actinomycetota > Actinomycetes > Kitasatosporales > Streptomycetaceae > Streptomyces > Streptomyces sp. NPDC013157. Next base: position 846,133 of record NZ_JBIBAK010000002.1, on the reverse strand, counting down.
AGGATGCCCATGAGCGCTGCGGAGTTGCCCGGCACTGCTGTCCCGGCCCCGCCGCCGGGCATGGTCGTCACCGGCCGCTACGACGAGGGACCCGGCTACCGGATCAACCGCCCCGAGGGGGCGAGCAGCTGGCTGCTCACCTGGACGACGGACGGCTGCGGCCTGCTCCGTCAGGGGGCCGTGGAGACGCCCGCGCGCGCCGGCGACCTCGTCGTCCTCGCCCCCGGCGTCCCGCACAGCTACGCCGTCGGGCCGGGCGCGCGCCGCTGGCGGTTCTGGTGGACCCACTGCCAGGTCCGCCCCCACTGGACCCCGTGGCTGGCTCCGCGCGCCCTCGGCGACGGCGTGTACGCCGTCGGCGCCCCGGACGGTACCCACGCCCGGATCGAGGCGGCCTTCCACCGCGTGCTCGCCGACTCCCGGTGGACCGGCACCGGCGCGCCGCCCGCCCCCGCACCCGGCGACGCCCCCGTCGCCGTCGCGCACGGCAGCGCGGCACGCGAACTCGCCCTGTGCGCGCTGGAGGAGGTCGTCCTGCTCGCCACCGCCGGCGCGCACCCGGCGGCGCCCGGCCCGGCCGCCGAGGACGCGCGGGTGCGCCGCGCCGAGGAACTGATCGCCGCCGACCCGGGCGCCCCGCACACGGTCCGCTCGCTCGCCGCGCGTGTCGCGTTGTCGCCGTCCCGGTTCGCCCACCTTTTCACCGGTCAGACCGGCGTGCCGCCCATGCGCGCACTGCGCGAGGCCCGGCTGCGACACGCCGCCCGGCTGCTGGAGAGCACCGACCTGACCGTCGAGCGGGTCGCCGCCGCGTCCGGATTTCCCAGCCCGTTCCACTTCAACCGGGTTTTCCGAGAAAGATACGGTGTCCCGCCCGGCGCCTACCGGTCCGGTGAACGCCTGTAATGCGTGCGGCTATTGGTTCCCGGGCGCCGGTGGCCCGGCGGATCGTGCAGGTCGGGGCGCGGTTCAATGGTTGGGGTCGATACCAGGGCGGTCGGCCCTGAATCCCCGCGCAAATTACGATGTCGATACGGCGACAATGTGCCGGGACTGTCATTGACGTTTCGTCAAATTACCGCAGCCGCCGGGCAATGCGCAAAACCCTGGGATCTCTTGTTCTGCCCTGCTGGCCTGTGCAAAGGTGTGGCGTGTCGGCATGCGGGCGATTATTTTCGACCGCCGCGTGCGCGAGGCCGCTCCCCGCGTGCCGAACCCCCCAACAAGCCCATCCGGCCTCGGCGTCGGCCGGGCCGCATATCGGTCGCATACCAGACGGTATGGACCGAATCCCGCGTTGCGTCTGGAAGGAATGCAGCCGTGAATGACGCAGGCCTGGGGAATTCCCCTACCCCCGCCCGGCCGTTCGGCGTCACCGACGAGCAGCTCAGCGCCGAGCTCAAGCAGTGGACGGGCACGGCGCCCGCCCTGCACCCCGTCGGTGAACTCCTCGACCGGCACTGGGAAGCGGCCTTCGCCTACGCCCGTCTGTGCACCGACGGGACGCGCGGCGCGGGAATGCTCACCACCGCCGCCTTCACCCGGCTCTTCGGTGAATCCCTCCGCCAGGCCGGGCCGACCGCTGCCTGGCGCCCTCAACTCCTCGTCACCGTCCGCCGCATAGCCGCCGAGTGGGACCACGACGGCCGCGGCGAACTGCTCCACCCCCAGCTGCGCGTCGGCAAGGGCGAACGGGCCGCCGCCCGGCTGCTCCCGCCCGCGAACCGGCGGCTGCTCTCCCGCGCCTTCCAGCGGCTCACCCCGTCCTCGCGGACCGTGCTGTGGCACACCGAGGTCGAGTCGGAGCCCCTGGCGGCACCCGCCGCACTGCTGGGCCTGGACGAGCAGGACGCGCAGGTCGAACTGCGCCGGGCCCGCGAGCGGATGCGCGAGGAGTGCCTCCAGGTGCACCGCGAACTCGCCCACGAGGACGAGTGCCAGCGCTACGTCCGGATGATCGACGTGACCTTCCGGCGTGGCGGGATCGACATCGACCGGGACCTCCAGCAGCACCTGAACGGCTGCAAGCACTGCCGGTACACCGCCGACCAGCTCCACCAGTTCAACGGCGGCGGCCTCGGCGTCGCCCTCGCCGAGGCCGTGCTCGGCTGGGGCGCCCGCGCCTACATGGAGTCCCGGGCCGGCCTGGCCCGGGAGCCCGCCGAGCCCGAGGTCACTCCCGTCGGGGGGCTCGCCGGCGGCGAGGCGTTCGCGCCGCCCGCCGCCCCCGGCAAGGACCTGGTCGTGCACCCCGCCGCCTCCCGGCGTGCCAAGCAGCGGGCAGCCCGCCGGGTCCGCCGCCGCAACCTCACCGTGGCCGTGGGCACGGTGAGCGGCCTGGTCGTGCTGCCGCTGGTGCTGTGGTCGGTGCTCGGCTCGGGCGACGACAGCACCTCGGCCGCCGCCAGGCCGTCCGCCACGCCGGCCGGCTCCGCCACCTCGGGCCCGTCCTGGGTCGGCACCAGCCGCACCACCCAGGGCACCCTGCGCGGCCGGCTGCACAACATCGCCTCCGGCCTGTGCATCGGCGTGGTCGGCAAGAAGGCCGTCAAGGGCGCCGAGACCGAGCTCGCCGAGTGCTCCTCGGTCGCCAGCCAGCAGTGGACGTACGAAGGCGACGGACTGCTGCGCAACGCCGCGGCCCCCGACCTGTGCCTCGACTCGCACCTCGGCTACTCCGTCCAGCTCGCCCCGTGTACCGCGGCGGCCGGGACCAAGGCCAAGAGCGTCCACTACGACTTCACCCTCCAGGGCGCGCTGGTGCCCCGCTGGGACCAGGACCTGGCCCTCGCCCCGGCCGCCACCGATGGCGGTGGCGCGCTGGTGGTCAAGAACCGGACGAACGCCGGCGCGCAGCGCTGGGTGATGGACACCTCGCAGCCCGACCTGCAGATGCAGATCGTCAACTGGGACGCCGACAGTACGCCGACGCCGGCAGCGACCGCGTCCGCCACCCCGACCACCAAGGCCGCGAAGCCCGCCACGCCGACGCCCGCCCCGTCCGCGTCCAGGACGACCGCGCAGCCGACCCCGTCGAGCACTCCGAGCTACGACCCGTGTGCCGAGTACCCGGGGTACTGCTACGGATCCGGGGACGGCCAGTACGGCGGGGGCTGGGGCGGCGGCGGATATGGCGGCGGCTACGGCGGCGGTTATGGCGGCGGGGGCTACCCCGGGCACTGAGTCCGTGCGGTCTCAGGGGTGCGGCGGCGGGGGCGGCATCGTCGTCAGGTCCGGCGCACCCTCCGGCCACACCAGCAGCACCGGGCAGGGCGCGTGGTCGACGACGAACCGCGCCGCCTTGCCCAGGCTGTGCGGCCCGAGCCGGGACCGGTCGCCGTCCCGGGCCAGGACCAGCAGCCCGGCGTCGCCGGCGGCGGCCACCACCTCCCGCTCGACCCGGCCGACCCGCTCCAGCCGGGTGCACGGCCGCCCCAGCCGGGCCTCGGCCGCGTCCAGCAGCTCCGCCGCCGACCTCCCGCCGAGCTCCACCAGCCGCCGCTCCGGGTCCGGTTCCGAGCCGGCCCGGCCCAGCAGCCCCGCGAAGGCGCCGTGCGCGAGCCCGGCCACCCCCGGTTCGTCCACATGCAGCAGCACCACCTCGGACGCGTCCGGCGCGTAGCCGCGCGCCGCGTCCACACAGGCGGGCCAGGTGCCCTCGACCAGCCAGACGATCACCCGCATGTCCTTGGCCTCCCAGCTGTTTCCCGACTGATACCCGACTACGCGCTCCGCTTGAAGTGCCGCGATCTGCCGCGAGCCGACTGCGGCGCCGTCGTGGCTGGTCGCGCCCACGCGGCGGAGCCGCACATGGATACAGCCCCGCGCCCGTTACGGAGCGCTTTCGCCGGACTCGGTTACACCCCGACCACCTGGAGCGCCCCCCACAGTGCCACCACCGCCGAGCACAGCGCGGCCGGCACGGCGAGCAGCCCCAGGCGGGTGAACTCGCCGAGGTCCACGCCGTGGTCGTGCTGGTGCACGATCCTGCGCCACAGCAGCGTCGCGAGCGACCCGGCGTAGGTGAGGTTCGGGCCGATGTTCACCCCCAGCAGCACGGCCAGCACCGCGCCCGGCCCGGCCGGGGCGGCCAGCGGCAGCAGCACCAGCACCGCCGGCAGGTTGTTGACGACGTTCGCGAGGACGGCGGCGAGCGCGGCGATGCCGAGCAGCGCCGGCAGCCCGGTCCCGTCCGGCAGCACGTGGCCGAGCGCGTCCGCGAGCCCGTTGTCGACGACCGCCCGCACCACGATCCCGAGCGCCAGCACGAACGCCAGGAACGCGGGCGCGGCAGCCTTCACCACCGTCAGCGGCGTCGCCCGCCGCCGCAGCAGGGCCCGACCGGCCAACACCAGCGCACCCGCGCACGCCGCCCACGCCGGGTCGACGCCGACCGCGGAGGTGAGCACGAACCCGGCGAGCGTGCAGGCCACCGTCACCAGCGCGAACACCGGCAGCCGGGGCGGCTCGCCGGGGTCGGCGGAGCCCGGCGCCGCCGAGGAGAGGTCACGGGCGAAGAACCGCCGGAACACCAGGTACTCGGCGCCGATCGCCACCAGCCAGGGCAGCACCATCAGCGCCGCGAACCGGGTGAAGCTCAGCCCGCTCGCCGCGAACGCCAGCAGGTTCGTCAGGTTGGACACCGGCAGCAGCAGCGAGGCGGTGTTCGACAGGTGCGTACAGGCATAGACGTGCGGTTTCGCCCGCACCCCGGACCGGGCTGCCGTCGCGAACACCACCGGCGTCAGCAGCACCACCGTCGCGTCCAGGCTGAGCACGGCCGTGATCACCGACGCCAGCGCGAACACCGCCGTCAGCAGCCGCACCGGCCGCCCGCCCGACCACCGGGCCATCCACGCCCCGCAGGCCTGGAAGAGGCCCTCCACGTCACAGAAGTGGGCCAGTACCAGGACCGCGGCGAGGAAACCGACCACCGGCCCCAGCTGCGCGGCCTCCGCGCGCGCGTGGTCGAGGGAGATCGCCCCGGTGGCGACGACGATGCCCGCCGCCGGTACGGCGAGCACCGCCTCCGGCCAGCCGCGCGGCCGGATCACGGCCCAGGCCAGGACGGCGGCGAGCAGGAGGACGGACAGGGTCTCGGCGAGCGGGGTGTTCAGGGCGCGTCCCTCGGAGGCGTGATCAAGTACGGCCCGACCATGAAAGCAGATGAAAGCAGACGGACCAGGTTACGACGACGGGGTACCCGCCGCGCCCAGGAACTCCCCCCAGCCGCCCGTGGGCTCCTGCCCCGGGTTCAGTGTGCGCAGCGTCCGCAGCACCGCCGGGTCCTGGGCCTCCAGCCACGCCACCAGCTGCTTGAAGGACACGAAGCGCACGTCGTCGTACTGGGCCATCCGGCCGATCGCCTCCTCGACGGCGTCCATGTAGATGCCGCCGTTCCAGCGCTCGAAGTGGTTGCCGATGAAGAACGGCGCCCGGTTGGTGGTGTACGCCCGCTCGAAGCCCGCCACGTAGCTGTCGCGGGCCTGGGTGCGCCAGGCGTCGTACTGGGTCTTGTCGCCCAGCGGATTGCCGGCGGACTGGTTGTACATCATGTTGTAGTCCATCGACAGGACCTGGAAGGAGTGCCCGGGGAACGGTATGGACTGCAGGGGGAAGTCCCAGATGCGGTTGCCCTGCACCTTGCCCGGCCAGATCTGCAGGCCGCCGGGCGAGGAGGCGTCGTACTTCCAGCCGAGCGCGGCGGCCGTGGGCAGCAGGTTGGCCTGGCCCTCCAGGCACGGGGTGCGGCCGCCGATCAGTTCCTTGCTGTAGTCGAAGGGCAGCGGCTCCAGGTCGGTGAAGCCGGTGTTCGTCTTCCACTTGGTGACGAAGTCCATGGCCTGGTCGATCTCGCTGCGCCACTCGGCGGGGGACCAGTTGCGCACGCCGTCGGAGCCGCAGAAGTGCCCGTTGAAGTGGGTGCCGATCTCGTGGCCCTCCAGCCAGGCGGCGCGCACCTGCTGGAGCGTGTTGTGGATGTGCCCATCGGAGAGGTAGCCGATCGCGGAGGCGCCGACCGGGTGCTGCGGGGGACGGTAGAGGTCCTTCTTCGACTCGGGCAGGGTGTAGATGCCGGAGAGGAAGAACGTCATCTTCGCGCCGTGGTCCGCGGCCACCTTGCGGAAGCGGGAGAACAGCTTGTTGCTGAGCTCGCCCGCGCCGTCCCAGGAGAACACCACGAACTGCGGCGGCTTGGTGCCGGGCGCCATCCGCGTCGCCTTCGGCTGGTGCGGCTGCGCGCCGGTGTCGGCGGTGGAGCCGTCGCCGATGAGCTTCAGCGGCCTCGCCGACGCGTTCCCGTTCGCGCCGCCGTCCTTGACGCCGGCGGCCGAACTGCTGCCGCCCAGCGTCCAGTTGCCGTTCGAGCATGCCGAGAGGGCGCCGAGGGCCCCGGCCGTCGCGCCCGCCGTCAGCACCCGCCTGCGGGAGATGCCGCTCATGTCCGTCCCCGATTCCGTCGTCCCGGCCCCTCGCGGAGCCCCGTTGCTGTGTGGTCGACGGGTTCGATGGGCGGTCCGGCGGAAAAGATCGGAGCCGGCTGTGCGTGTTGCACGTCTGTGACACTCGTGGCCCGGACATGACGAACCCCGCTGCCCCGGGGAGTGGGCAGCGGGGTCCGGTCAGGGGGCGGTCAGGCGCCGGTACCGGCGCTGAACACGCCCAGCCGCACCGAGGAGGCGTTCCCGGAGACCGGGACCGCGCCGTTCTTCCAGGCGACCTTCAGCGAGTCCTTCTCGTCCGGCGGGGTGACGAGGAGCGCGGCCGGTGTCGCCGTCTTGGCGCCGCTGATCTCCGGGTTGGAGAAGGTCAGCCCTGCCCAGGCGCTCTGGCCCGGCTTGAGCGTGACCGTCGCGGCGGTGCTGCCGGACTCGCGCTGCGGGTCGGGGCCGAGCTGGGTGCCGGCGGCGTTCACGAAGGCGGCGCCCGGGTAGCCGCGCACGGTGCAGGTGCGGCCCGAAGTGTTGGTGAGCACGATCGGGAAGTTCTCCTGACCGGCCCCCGGGTTGTTGCCGCCCACCGAGGCGGTCAGCTCGGAGGTGTGGCAGCGGGGCGAGGCGGCGCTGCTCGTCGTGGTGCTGCCGGTCGACGAACCGCCGCCGGTCGCCGAGCCGCCGGTCTGGGACGCCGACGAGGATCCGGTGCCGGACGGGACGGCGGAGGTGTTCGAGGTGTCCGTGCTCGACGCGTTGCCGGTCGCGGGCGCCGCCGTGCCCGACACCGACTCCGGGGACTTGCCCTGACCGCCGTTGCCGCAGGCGGTCAGCAGGCCCAGGGCGGCGACCGTGCTCGCGAGCAGGGCCGCCCCGCGCCGCAAGGACTGGGACGTGTGCGCCATGTGTCTTCACCACTCCTGGATGTCGGGGCACACCTGCGCGGCGTGCCCTGGGCGCTCCGTGCGCCGTCACTCCCATCCGATGCGAGGAAGGGCGGAAAAGTTCGGGGGCACGCCGAAACTCACCGGGTCAGGTGACCCGAAGGGACCGGAGTATGCCGTCGGTGACGCTCCTGTCGACGGCACCCTTCTGCCGAACCTGCACATACACCTGGGGCCGGCTGTCCCCGTCGGCCGGGCTCAGGGCCGCCTCCTGGATCGAGCCGCCCGCGCCGGAACAGGCGCTCCAGCTGCGGATGCTGCCCTGCCAGTCGGTGCCGGTGAAGGCGCGGCTGCCGTCGTAGTGGCAGCCGGAGTGGGAGAGGGCCTTCACCTCGGCCGCGACGTCGCCGCGTTCGCTCACGCCGATGAACACGCCGTTCACCGCGGTCGTCAGGTCCTGCCACTCGGACACGTCGTCGGCGACCTCCAGACCCGGCTCGTGCCCGGAGGCCAGCCCCAGGGCCTGCGGGTTCCAGCCGGAGTTCCGCAGCTCGCCCGCCCACCCGGACGGCACCTGGGCCACCACCCGCCCGGTGGAGTCGGCGACCCGCGTCTCGTCCCCCGCCGACCCGTTCCGGTCGATCATCGTGACCGCGAGGGCCGTGCCCCCGGCCGCGAGCACCGCGGCGACGGTCAGTGTGACCGCGTTGAGCCGCCTGCGGACACCGTCCAGGCGCCGTGGCCGGTGCGCCGCCGTGGCCGCCGCCAGCCGGTCCAGCTCGTCCGCGAAGACCTGCGCGGACGGCCAGCGCCGCTGCCGGTCCGGCTCCAGGGCCCGCATCAGCGCCCGCTGCACGTCCTCCCCGAGGTCCGGCCGCAGCCGCTCCGGCCGGACCACCCTCCCGGGCGCCGCCGGCACCGTCCCGGTGACCAGCTCGTAGCCGACCGCACCCAGCGCGTAGACGTCGGCGCGGGCGTCGATGCCCTCGCCGGGCTCGGCCTGCTCCGGCGGCTGGTACCCCGCCGAACCGGCGGCCAGGGTCAGCCCCGACGCCTGTGCCAGGCTCTTCGCCAGCCCCAGGTCGGCGAGCAGCACCCGCCGGGTGCCGTCCTGCGCGGTGCGCAGCAGCACGTTGGTCGGCTTGATGTCCCGGTGCACGATCCCCGCCCCGTGCAGGTCCGCCGCGCCGCGCGCCGCCAGCGCGGTCAGCCGCAGCGCGTCGGGGATCGGGAGCGGGCCGCCGCCGAGCAGGTCGGCGAGGGTGCCCGCGTCGGCGTACTCCATCACGAAGTACGGCCGCCCGTCCGGGAGTTCGCCGATGTCGTAGACCTGAACCACGCGCTTGGAGTCGGCCCGCCGAAGCAGCCGCGCCTCGGAGAGGAAGCGGTCGTGGATGTCGAGGCGGTGGGACCAGTTGTCGGCGAGCACCTTCACCGCGACCGGGGCGTCCAGCTGGTCGTCGTGGGCGAGCCAGACCGTCCCGAAGGCACCGGTGCCCAGGCGCTGTTCGAGGCGATAGCGGCCGATCCGCTCCAGGGGTTGCATACGACTATCATGCCTGTCCTGAGATCGACTTCGAGGGGGACCTCCCGTGCCGGACGCCGCGCTGACCGAAGACCTCGCCCGGCGGGCCTCCGCCGGCGACCAGGTGGCCCTGAACCAGCTGCTCTCCGAGGTCTGGCCGGACGTCGTACGGCGCTGCGGGCGGTTCCTGCCGTGCCGGGAGGACGCCGAGGAGGCGGCCCAGGACGTGCTGCTCCAGATCTCCCGGAAGATCTCGACGTTCGAGGGCCGCAGCCGCTTCAGCACCTGGCTGTACACGGTCGTCGCCAACTGCTCCCGGCAGAAGTACCGGGACCTCAAGCGGCGGGCGGCGGAGCAGCCGGCGACCATCGAACCCACCGAGCACGTCGACCCGCGTACGACGAGCGTGATCGCCGGGTCCCGGATCGATCTGCTGGAGGCGCTGGACCGGCTGGAGCGTGAGCACCCGCAGCTGGTCGCGCCGCTCGTCTACCGGGACATCTGCCAGCTGGACTACGCGGAGGTCGCCGAGCGGGTGGGTATCCCGCTGGGCACCCTGAAGTCCCGGCTGCACGAGGCCCGCAAGCAGGTCCGGCCCTGGCTGAGCGCGCGGTGACAGCAGAAAGGGCCGCACATCGGCGGCCCGGAAGAAACACAGGGCGACGAGTTCTTCTCCTCGCCCTTCTTAACGTATAGCGCACGGGGGGCCTTGCGGCAAGGCCCCCCTCGTCCCGCAGAATCGCAGGCCGAAGCCAGGAACCGCGGTATTTGGGGGATGCGCGACATGCGTGTGCTGTTGATGGGATATGGGTCGCGCGGCGACGTCGAACCGCTGGCGGGACTCGCCGTGGCGCTGCGCGAGCTCGGCGCCGAGGCACGGGTGTGCGCCCCGCCGGACGAGGAGTTCGCGGAGCTGCTGGCCCGTGCGGGCGTGCCGCACGTGCCGTTCGGGCCGTCGGTGCGCGCGCTGGTGACCCGGCCGAATCCGGCACCGGAGGACGCGTTCAAGCTCGCGCCCGAGCTGGTGGCCGCGCACTTCGAGACGGTCGGCCCGGCGGCCGAGGGATGTGACGCGCTGGTGGCGAGCGGCCTGATGCCGGCCGGCGCGCGGTCGGTGGCCGAGAACCTGGGCATCCGCTACGTGCTGGCCTGCTACCACACCGCCGGACTGCCGTCCTCGCGCTTCCCGCCGGCGGGCAGGCCGGGCCGCCCGGCCCCTGCCGACGCCGACCTGCCGACGCTGTGGAAGGTGGACGCCGAGCGGGTGAACGCCCTGTACGGCGAGGCGCTCAACACCCACCGGGCCGCGCTCGGCCTGCCCCCGGTGGACAACGTCCGCGACCACGTCCTCACCGACCGGCCGTGGCTGGCGGCCGATCCGGGGCTGGGCGCGTGGCAGGAGATGACGGATCTCCAACTGGTGCAGACCGGCGCCTGGCTGCTGCCGGACCACCGCCCGCTGGCGGACGACCTGGTGGCGTTCCTGGAGGCCGGTGCGCCGCCGGTGTACGTCGGCTTCGGGAGCATGGCCATGCGCGGCGCGCCGGACGCCGCCGAAGTCGCCGTCGAGGCGGTACGCGCCCAGGGCCGCCGCGTGCTGGTCGGCCGAGGCTGGGCGGACCTCGCCCCGAGCGACGGCGCCGACTGCTTCGCCGTCGGCGAGGTCAACCACCAGGCGCTCTTCCGCCGGGTCGCCGCCGTCGTCCACCACGGGGGCGCGGGTACCACGACGACGGCCGCCGTGGCCGGGGTGCCCCAGGTGGTCGTCCCCCAGCTCGTGGACCAGCCGCACTGGGCCGCCCGGGTGGCCGCACTGGGCATCGGCGCGGCCCACGACGGCCCGACCCCGACCTTCGAGTCCCTTTCGGCCGCGCTCGCGACCGCCCTCACCCCCGAGACCCGGGCCCGCGCGGCCGCCGTGGCCGGCACGCTGCGCACCGACGGAGCGACCGTGGCCGCGCGGCTGCTCCTCGACGGCGCCTGAGCACGGCGTGACGCACCGTCCGACGGCCACTGTGGTGCCCCTCAGGGGGCCGGGGGTGGAACCGCGCGACCAGCCACGGCGGCCCCGCAGTTTCCCGCGCACCGCAACCTGCCATGAACTCCGGACGACGGTCGCCGTCCCAGCCCCCACGGTCCGACCCCCTTCACGGGTCACGACCGCCGGCCCGCCTCTCGCGCCGCCCTCCCTGTCCGTCCCACCCTTCCGGACCTTCCGGACGTCCTGCCGTACGCGCCCTGGGCCGCACGGCCTCCCCACGGAGCTGATGCATTGCACCCCCTGACCACCAGCGCCTTCGACCTCCCCGAGCGCCTCTCAGCCAAGGCCGACCCGGCTCTGATCGCCGACGACGAGCGGCACCTGGCCGCCATCGCCGCGTGCCTCGCCCAGACGATCGCCGAACTTTCCGACCGCCTCGACGCCGAGCTCAGGGCACCGGGCGGCACCGGCCGGGCCGCGATGGACCGGGACATCGAGGTCCACCGGCTGACCGGACGGCTGCGCACCCTGCGCCGCTTCGGCCTCGACCTGTGCCTCGGCCGCATCGTCGGCGCGGACGACCCCGAGCCCGTGTACATCGGCCGCCTCGGTCTCACCGACAGCACGGGCCGCCGGCTGCTGATCGACTGGCGGTCGCCCGCCGCCGAGCCGTTCTTCGCGGCGACCCACGCCGACCCGGCGGGGCTGCGCAGCAGACGCAGGTACCGCTGGACGGACGGCCGGATCAGCGACTACTGGGACGAGGTGTTCACCGCCGACGGGCTCGACGGGCACGCCGCACTCGACGACCAGTCCGCGTTCATCGCCAGCCTGGGCGCCGACCGCTCGGAGCGGATGCGGGACGTGCTCGCCACCATCCAGGCCGACCAGGACGCGATCATCCGCGCGGGATCCCGCGGCGCCCTCGTCGTCGACGGCGGCCCGGGCACCGGCAAGACGGTCGTCGCCCTGCACCGCACCGCCCACCTCCTGTACTCCGACCCGCGTCTCGGCCACCGCCGGGGCGGGGTGCTGTTCGTCGGCCCGCACCGGCCCTACCTGAACTACGTCTCCGACGTCCTCCCGAGCCTCGGTGAGGAGGGCGTGCAGACCTGCGTCCTGCGGGACCTGGTCGAAGAGGGGGCCTCCGCTGCCGTCGAGACCGACCCGGAGGCGGCCCGGCTGAAGTCGTCCGCGGACATGGTGAGGGCGATCGAGACGGCCGTCCGGTTCTACGAGGAGCCGCCGGCCCAGGGGATGACGGTCACCACCGACTGGGGCGACCTCCGGCTGACCGCCGACGACTGGGCCGACGCCTTCCGGGCACCGGCTCCCGGCACCCCGCACAACGAGGCACGCGACCAGATCTGGGAGGAGCTGGCCGCCATCCTGCTGGACAGGTACCGCGGCGCCGACGTGGCGCCCGAGGAGTTCCGCAGGTCCCTGCAGCAGGACCGGGAGCTGGTCGACACCCTCGGCCGCGCCTGGCCGCTGCTGGAGCCGACCGACCTGGTCGGGGACCTCTGGTCGGTCCCCGCCTACCTGCGGCTGTGCGCCCCCTGGCTCGGCCGCGACGACGTGCGCAGGCTCCAGCGCGCCGACGCCCAGGCCTGGACGGTGTCCGACCTGCCGCTCCTGGACGCGGCCCGGCAGCGGCTCGGCGACCCGGAGGCGGCCCGGCGCAAACGGCGGCAGGAGGCCGTGCTCGCCGCCCAGCGCGAGCGGATGACCCAGGTCGTCGACAACCTGATCGGGGCCGTTGCCGACTCCGGCGCCGACGGTGACGACGGCGAGGGCCTGGTGAGGATGCTCCGGGGCGCGGACGCCAAGGTCAGCCTGGTCGACGAGTCCGAACTCTTCGTCCTCGCCCCTGACCTGCTGGCCGGCCCGTTCGCGCACATCGTCGTCGACGAGGCCCAGGAGCTCACCGACGCGGAGTGGCAGATGCTGTTGCTGCGCTGCCCGTCCCGGAGCTTCACCATCGTCGGAGACCGCGCCCAGGCACGGCACGGGTTCACGGAGACCTGGCAGGAACGCCTGGCACGGGTCGGGTTCGACCGGATCGAACTGGCCTCGCTCGCCATCAACTACCGCACCCCGGAAGAGGTCATGGCGGAGGCCGAGCCGGTCATCCGGGCCGTGCTCCCGGACGCCAACGTGCCGACCTCGATCCGCGGCGGCGGCCTGCCCGTGGTCCACGGATCCGTCTCCGAGCGGGACGAGATCCTCCGCACCTGGCTCGCCACCCACGCCGAGGGCGTCGCCTGCGTGATCGGCGACCCCCGCTTCACACCGACGCCCCGGGTCGCCTCGCTCACTCCCGAACTGTCGAAGGGGCTCGAATTCGACCTTGTCGTCCTGGTCGACCCGGAGGAGTTCGGCACGGGCGTGACCGGCGGCGTCGACCGCTACGTCGCGATGACCCGCGCGACCCGGCAGCTGGTCGTCCTGACGACCGACTGAGCGCTCCGCTGGAAGGGCCGCGACCTGCCGTCGGCCGACTGCGGCGCCGTGGTGGCCGGTCGCGCAGTTCCTCCCCCGGCCTTCGGCCGGTGGTACCCCCGGAGTCAGGCCACGCCGAGTTCGGTCGCCGCGCGCACGGCGAACCAGACCTCGGTGAAGGCGGCCGTCGTCGACAGGTCCCGGCCGGTCACCTCGCCGAAGCGGCGCAGCCGGTAGGCGAGGGTGTTGGGGTGGACGTGCAGGGCCGCGGCGGCGTCCTCGGTGCGGCGGTCGCGTTCCATCCAGGTGCGGACGGAGACCAGCAGCTGCGACCCGTGTGCCTCGTCGTAGCGCAGGGCCGGGCCGAGGACCTGCTCGACGAGCGCCGACAGCAGCCGGCGGTCCTCGGGCAGCCACCGTCCGGTGGCGTCCTCGCCGTAGTGGAGGAGCGGCTTGCCCGCCTCCTCCGCGCGGCCCGCCGCCCATTCCGCCTCCTGCTGGGCGACCCGCAGCGGCTCGCCGACGGTGAAGGGGCGGCTCACCCCGCACACCGCGCCGGGCAGCTCGGCCAGGGCCTCGGTGAAGCCGGGTTCGGCGAGGACCAGCCGGTCCTCGCCGCGGCGCAGGGTGAGGTGCGGGTGGCCGGACAGGGCGCCGTCCAGCTGCTCGTCCGGGGTGCGCCGGAGCACCGCGAGAACGACGGGCCGCTGTGCGTCCAGACCGTGGTGGGCCAGCCGGCGCTGGGCACCGGCCGGGTCGAGGGTGTCCTGGAGCATCTCGGCGAGGGTCTCCGCCCCCTCTCGCCGCAGCACCTCGCGTTCCCCGCGCACCATCGCGAGCCGCAGCGCGGCGACGGTGGCCAGGTGCTGGACGACGGCCAGCCCGGCCGGGCGGGCGCCCGCCTGTTCCAGCGCGACCAGGTAGCCGGCCGCGCCGCCCGGACCGAGGACCGGGAGCACGAAGCCGCCGGGCACGGTCGGCGGGGCGTCCGGGTGCGCCGGCAGCACCGAGAGGTCCTGCGGCGCCGGGACGCCGGGCAGCAGCGGGCGCCCCTGGGGGGTGCACAGGAAGAGGCGGTAGCCGCTGAGCTGCTCCAGGCGGTCGAAGAGCGCGGGGATGTCCAGGTTCTCCTCGGCCATCCAGCGCAGCGCGCCGAAGACCTGGAGCTGCGCGCCGAGCCGTTCGGCGGACTTCTCGCTGACCGCGGCGGCGACCTCCTGGGCGATGGTGACGAAGGGAACGGTGAGCGGCACCTCGAGGACCGGGAAGCCGCGCTCCTCGGCCGCGGTGAGGAAGGCCTGGCGCAGCGGCGGGGTCCGCAGCTGGGTGCTGAGCACCAGCGCCGCGACACCCGCGTCGTCGAGCCGCTCCAGGTAGCGCCGCTGCGCCTCGCCGCCGCGGGGCACCGCGAGGCCCACGGTCATGAGGACCTCCGAGCCCTGGAGCCACGGGGTCGGGTCCTCCAGTTCGCTGACGTGCGCCCAGGAGACCGTGCGGCGCAGGCCGCCGCCGCCCGCGAGCAGGCGTATCTGCAGGGCCGGGAAGGACAGCAGGTCGCCGACGGTGAGGACGGAACGCGGCGTGACTTTGTGGTCAGACACAAGACCACTGTAGTTCTTCGTGCCGTCACCAATTGACCCTCTCGGCCGGCCGTCCGCACACTGAGGCATCCCCCGTTACCGGAACCACCAGCTCCGGTCCAGGGTCCGCCCACCCGGCGGTGTACACCCCAGGCCGTACAGGAAGGTGCCCCATGACGACCGAGCCCCGTGGACCCGTGGACTCCTCCCGGATCCCCCGCTACGCGGGACCCGCGACCTTCGCCCGGCTGCCGCGCCTCGACGAGGTGCCCCGCGCGGACATCGCCGTCGTCGGCGTGCCCTTCGACACCGGTGTCTCCTACCGGCCCGGTGCCCGGTTCGCCCCGGCCGCCGTGCGCGAGGCGTCCCGGCTGCTGCGCCCGTACCACCCGGCACTGGACGTGTCCCCGTTCGCGTCGGCACAGGTCGCCGACGCCGGTGACATCCCGGTGAACCCCTTCGACATCAACGAGGCGATCGAGACCGTCGAGCACGAGGCCTCCCGCCTCCAGGCCGACGGCACGAAGCTGGTGACCATCGGCGGCGACCACACCATCGCGCTGCCCCTGCTGCGCGCGGTCGCCAAACGGCACGGACCGGTCGCCGTCCTCCACTTCGACGCCCACCTCGACACCTGGGACACCTACTTCGGCGCCGAGTACACCCACGGCACCCCGTTCCGGCGCGCCGTCGAGGAGGGCATCGTCGACACCGAGGCGCTCAGCCACGTCGGAACCCGCGGCCCCCTGTACGGCAAGCGGGACCTGGAGGAGGACCGTCGGCTCGGCTTCGGCATCGTCACCTCCTCCGACGTGCTGCGCCGAGGCGTCGACGAGACCGTGGACGCGCTGCGGCAGCGCATCGGCGACCGGCCGCTGTACGTGTCCGTCGACATCGACGTCCTCGACCCCGCACACGCCCCCGGCACCGGCACCCCGGAAGCCGGCGGCATGACCTCGCGTGAGCTGCTGGAGATCCTGCGCGGCCTCGCCGGGCTCAACCTCGTCGGCGGCGACGTCGTCGAGGTCGCCCCCGCCTACGACCACGCCGACATCACCTCCGTCGCCGCGTCGCACGTCGCCTACGACCTGATCAGCCTGTTCACCCTGGACTCCGCCGGCCCTCGCGAGGAGCAGACATGACCACCAGCCCCCAAGCGGAGCAGCACGACGCCCCGTCGCTGACCGAGATCGAGACGTACGGCGTCGAGCGCATCCCGGACGCCGACCGCACCGCCCGGCCGCTCGACCTGTTCCGGGTCGCCTTCGGCGGCGCGAACACCTTCGCCACCTGCGTCCTCGGCGCCTTCCCGATCCTGTTCGGGCTCTCCTTCTGGCAGGGCCTGGCCGCCACCGGCCTCGGGCTCGCCGTCGGCGCGCTGATCCTCGCGCCGCTGGCCGTGTTCGGCCCGCTGAACGGCACCAACAACTCGGTGTCCTCCTCCGCCCACCTGGGCGTGCACGGCCGGGTCGTCGGTTCCTTCCTCTCCCTGCTGACCGCGGTCGCCTTCTTCTCCATCTCCGTGTGGTCCTCCGGCGACGCCCTCGTCGGCGGCGCGCACCGGATGTTCCACCTGCCGACCAACGACGGCGTGTACGCCCTGGCGTACGGGCTGTTCGCCGCGCTGGTGCTGACGGTGTGCATCTACGGCTTCCGGTTCATGCTCTTCGTGAACAAGATCGCGGTCGCCGCCGCCTCCCTGCTCTTCGTCCTCGGCCTCTTCGCCTTCGGCGGCGACTTCGACCCCGGCTACCAGGGCAGCTTCCACTCGCTGAGCACCCCCGGCTTCTGGCCGGCGTTCATCGGCTCCGCGCTGATCGTGCTCTCCAACCCGGTCTCGTTCGGCGCCTTCCTCGGCGACTGGGCCCGCTACATCCCCGCCGACACCCCGCGCCGCCGGGTCATGGGCGCGGCCTTCCTCTCCCAGATCGCGACGATCCTGCCCTTCTTCTTCGGACTGGCGACCGCCTCGATCATCGCCGCGAAGGCCGGCAGCTTCCTCGACCCGAACGCCCCGGACTACGTCGGCGGTCTGCTCGCCGTCTCGCCGTCCTGGTACTTCCTGCCGGTCTGCCTGCTCGCGCTGATCGGCGGCATGTCCACCGGCACCACCTCGCTCTACGGCACCGGCCTCGATTTCGCCAGCGTCTTCCCGAAGTTCAGCCGGGTGCAGGCCACCGTGTTCATCGGCGTCCTGTCGATCTCCTTCATCTTCGTCGGCCGGTTCGCCGCCAACCTGACCCAGTCCATCTCCACCTTCGCGACGCTGATCATCGTCTGCACCGCGCCGTGGATGGTCATCATGACCCTGGGCTTCCTCACCCGCCGCGGCTGGTACGACCCGGACTCGCTCCAGGTCTTCAACCGCCGACAGCGGGGCGGGCGTTACTGGTTCACGCACGGCTGGAACTGGCGCGGCATGGCCGCCTGGCTGGCCGCCGCCCTGCTCGCGGTGCAGTTCGTCAACCTCCCCGGCCAGTTCGTCGGCGCCCTCGGCGACCTCGCGGGCGGCGTGGACATCTCGCTGCCCGTCGGCCTGGGCCTGGCCGCGATCCTCTACCTGGCCCTGCTGTGGCTCTTCCCCGAGCCCCGCGCCGTCTTCGGTCCCGAGGGCCCGCGGCTGGTGCGCGCCGTCGACACCCCGGTGCCGCCGATCACCGCCGCCGACGGACTCCCCGTCGCCGCCCCCGAGCCCGCGGAGGTGTGAGCCCGATGCGCCTGATCGACCTGTCCGTGCCGCTGCGCACCGGCATGCCGGTCTACCCCGGCGACCCGGAGGTGGACATCCGGCCCGCGCTCACCGCGGCCCAGGACGGCGTCAACGTCCTTCAGGTGCACATGGGTTCGCAGTCCGGCACGCACGTGGACGCCCCCTCCCACATCGAGGACGGCCTGCCCGCGTTGAACCAGCTGCCGCTGGACCGGTTCGACGGTCCGGCCCACGTCGTCGACGCCCGGGGCCTCCCGCCCCGGGCGGCCATCGGGACCGACCTGCTCGCCGGTGTCCCGGCGGGCCGGATCGTGCTGATCGCCACCGGCTGGTCCGCGCACTGGGGCACCGACGCCTACCACGACCACCCCTACCTGACCGAGGAGGCGGCCACCCTCCTCGTCGCCCGCGGCGTGTACACCGTCGGCATCGACGCCCTCAGCGTCGACCCGACCCCCGGCGAGACCCTTCCCGCCCACCGCATCCTGTGCGGCGCCGACGCCGTCATCGCCGAGAACCTCACCAACCTCGCCGAGGTCCTCGACGCCCAGCACACCGGCCATGACGTCCACGTGAGCCTCTTCCCCCTGCACCTGCCCGGCGCCGACGGCGCACCCGTCCGCGCCGTGGCCCGGATCTCGGAGCCGAAACCTTGAGCAACGACCACGACACCGCCCTCGCCGCGGCGGACGCCCTGATCGCCGCGTTCGCCGAGGGCCGTACCGACGACTACTTCGACGCCTTCGCGGCCGACGCCACCTTCGTCTTCCACACCACCGGCCGGCGGCTGGACTCCACCCAGGAGTACCGCGAGCTGTGGCAGCGATGGAGCGAGGAGGACGGCTTCCGCGTCCTCGCCTGCGACTCGGACGACCGCCGCCTCCAGCTCTTCGGCGACACGGCCGTGTTCACCCACGCGGTGACCACCTGCGTCTCCACCACCGCCGGAGAGGAAGTCCTGCACGAACGCGAGACCATCGTCCTCCACCGCACCGCCGGCGACGCCTGGCAAGCGGTCCACGAGCACCTTTCCGCCGCGACCGAATGAAGTCTGCGGTTCTGCAGCGCGCCCCCTAAGGGGCGCTGGGGTACCTCCGGCCGAAGGCTGGGGGAGGAACTGCGCGACCAGCCACCACGGCGCCGCAGACGACCACGACACGGCACCCAGCGGAGCGCTCAGCCGAACTCGTCCTCGAAGAGGGAAAGCTCCGCCCAGATCGTCTTGCCCTCCGCCGTGTGCCTGGTGCCCCACCGCTGCGTCAGCTGGGCCACCAGCAGCAGGCCCCGGCCGCCCTCGTCCCAGGTCTTGGCCCGGCGCAGGTGCGGAGCCGTGTGGCTGGTGTCGGAGACCTCGCAGATCAGGGTGGTCGTGTCGTGGATGAGCCGGAGCCCGATGGGGTGGGCGCCGTAGCGGATGGCGTTGGTGACCAGTTCGCTGACCACCAGCTCCGTCGTGAAGGCGGCCATGCTCAGGTCCCACACGTCGAGCTGCTCCACGACCTGCTTGCGGATCGGCGCGACCAGCGCCGGGTCGGCGGGGATGTCCCAGGACGCCACCCGGGTCGGCGGCAGGCCCTGGGTGCGGGCCAGCAGCAGCGCCACGTCGTCGGCCGCGCCGCCGGACGGCAGCAGGGCGTACAGGATCCGGTCGCAGGTCTCGTCCAGCGAGTCGCTGTCCGCCGCCAGCGCCTCGTGGAGGAGCCGGCGGCCGGTGTCCGGGTCCCGGTGCCGTGAGGTGATCAGCCCGTCCGTGAACATCGCCAGGACCGTGCCCTCGGGCAGCGTCACCTCGGCCGACTCGAACGGCAGCCCGCCCAGGCCCAGCGGGGGACCGGCGGGCAGGTCCAGCAGGTAGGGGTGGTGGCCGGGGCGCAGCAGGACGGGCGGCGGGTGCCCGGCGCGGGCCAGCGTGCAGCGCCGGGACACCGGGTCGTAGACGGCGTACAGGCAGGTCGCGCCGACCTCGCCGGGGCTGCCCTCGCCGCCCTGCTCCTCCGAGAGCCGGAGCACCAGGTCGTCGAGGTGGGTGAGCAACTCGTCCGGGGCCAGGTCGATGTCGGCCAGGGTGCGCACGGCGGTCCGCAGCCGGCCCATGGTCGCCGAGGCCTGCACGCCGTGGCCGACGACGTCCCCGACGACCATGGCGACCCGCAGCCCGGACAGCGGGATCACGTCGAACCAGTCGCCGCCCACCCCGGCCCGCGCCGCCGGCAGGTAGCGGGAGGCGGCCTGCAGGGCCGCGGTGCGCGGCAGTGTCCGGGGCAGCAGACTGCGCTGCAGGGCCAGGGCGGTCTCGCGCTCCCGCGAGTACCGGCGGGCGTTGTCGATGCAGACGGCGGCCCGGGCCGTGATCTCCTCGGCGAGCAGCACGTCGTCCGGGCTGAACGGGTCGAGCCGCCGGTGCCGCCGGAACACCGCGACCCCCAGGGTGGTGCCGCGGGCCTGGATCGGCACCGACATCGAGGAGTGCACGCCGAACTCGCGCACCCGCTCTCCGCGGCGCTTGTTCCAGGACAGCCACTGGTCCAGCTCGCCGGAGGTCACCGAGGCCACGATCGTGTGCCCCGCGGTCAGCGAGTCCGCCTGCGGTGAGGAGGCCGGGTAGACCTCGGTCTGCCCGGGCTTGAGGACCGCCTCGGGGACGCCGGGGAGCACGGACTGGTGTGCGATGCGGCGCAGGGTGACCGGCGCGCTCAGCCGGGCCGGGAGGTCGCCGCCGTGGTCCGGCGGGTCCAGCAGGTCGACGGTGACGAGGTCGGCGAGTGCCGGGACGCAGACGTCCGCCAGCTCCTGGGCCGTCTGGACGACGTCGAGGGTGCTGCCGATCTGCACGCTCGCCGCGTTGACCAGCTGGAGCCGCTCCCTGGCCAGGTAGTTCTCGGTGAAGTCGTGGGCGGCCAGGCTCACGCCCCACACCCGCCCGGCGGCGTCGGTGACCGGCGCCATCCGGGCCAGCCACGCGTGCGCCCGGTCCTCGCCGCCGGTCCGCATGAACGTCTGCACGTCCAGCGGCCGGCCCGAGGCCAGCACCCGGAGCATGTTCCGCTCCAGGTCCCCGCTCTCCGGCTTGCCGCCGATCTCGGTGACCCTGAGCCCCTGGACCCGCTCCTCGGCAAGCCCGATGACGTGGGCCATCGCGTCGTTCATCCGGCGCAGCCTGAGCTGGTCGTCGTAGACCGCGATGGCGCACGGCGACTGCGTCAGCGCGGCCGTCGCCAGCGGATCGTCCGGGGTGCGCGGTCCGCCGCCGTCGAGCGGGGAGACCACCAGCCAGTGGCCGGGCCGCTGGTCGTGGGCCGGGGTGTGGTGGGCGAGCAGCCAGACCGGGATCGTGCGGCCGTCCCGGTGGCGGAGCCCGAGGGTGCCGTCCCAGCGGGCGCCGACGGGCGCGCGCGGTGTCACCTCCCCGGCGAGCAGCAGCGCCGCCGGCCGGCCCACGACGTCTTCGGCCGGGTGGCCGAGGAGCCGCCGCGCGCCCTCGCTCCACTCGGTCAGTGTGCCGTCCTCGCCGATGACAGCCCGGGCCGTCGCCGCATCGTCGAAGGGATAGACCCGGCTCATCTCGCCACTCCCAAGCGCACACTCACAGTCAACAGGTGCACCACTCGTGTTCAGGGTAGTGCTTCGGACCCTCCCGCGACCGGCAAGCGGCGGCGGCCGGTCGGTCGGGACCGGGCCCTGTCCGGGGTGCCGAACGAGGGCCGGTCGACAGGACGAAAGGGGTGGGCGGAGGCTTCCGGACCCTTGACGGACACAAGTGCCACTCCGTCAGAATCTGTTTGTTCGCGATCAGTTGTGAGTAGTTCTGGGCCCTGATGAGGGAGAGCCGCACCATGACGGTCACACGCAGATCGGTTCTGGCAGCCGCCACGGCAGCCCCGACGGCCGGCGCCCTGCTGGGCGCCCCGGGCGCCTGGGCGGCCCCGGACGCGGGTACGTCGTCGCAGGTCACCGGCCGCCGCACGGTCGCCCTGCGGGACGGCTGGCGGTTCGCGCTGGTCAACCCGGGCGGGATCACCGACCCGACCGGCGCCTACGCGGACGCCGCCGATCCCGGGTTCGACGACTCGGCCTGGCGGCAGGTCGCCGTACCGCACGACTGGAGCATCGAGCAGACCCCCACCACCGACCACGGCACCACCAGCGGCACCGGCTTCTTCCCGGGCGGCCTCGGCTGGTACCGGCTCGCCTTCACCCTGCCGCCCGGCTACGCCGGCAAGCGGATCTCGGTGGAGTTCGACGGCGTCTACATGGACTCGTACGTCTACTGCAACGGCACCCAGGTCGGCCGCCACCCCTACGGCTACACCGGCTTCGCCTTCGACCTCACCGACCTCCTGCACACCGACGGCAGTACCGTGAACGTCCTCGCGGTCAAGGTGCAGAACCAGCTGCCCAGCAGCCGCTGGTACTCGGGCAGCGGCATCTACCGTGAGGCCCGCCTGGTGGTGACCGACCCCGTGCACGTGGCGCGCTGGGGAACGTACGTCACCACGCCGGACGTCAGCGCCGGGCGGGCCGTGGTGCGGGTGCGCACGGCCGTCGTCGACGAGTTGGGTGCGGGCGCGGACGTGGCGGTCCTCTCCCGGATCGCCGGCCCCGACGGCCGCACGGTGGCCCGCACCTCCTCCACGGTCACCGTCACCGGTTCCGGCGGGACCACGGCGAGCCACGAACTGACCGTCGAGAGACCGAAGTTGTGGGACATCGACGCCCCGCACCGGTACACCCTGCACACCGAACTGCGGGTCGGCGGCACCACCACCGACACCTACCGCACGGTCTTCGGCATCCGCAGCTGCCGCTTCGACCCCGACGAGGGCTTCTCCCTCAACGGCGTCCCCACCAAGATCAGGGGCGTCGACCTCCACCACGACCAGGGCGCCCTCGGCGCGGCGATCAGCGCCGATGCGGTGCGCAGACAGATGACCATCATGAAGTCGATGGGCGTCAACGCCTTCCGCACCTCGCACAACCCGCCCTCGCCGCAGATGATCGAGGTCTGCGAGGAACTGGGCATCGTGATGATGGTGGAGGCCTTCGACTGCTGGAAGACCGGCAAGACCAAGTACGACTACGGCCGGTTCTTCGACGAGTGGTGCGAGGCCGACGCCACCGAGATGGTCCTCGCCGCCCGCAACTCGCCCGCCGTCGTCCTGTGGTCCATCGGCAACGAGATCCCCGACTCCACCTCGACGGCCGGTCTCGCCATGGCCGACCGGATCATCGCCGCCGTCAAGGCCGCCGATGACACCCGCCCGGTCGTCATCGGTTCGAACAAGTACCACGGCGTACCGGCCAAGGGTTCCGCCGCCGACCTCATGCTCGCCAGACTCGACGGACTGGGCCTGAACTACAACACGGCCAAGTCGGTGGACGCCCTGCACGCCGTCTACCCGCACCTCTTCCTCTTCGAGTCGGAGTCCTCCTCGGAGACCTCGACCCGCGGCACGTACCAGGAGCCGGAACACCTCAACACCGGGGAGAACCACACCCCCGGCCGCCGCGCGACCTCGTCCTACGACAACAACCTCGCCTCCTGGACGATGAGCGGCGAGTACGGCCACAAGAAGGACCGGGACCGGAAGTGGTTCGCCGGCCAGTTCCTGTGGTCGGGCATCGACTACATCGGTGAGCCGACGCCGTACGACGTGTTCCCGGTGAAGTCGTCCTTCTTCGGCGCGGTCGACACGGCCGGCTTCCCGAAGGACATGTACCACCTCTTCCGTAGCCAGTGGACCGGCGAGCCGATGGTGCACCTGCTGCCGATGAGCTGGAACCACGAGGAGGGGGAGACGGTCGAGGTGTGGGCGTACGCCAACGTGCCCTCCGTCGAACTGTTCCTCAACGGAACGTCCCTGGGGGTACGGGAGTTCGACACCAAGCAGACCACCGACGGCCGCACCTACCTGGAGACCACCGAGGCCACCGGCGACGACAAGACCTTCACCACCGGCCCCTACCCGGGCAGTTACACCAGCCCCAACGGCAGCGCGGGCAAACTGCACCTGACCTGGAAAGTGCCCTACCGGCCGGGCGAGTTGAAGGCGGTGGCCCGGCGCGACGGCAGGGTGGTCGCGACGGACGTCCTGCGCACCGCCGGCGCCGCGCACGCCGTCCGTCTCACCCCCGACCGCACCTCCCTGGCTGCCGACGGGCGTTCACTGGTCTTCGTCACCGCCGAGATCGTCGACGCGCACGGCGTGGTGGTGCCCGACGCCGAGCACCTCATCTCCTTCACCGTGACCGGCGGTTCGCTCGCCGGGCTCGACAACGGCCGTGAGGAGAGCGCCGAGCGCTACCAGGCAAGCACCCGGACCGCCTTCCACGGCAAGGCGCTCGCCGTCGTGCGCTCCGGTACGAAGCCCGGCGGACTCAAGGTGACCGCCCGGGTGGACGGCCTGCGCAAGGACACCGTCACCATGCCCACCACCCCCGCCCGCACCGTGGCGAGCACCCCCGCCCCCGACTTCGGCCCGGACCACCCGTCCCCGCCGGACCTCCCCCACGCGGACGCCAGTTACTCCGGCCGTCCGGACACCCTCCCGGCGGCCATGCTCGACGGCGACCCGGCCACCGGCTGGTCCAACGCCTTCGCCAAGTCGGCCACCGCCCTGCTGCCCGCGTTCGGCGGCGCCCGGACCGCGGACTGGGTGTCGGTCGACCACGGGCGCACCCGTACCTACGACCGGGTGGACGTCTCCTTCACCGTGGACGCCACCCACGCCCTCCCCGCCTCGGTCGAGGTGGCCGTCTGGGACGGCACCGCGTACCGGGCGGTCGAGGACACGGCGGTGGCCTGGGCGACCGCCTCGGACGCCCCGACCGTCATCACGTTCACCGCGGTGCGCGGCTCCCGGATCCGGCTCACCCTGACCAGCGCCCACCCGGGACAGACCTCGGGCGCGGTAAGGATCAGCCGCCTCGACACCTGAGGCGGCCGAGACGGCGGGCGGTCCTGGCGGGCCGCCCGCGAGGGGCCCCGCAGGTACCGTGGTGAGTCGGTCTTGACCTGCGGGTATTTACGGTGGAGTACCCTCGCGGTACCGTGAAGGGCATGCCAGCTCTCAACGTGGAGTTCAGCGACCGCGAACTTGAGGACCTCAGGCAGATAGCCAAGGAGCGCGGTACGTCGATGAAGGCCCTCGTCCGTGAGGCGGCCGCCGCCGACATCGCCCGGCACCGGGCCCTGCAGGAGGGGGCGGAGGAGTTCCGCCGTTTCTTCGCGGCCCACGCCGCCGAGTTCGCCGCCGCGTTCCCGGACGACGAACAGCCGCCCGCGAAGGGCGAGGCCGCCTGACCCATGCCGCCGGTCATCCACATCGACGTGCCCTGGCTGCTCCAGCGCCATGAGGAAGTCATGCCGGAGCAGCCCACCATCACCGATTTCTCTGCGCTGGTCGCCGCCGTCGCCCGGCACCGGGTCGACCCGCCGCGGCTCGGGGTGGACTCCGACGCTGCCTGGCGGGCCGCGGCCCTGCTGCACACCCTCGCCCTGCTGAAGCCGCTGCCCTCGGCCAACGCCAGGTTCGCCTGCGCGACCGCCGTGGCCTACATGTACGTCAGCGATGTCGGCATCGACCCGCCCTACGGCGCCCTCGTCGACCTCGCCCGCGACCTGATGAACGGCAAGGCCGACGTCTACGCCGCGGCGGACCGGCTCCGTTCCTGGCAGCTCTGACACCTGCCCGGACGTGCAGGGAGAGCTGCCCCCGCGGCCCTCGGGGCCGCCGGCCGAGGGCGGGAGGAACGGGGCCGGCGGCCTGTTTCGCGCGGAAGAGCCGCCGTTCCGCGCGGGGCCTCGTGAGGAGGGCCGGTCATCAGTGGACCACCCGTGCGGGCGGGGCGGGAGCGTGCGCGCGGGACCGGTGCGTGCGCACGGTTCACACGGGGCGCGCGGAATGGTGAATGCGGCCATGAAGGGGCAATAGCCACCGGCGCCTTTCTGACTTCCTGTCAATGCTGTCGATGTTGTACGGGCGCCTTGTTGCTTGTGTGAGACTTGTGCGAGGGTGAATACCCGCGCGGGGTAATGGCCTGGTCCAATTCGGCAGTTGAGGAACGCGACCGACACCGTACCGACACCGTGGCGGCGAATTCCCGCTCCCCGCAGGCGCACCGAAGAGGTACGCACCACCGCACCAAAGGAATCCGCTCCGTGCCCACCCCCCACCCGCCTCGCCCTTCCTACCCGCCGCCGGGCGGTGGTGCGGGGGAGTCCGACGAGTCCCTCGCCGCCCCGCTGCGAGCCGGATCGGACGTCGAGGCCTCCCGGTCCGCCGCGCTGCTCATGGCCCGGCACTGGCGGCCCGTCCAGGAATACGCGGTCATCTGCCTGGCCGCCTCCGGGCCCGTCGCGCACATGGTCGCGGCGGCCGCCTTCCACCAGGTCCTCGACCGGGTGGCCCTTGGCGAGACGGCCGACGCGATCCGGCCGCGCCTGCTGGTCTCCGTCCGCGACACGGTCGCCAACTGGGCCGTGGAGGACCGAATAGCGGAGGTTCTACCGGACCTCGGGAAACCGGCCGGCGGTCGCGGTATGCGCGCCACGAAGTCCATGACCCCGGAAAACCGCACCCTCGCGGAGCGTTCATTCCTGGGCCTTCCGGCGCTCGCCCAGAGCCTGCTGTGGCATGCCGAGGTGGAGGCCGAACCGATAACCGTACCGGCTGGTCTGTTGGGCATGGACACGGCAACCGCATCGGCGGCTCTCGAAGACGCCCGGGAGAAATTCCGCGAGGGCTGTGTCCGCGCCCACCGGGAACTCGCGCCGTCCCAGGAGTGCCGCTACTACAACCGGCTCCTGGACGTGCCGATCCGGCGCGGGGGTGCCCTGCTGCCGGACGTCCAGGAGCATCTGGCGCAGTGCCCCTACTGCAGGGCCGCCGCCGAACAACTCGGCCATGTCGAGGGCGGACTGGGCGTGCTGCTGGTGGAAGCGGTGCTCGGCTGGGGAGCCCGCCGCTATCTCGACTCGCGCCCGGGACGCAAGGGCGGCGAGGAGGCTCCCCGGACCCGCGCCGCCGCCCGGCGCGCCGGAGGGGGCGGGCGACGGCGTGCGGCTGCCCGGACCCGGATCCTCGCCCGCATCCCCGTGCAGGTGCGCCGCCCGCCCGGCTCCTGGTCGTCGAAGACGCTGCTGACCAGTGTCGGCGTGGCCGGCGCGGGACTGCTCGCCTCCGTCCTCGCCGTCAGCACGCTGTCCGGCGGCGGTGACGGCAAGGACGCCGTCGCCACCGCGGGCCTGGTCCCCGGCGACTCCGAGGCCGAGACCACGCCCTCGCCCACCTCCGGCACGGCCGGGCTGCCGCCCGCCGACCACACGACGCGGCTGCGCAATGCCGCCGCCCAGCTCTGCCTGGACATCGACGGCGAGCCGAAGGCCGGGGCGAGTGTCGTGCTCGCCGTGTGCTCCACGGCCTCGACCCAGCAGTGGACGTACGAGAGTGACGGCGAGCTGCGCAGCGCGGCGGGGCCGGACCTGTGCCTGGACTCGCACGCGGACGCCGGGGTGGTCATCCTCGGCACCTGTGCGGCGGAGGACGCCGGGCGCGGCAAGGACGTGCGCTACGACCTCACAGTCCAGGGCGAGTTGCTGCCCAGCTGGGACGAGACCCTCGCCCTCGCGACGGGCGGGGTGGACTCCGGCTCCGACATCGTGGTCAAGGTCCGCGACCACACCAGCGGCCAGCACTGGCTGACCGACGCCCCGCTGCCGTCCCAGAGCCGCGGCTCGCTCTCCATCGCCGGGACCGGGGGGCCGTCGGCGCAGCCGGCCGAACTGGCCGGCCACTAGGCGCTCCGCTGGAATGGCCGCGATGCGCCGTGGGTCGTCCGCGGCGCCGTCGTGGCTGGTCGCGCAGTTCCTCCCCCAGCCTTCGGCCGGGGGGACCCCCAGCGCCCCTTCGGGGCGCGTTCAGTTCTGGTCGGCGTCCGGGCCCTGGGCCCGGACCTTCTCGACGTGCTCCAGCGATTCGCGCAGTTCCGTCAGCCAGTCGTCGGTGTGTCGCTGGACCAGCCGTACGCACCAGGCCAGCGCCTCGCTGCGGCTGCGTGCCACGCCGCCGGCGATCAGGGTGTCCAGCACCTCGCGCTCGGGCTGGCGCAGCCGGGTCATCACCGGCGCGGCGACATGCGTGAACAGCGCCCGCTGCCCGGCGCACTCCACGCCCCAGGAGACCTTGCGCCGGAACTGGTGCTCCGCCTCCCTGGCCACGGCCATCCGGCTCTCCCGGGTGCGCTCCCGGAACTCCTGGATCCGGCCCTGTACGGCCGCCTCCCGTTCGGCGTCCGACGCGCCGTCCGCCAGGGCGGGGCCGGGGATGCGCCCGATGACGGTGACCTCCTCGCGGTCGACCGTCACCTCGACCAGTTCCTCGAAGAGGTCGTCGGGCAGGCGGCCGGTGAACCAGCCGCGGAGCTTGTCGCGTTGCTCTTGAGTAATCATGTAATGACGATTACTCCGTTGCAGCACAAAGGCAAGGGCTTGCCCGGAAGTCCGCCGACAGCGGAAGCGGAATGTTTCAGGACGATTAACGAGGCGATGGGATCAGGCCATTTGGCCGCTTCGAGCGATCAAGAACCGCTCCGTTGAGCGGTCGATGCGTTCGAATTCCGTGACTTCACGCCACTGATTCAATACGCAAGGTTACCGAAACCTGTGGGTTCGATGTGTGTTTCGGCGGCGGACTCGGCAGAGTGGCGCCCGCCGCCCCGGCACCCACCGGGCCGGGGGCGGCACCCGTCGAATCGAGCGGAAGGATGCACACAATGCGAACCACCGCGCGCTGGGCAGCGACCCTCGGCCTTACGGCCGCCGCCGTCTGCGGACCCCTGACGGGGGCCGCCGTCGCCGCCCCGAGCTCGCTCTACGCCCCGTCGGCCCTGGTGCTCACCACCGGCCACGGCACTGACGCGGCCACCGCCACGCCCGAGCGCGCCGTCACCCTGAACTGCGCCCCGAGCGCTTCCGGGACCCACCCGGCGGCCGCCGATGCCTGCGCCGAACTGCGCGGCGCCGGCGGTGACCTGGACGCCCTCGTGCCCAAAGCCGACGTGTGGTGCACCAAGCTCTACGACCCCGTCGTGGTCACGGTGGAAGGCGTCTGGCAGGGCAAGCGCGTCTCTTACGAGCACACCTTCGGCAACCAGTGCATGAGGGACGCCTACGGGGCGCACGTCTTCGCCTTCTGAGCCCGGGATCGCACGGTCCTCGCGACTGCCGGACAGGTCCGCAACTGGGGAGTGCGGCCCCTGGAGCGGGGAACCTGCGATCCCGCACCGGGGGGCGGACGGGTGGTGTGGGGCTGCCCGTCCGACCCCCGGCATCACCGCCGCTCTTCGGCGTTCCCGTCCCGGGGAACGCCGGGGAGCGGCGGAAAACGCCCCAGGAGTCCCGAGGCCCGTAACAGCCGTGGAATCCGGGGCCCTTCGCACACCAGCCGCAGCCGGCCGCCCCGCTCCCTGGCCCGCGCCTCGGCCCGGCACAGCACTCGCAGCCCCGAACAGTCGAGAAAGTCCAGCCGCCGCAGATCGACGAGCACATCGGGCCCGGCTCCGGCGGTCGCCGCGAGCAGGTGCTCGGCGAGCAGCTCCTCGGTGGCGATGTCGACCTCGCCGTAGACCTCGACGACGAGGTACGACCCGCTGTGACGGGTGCGCGCACAGGAGTTGGCGGCGGGCAGCCCGAGGTCGTCGGCTTCCGGCGTCATCTCAGAGCCCCCCTCGCCGGGGCGGACATGGGCCGAGTTGTTACCCGCTGGGAGCGCCTGGCATCCCTGATGGCGGCGGCGCAAGATCAGATCCACTCAACCAGGTGAATTTCTCTGAAGTGGCTTGACTAGACGCGCCCCATAGGGACGCTGGGGGTACCCCCAGCCGGAGGCTGGGGGAGGAACTGCGCGACCAGCCACAACGCACCCGCGGGCGACGATGGCGAGGGGCCACCGTCTCCCTGCTGACGGCGACCCCTGAGTCCCTGTAGCGGCTCTGCGGACGTTACATGTGCACAACCGGCGCCGCGTCCGGGTCCTGCTGCGGCACCCCCTTGCGGAACAGCAGGAAGGCGATGACCGCGCCGGCCGCGAACATCCCGGCCGACCACCAGAACGCGGTCGTGTAGCTCTCGATCGTGGCCTGTGCCTGCACCATCTTGCTGGTCGCGTCCTTCCCGGCCAGGTAGTCCGTCGCCGCGCTCGCCGCGAGCGTGTTGAGCAGCGCCGTACCGATCGAACCGCCCACCTGCTGCATGGCGTTGACCGTCGCCGACGCGACACCCGCCTCGTCGGCCGTCACCCCGCCCGTGCCCAGCTGCATGGCCGCCGGCATGACCAGGCCGAGGCCGAGGCCGGTGATGATCAGCTGCGGGAGCACCGCGCTGACGTAGCTGGAGCCGACGCCGATCCCGGTCAGCCAGGCCATGCCGGCCGCGGAGACCGCGAAGCCCAGCGGGATCACCACCTTCGGGCCGAGCCGCGGAACCAGGGCCTGGGTACCGATCTGCGCCGTCACCATCAGGCCGCCGATCATCGGCAGGAACGCCACGCCGGTCTTCGTCGGGCTGAAGCCGAGGTTCAGCTGCAGGTAGTAGGTGAGGAAGAGGAACACGCCGAACATGCCGCCGGCGGAGATCAGCACGGTGAGGAGCGAGGCCGCCCGGTTGCGGTCCATCAGGATGCCCAGCGGCAGCAGCGGGTGCTCGGCCTTGGTCTGCCACCAGGCGAAGGCCGCGAGGAGCACGACGCCGGCGACCAGGAAGCCCCAGGTCAGCGGCGAGCCCCAGTCGTGGGTCTCGGCGTTGGAGAAGCCGTAGACCAGCGAGAACAGGCCGGCCGCGACCAGGACCGTGCCCAGCACGTCCAGCTTGGAGTTACCGGCGTCCCGGTGGTTGTGCAGCAGGGCCATGCCGCCCGCGAAGGCGACGAAGGCGATCGCGACGTTCACGTACAGGGTCGAGCGCCAGTCGAACGTGTCGGTGAGGACACCGCCGAGGAGCAGGCCCACCGCGCCGCCGGCACCGGCGATGGCACCGTAGACACTGAACGCCCGGGCCCGCTCACGGGCGTCGGTGAACGTGGTGTTGAGCAGCGAGAGCGCGGTCGGGGCGAGCAGTGCGCCGAAGGCACCCTGCAGGGCGCGCGCGGTGACCAGCATCCCGAAGCCGTTCGCGGCACCGCCCAGCGCCGACACGGCGGCGAAGCCGACGACGCCTATGAGGAAGGCGGTCTTGCGGCCGAACAGGTCGGCGATCCGGCCGCCGAGCAGCAGCAGGGACGCGAAGCTGAGGGCGTACGCGGTGACGATCCACTGCCGGTTGCCGTCGGAGAACCCGAGGTCGGCCTGGGCGGAGGGGAGGGCGATGTTCACGATGGTGGCGTCGAGCACCACCATCAACTGGGCGACGGCGATGACCGCGAGGATCCACCACCGCTTGGAGGAGGCGGCCGGCGGCGCCTCCTCGGTACCGACGCTGACGTCGTCGGTCAGGGTCTTCTCAGACATGCGGGAACCACTCCAGGGAAGTCGTTCGGGATTTACCAAGAATCCGCTTCACTGCCACGGCACCTACAGCTCCACGAACGAAACGGTTTCGTACACATCAAGCCTAGACCACTTTCAGCGAAACGGCAACGTTTCGCTGGGCCGGGCCCCCTCGTCCATTCCTTGACGGGAATATAACCGTGCAGGCATATTGAAACCATGTCCGCCGACACCCTCTGGACCGCCCTGGCCGACCCTCACCGACGCGCCATGGTCGGCCTCCTCCTCACCCGCCCACGCCCCGTCGGCGAGATCGTGGAGGCATGCGGCCTCAGCCAGCCGAGCACCTCCAAGCACCTCAAGGTGCTGCGGGAGGCAGGCCTGGTCCGGGTACGGCAGGACGCGCAGCGCCGCGTCTACGCCCTCGACCCGGCCCCGATCGCCGAGCTCGACGCCTGGCTGGCTCCGTACCGCCGGTTGTGGAACCGCAGCCTGGACCAGCTGGGCCGCCGCCTGGACGAGACGGCGGACGACCCAGAACCGGCGGACGACCCGGAACCCCCCTGCCCGAAGGACTGATCCCGATGCCCGCCGAACTCACCGGCACCTACGTCACCCTCGACGACGGCCGCCCCGCGGTCCGGTTCACCCGCCTCTACGGCCACCCCGTCGACCGCGTCTGGCACTTCGTCACCGACCCCGACGAACTCGCCGCGTGGTTCCCCTCCCGCGCCGAGTTCGACCTGCGCCCCGGCGGCGCCGTCACGTTCACCGGCGACCCGAACATGCCCGAGTCGCAAGGCACCGTGCTCGCCGTCGACCCGCCCCGGAACCTGACCTTCGACTGGGGCGGCGACGAGATCCGCTTCGACCTGGAGGACGCCGGGCCCGACCGGACCCGCTTCACCCTCACCCACGTCCTGGGCGAGGAGAACACCGCCGCCCGCAACAGCGCCGGCTGGGAGGTCTGCCTCGCCGCCCTCGACGCCAAGGCCGGCGGAGAGCGTTTCCAGGGCCCGCACGCCGGTGTCACCGCGCCCTGGAAGGAGTACTACCAGGGCTATCTCGACGCCGGCCTGCCCTCCGGCGCCCCCATCCCCGGGGCCTGACCCGTCAGGCGAGCTGCCGCCGCACCAGCTCGTGCAGCCGCCCACCCGTGTCGGCGAGCAACTGGGCCGGCGGGCCCTGCTGGGCGACCTTGCCGTCCTCCATCACGATCACCCGGTCGGCGTCCAGAACCGTGGACAGCCGGTGGGCGATGACGATCCGGGTGGCGTTCAGCGCGCGGGTGCTCTCGATGACCGTGCGCTGGGTGTCGTTGTCCAGGGCGCTGGTCGCCTCGTCGAAGAACAGGATGCGGGGCCGCCGGATCAGCGCCTGGGCGATCATCAGCCGCTGCCGCTGGCCGCCCGAGATCGCGCCGCTCCCGGCGACGATCGTGTGCAGCCCCATCGGCATCCGCTTGATGTCCTCCGCGAGCCCCGCCATCTCGGCCGCCGCCATCGCCTCCTCGGGGGTGTACGGCTCGGTGCCGCAGATGACGTCCAGGATCGAGCCGCTGAACGGCTGGGCGTGCTGGAGCACCACCCCGCACTGGCGGCGGACCGCCGACTGGTCGAGGGCGCCCAGGTCCTGTCCGTCGTACAGCACGCTTCCCGAGACCGGCTTGTCGAAGCCGATGAGCAGCCGCAGCAGCGTCGACTTTCCGCAGCCGCTGGGGCCGACGACCGCCACGAACTCGCCCGGGCGGATGGCGAAGGAGACGTCGTCCAGGACCAGGGGACCGTCGTCCGTGTACCGGAAGGAGAGGCGGCGGGCCTCGACGGCGCCGGACAGCGGGCCCGGGCGGGTGCTGGCGGTGCGGACCTCGGGGGCGGCCTCCAGGACCGGCTTGATCTCCTCGAAGAGGGGGAGCGCGGCCACCGCCGACACGAAGGAACCGGTCAGCTGGGTGACCGAGGTGAGCAGCATCGTCACCGACGTGTTGAAGGTGAGGAAGGCCGCTGCGTCCATCGCCCCCCGCGCCGGGCCCGCGAGGAGCATGAACATCAGCAGGGTGCAGACCGGGAGGTAGACCGAGCCCAGCACCGTGGTGAGGTTCTTGATCCGGCCCACCTTCTGCTGGAGCTCCCGGCTGCGCGCGAACTCGCCCGCCCAGGCCGCGTACGCGTAGTTCTCGGCCGCCGCCACCCGCAGCTTCGGCAGGCCCCGCAGCGTCTGGAAGGCCTGGTTGTTCAGCTTGTTGCCGAGCACCACGAGCCGGCGCTGCCAGCGCACCTGCCACAGTCCGAGCCCGAGGAACAGCGCGGCGATGACCACCAGCATGGCAAGGGCCGCCAGCGCCATCGGCACGCTGTACCAGAACAGCAGACCCAGGTTCATCACCCCGACGGTCACCGACTGGGCGACCACCGGACCGATGCCCGCCAGCAGCCGGCGCATCGCGCTCACGCCCATCGCCGCGCTGGCCAGCTCCCCGGTCGAGCGCTGGGTGAAGAACTTGGTCGGCAGCCGCAGCAGGCGGTCCCAGACGGCCGGTTGGAGGGTCGCCTCGATACGGCCCTCCAGGCGGAGGATGGTGAGGTTCTCCAGGAGCGTGAACGCGGCGGACACCACGGCGCTGACGATCACCGCCAGGCAGACCTGCACGATCAGGTTCGTCTGGGCCTTGGGAACGTAGTCGCCGAGCACCTTTCCGGTGGCGATCGGCACCAGGGCGCCGATGGCCACCGTGACCAGACCGGCGAGGAGCAGGCTGCCGAGGTCGCCGCGGGTGCCGTGCAGGCTGAAGCGGAGCAGGCCGAGCGGGCTGAGCGCCTTGTCGGGCAGCGGCCGGTAGAACATCACCGCGCGCGGCTCGAACTCCGCCGCGTTCGCCTTTTCGATCGGGGTCTCGCGGCCGGTCGCCGGATGGACGGCCACATAGCCGCCCCGCCGCCACAGCAGCGCGACCGGCGCGCCGGACAGGGCGCGGTGTCCGACCAGCGGGCCGACGTTGTCGTGCCACCAGCGGCCGTCCAGACGTACCGCCCGGGTACGGACCCGGGAGGCGAGGGCCACCCGTTCGACGGGGTCGATGCGGTCGCTCTCGGTGCCGCTCTGCGCGGGCTCCGCGAGGGTGATGCCCGCGGCCTCGGCGACCAGTCTGCAGGCCGCGTAGGAGGCGTCGGCGTCGGCGGCCGTGGTGCGCTTGGCCGCCTTGCCGATGGAGGCGAGGAGGGTGTGGTCGGCCTGGGCGCGGACCGCCTCACCGGCCTTGATACCGGCCGCCGTACGCGTCTCGTGGGTGCGCTCCAGCTGCTCGATCCACCGGTCGAGGGTGGTCAGCAGCCGGTACTGCTGGTCGACCATGCTCTGCCACAGTGCGGGGTCCGTCAGCAGGTCGGCGGCCGCCTCCGCACCGTACAGCGAGCCGTACTGCACGCTGCCCGGCGGCACCTGCATCCAGAAGACGTCGTCGTCGGTGGGGGCCGCGGCGCGCTCGCTGGCGGTCATCGGGGCCTGGAAGAGGATGGACAGGCCGCGGCCGACGCCGAGCGCGAGGGCGTACTCCAGGGGGCTGGTGGCCGGCGGGACGTACTGGGGGTTGCCGTACTCGTCGTAGGACCAGGTCTGGGTGTCGGAGGGCTGGTACAGCTCGCGCAGGCCGATGCGGTGCACGACGCAGTCGCGCAACGGGCGGGCCACCAGGGTGTGCTGGGGCCCCGCGACCGGGCCGAGCAGGAGCGAGCCCGCCTCCAGGCGGCCCAGGTGGTGCCAGTGGCCCTGCTGTCCGGCGTCCACCGCGAACAGGTCCAGGGCGCCGGACGCCACCAGCCACAGCACCTGTGGGCCTTCGAGGTCGAGGCGGTTGAAGCCGGCGCAGTCGATCCGGGCGCCCAGTGATCCGAACGCGCCGAGCACGAGGTCGCCTTGGTCCACGGTCGTCATCTCATCGCTCCCTGACCAGCGCGGCGTACGCCCCGCCGTGTGCCACCAGCTCGTCGTGCCGCCCGCGCTCCACGACCGTGCCGTGCTGGAGCACGACGATCTCGTCGCTGTCGCGGACCGTGCTCAGCCGGTGCGCGATGACGACACAGGCACAGCCGCGGCGGCGCAGGTTGTCCATGACGATCAGCTCGGTCTCGGCGTCCAGGGCGCTGGTCACCTCGTCGAGGACGAGGATGCTCGGCCGGCGCACCAACGCCCGGGCGATCTCCAGACGTTGGCGCTGGCCGCCGGAGAAGTTGCGGCCGTCCTGCTCGACCCTGCTGTGGATGCCGCCGGGCCGGCGCGTCACCACGTCGTACAGCGCCGCGTCCCGCAGCGCCTCCTCCACGGCCTCGTCCGGGATCGACGGGTCCCACAGCGCCACGTTGTCGCGCACCGAGCCCTCGAAGAGGAAGACGTCCTGGTCGACGAAGGAGACGGAGGCGGCCAGGGCACCGCGCGGGATGTCCTCCAGGCGCTGCCCGTCGATGCGGATCACGCCTTCCCAGGGGGCGTACAGGCCCGAGATCAGCCGGGAGACGGTGGACTTGCCGCTGCCCGAGCCGCCCACCAGGGCCACCTGGCGGCCGGGGCCGACGGTCAGGTCGAAGCCGGTGAGCAGGGGCTTGTCCAGCGGGCTGTAGCCGAAGCTGATGTTCTCCAGCTCGACATGGCCCTGCAGCCGCCGGGTGGAGTCGGCGGCGCTGGGGCGGGCGTACACCGGGTCCGCCTGGAAGTTCTCCACGTCCTTGAGGCGGGCCACGTCGGCCGCGAAGTCCTGGATGCGGCCCGCCACGCCGTTGAGCCGGGTCAGCGGGGCGGTGAACCGGGTGACCAGGGACTGGAAGGCGACAAGGAGGCCGACCGAGATCCCCCCTTCGACCGCCCGCATGCCGCCGATCCACAGGATCAGCGCGCTGTTGACGGTGGCGAGCGTCGGGGCCACCACCCCGAGCCAGGCGCTCGGCACCCCGAGCCGCTGCTGCTCCTCCAGCGTGCTCGCGTGCTGCCCGGCCCACCTGCGGAAGTAGCCGTCCTCGCCGCCGGTCGCCTTCATCGTCTCGATCAGCTGGAGGCCGGTGTACGAGGTGTTGGTGAGCCGGGCGGTGTCCGCGCGCAGCTTCGCGGTCCGGGTCGCGCGCAGCCGTACGACGAGCCGCATCGCCACGATGTTCAGCAGGGCCACGCCGACGCCGAGGAAGGTGAGCTGGACGTCGTAGGTGTAGAGGAGCACGGCGTAGAGGACCACGACCACGGCGTCCACGCCGGCCGCAGCGAGGTCGCGGGCCAGTGTCTCGGCCACCTGGTCGTTGGACTGGAGCCGCTGCACCAGGTCGGCCGGGCTGCGCTGGGCGAAGAAGGTCACCGGGAGGCGCAGCAGGTGGCGCAGGAAGCGGGCGCTGGTCAGGGTGGAGGAGACGATCCGGCCGTGCAGCAGGTTCGCCTGTTGCAGCCAGGTCAGGACCAGGGTGAGCAGGACGCAGGTGCCCATCGCGGCGAACAGCACGGTGAGCAGCGAGGTCTGGCCGCCGATGAGGAACAGGTCGATGTACTGGCGGCTGAGCGCGGGCACCGCCGCGCCCACGACCACCAGGAGCAGGCTGGCCAGGACCGCGGCCGGCATGGTGCCGGCGGTGCCGCGCAGCCGGGCCGGCATCGCGCCGAGGACGCCGGGACGCCGGCCGCCCTTCTCGAAGCCGTCGCCCGGCTCCACCACCAGCACGACACCGGTGAAGCTGCCGTCGAACTCCTCCATGGGCACGAACCGGCGGCCCTTGGCGGGGTCGTTGATGTAGACGCCCCGGCGGCCGAAGCGGCGGCCCATGCCGTCGTAGACGACGTAGTGGTTGAACTCCCAGAACAGGATCGCCGGCCCCTGCACGTCGGCGAGGGCGGCCAGGTCCATCTGCATGCCCTTGGCGGTGAGGCCGTAACTGCGGGCCGCCTTCAGCAGGTTGCTGGCGCGCGAACCGTCGCGGGAGACACCGCAGGCGATGCGCAGTTCCTCCAGCGGGACGTGCCGGCCGTAGTGGCCGAGGACCATGGAGAGGGAGGCGGCGCCGCACTCGACGGCCTCCATCTGGAGCACGGTGGGCGTGCGGACCGTCCGGCCGCGGCCCTTGGGAACCGGGCGCTTGGGCGGCGCGGCGCGCCGGCGGCCGCGGGTCTCCTGGGCGGTGGTCACGGGAGCAGCCAATCGACGGGATGCTGGTCGGCCAGCCGGATCGAGCCCGAGGCCAGGGTCATGGAGTCGAGCCGGAACGGCGGCCCGTCGGCCGAGGACCACTTGTAGCCGCTCTTCGTCCTCCGCGACGGGTCCAGCCGGACCAGTACGGCCACCGGGCGGCCCTTCTTGGTGAACTGGTCGCCGAGCTGGCTGTCGCCGAGGAACGCCGCGATCGACTGCGCCGACTGGGCGGCGCGGTCCACCGACTTCACGTGGCCGCGCAGCACGCCGTACTCCTGTGTCGACACCGACGACACGGTCAGGTCGACCGGGGCGTTCGCGGGGATGGAGGAGGCGTTCTCGGCGGGGACGTAGACCGTGGCGTACAGCGGGTCCGAGGCGTGGGCGACCTTCTCCACGGCGGCGACGTTCGCACCGGTCTGGATGATCTGCCCGATGGTCGCGGCGAGCGCGCTGATCCGGCCCGCGGCGACCGTGCGCACGACCGAGTCGCCCTGGCTCGTGTGCACCTTCAGGACGGGGGAGTTCGCCGGCAGCCGCTCGCCCTGCTCGGCGAGGACCGCCGTGACCTGCCCGGCGACCGGGCTCTGCAGGATGTAACTGCCCTGCCCGTGGGTGAGGATGGCCTGCGCGCTCACCGTGGAGGCGACCGAACCGGTCACCGCCCACACCGAGGCCGCCGCCATCACGACGACCGAGACGGACAGCGCGAGCCAGCCCTGCGGGCGGGCGAAACGCACCGGGAGATCGAGCTCCTCCGGTGACTGGAGCTTGGCGAGGGCCTGTTGGCGGAACTGCACGGAACTTCCCTCACCTAGGGGAGAGGCACTGGTGAAGAGGGTGTTTCGGAACGGGGGTGTTTCGGGACACCCGAGAGCCCCGGGGCCGGGATCCGGCTCCGGGACTCAGCGGCAACGAGGTGCGATCAGAGACCGGCGACCAGGTTGGTGACCGGCTGCGTGTTCAGGCCGGTGACGCCCTCGACGGTGCCGACGACCGTGTTGACCAGGCCGGAAACCGGGGCAACGCTGTCCACCAGGCCGGTGACGGTGCCGACGGCGTTCAGGGACAGGCCGCCGGAGACGTTGTCGAGCTCGGCGTCGGAGATCTCGACGGTCTCAACCTGGGGGGTGGAGTTCATGATGGAACTTCCCTTCATATGGATATTCACAAGGGGGAGAGCGGCCCCCCGACGCCCTTCAGGGACGAACACGGCCCTTGGGGGGACGAGCGGACGGCCGCGACCGCGAGCGCCGGGCGCCCGTTTCCGGAAGCCCTTCGCGGCTCCCGCGGTGCGATGGATCAAAGCACGCCCGCGGTCCGGGCTTCCAATCAACCAGGCTCCTCACCTGGGAACTTGAGCTCCACAAGGGCGCAACCGTGCAGGCTCGCGCACCGCTTGTCGGCGACTCCTTCACAAGGCGCACGACTTCGCCCCGGCCGCACGGCTTGCCCACCCGGCGGCGAATCCGGCACTCCGGGCCAAGGGCGCGGCAGGGGGCGTGCGGTTGTGCAGATCCGCCGCTTCCCGTGACCCGCTTGGGTGGTGGATGTGCAGATTCCCTGAAGCAAGGATTCCGGTCCGTGATCGCAACAGAACGTTGGTGACCGGTTGCTGACGGTGTCGGTTCGTCGCTGCGGAGACGCGCGGGGTCAGCCCAGAAGCGCGTAGACCGTGCTGGCCCGGGCCGCGAGCGCCCCCGACCTCTGATCGCTCATCGTGATGTCGGCGAACGCCATCCGGCGGCCCAGTCTGGTCAGCACCGCTTCGATCAGGACATCCGAACCGGTCACCGCACGCTGGAACGAGGTCGACTGCTGCACCGTCGTCATCGGCACGAAGCCGCCCCGGGCCGCCGAGACCGCGATCACCGTCGCCGTGTCGGCCGCCGCCATCAGCGCCTGCCCCGACAGCCCGCCGCCCTCCCGGGACAACCGGTCCGACCAGGGCAGACGCAGCGTCGCCCGGTCCTCGCCAAGCGCCTCGACGGCCAGCCCGAGGTCGAGCACCCAGGGGGCGAAGTTGGCGGAGAGGATCTTGTCGGCTTCGGCGGTGGTGATCGTCATATGGGGGATTGTTCCCGGCCCGGCGGCCCGGTACGCGGACCTGGTTCACCACGGGCGCGCCA
Source organism: Streptomyces sp. NPDC013157 (assembly GCF_042899865.1). NCBI lineage: Bacteria > Bacillati > Actinomycetota > Actinomycetes > Kitasatosporales > Streptomycetaceae > Streptomyces > Streptomyces sp. NPDC013157. Next base: position 806,812 of record NZ_JBIBAK010000002.1, on the reverse strand, counting down.
TGGCCGATTCAGCACCGGGTCAAGGAAGTTGGGAAACGGAATTGAACGCACCACGTGACCCGCCCGTACCTATGGCCATCCAGGCGCCGCTCACGAACGACTGCCCCGCAACGGCAGACACTCCGTCCCTTGGAGGTCGAGAAGTTTGAGTCACAAGCGAATTCCGAAGCGCAAGGCCGCGATCGCGGTGGGCGGTGTCGCGGCGCTCGGAGCCGCGGCGTTCCTGCTGCCGATGGCCAACGCGTCCCAGGACAACGCCTCCGGCGCCACGGCCACCGCTCCCAAGACGCTCAAGTCGGCGTCCGACGCCTCCGACCTTGCCTCACAGCTCCAGGACCTGCTCGGCCAGGCCTTCGCCGGGTCCTACTACGACAGCGGCAAGCAGCAGCTCGTCGTCAACGTCATCAGCGGCGACAACAACATCGTCGTCCAGGCCGAGAAGGCCGGCGCGGTCGTCCGCCAGGTGCAGAACAGCAACTCCGAACTGGCGGCCGTCGCCCAGACCCTGAAGACCAAGGCGACCATCCCGGGCACCGCCTGGGCCGTCGACCCGAAGACCAACAAGGTCGTGGTCACGGCCGACTCCACCGTCACCGGGTCCAAGTGGGACACGCTGCAGTCGACGGTCCAGAGCCTCGGCTCGAACATGGCGACCCTCAAGAAGTCGTCGGGCACCTTCAAGACCCTCGTCTCCGGCGGCGACGCGATCTTCTCTCAGGTGCAGGACGGCACCGTCCGCTGCTCCCTCGGCTTCAACGTCACCGCCTCGGACGGCAGCCCCGCCTTCCTGACGGCCGGTCACTGCGGGGTCGCGGCCAAGGACTGGTCCGACTCCGAGACGGGCCAGCCCATCGCCACCGTGGACCAGGCCCAGTTCCCCGGCAACGGCGACTTCTCGCTCGTCAAGTACAACGACGCCACCACCCAGGCGCCGAGCGAGGTCAACATAGGCAACGGCCAGACCGTCGCCATCAACCAGGCCGTCGACGCCACCGTCGGCGAGACCGTGTTCCGGATGGGCTCCACCACCGGGCTGCACGACGGTCAGGTCACCGGCCTCGACGCCACCGTCAACTTCCAGAGCGAGACCGACCCCAACGGTGTCGACACCGTCACCGGTCTCATCCAGACCAACGTCTGCGCCGAGGCCGGCGACAGCGGCGGCTCGCTGTTCACCCAGGACGGCGGCGCGGTCGGCATGACCTCCGGCGGCAGCGGCGACTGCACCTCCGGCGGCGAGACGTTCTTCCAGCCGGTGACCGCCGCCCTCCAGGCGACCGGCGCGACCCTAGGCGACGGGGGCGCGGGCGCGGGTGCCGGCGACGCCAGTGCCACGGCCGACCCGTCCGCCACCGCCGGTGACCAGAACGGCGCCGGCGACCAGGCCGGCGGCGACCAGATCGGCGGCACCGCCGACCCGTCCGCGACGGCCGGCGACCAGAGCGGCACCGGCGACGCGACCGGTACCGGCGACCAGTCCGGCACGGGTGACGAGACGGGCACCGGCGACCAGTCCGGCACCGGCGCGGACAACACCTCGTCGTCCAACTGATCCGTTGCACTGAACCGTCGCACGGCCGGCCGGCGGTTCCCCGCCGACGGTGGACGATCCGGCCCTCCGGCGGGAGGGCCGGATCGTCCACCGTCGTCAGGTGTCAGCCGTCGGGCTCGGCCCGCAGCAACAGCACCGCGACATCGTCGACACGCTCCTGCGCCGCCGCACTGTGCCGCACGAGCGTGTCGGCGAGCTTGTCCAGGGGCTGGTCGCCGTTCTCAGAGAGCAGTTCCCCCAGGTCGACCAGGGCGTCCTCGATGTCCACGCCGGGGGATTCGACCAGCCCGTCGGTGTAGAGGGCGAGCACCGAGCCCGGCGCGAGCGACACCTCGGTCGTCGGGTACGTCGCCTCCGCGTCGATGCCCAGCAGCGGACCCCCGGCCAGGTCGAGGACCCGTACCCGCCCGTCCGGACGTCTCAGCAGGGGCGGCGGATGCCCCGCCCGGGCCATCACCGCGCGCCCGCGCTCCGGGTCCAGCCGCAGGTACAGACAGCTCGCGAACAGCTCGGCGCCGGAGTCGATCAGCAGCCGGTTGGTGCTGCACATCACCTCCTCCGGTGCCTGTCCGACGCTCGTGAAGGCCCGTACGCCGGTGCGGATCTGGCCCATCAGCCCGGCCGCCGTCACGTTGTGCCCCTGCACGTCCCCGATCACCGCCGCCGCCAGCGGGCGGGTGGGCACCAGGTCGTAGAAGTCGCCGCCGATCTCCATGCCGTGCATGGCCGGCAGATAGCGGGCGGCCGCCTCGATGCCGGCCGGCGGGGCCAGCGAGCGCGGCAGCAGGGCCGCCTGCAGACCGTGCGCCAGCTGGTTCTTCGCGTCGTAGAGCAGGGCCCGCTCCAACGCCTGCGCGATCATCCCGCCGAGGCTGGTGAGCACGGCACGCTCGTCGGCCGGGAAGGCGTGCGGCTCGGCGTAGGCGAGAACGCAGGTGCCCACCGGGCGGCCCGAAGCGATCAGCGGCAGATACGCCCAGGCGGCGAACCCCTCCGGGGACTCCTCCAGGTCCGGATACAGCCGTTCCAGCTGCTGCCTCGACTCGAAGAACGCCGGTACGCCGCTGTTCAGGGCATGGGTGCCGGGCGTGCGTTCTGCCAGCGGGAGGCCGTCGAAGCGCTCCACGGTCCGCGGGTCCTCGTACCCGCGGTGCCCCAGCACGTGCAGCCGCCCGCCCCGCGGGCCGAGGACCACCACGGCCTGGCTGCCCACGGACGGGGCGACCTCGTCCGCCACCAGCTGCACCACGTCCTGCACCCCGACCGCTTCGGTCAGCGCCCCGGCCAGGCTCAGCACCTGCGAGATGGTGACCAGCCGGTGCGCGGGCGTCGCGTCCGCGCGCGGAGCCGCCCCCACCATCTCGGCGACCGCCCGCGCCCGGCTGATCCGGGTGGTCAGCCCGGTCGTGCTCGGATACATCCGGAACGACAGCCAGTCGCCCGGCGGCCGCAGCGCCACGAACGACGTCACATGCTGGCTGATCAGCGCCGCCCGGTAGCGGTCCTCGTACATCGGGTCGTTCAGCCACGGCACCGACACCCACGGCTGGGTGCCCAGCAGATCGTCGACCGGCACACCGAGCAGTTCGGCCGCCGCCGCGTTGGCGAAGGCCACCCGCCCGTGCAGGTCGAGCGAGGCGAGTCCGTACGGCAGCCGCCCCACCATCCGCGCCGCCTCCACCGTGCCCAGCGTGCCCGCCACCCCCGACGGCGGTGCCGCCAGCAGATCCGGTTCGGCGCGCAGCGGACGGTTCTTCCGGGCGACCCGCTCCAGCCGTACCGCCAGCCGGTCGCACGCCGAGGTCAGCGACTCCCGCTCCCGGTCGGACAGCACCGTCGGATGGGCGCCGGGCCAGGTCACGTACACCGCCCCGTACACGGTGTCCGGCGTCGCCACGGGCAGCGCGGCCAGCGCGAACGGGTACGGCAGCACCATCGCGATGCGCGGGTACCGACGGGCCATGTCCTCCTCGCCGCCCACCCACACCAGCCGCCGTTCGCGCGCCGCGTCCGCGACCGGGATCGGCGCGCTCAGCCCGACCCGCTCCCAGGGCGCCGCGAAGGCCCGGGGCAGCCCCGCCGTCACCGCCATCTCCAGAACCGGCTCGTCGGAGGCGAGCAGATAGACCGCGCCGGAGTGCGCCTGGACCTCCTCCATCATCGAGGCCAGCGCCAGCGACAACAGCGGCAGGCCGGACCGGGTGCCGTCGGGCGCCGGCACCCGGACGTCCGGCTCCGCCCCCGCCGGAGGCGCCCCCATCCCGTCGGACACGCCCGACCACCTCCTCGTCCGGCCGCGCGTCGCGTCCTCGGGATCAAGGCTCCCTCCTGGCGGCGACCGGCGCACGGCGAGAGCGGCGTGGACCCCCGCACCGGGGCGGCCCGGCGTACCCCGTTCGCCCCCGCACATTCCCCCGCAGTCGAAGCGCGCGGCGGGGTACGAGCGCCGGGCGTGCGCCCCCGCGCACCCTGATGGCCGGATCTTCGCGCCCATGAAGGGTGGACGGCGCCAACAATGGGGCACGCGTTCCACACCTTGAACGGAAGAACCGACGTATGTCTGGCTGAGGGGGCGGCGGTGATCCGGGTACTTCTGGTGCACGACGTGTCTCTGGTGAGATCGGTCCTGGCGGAGTGGTTACGCCGGGATCCGGGTCTCCGCGTGGACGACACGCCGTGGCACAGCGCGCGGGGGCGGGTTCGGACGGTGCGGCCGGACGTGTGCGCGGCGGACCTCGACAGCTCCGGCACCCACGGCGTGCCGCCGCTGGCCGACCTGCGCCCGGCCGAGCCCGGTGCGCCCGCGCCGAGGCTGGTCGTACTTGCCGGTGCGAACCGGCCGGGGCTGCTGAAACGGGCGGCCGAGGCGGGGGCGCTCGGCTATGTCGACAAGGCGGGCGCGCCGGAACGGCTGGTGCAGGCGATCCGGCGCGCCGCCGAGGGGGAACGTTTCGCCGACGATTCGCTGGGCTTCGGCTTCCTGCGGGCCGCGGAGATCCCGCTCACCAGGCGTGAGCTGAGCGTGCTGGAGCTGGCGGCCGGCGGGGCCTCCATCGCGGAGATCGCCGGCAGCCTGCACCTGTCGCACGGGACCGTGCGCAACTACATGGCGGCGATCACCCGCAAGACCGGAGCCCGCAACCGCGTCGACGCGATCCGGATCTCGCAGGGCGAGGGATGGCTGTGACGGCGCCGGCCGGCCCCGTCGGGCGCGGACGGTGGCGGCGCCGGTCTCACCGGGGGACGGACGGGTGTGACGAGGCAGCCAGGTCCCGGTACAGCGCGCAGGAGCGCAGCAGGTCCTCGTGGGTGCCGAAGGCCGTGCGGGGCCCGTCCAGCACCAGGATCCGCCCGGCGCGGCGGGCCGAGTCGATGCGGTGTGCGACGACCACCAGGGTGCCGCCGGGCCGCGTGGCGAACGCGTGCTCGGCGCGGGCCTCGGCCTCCGCGTCGAGATGGCAGGTGGCCTCGTCGAGGAGGGCGAGCGGCGCGGGGGAGAGGTAGGCGCGGGTCAGCGCGATCAGCTGCCGCTCGCCGGCGGACAGCGCCGCAGGACGCACCGGGGCGTCCGGACCGCCCAGTCGTTCGAGGAGCGGGCTGAGTCCGACCGCCTCGGCGGCGGCCAGCAGTTCCGGTCCCGGTACGGGGGCCGGGCGCAGCAGCCCGAGGTTCTCGGCGAGGGTGCCCGTGCAGACGTACGCCTCCTGCGGGATCAGCACCCGCAGCGCCGCCGCCCGCGCCCCCGGCACGGGGTGGCCGCACACCCGGACCGTGCCGTGTTCCGGGTTCAGCAGCCCGGCGGCCACCGCGGCCAGCGTCGATTTGCCGATCCCGCTCGGACCCACGACGGCGAGGTGACCGCCGTGCGGGACCTCGAGGTCGAGTGCGTCGAGGACGGGGGTGCTCGCCGGGCCGTAGGCGAAGGTGACGGCGGAGAGGGCGAGAGCGGGGGCGCCGGCGTCCGCTTCGCCTGCGGGCATCGGGGGCGCTTCGGTGTCCGCGGGCGGACGCAGTCTGCGCAGGACGACGGTGAGGCGCGCCCCGCCGGTGCCCAGGCCGTGCACGAGGTTCTGCAGGGCGGGGAGCAGGGACTGGGTGACGTAGGCGAGCGCGCCGACCAGGGCACCCGCGGTCACACCGTGGGCGAGCAGCCAGGGCGCGGCGGCGAGCAGCAGCACCAGGGGCAGCTGGCCGCCGACCGCGAGCGCCGCCACCCGTGCGGCGCTCCAGCGGGCCAGCGCCCGGGCGGCCCGGAACTCCGCGTCCACCCGCTCCCCGACCCGGGCGGCGACCTCCTCCTCGGCCCCCGCCGCCGTGATGTCCCGCAACCCCGGGCCCACCTCCCCCAGTTCCACCGCGAGCGCCTCGTCGGCGACCAGGAAGGCCTCCTGCCGGCGGGCCAGCGGCCGCAGGGTCGCCGCGAACAGTCCCAGTCCGGCCAGCAGCGGGGGCAGCACGACCAGCAGCAGCGGCGGCGCGAGCGCGGACAGCCCGGCGAGCGCGCCGGCGACCGTGAAGACGAACGACCGGGACACCAGCACCAGTCCGGCGAGGGTGTCCCGGGCGATCTCCACCTGCTGGGTCAGCCGGGACAGTGATCCCCGGTCCGCCTCCCGCACCCCGCGCGCGACCACCCCCGCCACCAGCCGGTCCCGCACCGGCTCGACGAGGTCGGCGACCACGCCGTACACCCGCCGCGTCCCGTACGCCCCGGCCGCCACCCCGGCAGCGGCCACGGCGAGCCACCACAGCCCGGTCCGGGTGTTCCCGGCCAGGAACCCGGTGTCGAGCGCGCGGGCCAGGGCGTATCCGAGGAGAAAGGTCTGCCCGGCCTCCAGCAGCGACCAGCACACCAGGCGCGCCCATGCGGCCCGGCGCACCCGGAGCGGCGAGGCGGTCACCGTGCCGCTCCCTCGGCCGCCCGCGCACCGAACACCGCCCGGTACTCCGGATCACGCCACAGCTCCGCATGGGGACCCACCGCCCGCACCCGGCCGCCGTCCAGCCAGGCCACCGTGTCCGCACGGGCCGCGGTCGAGACCCGGTGCGCCACGATCAGCCGGGTCGGCCCCGGGCCCGGCGCCAGCAGGGCCGCGGCGACGCGGTGTTCGGTCACGGTGTCCAGCCCGGAGAGGGCGTCGTCCAGGATCAGCAGCCGGCCGGGGTGCGCGAACGCGCGGGCGAGGCCGAGGCGCTGGGCCTCGCCGCCGGAGCGCGGGGCGTCGGCCAGCCGGGTCGCCCAGCCGTCGGGGAGCCGGCGGATGTAGGCGTCCGCCTGCGCCTTGCGGGCGGCGGAGCGGAGGTCGGCGGGGGAGGGGGTGGTGAGACCGAAGGCGATGGTGTCCCCGACGGTCGTACCGAGGAGGGCCGGGCGGGCGAAGGCATGGGTGACGGCGCGGCGCAGCTCGTCGTGGCGGAGGGCGGCCAGCGGGACGCCGTCCAGCAGGACCTCCCCCGCGTCCGGGTCGGCCAGCCGCCCGGCGAGTGCGGCCAGCAGGGACTTGCCGGTGCCGGAGCGGCCGACGACGGCTAGGGCGGTGCCGCCGGGGACGGTCAGGTCCACGCCGTCCAGCACCGTGCGGCCGCCCCGGTGGACGGTGGCTCCGCGCAGTTCCAGGCGGCCGGGGCCGGGCGGGAGCCGGTCGCTGCCGTGGGCCGGTGCGGGGTGGGTCAGCACCTCGGCGAGGCGGCGCGCGGAGGCGTGCGCCCGGGTGGCGGCGGCGAGCCGGCCGACCAGCACGCCGACGCCGGTCGCGAGGACGGCGTAGCGGGAGGCGGCGAGCAGTTCGCCGACGGAGATCCGGTGGCGGGAGAGCAGGAGGCCCGCCACCGCCACGACGGCGAGCTGGAGGAGGGGACCCACGGTGACCGCCTGGGCGGCGGCCCGGCCCTGCACCCGCCACATGCGGTGCCCGGCGCGGGCGAGATCCGGCAGCGGGCGCAGCACGCGCTCCGCCTCCCGGGTCTGGAGCCCGGCCGCCACGATCGTCCGGTGGCCCTCGACCGCCTCCGCCAGCGCCGTCGCGATCCGGCCCTGCTCCCGCTGGTACTCGGTGACGCACGCCGAGGTGTCCCGGGTGAACGCCCGCAGCAGCAGGGCGAGGACGGGTGCCCCGGCCAGGAACACGGCCGCGAGCCACGGGTCGACGAGACCGAGCGCGACCACCCCGCCGACCGGACCGGCCAGCGCGGCGAACAGCGCGGCGAGGGCGGCGGGCCCGGTCCCGGCCTGCGCCGCGTTCCCGACCAGCCGGCCGACCAGGTCCCCGGCGCCGAACCGGGCCGACGCACGCGGTCCCAGCGCCAGCACCTGCCCGGTGACCCGCTTGCGCAGCCCGGCCGTCACCCGTGCGTCGACGGTCCCGGCGAGCACGCCCGCACAGCCGTCCAGCAGCGCCAGCAGCAGCACGAGTCCGGCGGCCCGGGCCACCCACGCGGTCGCCGGGGCGCCCGCCAGCAGCAGGTCGAGGGCGTGGCCCAGCACCGCGGGCAGCAGCAGCCCCGCCGCCGTGGCCGCCGTGCTCACCAGGCCCAGGGCGGCGCAGCGCGCCCCGGCGTGGCGCAGGGCGGTGCGTATCGGATCGCGGTGCGGGGGTCGGGTCATCGCGGCAGTCCTCGTAGCGGCGAAGGCCCCGGACGACCCCCTCCCGAAGGAGAGGGCCGCCCGGAGCCGGTTTCGTGGTGCCGGTCAGAGACGGAGCAGTCAGAGACAGAGCAGAACGCTCGCCGCCGAGACGCACGACAGCAGGCTCACCGTGCTGGCGCCGCCGCCGTCGTGACCTTCCTCGGACTCCATCGTCTGCAGGTCGAGCAGTGCCATAACGTGTCCTTTCCGGGGACCGAGCGGCCCCCCGGGTGTGATCGGGGACGGGGTTGTGTCACGACTCCGCCGAAGCGCGGAGCCGCGTTCAGGGGGCCGCCGGTGGCGGCGGGAGGAACGGCAGGTGGGCGGCGCGGTCGCCGTCGAGGGCGGCGGTGAGCGCCAGCAGACACCCGGCGGTTCCGGTCGCGAGGTCCATGGAGAGCCGCATCATCTGGTGGCCGGGAAAGGCGAGCTGGCCCTGGTAGGCCATCGCGAGCCAGCCGAGTCCGTCGATCTGCGCGGCGAGCCGCTGCGGGTCGGCGCCGGTGCGGGCGAGGTGCAGGATCATGCCCGCGCGGCCCTGGAAGAGGCCCGGCTGGGCGTAGAAACGCGAGGTGGCGGCGGTGCGGATCGCGTCCCGGGCGCGCTCGAAGTCACCGGTCCCGTCCGTCCCGTGGGCGAGCCAGTCGTCGAGCACCATGCCGATCCCCACGCTGCCGTCGCCGAGGTAGGGCAGCGTGCGCCACCCCTCGTCGACCTCCAGGCCCCCGCCCTTCTGCACCACACAGCGGTCCAGGTCCCGGCGCAGTGCCCGGCCGGCCGCAGCCAGCAGGGCGGCGTCGCCGGTCCGTTCGTGGCGCCGCAGCAGGAACAGCGCGGGCCCGGACGCGCCTCGCAGCAGTCCCGCGCGGCGCCGGGGCGTGTCCGGGAGCGGTTCGGCGAGCTGTCGTACGAGGATCTCCGCGGCCTCGGCGGCGCGGGCGCGCAGCTCCCGCTCGCCGGTCGCGTCGGCGAGGGAGTCCAGGACCAGGCCCAGGCCGGCCAGGCCGCCGTGCAGGTCGGAGGAGAGGCTGCGCCAGTTCTCCCGGAGAACGCCGTCGACGAGGTCCAGGGCGCGTTGCCGGTGGCCGAGCAGGTCCAGGACGTGGGCGACGCCCGCGAGACCGTCGTACAGGCCGAGCGGGGTGCCGGGCGGCGGGGGCGCGGTGTGGTCGAGCAGCCAGCGCTCGCCCTCCTCGTACCGTCCGGCGCCGGCCCGGTCCAGGGCGTACAGCACCCCGGCGGCACCGTGCGCGAGGCCGAGGCCGCCGCCGTCCCCGAACTGGGCGATGTCACCGGGGAAGAGCCGGTCGTCGCGCCCGGGGGTCGCGGAGGCGAGGATCGCCTTGGCCATCGAGTCCCGGCTGTGCGGCCACTCCGCCGGTACGACCGGACGCGCGGCCGGGGCGCCCCGGGTGATCTCCGCGACCGCCTCGTCCAGGAACCCGCGCGGCACGTCCGGGAACTGACCGGCGATCACGTCCGCGAGATGGGCCGCCTTGCCGCGGTCCACGACGAACAGCGTGGTCACGGGCAGGAAGAGGGCCAGGCGCAGACAGGCCAGCGCGTACCTGTCCACCTCGGCGCCCCGGCGGTCCGGCGGGGCGAAGAAGCCGGGATGGGCGACGACCTGACGGCCGTTCTCCCCGGCCGGGGCGGCCGCCTCGAAGTCGATGAGGAACACCGACTCCTCGTCGGGCCCGACCATGATGTTGAAGACGTGCAGGTCGTTGAAGACGATGCCGCGCGCGTGCACCGCCGCCACGGCCTCCTCCACCTTCCGGTGGATGCGCAGCGCCCAGGCCGTGTAGTCCCGTACCGCCCCGGGATCCGGATCCGCGGTGAGCAGCGGATGCCGTTCGGCGAAGAAGGCGTTGAGCGGGCGGCCTTCGAGGAGGTCCATCACCAGGAACCGGTGCTCGCCCAGCGTGAACCAGTCCCGGACCTCGGGCACCACCCCGGTGCCGGCCACCGCCTCGAGAGCGGCCTTCTCCCTGCCCAGCCGGGTGACGGCGTCGGCGCCGTCGGCCGCCAGCCCCGCGTGCGGCCGCCCCTCCTTCAGCACCACCCGCCGCCCGTCCCGGGTGTCGGTCCCGGCGTACACCCCGCCGCCGTTGGAGAAGTGCAGCGCCTTCTCGAGCCGGTACGGCAGCTCGCCCACCGTCGTGGCCTCCCGTGCCGCCAGCTGCGGCCGCAGGAACTCCGGCAGCGTCACCCACTCCGGCACCTGGAAGGCCGGCGTCCGCCGGTCCGGCACCGGCTTGCCGGCGCCGTCCCGCACCGCCGTCACCAGCGCACCGCGCTCGTCGACGACGTACGTGCGCGCGAACGCGCCGTAGCGGACGTACAGCGGTCCGTCGTTCCAGCGCAGGTCGGTCAGTATGTACGGTCCCTCGAAACCCTCCAGGAGGGCGCCCAGCTCCCGCAGCACCTCCTGCAGACGGTCCTCGTCGGGCGGGTACACCGTGACGAACTTCCCACTGGTGTCGCGGGCCGCGTACTTGGCGTTGCGCAGGTGCAGCAGGTGCGGTCCCGGGACGAACTTGAACGGGATGCGGCGCGGTACGCAGTAGTCCCACACGATCTCCGCGATCCGCTCCGCGTTCGCCCGGGTGGCCGATGAGTGGATCTTCCAGCCCTGGGCAGGCGAGGGCAGCGGCGCGTCGTCCGCGCCGAGCGGGGTCATGGTCAGCCAGTCCCCGGAGCGCGCCGCGTGCCAGCCCTCGGGCACCGCGCGACGCGCCGTGGCGAACAGCCGCTCCGCCCGCGGCCCGTTGGTACCGAGCCGGTCCGGCGTGTCGTAGAAGTGTCCGTCGGTCAGCGCGTACACCTCGTACCGTCCGTCCATCTGCGTCCCCCTCCGTGGGCCGGCCTCGACACTTCCAGGCGTCGCACGGTCGCGGACAGTCACGTCCGTCACGACATCCCTGTGCGGAACGCACGGGTCAAGACATGTTCGGTGGGTTTCGAGCGCGTCGGCGCCCCGCCCTCCACGGAACGGTCACAGGGGCTGCGCAGACGCCTCATAAGCGCTGTAATGGCGGCGTGGTCAGTGAGGGTGCTGCGATACGCGGAACGAGAACGGATCGCGCCGAAATCGCCCTCGAAACACTCACTGGCGATCCCGGCGCACCCGATCGGCTCCGCCGCGTGCTCGAACAGGCGCTGGTGTTCGCGGGCGCGGCCTTCGCCGGGGTGTACACCCCGGGCGACGACGGGGCCGTGCTGCGCCTCGCCGAGTCGGCGGGCCTGCCCCGCACCCTGTACGGGCTGCGCGACGCCTACCCGGCGATCGGACGGTCCCCGGCGGCGGAGGCGTACGGCACCGGGCGGCCCCTCTGGCTGGCCCCCGACGAGCTGGCCGGCTGCCCCGAGGCACGGCGGACCCCGTCCCAGGAGTTCTGGCTGGCCGCCCTGCCGGTGCCCGGCGGCGCCGGGCTCCTCGTGGCCGTCAGCGAGCGCGACGACGGGTTCGGCCCCGAGGACCGCGCCTGCCTGGACCTGGTGGCCCGGGCGATCGCCCTCCCCGCCCCGCTGCCGGCGGCGGCGGACACCGGCGAACTGCCCGCAGGCGCCTTCAGCCTCGCCATGGATACCGGCCGGATCGCGGTCGGCGACGGCATCCTCGACCTCTTCCGGATGGGCCGGGACGAGTTCGACGGCAAGGTCGAGACGCTGCTGGGCCGCACCCTGCCCGAGGACCTGCCCGCCCTGATGTCCGTCGTCGAGGCCGACCACATGTCCATCGGCGACCGCGAGCTGGAGTTCCGGATCCTCCAGCCGTCCGGCCCGCCCAAGTGGCTGCGGCTGCGCGGCCGGCTGGTGCCCGGCGGCGAAGGACGCCCGGCCCGGCTGGCCGGCACCGTCGCCGACGCCTCCACGCTCCGCTCGGACGCCACCGACGTGACCCGCGTGCAGCAGCTCGCCGCCGCCCTGGCCACCGCCCGCACGGTCAGGGACGTCGGCCAGGCCGTCGTCAACGCCCTGCGCGAGCCGCTCAAGGCCGACCGGATCGCCCTGGCCGAACTGGAGAACGACCGCCTGGTCGTCACCGTCCTCGACCCGCCCGAGGCCGAGTCCTGGCCCGAGCTGTGGCGCAGCGAGTGGCGCAGCGAGTGGCCCGACGCCCCGGTGCGGGCCATGCCCACCCTCGCCGCCGCCCTGCGCGAGGGCCGCGCCCAGATCTGGCCCGCCCGGGCCGCGCTGGAGCCCGCCCTCGCCGAGGTCGGTCCCGGCGGCCTCGCCGTCCTTCCGCTGCCCGCCGGCGGCCGGATGGCCGGCGCCTGCCTGATCGGCTGGGACGCCCCGCACGACTTCGGATCAGACGAACGCGCCCTGCTCACCGCCTCCGCGGGGCTCGCCGGCGAGGCCCTGATGCGCGCCCACGCCTTCGACGCCGAGCACGAACTCGTCGGGATGCTCCAGCGCGCCCTGCTGCCGCGCCGGCTGCCCGGGCTGCCCGGCGCCGAGGCCGTCGCCCGCTACCTGCCCACCAGCGAGGGCGGCCTGGAGGTCGGCGGCGACTGGTACGACGTGATCCCGCTGACCGACAACCACGTCGCCCTCGTCATCGGCGACGTCCAGGGCCACAACGCGAGCGCCGCCGCCCTCATGGGCCAGATGCGCACCGCCCTGCGCGCCTACGCCGCCGAGGGGCACACCCCCGACGTGGTCGTCTCGCACGCCAACCGGCTGCTCCTGGACATGGAGAGCGACCTCTTCGCCACCTGCTGCTACGTCGACGTCGACATGGAGGACGGCACCGCCTGGTGCGTGCGCGCCGGACACCTGCCGCCCGTGCTGCGTCACCCGGACGGCACCACGCGGATCACCGAGACCGAGGGCGGCCCGCCGCTCGGCGTGCTCGGCCGGACCGAGTTCCCGATGACCCAGCTGAGCCTGCGCCCCGGCACCGTGCTCGCACTCACCACCGACGGCCTGGTCGAGTCCCCCGACGCCGACATCGACGACGGCATGGAGCGCTTCGCCCGCGACCTCGCCGGCTCCGACCCGGCCCACCTCGGTCTGGTCGCCGACGCCCTGCTCGGCAACGCCCACCGTGCCGACGACGTCGCCCTGCTGCTGATGCGCTACGACGGCATGGCCGTCCGCCCGCTGCGGGAGAGCTGGACCGTGTGGCGGGTCCCCGAGGCGGCCCGGCACGCTCGCCGCTTCAGCAGGCGCACCCTGCGCTCCTGGGGCGTGACCGACGAGGGCATGGACGTGGCCCTGCTGGTCGTCTCCGAGCTGGTCACCAACGCCCTCATCCACACCGACGGACCCGTCCGGCTCGACCTGACCCTGGTCGACCACCGGCTGCGGGTCGCCGTCGCCGACGCCTCGCCGCGCAGCCCGGTGAAGCCCACCAACATCGGCTGGGAGGCCACCGGCGGGCGCGGCATCCTCCTGGTGGAGGCGGTGTCCACCGCCTGGGGGACCGTGCCGGCCAGCGGCGGCAAGCAGGTATGGGCGGATCTCGTCCTGGCGGACTGACCTCCACCGCTCTCGACAGGCGGCCTGGCCCGACTCTCCTTAATGTCCTTGACGTGGCACACACCTTCGAAGAGCTCGTGGCGAAGCACCGCGCGGCCGACGCGGCCCACGAGAAGGTCCTCGAACTGCGGGACGCCTACGGGCCACCGGCCCGGCAGCAGTCGGGCGGAGCCCAGTCGGAGACCTACGAGACGGCCCTGCGCGCCTGGCGCGACCTGGCCCGGGACGAACTGACCGCGGTGAACGAGTACGCCCGCGACGAGGGCCGCTCCAGGGCCGAGATCGAGGCCGAGGTGGAACGGGCGGCAGCCTGGCCGGCGGAGGGCTCCTGACCAGTGGACAAACAGGGCGGGATGCCGTTACGGGGCACCTCGTGGTCACATGACGTCCGCACCGAGGCCATACTGTCGTAACCAGTCAGGAAAACAGAAGAACGTCTCAATCAGATGTTCACCTATAAGGTGTAGCGAATGAAGGCTTTGGTGCTCTCCGGCGGTGCCGGAACCCGGCTGCGGCCGATCACCCACACATCGGCGAAACAGCTCGTACCGGTGGCGAACAAACCCGTGCTCTTCTACGGGCTCGAATCCCTGGCCGCCGCGGGCGTCACCGAGGTCGGGATGATCGTCGGCGACACCGCCGCCGAGATCGAGGAGGCGGTGGGCGACGGGTCGAAGTTCGGCCTGGACGTCACCTACATCCCCCAGGACCAGCCGCTGGGCCTGGCCCACGCGGTGCTGATCGCCCGCGAGTTCCTCGGCGACGACGACTTCGTCATGTACCTGGGCGACAACTTCATCGTCGGCGGCATCAGCGGACTGGTCGACGAGTTCCGCGAGACCCGCCCGGACGCCCAGATCCTCCTCACCCACGTGCCCAACCCGCGCGCCTTCGGCGTCGCCGAGCTGGACGCCGACGGCCAGGTGGTCGGGCTGGAGGAGAAGCCGCAGGAGCCCAAGAGCGACCTCGCCCTGGTCGGTGTGTACCTCTTCACGCCGGCCATCCACGACGCCGTCCGCGCCATCAAGCCGTCCTGGCGCGGCGAGCTGGAGATCACCCACGCCATCCAGCACCTCATCGACCAGCGTGCCGACGTGCGCTCCACGGTGATCAAGGGCTACTGGAAGGACACCGGCAACGTCGTCGACATGCTGGAGGTCAACCGGACCGTCCTGGAGTCCCAGGAGCCGCGCATCGACGGCGAGGTCGACGAGGCCAGCCAGATCGTCGGCCGCGTGGTCGTCGAGGCGGGCGCGCGGGTCACCGGCTCCCGGATCGTCGGCCCGGTCGTGATCGGCGCCGGGACCGTCGTCAGCGACTCGTACGTGGGCCCTTTCACGTCGGTCGCCGAGAACTGCCGGATCACCGAGAGTGAGCTGGAGTTCTCCATAGTGCTGCGGGACTCCTCCATCGACGGGGTGGGCAGGATCGAGTCCTCGCTGATCGGCCGGCACGTCGAGGTCACCCCGGCACCCGGCACCCCCAGCGCCCACCGCCTCGTTCTCGGAGACCACAGCAAGGTGCAGATCCGTTCATGAATCTCCTCGTCACCGGCGCCGCCGGCTTCATCGGCTCCACGTACGTCCGCGGCCTGCTCGCCGCCGACGCGCCCGACGCGCCGCACATCACCGTGCTGGACAAGCTCACCTACGCGGGCACCCTGACGAACCTGCCCGAGTCGCACCCCCGGCTGACCTTCGTGCAGGGCGACATCTGCGACGCCGAGCTGGTCGACAAGCTCATGGCCGAGGCCGACCAGGTCGTGCACTTCGCGGCCGAGTCGCACGTCGACCGCTCCATCGACGGGGCCGGCGCGTTCGTCCGCACCAACGTGGTCGGCACCCAGACCCTCCTGGACGCGGCCCTGCGCCACGGCGTCGGCCCGTTCGTGCACGTCTCCACCGACGAGGTCTACGGCTCCATCGAGACCGGCTCCTGGCCCGAGAGCCACCCGCTCCAGCCGAACTCGCCGTACTCCGCCTCCAAGGCCTCCTCGGACCTGCTCGCGCTGGCCTTCCACCGCACCCACGGCCTGGACGTCCGCGTCACCCGCTGCTCCAACAACTACGGGCCGCACCAGTTCCCCGAGAAGGTCATCCCGCTCTTCGTGAGCAACCTGCTCGACGGCAAGAACGTGCCCCTGTACGGCGACGGCAGCAACGTCCGCGACTGGCTGCACGTCGAGGACCACTGCCAGGGCATCGACCTGGTCCGCACCGGCGGCCGGGCCGGCGAGGTCTACAACATCGGCGGCGGCACCGAGCTCAGCAACAAGGAGCTCACCGGTCTGCTGCTGGAAGCCTGCGGCGCCGGCTGGGAGCGCGTGGACCGGGTCGCCGACCGCAAGGGCCACGACCGGCGCTACTCCGTCGACTGGAGCAAGATCCACGACGAGCTGGGCTACACCCCCAAGCACGACTTCACCTCCGGCCTCGCCGACACCGTCGCCTGGTACCGCGACAACCGGGACTGGTGGGAGCCGCTCAAGGAGCGCGCCGCCCTGGAGTCCCGCAAGGAGCAGGAGAAGCGCTGATGAAGTGGCTCGTCGCCGGAGCGGGCGGCATGCTCGGCCACGACGTGACCGAGGAACTCGCCCGCCGGGGTGAGGAGGCCGTGGCCCTCGGCCGGGCCGACCTCGACATCACCAGTGCCGGCTCGGTGGACTCGGCGCTCGCCGCGCACCGGCCCGACCTGGTGGTCAACTGCGCCGCGTACACGGCCGTCGACGACGCCGAGACCGACGAGGAGCGGGCGCTGCTGATCAACGGCGAGGGCCCGCGCCTGCTGGCCCGCGCCGCCGCCCGGCACGGCGCCCGCCTCGTCCACGTCTCGACGGACTACGTCTTCGACGGCGAGGCCCGCACCGCCCCGTACCCCGAGGACCATCCGACGGCCCCGCGCACCGTCTACGGGCGCACCAAGCTCGCGGGCGAGCGGGCCGTCCTGGCGGAACTCCCGGGCGCCAGCGCGGTCGTCCGCACCGCCTGGCTGTACGGCACGCACGGGAAGAACTTCGTGCGCACCATGATCGAGCTGGAGTCCCGCCGGGACACCCTCGACGTCGTCGACGACCAGCGCGGCCAGCCCACCTGGAGCGCCGACCTGGCCGCCCGGATCGCCGACCTCGGCCCCCGCCTGGGCCGGGACGACCGGGCGCACGGCGTCTTCCACGGCACCAACTCCGGTGCGGCCACCTGGTGCGAGCTGGCCCGGGAGGTGTTCCGCCTGCTCGGTGCCGACCCGGAGCGGGTGCGCCCCACCACCAGCGAGGCGTTCGTCCGCCCGGCACCCCGCCCGGCCTACAGCGCCCTCGGGCACGACCGGTGGGCCGAGGTGGGTCTGGAACCGCTGCGGGACTGGCGGCAGGCCCTGGCGGAGGGGCTGCCGCTCATCCGCAAGGAGCTGTCCGCGTAGGACGCTTCAGCACCAGCGCACCGCAGGGCGGCCGACGGCTCATCGAGCGCATCGGCCGCCCTGCGGCGCATCAGAACGCTTCCCGGGCACCTTCCGCGGCGGCCCCGGCAGCCGGTCCCGGCGATGGGGCCGGTTCAGCCGTGGGTCTTGGCGAGCAGCTCCAGGACCTCGGCCGTGCTGCCGGACTCGCCGAGCCGGGGGAAGATCCGCTCGACGCTGCCCCGGTGCGCCTCGCCGTCGCCGTCGGCCATGGCGTCCGTGGCGAGCGTCACGTGGTAGCCGTGCGCGTAGGCGTCGCGGGCGGTGGACTCCACGCCGATGCTGGTGGCGATGCCGGCCAGCACGATCTGGGTGACGCCCCGGCGGCGCAGCTGGACGTCGAGGTCGGTGCCGTGGAAGGCGCTCCAGTTGTGCTTGGTGACCCGGATGTCGCCGGGGTGGCCGGAGAGTTCGTCGACGACGGCGTCCCAGCCCTCCGGGAAGGCGAGGCCGCGCGCCTGGCGCTCGGTGCGGCCCGGGACGGCGTCGGCGAAGTCGGCCGCGAAGGAGACCCGGACCAGGACGACGGGCAGGCCCTGGGCGCGGAAGGCGTCGGCGAGCTCCACCGTGCGGGCCACCACCTCGGGGCCGGTGTGCGGCTGGGTGGGCATGCCCACGATGCCCTGCTGGAGGTCGATGACGACAAGGGCGGTGCGCGGGTCGAGCGTGCTCAGAGACATGGGGTGGCTCAGGCCTTTCGGGGGGCTTGACGGGGTTCGGGGGTGAGCCGGGCCAGGGAGCGGTCCGGCAGGGTGATCGCCAGCAGCAGTGCCGAGCCGGCGAGCATGAACAGGGCCAGGCCGTGCAGCCCGCCCGTGTCGGCGCGGTGCGGGTAGAACGCCGCGGTGGCGGCGGAGGCCCCCAGCGCGCCGAGGTACATGAAGGTGCGCAGCAGTCCGGCGGCGGAACCGATCCGCTCCGGGTCGGCCTGCCGGTACAGCGCGGTCTGCCCGGCGAGTCCGAGCAGGCCCTGCGGGATGCCGAGCAGCGCGCCGACCGCGAGCAGCAGCCAGACCGGGCTGCCGGAGCCGACCGGCAGCAGGGCCGCACAGCCCGCGATCTGCAGCACGGAGCCGACGACCAGCTTGCCGCGGACGGCCTCCCGGCGTCCGGTGAGCGTGGCGGTGACGAGCGCGGCGGCCGACAGCGGGAGCAGGGCGAGTCCGGCGGTGGAGGCGTCGAGTCCGCGGCCCTGCTCCAGCCACTGCGTGTAGCCGTACAGGAAGGCGTACGAGGTGGTGTACGCGAGCAACTGGCGCGCGTAGGTGACGACGAGCGGGACGTTGCCGCCGAGGACGCGCAGGTCGACGAACGGGTCGGGCACCCGCAGCTCCCGGGCCGCGAAGACGGCGGCCGTGACCACGGCCAGCGCCGGCAGGTACCAGCGGCCGGGCCGCGGGCTCATCAGGAACAGCATCAGCGAGACCAGCAGGACGGCGAACAGGGCCATGCCGGGCAGGTCCATGCGCTGCCGGTGCGCGGCGGCCGCGGTCCTCGGCAGCCACTTCACGCCGAGCACCAGACAGGCCGCGGAGAGCGGCACGTTGACGGTGAACACCAGGTGCCAGCCGCCGGCGCCGATCAGAATCCCGCCCAGCGTCGGACCGATCACGGCCACCGTCTGGGCGGACACCGCGAGCGCGGTCAGCACCCCGGCCGGGCTGTCCTGCCCGGTGCGCTCGGCCTCGCTGCGGGTCAGCCGCATCGCCGCCGGGTACGCCGCCGACGTACCGAAGCCGAGCAGCACCCGCGCCGCGATCAGCACGCCCAGCGTGGGTGCCAGCGCGCCCATCAGCCCGGCGACGCCCACCAGGCCGGTACCGACGAGGTAGAGCCGGCGCGGCCCGTACACGTCCACGAGCCGGCCGATCACCGGCTGGCCCACGGCGGTCGCCAGGTACAGCGCGGTGACCAGCCATGCCGTCTCGGCGGGCGGGGCCCCGAAGGCGATGCCGATCGGCACCAGGGCCACCGCGATCATCGAGGAGTTGATCGGGTTCAGTACGGACCCGAGGACCATCGGCGCGATCAGCCGCCGGTCGAATCCGGCGGGGGCCGGGCGGGTGTCCTTGCGGGTTCCTGCGGCGAGCCTCGGTATCACGGGCGCGACAGCCGTTCGAGCAGCTCGATCGCGGTGAGCAGGGTCCGGCGCTCGTCGTCCGTGTACCGGTCCTGGAAGGCGCGGGCCAGCCACTCGTCACGCGCCTGCCGGTTGCCCTCGACGCGGGCCTGGCCGGCCTCGGTCAGGGTGACCAGCTGGCGGCGGCCGTCGCTCGGGTCGGGGCTGCGGCGGATCAGCCCCTGCTGGTCGAGCGCGGCCAGGGTGGCGGCCATCGACTGGGGGCGCACCCCTTCGGCGGAGGCCAGCGCACTGGCCGTGGCCGCGCCGTGCTTCGACACCAGGGTGAGGGCCGACTCCTGCGACGGGGTGAGGTCCGCGTCCTGGGCGACCTCCCGGATGCGGCGGCGCAGCCGGCTGAACATCACGCGCAGGTCGCGTGCCGCACGGGTCGCGGAATCGGAGATCTCTGCCATGCGTCCACCGTAGAACCGGCAGCCGGAACTGTCCAGTCGGAACTGTCCAGTCGAAACTGTTAAGTCTTGACTGAAGATCTTCCCGGGTCCCGTGACCTAGGCTGGCCCGGTGCGCCTGCTCCTGACCTCCGACACCCACCTCCCCCTGCGCGCCAGGCGGCTCCCGGACCAGCTCCTCGCCGAACTCCCGCGCGCGGACGTCGTCCTGCACGCCGGCGACTGGGTCGACGAGGCCACCCTCGACCTGCTGGAGAGCCGCAGCCGCCGGCTCGTCGGGGTGTACGGCAACAACGACGGCCCGGGCCTGCGCGCCCGGCTCCCCGAGGTGGCCTACGCCGACCTGGGCGGCCTGCGCTTCGGGGTGATCCACGAGACCGGTCCCGCGCAGGGCCGCGAGGCCCGCTGCGCCGCCCGCTTCCCGGACCTGGACGTCCTGGTCTTCGGCCACAGCCACATCCCCTGGGACACCACGGCCCCGGGCGGCCTGCGCCTGCTCAACCCCGGCTCCCCGACCGACCGCCGCCGCCAGCCGCACTGCACCTACCTGACGGCGACCGTCACCGGCGGCGCCCTCACCGAGGTGACCCTCCACCGGCTGCCGCCCCGCTGACGACCGGCTTGCGGCGGGGGAGGCAGGAGACGGCCGATCAGAGGGGCGTGTCGGTGCGGGGTGGCAACCCGCAACGCATGGCAGACACACCGGCAACGCCGCTCCGGCGCGCGATGAGCCCGGCGCGGGTGTCGGCGGACCTGGGGGCACCCCCTCTGGGGGAGGGTGGTCGATGGCTGGGCGCTGGCGCTCGCCTCGCTGATGCTCACCAGCGGCACCGCCGGGGACCGGTACGGGCATCGCAGAGTCGTGCCGGCAGGGCTCGCCGGGTTCGGAGCCGGCTCGCCGGCGTGCGGGCTCGCCCCGGACGTGGCGGTGCTGGTCGCCGCGCGGGTGGCGCAGGGCGTCGGTGCCGCGCTGCTGCTGCCGGGCACGCTGGCCATCATCGGCCGGGCCTTTCGGGAACCGGCCGCGCGCCCGGGCGATCGGGGTGTGGGCGGGCATCGGGAGCCTGGCGCTGCCGGCCGGGCCGCTGCTCGGTGGCGCGCTGACGGAGGCGCTCGGCTGGCGGGCCGTCTTCTCCTGGTCGATGTGCCGATCGTGCTCCTCGCCCTGGCCTGGTCGGCGGCCGTGGTGACGGAGAGCGTCGACGAACGGGCGCCGCGGCTCGACCTCCCCGGCATGGTCTTCGGCGGCCTTGCGCTGCCGGCGGTGACGTACGCGTTCATCGAACACGCCCGCCCGGCCGAGGCGGTGACCGCCACCCTGCTCGCCGTCGCGGCCCTGGTGGCGCCGGCCGTGGCCGGGCATCGGTTGGTCGTGTTTCTGGGGTCGCGGTGGCGCGGTGTGGGGGAGGGGCGGGCGGTGTCGTTATCGGTGTGGGGAAGGGCGGCGCCTCCGCCGTAGCCTTGTCAGTGCCCAGGCGAGCAGGGCGGCCGCCGCTGCTGTCGCCGCCACGCGCTTGGCCACGGGCAGGCCCGCCGTGCGCAGCAGGTTGAGCGGCTCCGGTTCCTGCTCGTCGGCCGGTTCCGGGGTGTCGTCCCGCCGTTCGGCCAGACGCTCCGCCAGGCA
The DNA here is from genome assembly GCF_042899865.1 of Streptomyces sp. NPDC013157. NCBI lineage: Bacteria > Bacillati > Actinomycetota > Actinomycetes > Kitasatosporales > Streptomycetaceae > Streptomyces > Streptomyces sp. NPDC013157. Next base: position 785,536 of record NZ_JBIBAK010000002.1, on the reverse strand, counting down.
GGCCGCGAACTGGCCCACCAGGCGGTCGCCCACCTCGGACAGCACCCCGCGCCCGAACTGGGCCGGGCGGCCTGTCACCGTCAGGTCCGTGCGCACCGAGACCGCCGTGCCGTCGCCGTGTTCGGTGAGGGTGCCGGTGACCGTGGCCCTGGCCGTGCCCTGCCCGCGGGTCTCCCGGCCGCTGGCCGCAAGAACCATCCGGTGCGCCGACTCGTCCTGTTCCTCGAACACCGCCGTACCCCGGTAGGTCACCGTGACCGGGCCGACCTTGACCTTCACCGAGCCGGTCACGGTCTTCCCGTCGTAGTCCTCGACGGTGGCGCCCGGCAGGCACGGCGCGACCCGCTCGATGTCGAGGAGCGCCGGCCAGGCCTCGTCGACCGGCACGGGGACGGTGAACTCGTGGTGCAGTTCCATGACTCACTCCTCCTGGCAGTCAGCGGACGGCGGATGCGTGGATGGCGCCGGTGGTCGTGGCCAGCGGCGCGCCGCTGCCGCCCCAGCGCAGGGCCACGATCTCGGCCGCGACGGACACGGCGACCTCCTCCGGGGTACGCGCGCCGAGGTCGAGGCCGAGCGGTGAGCGCAGCCGGGCCAGTTCGGCCTCGGTCAGACCGGCCTCGGCCAGCCGCGCACGCCGTTCGTCGTGGGTCCGGCGGCTGCCCATCGCCCCGATGTAGGCGGCCGGCCGGCGCAGCGCCTCCTCCAGCAGCGGCACGTCGAACTTCGGGTCGTGGGTGAGGACGCAGATCACCGTGCGGTCGTCGGTGGCGGTGCCGCGGAGATAGCGGTGCGGCCAGTCGACGACGACCTCGACGGCGGCCGGGAAACGCTTCGGGGTGGCGAAGACCGGGCGGGCGTCGCAGACGGTGACCCGGTAGCCGAGGAAGTCGCCGATGCGGGCCACCGCGGCCGCGTAGTCGATCGCGCCGAAGACCAGCATCCGGGGCGGCGGCGCGAACGACTGGAGGAACACGGTGACCGCGTCCTCGCGGCGTTCGCCGTGCGGGCCGTAGTGCCGCAGGACGGAGGCACCGAGCGCGAGTTCGCCGCGTGCGTCGGCGGTGACGGCGACGTCGAGGCCGGTCGTGCCGAGGGTCCCGGCCGTCCGGTCCGGCCAGACGGCGAGCGTGGCGCCCTGCGGTGCGGGTCCGTCCACCACCGTCGCCACCGTCACCGGCTCGCCGGCGGCGACCGACCCGGCCACCGCGCCGAACGCCGGGTCGGAGCCGGCGGTCACCGGCCGGACCAGCAGGGTGATCTCTCCGCCGCAGGTCAGCCCGACCGCGAACGCGTCCTCGTCGCTGTAGCCGAAGGTCCGCAGCGACGGCTCGCCGCTCGCGACGACCTCCTGGGCCAGCTCGAAGACGGCGCCCTCGACACAGCCGCCCGACACACTGCCCACCACCTCGTCGTCAGGACCCACGGCCATGGCCGCACCGGGCCCGCGCGGCGCGCTGCGGCTGACCGCGACCACCGTGGCGAGACCGAACGGGATCCCGGCCGCATGCCAGCCGGCCAGCGTCGGCAGAATCTCACGCACCATCCGCTCCCTTCCCCGGTCCGCTCCCCGGCGCGCCGCCGGCCCGTGCCCCGCGCACCACGGCGGCGAGCCGCTCCAGCGCAGCCAGGCTGTGCCCCGCCACGAAGGCGTCCACGCTGGGCAGCGCCGCCGCCATCCCGGCCGCCAGCGGCGCGTAACCGGGCCGTGCCTTGCGCGGGTTCGCCCAGACCACCTGGTGGGCCAGGGCGTGCAGTCGGCGCATCTGCTGCCCGAGCAGCTCCGGGTCGCCGCGTTCCCAGCCGTCCGAGAGCAGGACGACGATCGCGCCCCGTGCCATGCCACGCTGCCCCCACCGGATGAGGAACTCGCGCAGCAGTTCGCCGAGCCGGGTCCCCCCACGCCAGTCGGGCACGGCCGCCGCGACCTCCGCCATCGCCAGGTCCGGGTCCCGGTGCGACAGTTCGCGGGTCACCCGGGTCAGCCGGGTGCCGACGGTGAACACCTCGGTGCGGCCCGCGCGCACCGCCGCGTGCGCGAACCGCAGCAGCGCGTCGGCGTACGGCCCCATCGAACCGCTCACGTCGACGAGCAGCACCACCCGGCGCGGCCGCGCCACCCGTGCGTGCCGCCGCAGCAGGGCCGGTTCCCCGCCGCGCCGCAGCAACTCCCGTACCGTACGGCGCGGATCGACCTCCCCGCGCCGGGCCGGCCGGCGCCGCGCCGAGCGCCGGGTCTGCCCCTGCAAGGTGAACGCGGCCAGCAGGCGCCGCAGTTGGTCGCGTTCGGCGGGGTCCAGCTCGGTGACGTCGCGGTGCCGGAGCACTTCGGCGGAGCTGGCGAGGACGGCGGTGGGCGGGCCCGGCGGCTCGCTCTCACCGCGGGTCCGGGGTGCCGTGGCCGTCTCGCGGGCGACCAGCCGCAGCCGGGGCGGGGGAGCGGTGCGCACCGGCTGCCGGGCGGGGGCGGCGGACGGGCCGAAGTACGCGGCGAACACTCTGTCGTACCGCTCCAGGTCGTCATGGCCGCCGCAGAGCGTCGCCCGTCCCGCCCAGTACACGTCCGGGCGCATTCCCGGCCGCAGGGCGGCCACGGCGCGCAGGAACGCGTACCCGCGCTCCGCGCTCGCGTCCACCCCCGCCGCCCGCAACGCCCGTACGAATCCGAGCAGTACGGCATCCGCCGGCACGCCGGCCGTCCTCGACAGCGCCGCGTCCATGTCCGGTCACCCGCCCCGGGCCGCGAGGACCGCCGAGAGATCGAGCCCGCGCGCCCGCTCCGTGTCCTCCCGGTACTTCAGCACCGAACCCAGCGTCGCCACCGCCAGTTCGGCGTCCACCTCGCTCGCCCCGAGCGCGTCCAGCGCCTCCGCCCAGTCCAGCGTCTCCGCCACTCCCGGCGGTTTGACCAGGTCCGCGCCGCGCAGCGCCTGCACCAGGGCCGTGACCTGCTCGGCCAGCCGGGCCGACACCTGGGGCAACCGGCTGCGCACGATGGCCAGTTCGCGGGCGAAGGAGGGATGGTCGAACCAGTGGTAGAGGCACCGCCGCTTCAGCGCGTCGTGCACCTCGCGGGTCCGGTTCGAGGTCAGGACCACCACCGGCGGCACCTCGGCCCGCAGCGTGCCCAGTTCGGGGATCGTGACCGAGTACTCGGACAGCAGCTCGAGGAGGAACGCCTCGAACTCGTCGTCGGCACGGTCGATCTCGTCGACCAGCAGCACCGAGGGATGCTGCTGGAGGGCGAGCAGCAGGGGCCGGGCGATCAGGAAGCGCCGGTCGTAGAGCTCGCTCTCCAGTCGGTCCGCGTCCTGGACGCCCGCCGCCTCGGCGGCCCGCAGGTGCAGCAGCTGGCGCGGGAAGTCCCAGTCGTACAGGGCCTGGGAGGCGTCGATGCCCTCGTGGCACTGCAGCCGGATCAGCGGTGCGCCCAGCGCCTCCGCGAGGGCGGCGGCGAGCGCGGTCTTCCCCACGCCGGCGTCACCCTCGCAGAACAGCGGCCGGTGCAGTCTGAGGGCCAGGAAGCAGGTGACGGCCAGCCCTTCGTCGGCGAGGTACCCCGTCTCCGCCAGGCGTCCCCCCACCTGCTCCGGGTCGTCCATCGGGGGAATCGGCGCTCACCCCATTCCGGCGGCGGTCAGCACGGCCCGCCTGGTCAGCACCCGGGCGAGGTGCTCCCGGTACTCGGGCGAGGCCGACAGGTCCTGGGAAGGCCGGGTGCCTTCTGCGGCGGCCTCGGCGGCACGCGCCACGGCCTGCGGGCCGTCTGCACCGGACAGGGCCTGCTCGGCCGCCGCGGCCCGCAGCGGGGTGGAGCCCATGTTGGTGAGCCCGATGCGTGCCTCGGCGATGTGCCCGTCCTCACGGCGCACCAGCGCGGCGACCGCGACGATGGCCCAGGACTGGGCGACCGCGTGGAACTTCTCGTAGTGGAAGCCCCAGCCGTCCGTCTTCGGGATCCGCACCTCCAGCAGGAGTTCGTCGGGCGCGAGCGCCGACTGGAGGTAGTCGACGAAGAACTCCCGGGCCGGGACCGTGCGCCGGCCGCCCGGCCCGGCGACGACCAGTTCGGCGTCGAGGGCGAGCGCCACGGCGGGCAGGTCCCCGGCCGGGTCGGCGTGCGCGAGGGAGCCGCCGAGGGTGCCGCGGTGCCGTACGGCGGGATCGGCGACGGTGGCCGTGGCCGCCGCCAGCAGCCCGGCGTGCCGCCGCACCAGCGGGTCGTGGACGACGTCGTGGTGCGTGGTCAGCGCGCCGATGGCCAGCATCCCGCCGTCCTCGCGGACCCCGCGCAGCTCCGGGATCCGGCCGACGTCCACCACCAGCTCCGGGAAGGCGAGCCGCAGGCGCAGCAGCGGCAGCAGGCTCTGCCCGCCGGCCAGCACCTTGGCCTCCTCGCCGGCGTCGGCGAGGGCGCCCACCGCCTCGTCGACGGTGGCCGGGCGGGTGTAGTCGAACGTCGGGGGAATCATGCGGAACCCTCCTCACCGTACTGGCCCAGGTCGCCCGAGCGGGCGGCCTGCCCGGACTGGCCCGACTGCGCCGGACCGGTCCCGCCGGTCTCCTCGCCGGCACCGCCCCGGCCGGCGCGGGCGGCCCGCACGGCCTGCCACACCCGGTGCGGCGAGCACGGCATCCGTACGTCGGTGACGCCCAGCGGACGCAGCGCGTCCACCACGGCGTTGACCACCGCGGGCGTCGACGCGATCGCCCCGGCCTCGCCGACTCCCTTGACCCCCATGGCGTTCGAGGCCGCCGGGGTCTCCGTCCGGTCGGTGACGAAGTCCGGCAGGTCCGCCGCCGACGGCACCAGATAGTCGGCCATGGTCCCGGAGACGAGGTTGCCCTCGTCGTCGTAGACGGCCTCCTCGTACAGCGCCTGCGCGATGCCCTGTGCGAGACCGCCGTGTACCTGGCCCTCGACGATCATCGGGTTGACGACATGGCCGACGTCGTCCACGCAGACGTACGACCTGATCGTCGTCTTCCCGGTCTCCGTGTCGACCTCGACCGCGCACAGGTGGGTGCCGTGCGGGTAGGAGAAGTTCTCCGGGTCGACCACCGTCTCGGCGTTGATGGACGGTTCGACGCCGTCGGGCAGGTCGTGGCTGGTGAACGCCTCGAAGGCGATCTCCTGGATGGTCTTGCGCGCCTCCGGCGAGCCCTTCACGGCGAACACGCCGTCCGTGAACTCCAGGTCCTGCTCGCTGGCCTCCAGCAGGTGCGCGGCCACCTTCCGCGCCTTCTCGACCACCTTCGTCGCCGCCCGGTGCACGGCCTCGCCGCCGACGGCGAGCGACCGCGAGCCGTAGGTGTCCATGCCCTGCGGGGAGGACTGGGTGTCGCCGTGCACCACCTCGACGTCCTCGAACGGCACGCCCAGCACGTCGGCCGCGATCTGGCTCCAGCAGGTCTCGTGCCCCTGCCCGTGCGGACTGGTGCCGGTCACCACCTCGACCTTGCCGGTGGGCAGCATGCGGATGCTCGCCGCCTCCCAGCCGCCGGCCGCGTACCGGAGATCGCGCAGCACCCGGCTCGGTGCCAGCCCGCACATCTCGGTGTACGTCGACACACCGATGCCGAGGCGTACCGGGTCGCCGCGTTCGTTGCGTCTGCGCTGCTCGGCACGGAGGTCGTCGTACCCGAACAGCGCGAGCGCCTTCTCGGTGGCCGCCTCGTAGTTGCCGCTGTCGTAGGTCAGCCCGGCGATCGAGGTGTACGGGAACTCCTCGTGCCGGATCCAGTTCCGGCGCCGCAACTCCACGGGATCCAGGCCGAGTTCGGCGGCCAGCTCGTCCATGATCCGCTCGATGGCGAAGGTCGCCTCCGGGCGCCCGGCGCCGCGGTAGGCGTCGGTGGGCGTCCGGGTGGTGAAGACGCCGGTGCAGGTGAAGTCGTAGGCGTCCATCTTGTAGATCGCCGGGTACATGAAGGCGCCGAGGATCGGGATGCCCGGGGTGACCAGCATCAGGTAGGCGCCCATGTCGGCGGTCAGGTCCACCTTCAGGCCGAGCAGCCGGCCCTCGCGGGTGGCGGCGACCTCGACGTCCTGGATCATGCCGCGGCCGTGGTGGGTGGCGAGGTAGCCCTCGGAGCGGGACTCCGTCCACTTCACGGGACGGCCCAGCCTGCGGGCGACGGCGAGTGCGACGGCCTCTTCGCCGTACACCTGGAGCTTGGAGCCGAAGCCGCCGCCCACGTCCGGGGCGATCACCCGGAGCTTGTGCTCGGGGACGCCGGTGACGGTGGCCAGCATGATCCGCAGGATGTGCGGGATCTGCGTCGCCGAGTAGACCGTGTACTCGCCGGAGGCGGCGATCGGGGTGACCACGACCGCGCGCGGCTCCATGGCGTTCGGGATCAGCCGTTGCTGGTGGTAGCGGCGCTTGAGCGTCACGTCGGCGCGCTGCCGTACGGAGTCGAAGCTCTCGCCGGTGGCGAGCGGCCAGGTGTAGCAGCGGTTGGTGCCCTTGTCGGCGTGGACCAGCGGGGCGTCGTCGGCGAGGGCGGCCTCCAGGTCGAGCACCGGGGGCAGCGGGTCGTAGTCGACCTCGACGGCCTCCAGGGCGTCTGCTGCGGCGTACCGGTCGCGGGCCACCACGACGGCCACCGGGTCGCCGGCGTGGCGGACCTCGTCGACGGCGATCGGCGGGTGGTCGGGCAGCACGATGTCCTCGGTCACCGGCCAGGCGCAGGGGAGCGAACCCAGGCCCTCGGCGAGGTCGGCGCCGGCGAACGCGGCGACGACACCGGGGCGTTCGAGGGCGGGGGAGACGTCGACGCGGGTGATGCGGGCGTGCGCCATCGGGCTGCGCAGGACGGCCATGTGGAGCAGTCCGGCGACCTGGATGTTGTCGGTCCAGTTGGTCTGGCCGGTGATCAGCCGGGCGTCCTCCTTGCGCAGCCGGGCGCGGCCGATCTCGTGTGCTGCGGCTTCTACGGCCTGGCCGGTCATGCCGTGGCCTCCTCGGGTACCTGTTGCCCGGAGGCGGCGAGCACCGCGCGGACGATGTTCTGGTAGCCGGTGCACCGGCACAGGTTGCCCTCCAGGGCCTGCCTGACCTCGTCGGAGGACGGGTGCGGGTTCTCGTTCAGCAGATCGCGGGCCGCCATGATCATCCCTGGGGTGCAGTAGCCGCACTGCAGGCCGTGCCGTTCGTGGAACGCCCGCTGCAGCGCCGTCCACTCCCCGTCCGTGGCCAGCCCCTGGACGGTGGTCACCGTGCAGCCGTCCGCCTGGACGGCCAGCACCGAGCAGCTCTTGGCGGTCGCCCCGTCCAGGTCGACCGTGCACGCGCCGCAGTTCGAGGTGTCGCAGCCGATCGGGGTGCCGGTCAGGCCGAGACGGTCGCGCAGGTAGTGGGCCAGCAGCAGGCGGGGTTCCACCTCGTCCTCGTAGGGCGTGCCGTCCACCGTCACCTTGATGTGGGTCATGTGGCCTCCAGACCGTGCGGCGGAAACGAGGGATTTCAGCCAGGCGACGTGATGTAGGTCACTCTAGAGCCGTGCCGGGAGGGCGGCGAGTGCTGCGGCGGGGCTTTTGTTGAGCGTTAATCCATTGCTGCGGACGGGTCCGTCCTGCTGCACTGCTCCTCACACGACGTCACAGAGAGAGGGCCACCGATGCGCGCTGCGTGCATGTCCACCGAGGAAGGAATCCCCCCCATGCCGAAGGACATCACGCTCAGTGCACATGCTCAGTCTCGGAATTCTCGCGCACGTCGACGCAGGTAAGACCACTCTGACGGAACGGCTGCTGCACACGGCCGGCGTCACCGACGAGCTCGGCAGCGTCGACGACGGCAGTACCCGCACCGACACCCTCGCCCTGGAGCGGCAGCGCGGCATCACCATCAAGTCGGCCGTCGTGTCGTTCCCGCTCGACGGCGTGACCGTCAACCTCATCGACACCCCGGGCCACCCGGACTTCATCGCCGAGGTGGAGCGGGTTCTCGGGGTTCTGGACGGCGCGGTCCTCGTCGTGTCGGCCGTGGAGGGCGTCCAGGCGCAGACCCGGGTCCTGATGCGGACCCTGCGGCGGCTGCGCATCCCCACGCTGGTCTTCGTCAACAAGATCGACCGGCGGGGCGCCCGCGACGACGCCGTCCTCGGCCAGCTGGCCCGCAGGCTCGCCGTGCCGCTCGTCCCGATGGGCCGTGCCGCCGGGCTCGGCACGCGGGCCGCCCGCTTCCTGCCCGGCCTCGGCCCGGCCGCGCTGGACGTGCTCGCCGACCATGACGACGCGTTGCTCGCCGCCTACCTCGACGGCGGTGCCCCGGAGCCCCGGCTGCACGCGGCCCTCGCCGAGCAGACCCGGCGGGCCGTGGTCCATCCGGTGTACTTCGGCTCCGCCGTCACCGGCGCCGGCGTGCCCGACCTGATCGCCGGCATCGAGCGGCTGCTCCCGGCCGCCGACGGCGACCCGGCCGGCCCGTTCTCCGGCACGGTCTTCAAGGTGGAGCGGGGCCCGGCGGGGGAGAAGGTCGCCTACGCGCGCCTCTTCTCCGGAACCCTGGGAGTCCGGGACCGGATCCCGTTCGGGAACCGCGCCGCCGCCGGCCACCGGCCGGAGGGCCGGGTCACCGGGCTCAGCGTCTTCGAGGGCGGTACGGACCTCCGGCGGGACCGCGCCGGTGCCGGGCGGATCGTCAAGGTGTGGGGGCTGGCCGGCATCCGCATCGGCGACGCCCTCGGGCTGCCGGGACGGGCGTACGAGCACCACTTCGCGCCCCCGACCCTGGAGACCGTGGTGGTCCCCGGCCCCGGCACCGACCGCCGCTCCCTGCATGTCGCCCTCACCCAGCTCGCCGAGCAGGACCCGCTGATCGACGTCCGGCACGACGAGGCGCGGCAGGAGACCTCCGTCTCCCTCTACGGCGAGGTGCAGAAGGAGGTGATCCAGGCGACCCTCGCCGACGAGTACGGCCTCGACGTCGCGTTCCGGGAGACGACCACCATCTGCGTCGAACGCCTCACCGGTACCGGAGCCGCCGTCGAGTTCAACAAGAAGGACGACAACCCCTTCCTGGCCACGGTCGGCCTGCGGGTGGAGCCGGCCCCTCCGGGGGCGGGCGTCGGCTTCCGCCTGGAGGTGGAGCTGGGCTCGATGCCGTACGCCTTCTTCAAGGCCGTCGAGGACACCGTGCGCGAGACCCTCGGCCAGGGGCTGCACGGCTGGCGGATCCCGGACTGCACGGTGACCATGACCCACTCCGGCTACTCGCCCCGGCAGAGCCATGCCCACCAGGGCTTCGACAAGAGCATGTCGAGCACCGGCCACGACTTCCGCGGACTGACCCCGCTGGTGCTCACCGAGGCGCTGCGGCGGGCCGGCACCCTGGTGCACGAGCCGATGCACCGCTTCCGCCTGGAGGCCCCCGCGGACACGCTGGGCGCACTGCTGCCGGTGCTCGCCGGACTCGGCGCGGTGCCGCAGCGGACCGGGACCGAGGGCACGCTCGCGGTCCTGGAGGGCGCGGTGCCCGCGGCCCGGGTGCACGGACTGGGGCAACGGCTGCCGGGGCTGACCCGCGGCGAGGGCGAGCTGGAGACCGCCTTCGACCACTACGCGCCGGTGGTGCGGGGGCCGGTCCCGGAGCGGTCGCGGACCGACCACAACCCGCTGAGCCGCAAGGAGTACCTGTTGAACGTGACCGGCCGAGTGACCGGCTGAGGGAACCGGTACTCAACTTACTCGTGAGTCAGAAGTATTGACTGTGTCCGGAAATCACCGGACTGTAATGGACATGACGAATATCCGGGCACGACTGATCGTTGTCCTGGTTGTCCTCTGCGGATTCCTCGCGGTGGCGGGCACCCCGTCCGCCACCGCAGCCACCCCGTCCGACTCCCTCTCGTTCGACGGCACCGCGCTCACCGTGCAGAACGGCCGCTTCGTCGACGGCCAGGGCCGTGAGGTCGTGCTGCGCGGCTACAACGTCTCCGGCGAGACCAAGCTGGAGGAGAACAGCGGCCTGCCCTTCGCCTCGGTCGCCGACGCGAGGAAGTCCGCCACCGCGCTGCGCGCCCTCGGCGGCGGCAACGCCGTACGCTTCCTGCTCTCCTGGGCGCACGCCGAACCCGTCCAGGGCCAGGTCGACACCACCTATCTCGCCAACGTGACCGCGCAGATGCAGGCGTTCCTCGACGCCGGCATCCGCGTCTTCCCCGACTTCCACCAGGACCTGTACTCCCGCTACCTGTTCAACTCGGGCAGCTGGTACACCGGCGACGGCGCTCCCAAGTGGGCGGTCGCGCTCGGCGGTTACCCGGCCGAGTCCTGCGGCATCTGCCTCTTCTGGGGCCAGAACATCACCCAGAACGCGGCCGTCCAGAAGGCCCAGTACGACTTCTGGCACAACAACTACGGCCTCCAGGACTACTTCCTGGCCACCGCCCAGACCACCATGACCTACCTGGCCGGGCACCTGACGTCCGACGAGTTCGCGGGCGTCGTCGGCTTCGACCCCTACAACGAGCCGTACGCCGGCTCCTACGACTCCGGTGAGACCTCCCGCACCTGGGAGCAGAACCGGCTGTGGCCCTTCTACCAGAAGTTCCGGGCCCGGATGGACGCGGCCGGCTGGACCTCCAAGCCCGCCCTCGTCGAGCCCAACCTCTACTGGAACGGCAACGTCACCAACCAGGAAGGCGGACTGCTCGACGCGGGCACGCTCGGCTCGCGGTACGTCTTCAACACCCACTTCTACGACCAGAAGGCCATCTCCGGCATCCTGATGTGGGGCAACGCCTCCGACGGCCAGTACAGCACCGACTTCGGGACCATCCGGGACCGTGCCTCGGCCGCCGGGACGACGGCGGTCGTCAGCGAGTTCGGGCACCCGCTGTCCGGCACCACCTCCGGCAAGGCGCCGACCGTCGACAAGGCGATGTACCAGGCACTCGACTCCCGCCTCTCCGGGGCGAACTGGTGGTCCACCCCGGCCTCCTCCGGACCGGTCCTCTCCGGCACCCAGTGGCAGTGGGACATCTACAACGGCCGCCATCACGAGCTGATGAACGACAACCCGGACAAGGTCCTCACCTCCGGCGACGCCTGGAACGACGAGGACCTCTCGGCCGTGAACATGACCGACTCGGGCACCGTGACGCTCCGTCAGGACGCCCGGCTGCTCGACCGGATCTACCCGTCCGCCACCTCGGGCTCCACCCTCGCCTTCACCTACGAGGACCGCTCCCGGGACGGCTCCACGACCCTGACCTGGAACCCGGTGCCCAGCTCGCTGCCGAACGTGGCCGCGCTGGTCGGCTCCGGACAGTACGCCGTCCAGGTCTGGCGTTCCGGCAGCGCCACCGCACCCACCGAACTCCACCTCCCGGCCTCCTTCCCGACCGCCTCCACGACGGTCGTCTCCGACCTGGGCACGGCCTATGCGCCCCCGTCCTACACGTCCGCGACCCCGGTCGGCGTGGCCGCGGAACCGGGTGGGACGGGCAGCCGCCGACTGCTGCTCACCGACTCGGACTCCGGCGTGCTGCACTTCGCGCTGGTGACCAACGGGGCGACCTCGCCCGGCTCCACCCTGCTGAACGCGGCCAAGGCGGAGCTGACCGCCTGGGTGGCGGCGAAGTTCTGAGCACGGCTTCGGCCTCCGGGTGCCGCGCACCCGGAGGCCGAAGGTCCTGACGGCCTCTCAACTGCCGGACGCACCAGCCCAGCCGGCCTGCACATGGCCGAGCCGGACGCGCTGCGGGTGGTCGCCCACGGGCACTGACGTCACCTTCTGACCGGTGCCGAAGTCGATCGCGGTCACCTGGTCGGCGCCGCTCTCCGAGATGACGCAGTCCTTGCCGTCACCGCTGACCGTGGCCCAGTACGGCGTGGACGCCGTGATGAGCGGCCCCTCCTGCAGGGTGGCCCGGTCGACGATCGTTGCGTAGTTGTCCATCGTCCCGGCGACGCACAGCTTGGTGCCGTCCGGCTTCATCGAGATGCCGTGGTGGCGCGAGTCCAGCAGCCAGGTGGTGCGGTCGGTGCTGGTCGCCGGGTTCGCCGGCAGGGTCTTCACCCGGGTGATCTTGTCGCTGGCGATGTCGTACTCCAGGAAGCCGTTGAAGAACGACACCTGGAAGTACATCTTCGACCAGTCGGGCGTGAAGGCCGCGGGCCGTACCGCGTCCGAGAAGTCCGTCAGGCCGATCGCGTCCAGCCGGGCGCGCATGTCGATGGTCTTGACCTGCTTGTAGGTGGTGGCGTCCGCGACGGTGATGTGGCGGTCGCCCTTGGTCCAGTCCCAGATCGGGTCGTCGAGCGAGGTGGTGACCTCGCCGATCGACATGTTCCAGATGTACTTGCCGTCGGGGCTGAAGACGTTCTCGTGCGGCTTGTCGCCGGTGGCGAACTCGCCCAGCTCCTTACCGGTGTCGATGTCCAGCACCTGGACCTTGTTCGCGGTGGACGCCGACACCGCGACCTTCGTGCCGTCGGGCGAGACGGCCATGTGGTCGGCGCGGTAACCGGCCACCGGGAACCGCCAGTTGATCGTGTCGGTGGCGAGGTCGATGGAGACGACGTCGGCGAAGCTCGGCCGGGAGACGACCACGGACTTCCCGTCCGGCGTGGAGTACATGTCGTCCACGTACTGGTCGTGGCCCTGGCCGACCTCGTTGCGGATCGACGTGTAGTAGATCCACTTGATGGGGTCGGCGTTGATCTCGGCGATCCGCGCGTCCTTGTCGGGGATGACGTTGATCTGGCCGACCTTCGCGAAGTCGCCGGACGAGTTCAGGACGGTCGCGGTGCCGTCCCAGTTATTGCCGACGAACAGCACCTCGCGCAGGGAGGCGTCGGCCGCGGCGGTGGCGGCGGTCGCGGGCGCGGCGACGGTCAGGACGAGGGCGGCGGCTACGGAGCAAAGGTGCCTGGGTCTGAAAGCAGGCATGACTGCTCTCTCCTCTGGGGGGTGGGGACGCGCGCGTGCGGGCACAGGGTCACGAAATCTGAACACGGGCGCGTTCAAAATGAACTTACTGAAAAGTAAGGAAGGGGTGGAGGACTCCACAAGAGGCGTACGCGAGAAAATTGGCCAACGGGCGGTCGACGGAGGGGGCAGTCTTGGCGGGCAGGATCAAGGCACCGACAGGTCGCTACGGCGGCCGGTCCGCCGAGGAGCGCAAGGCCGACCGGCGCCGGCGCTTCCTGGAGGCGGCGCTCCAACTCTTCGGCGAGTCACCGGGGTTCCGCGCCACGACCGTCGCGGCACTGAGCCAGGCGGCGGGCTTGTCGACCCGTCAGTTCTACGAGGAGTTCCAGACCCTGGAGGATGTGCTCGCCGCGTTGCACCTGGAGGTCAACGGGTGGGCGGAGCGGGCGGTGGCCGATGCGTTCGCCGAGGCGGAACCGTTGCCGTTGGTGGAGCGGGTGACGGTGCTGTTCCGGGCGTACGCCCGTGACGTCACGTCGGACCCGCGGCGCATCCGCATCGCCTTCGTGGAGATCATCGGGGTCAGCCCGCGGCTGGAGGAGCAGCGGCTGGCGCGGCGGGCGCGCTGGGTGGAGCTGATATGCACCGAGGCGAACGCGGCGGTCGCACGGGGGGATGCGGCGCCGCGGGACTACCGGTTGGCCGCGACGGCGTTCATCGGCAGCGTGAACGGGTTGCTGCACGACTGGAGTGCGGGGTGGGTGGAGGCGAGCCTGGACGAGGTCGTGGAGGAACTGGTGCGGCTGCTGGTGGGGATCCTGCGGCCGGAGGGGTGGACGCCCAAGGGGTGAGGCGCGTGGGGGTCGTTCTACGGCGGCGTTGCGGCTGGTCGCGCAGTTCCTCCCCCCGGCCTTCGGCCGGAGGTGCCCCGCGCCTCCCGGCGCCTGGTAGGCCGGCTCGTCCAGCGCCCCGGCCGCTTGGGCTAAGGGGGTCACGTCGCCCCGTGAGCCCGCCGTCGTGATGCTGCGCGCACGACCGGAAGTATGGCGGCGCGTGCGTCCTCGTGGGGTGAACGACGCGAAGGGGAGGGCGACTTAACGCCTGTCCCAGCCGTTGACTTCACCCTCCGGCGGCTCTACGGTCGGCGCGCTGACATGTTCGGGTCACCGATCTGCGTTCGATACTCCGAACATGCGTGAGCCGTATCCCCTCGTGCACCCCCGTGGAGGAGCCGCATGTACCCCCCGCCCAGATCGACCGGCAGCGGTCTCGTACGACACCTGTGGGCCGCTGCCGTACGCACCCTCGCCCTGACCCTGACGGCCGCGGCCGCGCTCCTCTTCGCCACCCCGGGGCCGGCCCAGGCGGCGACGGTCGCGCAGGTCTCGGTGCCCACCGCCCCGATGGGCTGGGCCTCCTGGAACAGCTTCGCGGCGAAGATCGACTACGACGTCATCAAGGCGCAGGTCGACGCCTTCGTCGCGGCCGGGCTCCCGGCCGCCGGCTACAAGTACATCAACATCGACGAGGGCTGGTGGCAGGGTACCCGGGACAGCGCCGGCAACATCACCGTCGACACCAGTGAGTGGCCCGGCGGCATGAGCGCCATCGCCGACTACATCCACAGCAAGGGCCTGAAGGCCGGCATCTACACCGACGCGGGCGCCAACGGCTGCGGCTACTACTACCCGACCGGCCGCCCCGCCGCCGCCAACACCGGCAGCGAGGGGCACTACGCCCAGGACATGCTCCAGTTCTCGACATGGGGCTTCGACTTCGTGAAGGTCGACTGGTGCGGTGGCGACGCCGAGGGGCTGGACGCGGCCACCACGTACAAGTCGATCAGCTCGGCCGTCGCCACGGCCGCGGCCACCACCGGCCGCCCGCTGACCCTCTCCATCTGCAACTGGGGCTACCAGAACACCTGGAACTGGGCGACGGGCCTCGCCCCCATGTGGCGGACCAGCACGGACATCTACTACTACGGCGGCACGGCGTCGCAGTCGGCGGTGCTGTCCAACTTCGACCAGACCCTGCACCCGGCCGCCCAGCACACCGGCTACTACAACGACCCCGACATGCTCACCGTCGGCATGTCCGGCCTCACGGCAGCCCAGAACCGCACCCACATGGCCCTGTGGGCGATCTCCGGAGCCCCGCTGCTCGCGGGCAACGACCTCACCACCATGACCAGCGAGACGGCCGCCATACTCAAGAACTCGGACGTCGTCGCCGTCGACCAGGACCCGCGCGGCCTCCAGGGCGTCAAGGTCGCCGAGGACACCACCGGTCTGCAGGTCTACAGCAAGGTCCTGGCCGGCACCGGCAACCGCGCGGTCGTGCTGCTCAACCGCACCTCCTCCGCCGCGAACATCACCGCCCGCTGGTCCGACCTCGGCCTGACCAGCGCCTCGGCGACCGTCCGGGACCTGTGGGCGCAGTCGAACCTCGGCTCGTACGCGACGAGTTACACCGCCGTCGTCCCGGCCGGCGGCTCGGTCATGCTGAAGGTGAGCGGCGGTACGGAGGCGGCGGGTACGAGCTACAGCGCGTCCGCCACCGGCAAGTACACCGGCGTCAGCGCCGCGAGCACCGGCCTGGACGTCGTCGACGTCGCCTACACCAACACCGGCTCGACCGCCGTCACCGGCACCCTCCAGGTCAACGGCCAGACGGCCACGACGGTGTCGTTCCCGCCGACCGGGTCCTCGCAGGGGACCGTGTCCGTACAGGTCGACCTGAGCAAGGGGTCGGCCAACTCACTCACCTTCACGGGGAGTTCGCTGCCCGCGCTCGGCTCGATCGCGGTCAGTCCGATCCCCGGCACCAACGGCAGCCTTCTCGTGGGCGGGCAGTCCGGCCGCTGCGCCGACATCTACAACAACACCATCACCAACGGCACCCAGGCGGAGATCTGGGACTGCAACGGCGGCCAGAACCAGGCCTGGACGTACACCTCCCGCAAGGAGTTCGTGGTGTACGGCAACAAGTGCCTGGACGCGTACAACCAGGGCACCACCAACGGCACCAAGGCCGTGATCTGGGACTGCAACGGGCAGGACAACCAGAAGTGGAACGTGAACTCGGACGGGACGATCACGAACGTGAACGCCGGGTTGTGCCTGGATGTGTACGGGGCGGCCACCGGCAACGGGTCGTCGCTGGTGCTGTGGTCCTGCAATGGCGGGAGCAACCAGCAGTGGAGCAGGAGTTGAGCCGGTAGTCCGTCGGGCGCGGGTGGGCTGTGGCTGGTCGCGCAGTTCCCCGCGCCCCTGCGGGGGCGCGTCATCCCTCAGGCCGACAGTGAGATCAGGGCCGTTGACGCAAAGAGAGCACAGGCGAGGACGGAGCCGACGACGAGTCGCAGGCGTAGCGCCCGGTATCTCTGCTCGTACTCCTGCCTCAGTGTCTCCGCGCGTTGCGCCGTGCGCTGCCAGGATCTGCGGGCCATGGCCACGTACGCGGTCTCGAAATGCCGCTCAAGGTCGGCTCGCTGGGTGTCCGTGAGCCATCCGAAGCGGTCCGCGAGCCGAGCCGCCGCCCTCCGGGCCTCCTCCCTGGTCGCCGCCAGCAGCAGATGGCCCTCCACCTGGGCGACCAGTGCCCGTTCCTCCTCCCGTGCCGTCATCGCGTGGTCAGCTCCCGCTCCACGGCGGCATGGTGCAGGTCGAACGCCGGGGACTCGCTGCGGATCGGGGGCAGGGAGACGAAGTTGTGGCGCGGCGGCGGGCACGACGTCGCCCACTCCAGGGAGCGGCCGTAGCCCCACGGGTCGTCCGACTCGACCTTCTCCCCGTACTTGGCCGTCTTCCAGACGTTGTAGAAGAACGGGAGCAGCGACGAGCCCAGCAGGAACGAGAAGATCGTCGAGACCGTGTTGAGGGTGGCGAACCCCTCCACCGCCAGGTAGTCGGGGATCCGGCGCTGCATACCCTCGGCGCCCAGCCAGTGCTGGACCAGGAACGTGCCGTGGAAGCCGACGAACAGGGTCCAGAAAGTGATCTTGCCGAGGCGTTCGTCCAGCATCTTGCCGGTGAACTTGGGCCACCAGAAGTGGAATCCGGCGAACATCGCGAAGACGACCGTACCGAAGACCACGTAGTGGAAGTGGGCGACGACGAAGTACGAGTCGGAGATGTGGAAGTCGATCGGCGGGGACGCGAGCATCACGCCGGTCAGGCCGCCGAAGACGAATGTCACGAGGAAGCCCGTGGCCCAGAGCATGGGCGTCTCGAAGGACAGCGAGCCCTGCCACATCGTGCCGATCCAGTTGAAGAACTTCACTCCCGTCGGGACGGCGATCAGGAAGGTCATGAAGGAGAAGAAGGGCAGGAGGACCCCGCCCGTGACGTACATGTGGTGGGCCCAGACGGTCACCGAGAGGCCGGCGATCGAGATGGTCGCCGCGACCAGGCCCATGTAACCGAACATCGGCTTGCGCGAGAAGACCGGGATCACCTCGCTGATGATGCCGAAGAACGGCAGCGCGATGATGTAGACCTCCGGGTGGCCGAAGAACCAGAACAGGTGCTGCCAGAGCAGTGCTCCGCCGTTGGCCGCGTCGAAGACGTGGGCCCCGAACTTGCGGTCTGCCTCCAGGGCGAACAAGGCCGCCGCCAGGACCGGGAAGGCGAGCAGGACCAGTACGGCGGTCAGCAGCACGTTCCATACGAAGATCGGCATGCGGAACATGGTCATGCCCGGCGCACGCATGCAGATGATCGTGGTGATGAAGTTGACCGCACCGAGGATGGTCCCGAAGCCGGAGAAGGCCAGGCCCATGATCCACATGTCGGCGCCGGCCCCCGGGGTGCGCACCGCGTCCGAGAGCGGGGCGTAGGCGAACCAGCCGAAGTCGGCCGCCCCCTGCGGGGTGAGGAAGCCGCCGACCGCGATGGTGGAGCCCAGCAGGTAGAGCCAGTAGGCCAGCATGTTAAGGCGGGGGAAGGCCACGTCCGGCGCGCCGATCTGGAGCGGCATGATCCAGTTCGCGAAACCCGCGAAGAGCGGGGTCGCGAACATCAGCAGCATGATCGTGCCGTGCATCGTGAACGCCTGGTTGAACTGCTCGTTCGACATGATCTGCAGACCGGGGCGGGCCAGCTCGGCGCGCATCAGCAGGGCCGTCACCCCGCCCACGCAGAAGAACGAGAACGCCGTGACCAGGTACAACGTCCCGATCGTCTTGTGATCCGTGGTCGTCAGCCACTTGAGGTTCCTCATGCCCCGCCTGTGTCCGGGCTGTCCGCACCGGTCACACTGGACGGATGCGACGAGCGTCACGGAGACGGGTGTGACGATCGGGGAGGTGCCGGACAAGAACGGGACATGAGCAACGACGAGATCTTCGCCGCTGCCTATCGCGAGCACTACTGGGCGGTCAGCCGCTATGTCGCGCGGCGACTGGACGGGCGGACCGGCGAGGTGGAGGAAGTGGTGGCGGAGGTGTTCACGGTGGCCTGGCGCCGCCGCGCCGACCTGCCGGCGGCCCCGCTGCCCTGGCTGTACGGCGTGGCACGCAACTGCCTCGCCAACACGGTACGCGGATACGGGCGCCGGCGCCGGCTGGTGGACCGGCTGGGCAACGACGACACCGCGCACGGCCGGCACCTCGCGGCCGGCCCCGACAGCGAGCGGCCCGGCTCCTGGGTGCACGACGCACTCGCCCGGCTGTCCCCGGCCGACCAGGAGGTGCTGCGGCTGACGGCGTGGGAGGAGCTCGGCGTCGACGAGGTCGCCGTCGTCCTGGGCTGCGGGCAACGGGCGGCGGCGATGCGGCTGCACCGCGCCCGCCGCCGCCTCAGAGCCGAGATCGGCCGACTGCGCCCGCCCACCGCCGAGGCCCTTTCCGAGGAACACCGCCATGGCTGACGAACTCGACCTGCTGCGCGCCGCCGACCCGGTGCCCGCCGACGGCCCCCGCTTCGGCGACGGACCCCTCGACCACACCGCCGAGCGGCACCTCAACCGGCTGCTGCACAGCCCCCGCCCCGGCCGCCCGGCCTGGGCCCGTCCGCGCCTGCTGTGGGGGCTGACCGCGGCCGCCGTCGTGACGGCCACCACGCTGACCGTGCTGCTCGGCGGCTCCTCGGGCGCCCCGGCCGTCGCCGCGCCCCGGCCGCTGACCGTCCGCGCCCACTCCACCGCCGTACCGCTCGCCCAGGTCGCCAGACTCGCCGCGGTGGCCGCCACGGACGGCTCCCCGGCGCTGCGCCAGGGCACCCATGTTCAGTCCTGGAGCCTGGCCATGAGCGACGACGGGCCGCCGGTCACCCTGCCCGAGGAACGCGTGGTGCGGTGGCGGGCGGACGGCACGCACACCGAGGTGGTCGTGGCGACCGACCCGGACCACGCGGGCCGTCCCGTCCTGACCGACACGGGCCGGGTCGAGGACGGCAAGGTGCTCAGCCGGCAGACCTTCCCGCCGATGTGGGGCGACGCACCGCCCCTGTCCACACCTCCGCACGACCCCGCGAAGCTGCGCGCCTACCTCACCGACCTGATCCACAGCGACACCCTCACCACGTCCGAACTCCTCGACGCCACCACGGAGTTGCTGGACAACTGGACGCTCGGGGCAGGCGAGACGGCGGCCCTGGCCGACCTGCTCGCCGACGCGAAGGGCCTACGGGCCGCCGGCCAGGTCACCGACCGGCTGGGCCGCACCGGGCAGGCCTACGTCCTCGACGAGGGCACCGGCGGGCGGCGGATGCTGATCCTGGACCCGGCCACCGGTGCCGTACTCGGTCTGGAGACCACGTTCACCCGGGACGACCCCGAGTACGGGGTGCGGGCCGGGGACGTCATGGAGTACCGCGCCTGGCTGCGCTGACCCTCATGCCCCGAGCTGCCGGGCGGCGGCCGCCACCGTCTGCTCCAGCAGCACGGCGATGGTCATCGGGCCGACCCCGCCCGGCACCGGCGTGATCAGCGAGGCGCGCTCGACGGCGGTGCCGAAGTCGACGTCACCGACGTTGCCCTCGTTGTAGCCGGCGTCGAGCACGACCGCGCCCGGCTTGATGTCCCGGCCCCGGATCAGCCGGGGCCGGCCTACGGCGGCGACCACGATGTCCGCCTCGCGGACGGCCGCGGACAGGTCCCGGGTGCGGGAGTGGCAGTAGGTGACGGTGGCGTCGCGCGCGAGCAGCAGCATCCCGGCCGGCTTGCCCAGGATCGCGCTGCGGCCGACGACCACCGCACGCTTCCCTGCCGGGTCGACGTCGTACGCGTCCAGCAGGCGCAGCATGCCGCCGGGGGTGCAGGAGACGAAGCCCGGCAGGCCGAAGCTCATCGTCGCGAACGACGCGAAGGTCACGCCGTCCACGTCCTTCTCCGGCGCGATCGCCTCGAACGCGGCCCGCTCGTCGATGTGTTCGCCGACCGGATGCTGGAGCAGGATGCCGTGCACCGCCGGGTCGGCGGACAACCCTCGCAGGGTGGACACGAGTTCGGCGGTGGTCGTGGTGGCGGGCAGGGCCACGTGCCGGGAGGCGATGCCTGCCTTGCGGCTGCGGTTCTGCTTCATCCGGACGTAGGTGACGGAGGCGGGGTCCTCGCCGACCAGCACGGTCGCCAGACACGGCGTGACGCCGGTCCGTGTGGTGAGGTCGGCGGCCTTCTCCGCGGTCTCCTCGACGGTTCGGCGGGCGACGGCGGTTCCGTCGATGAGGCGAGCCTGGGTCATGCGGCGCTCCTGAGCTGGTTCGACCTTGATCGCCCAGGCGCACGGCAGCGACAGTGCGGACCGCTCCCCGGTGGTGCTCCACCTCAGCGCCAGTCACGGCCCGCGTTCAGGGTAACCGAGACGCTCGGCGTCTCCGGCGACAGTGCGCGGTCCGCAGCAGCGCCCGCAGCAGCGCGGTGCACGCGCGGGGCCGCGGGCGGTGGGCGTGTCCCAGCGTCGCCCGCGCCGAGAAGGTCCAGGTCAAGCGTGAGCTGACCTGGACCCTTCCGGTCCTTGCGACTACTCGTCGTCCCATGCCTGGATCATGATCTGTTCGGCGATCTTGCCGTCGCGGAGCGTGATCATCGACTCGGCGAGCACCCGGACCCCGTCCCCGTACTCGCAGGACTCGCTGAAGGCGGCCTTGTCGCCCTGGACGATGCACTGGTCCAGCCTGTGCGTCATGTCGCGGCTGTAGACGTCGTCCAGCAGCGCGGCGATGTCCTGGCGGCCGTGCAGGACCTTGGGGTGGCTGGGCTGGGTGTTGCGGTCGATGATGCGGATCTCGGCGTCGTCCGCGTAGAGCGCCAGAAGGCTGTTCCCGGTGTTCCCCTCTATGGCCCGGCGCAGCGTGTCGGTGTCGAACGTGGAACCCGTCGCGGTGCCCATGGTGACCTCCTGCGGGAGCCCGCGACCCGATGCGGAGCGGACCGCGCGAGCCCCTCACATCGAGCGTCCCCCGCACCGCCGGGCTCGGCAAGCGCAGGCGCACGCTCCGCCTTGCGGGTGAGGCGGACCGGCTGCCCGTGTCCGGCCCGGCGCCGGGGCCGTTGCTGAGGGCATGATCTCAACACGACGTATCGTCGCCGCCGTCGGCCTTGCCGTCGGGGTCACCGGCCTCGCCGCGCCGCTGGCGAACGCGGCCGACGCGAGCGCGCAGCACCCCGGGAAGCTCACCGCGCTCGGCGTGCTCGACTCGGTCTCCCGCAGCGACGTCCCGGCGGAGTACCGGGGAAGGATGCCGAAGGTCTCGGAGCAGGTACAGGGGCTGAACGGACTCCACAAGCTCGGCGAACTGCACCAGGTCACCGACCTGGCCGCGCCCGCCATGGGGCTGCTGCCGGGCATCGAAGCCTGACCGCGCCGCACACCGAGGGCCGTCCCGGCAGGGGGCGGCCCTCCTCGTTGCCCGCTCTCGGTGCTCCGCTCTCAGTGCTCCGAGGCCAGGAACTGCGTCGCCGCCAGCTCCGCGTACAGCGGGTCCGCCGCCACCAGCTCCCGGTGCGTGCCCACCGCGCGGACCCGGCCCGCGTCCATGACGACGATCCGGTCTGCCATGGTCACCGTCGACAGCCGGTGGGCGACCACCAGCACCGTCGTCGACCGTGCGACATCGGCGACGGTGTCCCGGAGCGCCGCCTCGTTCACCGCGTCCAGCTGCGAGGTGGCCTCGTCCAGCAGCAGCAGCCGGGGCCGGCGCAGCAACGCCCTTGCGATCGCGACCCGTTGGCGCTCCCCGCCCGACAGCTTGGTGCCGCGATGCCCGACCAGGGTCTCCAGCCCCTGCGGCAGCCGGGCGACCAGGCCGTCGAGCCGCGTCGTCTTCACCACCCGCGCGACCGCGTCCTCGTCCGCCTCCGGGTTGCCGAGGAGCAGGTTGTCCCTCAGCGACCCCGACAGCACCGGAGCGTCCTGCTCGACATACCCGATGGCCGAACGGAGCAGCGGCAGTTCCCAGTCGGCGACCGGACGGCCGTCGACGGCGATCGTGCCGGACTCCGGGTCGTAGAACCGCTCGATCAGTGAGAAGACGGTGGTCTTGCCCGCGCCGGACGGCCCGACGAACGCCGTCATGCCCCGCGCGGGCACGTCGAAGGTGACACCGTGGTGGACGTACGGCAGGTCGTCGGCGTAACGGAAGCGCACGTCGGTGAAGGCGACGGCGGCCGGTTCGGCGCCGGCGGACGGCAACTCGGCGCGCCGGGAGGGAGGTTCGGCGGGCAGCCGGAGCGCCTCCTGGATGCGGGCGAGCGCGCCGGCGCCGGTCTGGTACTGGGTGATCGCCCCGACGACCTGCTGGATCGGCTGCATCAGGTAGAAGACGTAGAGCAGGAACGCCACCAGCGTGCCCACCCCGATCGCACCGGTCGCCACCCGCGCCCCGCCCACCGCGAGCACGGTGATGAACGCCAGCTGCATCGCCAGCCCCGCCGTGTTGCCCGCCGCGGCCGACCACTTGGCGGCCCGCACGCTCTGCCGCCAGGACTCCTCGGCGGCCTCGTGCAGGGCGAGTTCCTCCCGGTGTTCGGCGCCGGACGCCTTCACCGTGCGCAGGGCGCCCAGCACCCGCTCCAGCGAGGCCCCCATCACCCCGACCGCGTCCTGCGCCCGGCGGCTCGCCCGGTTGATGCGCGGCACGATCGTGCCCACCACCGTGCCCGCCGCGCCGATCACGACGAGGGTGACGGCAAGGAGCACCGGATCGACCACCCCCATCATCACCACGGTGGCGAGCAGGGTGAGTCCCTCGGTGCCGAGTGCGACCAGCGAGTCCGTGGTGACCTCGCGCAGCAGGGTGGTGTCCGAAGTGATCCGCGCCATCAGGTCACCGGGTTCGGTGCGGTCCACCGCGCTGATCCGCAGCCTGAGCAGATACGACGACAGGGTGCGCCGCGCCCCGAGCACCACCGACTCTCCGGCGCGCCGCAGGACGTACGAACCCAGCGCGCCCACCCCGGCGTTGGCGACCACCAGACCCGCCATCGCGAGCAACTTGGCCGTGATGGAACGGTCGTGGGACAGGTCGTCGATCAACCCCCGGGCCACCAGCGGAAGCAGCAGCCCGGTCGCACCCGTCACCAGCGAGAGCGCCGCGCCGGCCAGCAGGGCCCAGCGGTGCGGCCGTACATAGGAGAGGAGCAGCCGGAGCACGGCGGGCTCCTTCCCCGGTGTCGTCGGAACTGCGTCTGGGGCGGTCACGGTGCTCCTCGTCCGGCGGCGGGCGGCGCCCTCCGACGTGCCCAGGCTACGACGGCCGCTCCCGGCACCGGGGCCCGGTCAGCTCCGGGCGGAACCGAGCTTCGCCAGGGTCGCGTCGAGGTCGGCCGGACGCGGCCGGTTGTGGGGCAGCTTCGAGAGGACCGCGGCCATCCCGCAGGTGTCGGTGAGCGCCGAGAACACCAGGCCGCCCGCGACCCCCGCCGACAGCAGGAGCCAGGCCGGGTGCAGCAGGCCGAGGCCCAGGCCCGCGAGGACGGCCGCCCCGGCGGTGAACCGCACCTGGCGCTCCATGGCCCAGGTCGCGCGGGACGCGCCGCGCGGCCGGTGCAGTTCGTGACCGCGCTCGGCCCAGCCGTGCGTGCCGCCGGTGAGGGTGGCCGCCGGGATGCCGTGTTCGGCGAGGAGTGCCCGGGCGCGCTCGGCCCGCGCGCCGGAGGCACACACCAGGAGCATCCCGCCGTCCGCGGCCCGGAGCGCGGGCAGGGCCCGGTGCAGCGCGTCCAGGGGGATGTTGTGGGCGCCGGGCACATGGCCGGCGGCGTACTCGCCGGGTGTGCGGACGTCGACGACGGTCAGCTCCGGGAGGCGGGCGAGGGCCTGGTCCGGGGTGAGACCAGGGTTCGGGGGAGTAGTGGTCATGGCGGATGCGATCCTTCCTTGCAGTGATGAAGTGATGAGCGGCGGGTTCGCCCGAGGGGCGGGTAAAATACCCCTACGGGTATGTGAGGAGTGGTGGTCGTGGAGCTTCAGTTCGAGGGCGACGAGCTCAAGTCGGTGCTGAACCGGCTGCGCCGGGCGCAGGGGCAGATCTCCGGCGTGATCAAGATGATCGAGGAGGGCCGCGACTGCGAGGACGTGGTCACCCAGCTCGCCGCCGCCTCGCGCGCCCTGGACCGGGCGGGCTTCGCGATCATCGCGACCGGGCTGCAGCAGTGCATCATCGACCCCGCCCGGAGCGGGGCGGACGGTGAGACGACCGAGCAGATGAAGGCACGGCTGGAGAAGCTGTTCCTGTCGCTTGCCTGAGCGGTAGCGCCCCGAAAGGGGCGCTGGGGGCACCCCCGGCCGAAGGCTGGGGGAGGAACTGCGGGACCAGCCACAACGGCGCCGCAGCCGACCGACGGCATATCGCGGCCCTTCCCGCGGAGCGCTCGGCGCGTCAGCTGACCGCGTCGGCCAGCATGAACGCGGCCACCGCGAGCAGCGCGTAGGCGAAGAGCCGCTGGAGGGTGCCCGCGGAGAGGCGGGCCGCGAGCCGTCTGCCGTCCCAGGCGCCGAGGATCGCGGCCCCGGCGAAGGGCCCCACGGCCGACCAGTCGACGCCCGCTGCCGCACCGGCGCGCGCCGCCAGCGCGGTGAGCGAGTTGACCGTGATGACCAGCAGGCTCGTGCCGATCGCGGCACGCATCCGCAGCCCCACGACGTTCACCAGGGACGGCACGGCGAGGAACCCGCCGCCCACCCCGAGCACCCCGGTCACCGCGCCGAGCCCGGCCCCGGCCCCGGCGACCCGGGACGCCCGTACGGGGCCCGGCCCGGTGACCGCGGTCGCCGCGGGCCGCAGCATACGCACCGCCGCCACGGCGGCCAGCAGCGCGAACGCCCCGGTCAGCAGCGCCGCCGGAAGATGCCGGGACAACACCCCGCCGACCGCCGCCGGCCCGAGGCCCGCCGCCGCGAACACCGCACCGGCCCGCCAGCGCACCGCGCCCTCGCGGGCGTGCGCGACGAGTGCGGTGGCCGAGGTGACCGTGACGACGACCAGGCTCGCGGTGGTGGCCGCGGCCGGGCTGAAGCCGAGCAGATAGATCAACGCCGGTACGGCCAGCACGCTGCCGCCGCCGCCCAGGGCCCCGAGCGCCAGCCCGGTGACGGCCCCGGCGCCGAGGGCGAGCAGGAGCGCGCTCATCCGGCGGTGCCCTCGGCGGTCACCGCGAGGCCTGCCGCGCGCCAGGCGGTCATCCCGCCCACGACGTCCACCGCGTCGAGCCCGCGGGCGGTCAGCAGCGCCGCCGCCTCCCGCGAGCGCCGGCCCGAGTGGCAGATCACGACGAGCGGGCGGTCCGCGGCGGCCGGCGGCAGCGGAGCCCCGGCCGCCAGCCCGGACAGCGGGGCGTGCACCGCCCGCGGCGCGTGTCCGGCCGCCCATTCGCCGGCCTCGCGGACATCCAGCAGGACGGCATCCGCGTCCGTGCGCTCCCGCGCCTCGGCCGGGGTGAGCCGGGCCATCGGCAACCCGGCCGCGCCCGCCGCCGCGAACCCGTCGTCCACGGCCACCACATCGCGCCCGGCCGCGTCGAGGAGGGAGGCGGCGACGGCGGCCCGCATCCCGCCCGCGCAGTGCACCCACACCGTGCCGCCGGGTATCTCGCCCAGCCGCTCCCGCACCTGGTGCAGGGGTATGTGGACCGAACCCCGTATGTGGCCGCCGGCCCGCTCGGTGTCGCGGCGCACGTCCAGGACGACGACGTCCTCCGTGCCGCGTGCGGCCAGGTCCGCGAAGGTGGCACGGGGGAAGGAACGGGGCCGCTCGCCCGCGCGCAGCCAGGCCTCGGGTGCGCCGGTGGCGGCCGCGGCCGGGCGGTCGATGCCCACGCGGATCAGCTCCCGCTGAGCGGCGGCGAGCTGGGCCGCCGACTCGGCGAGCAGCGTGACCGGCCGGCCCCAGGGCAGCAGCCAGGCCAGATAGGTGGCGAGCTGCCCGTCGGCCTCGAAGTTCAGGGTGCCCGAGACGTGTCCCTCGGCGAACGCCACCCGGTTGCGCAGGTCCACCACCCACTCCCCGGCGGCCAGCCGCGCCGCGATCTCCGCCGCGTCCGCCCGGCCCGGCGGCGTGAGGTCGACGGGGGCCGGGCCACCGGAGTTCAACGGGCCCATGTGGGCGTAGTAGGCGGGTACGTCGTCCAGTCCCGCCAGCAGCTCCGCGACGAACGTGTCGACGTCCTTGACCAGTGCCTCGTTCACCGCGCGCTCCCGGCCGATGGTGGTGTCCGGACCGGCGGCGTCCCCGGCCGAGCAGAAGCTGCCGAAGCCGTGCGTCGGCAGCACCGCCGTCGCGTCCGGAAGCTCGGCGGCCAGCCGGTGCGCCGAGGCGTGCTGCGCCCGCGCCAGCTCGCCGGTCAGCCGGGGCTCCACCAGGTCGGGCCTGCCGACCGTGCCGATCAGCAGCGAGCCGCCGGTGAAGACGGCCACCGCGCGGCCGGTCTCCTCCAGGACGTACGACGTGTGGTGCGGGGTGTGCCCGGGGGTGGCCAGGGCCCGCAGCGCGAGGCCGGCCTCGATCTCCAGCACGTCCCCGTCGGCCACCGGCACCCGCTCGTACGCCACCCGCGCCCCGGCCGGCACCACGTACGCGGCCCCGGTCAGCCGGGCCAGCTCGAGGCCGCCGGAGACGTAGTCGTTGTGCACGTGCGTCTCCACGACCTGCGTGAGCCTGACCCCGCGCCGGGCGACGGCCGCCAGCACCCGGTCGACGTCGCGGGGCGGATCGACCGCGACGGCGCCGTGCGCCCCGCCCGCCAGATAACTGCGGTTGCCCAGTCCGGGCACCTCGATGGTGTCGACGAAGGACACGGCAGCACACTCCTCTCCTCGATCCCCCTCGTGAATTACCCCCGGGGGTATGTGGGCCACCGTAGCAGAGGTACCCCCGGGGGTATATGACAGAGGTGGTGGCAACACGAACGGCGGTGGCAGGGGAAGATCCGCGGCGGTCGATGCGTGCCGTCGCTGATCGTTCCCGCGTAGGGTCGGAGGCCAGCACGTCAGCAGAGCGACGAAAGGGCAGGCCCATGGCGCAGGAAGTACGCGGCGTGATCGCACCGGGCAAGGACGAGCCCGTGCGGGTCGAGACGATCGTGGTGCCCGACCCGGGGCCGGGCGAAGCCGTCGTACAGGTGCAGGCCTGCGGGGTCTGTCACACCGATCTGCACTACAAACAGGGCGGCATCACCGACGAGTTCCCCTTCCTGCTCGGCCACGAGGCCGCCGGGGTGGTGGAGTCGGTCGGCGCGGGCGTCACGGACGTCGCGCCCGGTGACTTCGTGATCCTCAACTGGCGTGCCGTGTGCGGGGCCTGCCGGGCCTGTCTGCGCGGGCGGCCCTGGTACTGCTTCAACACCCACAACGCGAAGCAGAAGATGACCCTCGCCTCGACCGGCCAGGAACTCGCCCCGGCCCTCGGCATCGGCGCCTTCGCCGAGAAGACGCTGGTCGCCGCCGGGCAGTGCACCAAGGTCGACCCGGCCGTCTCCCCGGCGGTCGCCGGGCTGCTCGGCTGCGGGGTGATGGCCGGCATCGGTGCCGCGATCAACACCGGCAACGTCGGCCGGGGCGACTCGGTCGCCGTGATCGGCTGCGGCGGGGTCGGCGACGCGGCGGTCGCCGGGTCGAACCTGGCGGGCGCCGCGAAGATCATCGCCGTCGACATCGACGACCGGAAGCTGGAGAAGGCCCGTTCCCTGGGCGCCACCCACACGATCAACTCGCGCGAGAGCGACCCCGTCGAGGCCATCCGCGGCCTGACCGGCGGCTTCGGCGCCGACGTCGTCATCGAGGCGGTCGGCCGCCCGGAGACCTACCGGCAGGCCTTCTACGCCCGCGACCTCGCGGGCACCGTCGTCCTGGTCGGCGTACCCACCCCCGAGATGAAGCTGGAACTGCCGCTCCTCGACGTCTTCGGCCGCGGCGGCGCCCTCAAGTCGTCCTGGTACGGCGACTGCCTGCCCTCCCGGGACTTCCCCATGCTGATCGACCTGCACCTCCAGGGACGGCTGCCGCTGGACGCGTTCGTCACCGAGACGATCCAGCTCGACGAGGTCGAGAAGGCGTTCGATCGGATGCACGGCGGCGACGTGCTGCGTTCGGTGGTGGTGCTCTGATGACCACGCGCATCGAACGCCTCGTCACCTCCGGCCAGTTCACCCTCGACGGCGGCACCTGGGACGTCGAGAACAACGTCTGGATCGTCGGCGACGAACGCGAAGTGATCGTCATCGACGCCGCGCACGACGCCCGGGCCATCGCCGAGGCGGTCGACGACCGCGTACTGAAGGCGATCGTCTGCACCCACGCCCACAACGACCACATCGACGCGGCGCCCGCCCTCGCGGACCTCACCGGCGCCAAGATCTGGCTGCACCCCGACGACCTGCCGCTGTGGAAGCTCACCCACCCCGACCGCGATCCCGACAACCACCTGTCCGACGGGCTGGTCATCGAGGCCGCCGGCGCCGACCTGACCGTGCTGCACACGCCAGGCCACGCCCCCGGTGCCGTCTGCCTCCACGACCCCGGCCTGGGCGTCGTCTTCACCGGCGACACCCTCTTCCAGGGCGGCCCCGGCGCGACCGGGCGGTCCTACTCGCACTTCCCGACGATCATCGACTCCATCCGGGACAAGCTCCTCACCCTCCCGCCGGAGACGAAGGTCCTGACCGGACACGGCGACCCGACCACCATCGGCGCCGAGGCACCCCAGCTCGCGGAGTGGATCGCCCGGGGACACTGACCCGCACGTGATGCCGGCTTCCGCGGAAGGCCCGCCATCGGCCACCGCGGAACCGGCCACCGCGGAACCGGCACGCCCCTCAGTCGTCGGACGCCGGCCGGGTCGGCCAGAGCGCCGGATGCCCCGGAGGCAGTGCGAGATCCTCGCGTACGGCGGTGTAGTAGCGCTCCCGGCAGGCCCGCTGCCGTGCCAGCAGGTCCTGCCAGGCGTCCGGGGCGACCGTCCCGGAACGCATGAACCGCTCCATGGCCATCACCGCCGTCACCCACTCCCGCGCCTGCTCCACCACCTCCCGGCTGCCCAGCATGATCAGCGCCTCCCCGGCCGGATCGCGGCCGTCGGTGGCCGCCGC
Organism: Streptomyces sp. NPDC013157; assembly: GCF_042899865.1. Taxonomy (NCBI): domain Bacteria; kingdom Bacillati; phylum Actinomycetota; class Actinomycetes; order Kitasatosporales; family Streptomycetaceae; genus Streptomyces; species Streptomyces sp. NPDC013157. The sequence goes on along the minus strand of NZ_JBIBAK010000002.1, from coordinate 756,128 downwards.
CAGCTGCGGCTCGGCCTCGGCCGGGGAGATCGGGTGCGGATGCGGGTCGTTGCCGAGATGGGCCGCGACGCGGTAGGTGAGGTTCACCGTTTTCTTCAGCGCCCGCGCGTACTCGCTGTACACCGCCAGCCGCCGCTCCTCCCAGCGCGCCTCCTGCTCTCGCCGGAACCGCGCCCGGTCACCCCGCACCACCGCGAGGTACGAACCGAGCGCGCCGATCACGACGCCTATCAGGGCCGGGAGTTGCTGCAGGAACGCGGTCATGTGCGCACGGTATCTGTCCTGTTGATCGTCCGGCCCGTACGGTCGTCGCCATGACCGGACTGACTCGCTTTGCCGGACACGGAGTTCTCGTCACGGGCGCGGCCCGCGGCATCGGCGCGGCCGTCGCCCGTCGGCTGGCCGAGGAGGGCGCACAGGTGCTGGCGACCGACCGGGACCTGCCCGAGGCGGAGCGGACGGCGGTCGCGCTGCGCGAACAGGGCCTGGCGGTAACGGCGTTCGCCTGTGACGTCGCCGACCGGGACTCGGTGGCGGCGGCCGTCGAGCGGGCCGTCGGCGCCTTCGGCACGCTCGACGTCCTGGTGAACTGCGCCGCGCACTGCACCCCGGACGTCCCCCTCTTCGAGGACCAGCCGGACGACGGGTGGGCGCTGGACCTCGACATCACACTCACCGGCGTCCACCGCTGCTGCCGTGCCGCCCTCCCGTATCTCGCCGCCTCCGGACGGGGCGCGATCGTCAGCATCGGCTCCGTCAACGCCCGGGCGGACTTCGGCAACCACGCCTACAGCGCCGCCAAGGCCGGTCTCGCCTCGCTGACCCGCACCCTCGCCGGGCACGCGGCCGCGCGCGGGGTGCGGGTCAACCTGGTGGAGCCGGGGACGGTCCGCACCTCGGCCTGGGCGGGCCGGGAGGACGAACTCGACGCCGTCCGGCCGCTGTACCCGCTCGGCCGGGTCGGCGAACCCGAGGACATCGCCGCGGCCGTCGCCTTCCTCGCCTCCCGCGACGCCGCCTGGATCACCGGCACCACCCTGAGCGTCGACGGCGGACTCACCGCCGTCCACAGCGGATTCCACGCCGCGCTGCGGCCGCACCGGGAGGCCCGGAGCGGCTCAGAGAGCGGCTGACGCGGTCGCGAGCACCGCCAGCACGCGCCGGGTGTCGTCCTCGGCGGTCCGCCAGTTGCTGAACGCGGCCCGCAGCGCCGGAACCCCGCCGTACACCGTCGGCGTCAGGAACGCCTCCCCGGACGCGGCGACCGCCCGGGCCAGCGCGGCCACCCGTTCCTGCGTGGGCTGTTCGGAGAGGGTGAAGCAGACGACGTTGAGCCGGACCGGGGCGAGCAGACGCAGGGCGGGCAGCTCCTCGATGCCGGAACCGAGGCGGCGGGCCTCGACGACGTTGCGCTCGACGATCTCGCGGTGCCCGTCCCGGCCGTACGCCGTCAGCGCGAACCAGGCCGGCAGCGCCCGCATCCGGCGGGAGTTCTCCGGGGTCAGGTGCAGGAAGTCCGGGGTGCCGGCGGGCGGGCCCAGGTAGGGGGACTCGTTCTGGAAGACGGCCACCTGGAGGTCGCGGCGGCGGGTGAACTGCACGGCCGCGTCGTAGGGGACGTTGAGCCACTTGTGCAGGTCCACGCAGACCGAGTCGGCCGCGTCGAGCCCGGCGACGAGCGGGGCGTGGGCGGGGGAGAGGGCGGCGAAGGCGCCGAACGCGGCGTCCACGTGCAGCCAGAAGCCGTACCGCTCCTTGAGGGCGGCGATCGCCCGCAGGTCGTCGAAGTCGACGGTGTTCACGGTGCCCGCGTTGGCGACGACGATGGCCGGCCGTCCGTCCCGCGCGGCCAGCGCCGCGTCGAGCGCGGTCACGTCCACCGCCTCCCGGTTGCCGGGCAGCAGCGCCACCCGGTGCAGTCGGTCCCGGCCGATGCCGAGCACCGAGAGCGCCTTGCCGACGCTGGAGTGCGGGCTGCCGGAGAACACGTCGACCGGGCCGAGCGCGGCGGCGCCCGCCCGGGAGACGTCCACCCCGAGCCGCTCCCCGAGCCAGGCGCGGGCGATCGCCAGACCGACCGTGTTCGACATCGTGGCCCCGGACACAAAGGCGCCGCTGTGCGCGTCGCCGAGCCCGAACAGCTCGGCCAGCCAGGCCACGGTCTCGCGCTCCAGGGCGGCGCCCCAGGAACCGGCGTCCCCGGACAGGTTCTGGTCGTAGGCCGAGGTCAGCCAGTCGCCGGTGAGGGAGGCGGGGGTCACCCCGCCGGTGACGAAACCGAGGTAACGTGGCCCGGCCGAGGCGGACATACCCGGCGCCCACCGCTCGGTGAACCGGGCCAGTGCGCCGGCCCCGCCCTCCCCCCGCCCGGGCAGCGGCGCCCGCGCGGGCGCGGGCCCGAGCACGGCCACCGGCCGCTCGGGCGATCCGGCCGCCGCACGGGCGGCCACGTCGCGGGCGGACTGGAGGAGTTCGGGAAGCCGGGCGAGATCGTCGGCGAGTGCGGGGTGCATGACCCGCACACTAGGTCGGCCACGACGCTGTGGCGCGGGCCACTTCCGGGTAAGTGGACCCATGCCGGCCGGGGCAGCCACGGCGGGTAAGTTAACCGTTTCGTCACAGTGCGCCCCGGGCTACAACCAATGCCGCGCATCGGGCGGTCCAGTACGACGAGACCACAGCACAGGAAAAAGGAGACAGACGCCATATGGGGGACATACGCAGACGAAGTGCCGTAGTGCTCGGTGTCACTGGCCTTGTGGCGCCGCTCACGCTCGCCCTCACCTCCGCTCCGGCGCAGGCGGCGAGCTGCACCACGCAGGCCGGGCCGTACCAGAAGCAGGTGGAGAAGTTCCTCGGGCGGCCGGTCGACGGCAAGCAGTCCACCGCCGACTGCAAGGCGATCCAGGCCTTCCAGAACAAGCACGGCATCACGCCCGCCGTCGGGTACGCGGGTCCCGTCACCTGGGGCGTGATGGACCTGATGAACAAGCAGAAGGCCGTCGGGAACAAGCCCAACAAGGACGGCAAGTGCCCGACGAACAAGGGGCGCATCGCCTGCGTCAACCTCACGCTCCAGCTGAGCTGGATCCAGGACGGCAGCAGGCTGGTCTACGGCCCGGTGCCGGTCCGCACCGGCCGGGACGGGTTCGAGACCCGAACCGGCCTGAAGAAGATCTACTGGCGTGACATCGACCACGTCTCGTCCGTCTACAACGTGCCGATGCCCTACAGCCAGTTCTTCGACGGGGGTCAGGCCTTCCACTCGGTGAATCTCAGCATGTGGAACCCGCCGGGCTCGCACGGCTGCGTCAACATGACCCCCACCACCGCCAAGAAGTACTGGTCGCTGCTGAAGACCGGTGACGACGTCTACGTGTACGGCCGCAAGCCGGGCACCTGACGGCACCCGGCCCCGGCCGGCGCCCCGGCTCAGCTCGCCGGGGCGTCCCCGAAGTCCGGGATCTCCAGCCTGGCCCCGCCCTGCCGCGCGGACTCGTGCGCGATGATGCCCGGCAGGGTGTAGCGGGCCGCGACCCACGCGTTGACCGACGGCAGACTGCGCGTGTTGACGGCGGTCACGAAGTCGTCCACCAGGAAGTGGTGGCTGCCCTCGTGCCCGTTGTGGAGCGCGTCGAACTCCCGCGGCAGCCGCGCCCGGTCGTGGACCGGTGCCGACCCGGAGGTGAAGGCGGCCCGCAGTTCCGGCGCGATGTGCTGGAGCGACGGGTCGTCGGGCGACATGGTGGGCTTGGGCTCGAGGAGCTCGCTGATGTCCTGGACGCCCTTCTTGTCCTGCCACAGCGCCACCGTCGCCAGCTGCTCCATGCTCGCCTCCGTGCCGAAGAACCGGAAGCGGGACTCACGGATGTGCGACGGGTAGCCCACCCGCCGGAACTCGTTGGTGCGGAACGAACCGCCGCCCGCCACCTCGAACAGAGCGGTGGCGTTGGACACGTCGTTGCCGAACTGGCTGACCTCCTTGTCGAAGACGCCGTCACCCCGGTCGTCCACGACCCCGATCGCCGACACGCTCACCGCGTGGGTCTGCCAGGCGCCGAGCACCCCGCCCACCGCGTGCGTCGGGTAGAGCAGCGGGGGATAGCTGGCGGTCGCCTTCCAGTTCTCGCCGCCGCTGTAGCGGTAGGCGTCGTAGAAGCCGAGGTCCATGTCGTGGACGTAGTCGCCCTCGGCGTAGAAGAGCCGCCCGAAGGCGCCCTCGGCGATCTGGTTGCGGGCGTGCACGGTCGCCGGGTTGTACTGGCTGGTCTCGCCCATCATGTACGTCAGCCCGGTCGCCTTGACCGTGTCGATGATCGCGGCGATCTCCTCGGTCGTGATCGCCATCGGAACCGCGGAGTACACGTGCTTGCCGGCGTTCAGGCCCTGGAGGACCAGCGGGCCGTGCGTCCAGCGCTGGGTGAAGATCGCGACCGCGTCGACGCCGGACTCCAGCATGGCCTCGTACGACGGGAAGGTGCCCGCCAGACCCTGGTCGGCGGCGAGCTTCTCCGCCCGCTCGGGCAGCAGGTCGGTGACGTACACGTCGCCGACGCCTGGATGGGCCTGGAACAGCGTGGCGAACTGGCCGGAGAACTGTCCGGCGCCGACGATGCCGAGTGAGAAAGTCATGGGGTTACTTTTGCTGCGGAAGAATCTTGCCGTCAAGGGGCGGAAGGAAGTCGGAAAGGTGCGAGGAGGGCGCTTATGCGGCGCACCCGGCGCACAGTAGGGTGGCTTGGTTGCTTCAGCTCCGGAAGAAAAGGGATACCGTGACCGACTGGCTGCCGCTGAGCCCCGCGGAGCGCTCCGTGGCGATCGAGGTGCTCGTCAACGGTCCGCTGTCACGCACCGCGCTGGCCCGCAGGCTGAACCTGTCCCAGGGCAGCCTCACCCGCCTCACCAAGCCGCTCATCGAATCCGGGCTGCTCGTCGAGGCACCCTGGACGGGCGTCCCGGCGGAGGCGCGCCAGGGCCGTCCCTCGCAGCCGCTCGACGTGGTCGCCGAGTCCCGGTCCTTCCTCGGCTTCAAGATCACCGACGAGATGGTCTACGCCGTGGTCACCAGCCTCAGGAGCGACATCGTCGCCCGCCTCGACCGACCCCTCGCCGGCCATGACCCCGAGTACGTCGCCGACCTGCTGGCCGACATGACCGCCGAGCTCGCCGGCCGCCACCCGGCGATCGCGGGCATCGGCATCGGCGTCGGCGGGTTCGTGCGCGAGTTCGCGGTGGTCGGCGAGTCGCCCTACCTGTCCTGGCGTGACGTTCCGCTGGCCGGCCTGGTCCGCGAGCGCACCGGGCTGCCGGTCGTCGTGGAGAACGACGTGGCCGCCCTGGTCGAGGCCGAGACCTGGTTCGGCGCCGGCCGCGGACTCGACCGGTTCGTCGTCCTGACCATCGGCGCCGGCATCGGCTACGGCCTGGTGCTCGGCGGCAGGCGGGTCCCGTGCGCCGAGGAGGACCGCGGCTTCGGGCGGCACTGGATCATCGACCCGCTGGGCCCGCTCACCCCGCAGGGAGAGCGCGGCAGCGCCGTGTCGCTGCTCACCATCCCCAGCATCCGCTACCAGGTCCGGGCCGCCACCGGCCGCGACGCGTCGTACGAGGAGATCCTCGCCGGCGCCGCAGCGGGCGAGCCGATGGCCGCGCGGGTGATCGGCGAGGCCGGCCGGGCGCTGGGCTCGCTGCTCGCGCAGATCGCGAACTTCGTCATGCCGCAGAAGATCCTGCTGGCCGGGGAGGGGGTCGGCCTGATGGAGGTGGCCGGGGACACGGTGCGGGAGACGGTCCGCGCCCACCGGCATCCGCTCGCCGCCCCGATCGGCCTGGAGACCAAGGTCTCCGACTTCCACGACTGGGCGCGGGGTGCGGCCGTCCTGGCGATCCAGGTTCTGGTGCTCGGCCGGGCCGGCGGCTGAACCGCCGTTTCCGCAGGTACGGCCGTTGCCGGACCACGGCGAACTCCCGCCTGTCCTTGACACATTGACGTGATGAGTAACACGGTCCGATATGTCCGTATCGGTCGTACTTACTCACGGCGCCTTCACGTCGAGCGGCATATGCTTCACACCATGTCCACCACTGTTGAAACCGTCACCGAGCGATCGGCCGACGAGGTCAACGAGGAGATCCGGGCCCTGTGGCTCCGGTCGGGCGGGACACTGAGCACCGAGCAGCGCGAGGAGTACCAGCGGCTCGTCCTCGAATGGGCGGCAGCGACCCCGTAGCAGCCGGGCCAGACGGCCTGACCGCCCGTCCCGGGCACCCGCAGCGGGCGGGTGCCCTTCTCGTAGGACCTCGCGCGGCAGACCTCGCGCCGCCCCGTCAGCCCCAAGTGGCCGAGTAGTAGCGCTGGTACGCCTTGCGGTCCTGTTCCGCGCGGATGAAGCGCGTGCCCACCAGCGCGATCAGACTGCCCCCGATCACCAGCAGGCCCGGCCCGATATTGCGGGTGTCCGTGAGCCGGGCGACCAGGCTGGTGTCGTCCCCGGTGACCGGCGCCGTCGAACCCGGCGTGGCCGTGCTCGGCGCGATGGCGCTGTGGTTGGCCGACGCGGACGGCGCGGGCGTGGCGGCCTGCCCCCCGGCGGCCTGCTTCGCCACGATCAGCTGCACGTTCAGCGCCGCCATCGCCCGCGTCACCGGCTGGAAGAACGTCACCCCGCCCGTGGTGCAGTCACCGCTGCCGCCCGAGGTCATCCCGAGCGCGATGCCGTTGGAGAACAACGGACCCCCGCTGTCGCCCGGTTCGGCACACACGTTGGTCTGGATGAGCCCGGTGACGGTGCCCTCGGGGTAGTTGACGGTCGCGTTCAGCGCGGTCACCGTGCCGTCGTGCAGCCCGCTGGTGGAGCCGCTGCGGAACACCTTCTCGCCGACCGTCGGATCCGCCGCCCCCGTGATCCGCACGCCCTGGCCGTTGCCGATCGCGACCACGTCCGCGTTGTCACCGGCCTTCCCGTTCGCGTACTGGATCAGCGAGAAGTCGTTGCCCGGGAACTGCGTGTCGATCGTGGTGCCCACCTGCTGGTCGTTGCCCTGTCCCTCGTCGAACCAGATGGTGTTGGCGGGACCGCAGTGACCGGCGGTGAGGATGAAATCGGTGGTCCCGTTGGTGACGTTGAACCCCGCCGAACAGCGGCCGCCCGTCGACAGGATGGGCTGCGCCCCGTTCAGCCGGGTGGTGAACTTGCCCTCGGAGCGCTGCATCTGCACGAAACCGCCGATGCCCGCGGCGACCCGGCTCAGGTCCGACCAGTCCGACGCGGAGACCGTGCTGTCGGCCTCCACCATCACCCGGTTGGTCTTGTAGTCCACCGCCCACGCGGTGCCGGCCACCCGAGGTGCCGCCTTCAGCGTCGCGGTCGCCGCCTTCAGCTCGTTCATGCTGTGCGACACCATCTTGGGCTCGGCGCCCGCCCGCTTCACCGTCGCCGCGGCCTGCTCGTCGGTCACCGCGACCACCGGCTTGCCGTCGGCGCCGATCCAGCTGCCCGCGGTGCGGGCCGTGCCGAGCTCCGCCACCAGCGCGGCCCCGGTGTCACCGGCCTCGGTCGCGGAGCCCGAACTGAACGGGACGGCGGACGTGCCGGGAGTCTCGCTCGCCATGGCCGTGGTGACCATCGCGCCTCCCAGAAGGAGTCCGCCGACCGCCGCCAGCTGTGTCCCCCGCCGGACGACCCGTCGTCGTGCGTGCCTCATCAATGGCTCCCGAACCCCGAACGCGCGGTGCCTGCACCGCGGGGCCCTCCGGTCGTCGAGCGCCCTGCTCTCCATACGTGGGCGGCCCGCGGGGTGTTCACGGCGGTAGTGATCTTTACGATCCCGTGGCAGTGCGGCACGGCCCCACGCCTCGTTCCCGGGCCCGCCCCAGCCGCCTATCTTGAGCCCATGACCAGCATCCCGCAGGAGAATCCGGGCGGACCGAACCCGTTGCGCGCCCTCACCCTCGACCGGCTGCGATGTCGTACCAGCATGAAATGGCGCACCTATCCCGAGGACGTGCTCCCGCTGTGGGTGGCCGAGATGGACGTGCCGCTCGCGCCGGCCGTGGTCCGCGCGGTCACGGACGCGATGGAACTCGGCGACACCGGCTACCCGGCGGGCACCGCCTACGCCGAGGCGCTCGCCGCGTTCGCCGCGAAACGCTGGGACTGGGACGGGCTCGACACGGCCCGCACCGCGATCGTCCCCGACGTGATGCTCGGCGTGGTCGAGATGCTGAAGCTCGTGACCGGGCCCGGCGACCCGGTGGTCGTCAACTCGCCGGTGTACCCGCCGTTCTACCAGTTCGTCGAACACATGGACCGGCGGGTGGTGGAGGCCCCGCTCGGGGCCGACGGGAGGATCGACCTCGGCGTCCTGGAGGCGGCGTTCCGCGGGCTCGGCGGCGGGCGGGCCGGCTATCTGCTCTGCAGCCCCCACAACCCGACCGGCACCGTCCACACCGCCGACGAGCTCACCGCCGTCACCGCCCTCGCCGAGCGGTACGGCGTCCGGGTCGTCGCCGACGAGATCCACGCCCCGCTCACCGCCCCGGGCGTCGGCTTCGTGCCGTACCTGAGCGTGCCGGGCGCCGAGCGCGGGCTGTCCCTGATGTCGGCGTCCAAGGCCTGGAACCTCGCCGGTCTCAAGGCCGCGCTCGCCGTGGCCGGACCCGGGGCAGCCGCCGACCTCGCCCGGCTGCCGGAGGAGGTGAGCCACGGCCCGAGCCACGTCGGCGTCATCGCCCACACGACCGCGCTGACCGACGGCACCGCCTGGCTGGACGCGCTGCTCGCGGGCCTGGACGAGAACCGGCGCCTGCTGGCCGGGCTGCTCGACCGCCACCTGCCCGGCATCCGGTACCGGCCCGCCGAGGCCACCTTCCTCGCCTGGCTCGACTGCCGCGCTCTCGGCCTCGGCGACGATCCGGCCGAGGTCTTCCTGGACCGGGGCCGGGTCGCCGTCAACTCCGGCATCCCCTTCGGGACCGGTGGTGCCGGGCACGTACGGCTCAACCTGGCCACCTCGCCCGAGGTGATCACGGAGGCGGTGGAGCGGATGGCGTCGGCGCTCGCGTGAGGCGTGGCCGCGCGGCTGACATCATGGCCGTATGCGCGTGCTGATACCGCTTCCCGACCGGGACTTCGACGTGACCGAGGTGGCCGTGCCCTGGTGGGAGCTGACCCGGGCCGGCCACGAGGTGGTCTTCGCCACCGAACGCGCCGGCACCCGGCCCGCCGCCGACCCCCGGCTGCTCACCGGCGTGTTGTTCGGGCAGCTCGGCGCGGCGGAGGAACCCAAGCGGTGCTACGAACAGCTCACCGCCGCACCTGAGTTCACCGCCACGCTCGCCTGGGCCGACCTCGATGTCACCGGCTTCGACGGGCTGCTGCTGCCCGGCGGCCACGCGCCCGGCATGCGCCAGTACCTCGGTTCGTCCGAACTGCGCGACCAGGTAGGGAAGTTCTGGGCGCTCGGCCGCCCGGTCGGCGCGATCTGCCACGGTGTCCTCGTCCTCGCCCGCACCGGGGACCCGGCCACCGGGCACAGCGTCCTGTCCGGCCGCCGTACCACCTGCCTGCCCAAGTACATGGAACGCACGGCCTACTTGACCACCGCCTGGCGCCTGGGCCGCTACTACCGGACCTACCCCGCCTACGTCGAGGACGAGGTGCGCGCTGCCCTCGCCGACCCGGACGCCCAGTTCGAGCGCGGCCCCCGCGAGCTCACCCGGCGCGGCACCGCGACCGACGACACCCACGCCTTCGTCGTCGAGGACGGCACGTATCTGTCGGCCCGCTGGCCCGGTGACGCGTATCTGTTCGCGCGGAGGTACCTCGACCTGCTCGACAGGCATTCGGAAGCGTGAGCGCTGCGCCGGCCGCGCGGTTCGTCGACCGCGGGCCGGTGGGGGCTGGTCGCGCCCACGCGGCGGAGCCGCACATCGATACGGCCCCGCGCCGCTGCGGGGCGCGGGGCCGCCTAGACTCCGGTCATGGACGACACCACCGGTACGGCCCTCGACCGGCTCGGCGCCGGCAAGTACCTCCTGGTCACCAGCTACCGCAAGGACGGCACCCCCGTGCCCACGCCGGTGTGGGTGGTGCGGGACGGGGACGCGCTCGGCGTCTGGACGGTCGCCGACTCCTTCAAGGTCAAGCGCATCCGCCGCCGTGCCGACGTCACGGTCGGCCCCTGCGACCTGCGTGGCAACCCGACCGGCGACCCCGTCCCGGCCACCGCCGAGATCACCGACGCGGCCACCACCGCCCGCTACCGCGGCCTCATCGCCCGCAAGTACGGCATCACCGGCCGCCTCACCCTCCTCGGCAGCAGGCTGCGCCGGGGCGTCGACGGCACGCTCGGCATCCGCGTGACCCTGGCGCCCTGAGGAGGCCGGGACCCCCTCAGGGCGCGCGGGGCGCTACGAGGCGTCCAGCACCGTGCCGGTGAGCGTCAGACCGCCGGGCAGCGGCTTGCCCTCGTCGTCCGCCTGCTGGAAGGTCACCGACTCGGCCGGTTCCGCGACCTGGTCCCGTACGGTGGGCACGGTCACGTCGAGGCGGGTCTGCCCGGCGGGCACGTCCAGCCACAGGTACAGGCCGTCGACCTGGGACAGCGGCCGCTCCGGGTCCGGATCGGCGCCGGAGACGTCGGCCAGCCAGCGGGGGGCGACGTCCTTGGTGGACAGCTCCGTGCCGCCGCTGCCGGCCGGCACCGGCACGAACAGCGCGCCGATGTCCGTGTCCGCGGCCTCCGACAGCGAGATCCGCCACTTCAGGGCCGAGCCCTCGGTCACCCGGTCCGCGAGCGGGGTCACGGTGACGGTGGGTGCCGGGTCGTCGTTGTGTACGGTCAGCCCGCCCAGGTAGGAGCCGACGACCGCCCCGTGGACGGCCTTGACCAGCACGTCGTACGGCACGTCGGCGCCGTAGCGGGTGTTGCCCCGCACCTTGACCGGCACGTCGATGCCGTGGCCGCCGGGCCGCACGGTGACCAGGCGGTCCTTCGCGGTACCGGTCGCCGGGTCGACGACGTACACCCGGACCTGGCCGCTGCCCCGCCCGGACACCCGCACCGGGACGTGGTAGGTGCGGACGCCCGAGTCGCCCTCGTCGACCGTGAGCCGGCCGACGTCGACGCGCGGCAGCCCGGCCGCGCGGACCGCCGGGGTGCCCGGCCGCCAGCCCCAGGCGTCCATCAGCCAGGCCCGTCCGGACCCCGAACGCGGCGTCAGCTCCAGGGATGTCACGGACCGCAGGTCGAGGCCGGCCCGGCGGGCGGCGGTGAGCGGTACGCGCAGTTCGCGCGCCCAGTAGGACGCGGTGCGGTCGCTGCCGGGCAGTCCGTCGGCCCGGACCCGGCCCAGTACGGCCCGCCGGCCGTGGCTGTCGGTGACGGACACGTCGAGGCCGGTGCCCCTGGTGTTCGGCGGCACGAAGACCCGCAGCGCGAGCGCCTCGGCGCCGGAGAGCGAGACCGGCCGCGCCACCCGGATGCGGGCCGGCGTTCCGGCGGACGTCCAGTGCAGCGCGATCGCGTGCCGGCCGGCCTCCCGTGCCGTCTCCCACTGCGCGAAGTGGGGCGAGGCGCCCGTGGTGCCCTCGCCCAGGCAGGCCACCGCCGGGTCGGGATCGACCGCCGAGCACAGCCGGCCGCCGGTCACCGTCACCTCTCCGTCCGGCAGGAACCCGGCACCGCGGTTCGCGCCGACCGCGTGGCCGAGCACCCGCGCCGGATCCGCCGACGGCGCCCGCCGCCCCGAACCGTCCAGCAGCGGACGGACCTTGTCGTCCCCCGCGACGAACAGCCGGGCCGCCGCCGCGATGTACGCCGAGCCCGCCCGGTGCTGCTGGTCGGCCGTCAGCCGGGTCGCGGCGCCCGGGGAGCAGACCGGGTCCGGGTGGTCCGGGTCGTCGAAGAAGTCGTCCTCCGCGGGGGCCTGCGCCTGCCCCGGCGTCCACTCCGTGTTGAAGAAGTTGTGGTCGGCGCCGATCACGTACACCGCGCTGTGCAGGGCCTTGCCCTTGCTGACCGCGCGGGTGCCGTCGACGTACACCTCGCCCTGGAGGTCGGAGACGTCGCCGTCGCAGCCCGGCAGGATCGTGAGCGACGGCACGTCCGGCACCGGGTTCTGGCCGAAGACGGTCGGCCCGATCAGCACGGTCCCGCTGATGTGCCAGCGCACCTTGCCGTGGTAGCCGTCCTGGTCGGCCGGCGGCGGGTACAGGCTGTCCAGCGCCGCCCGGTTGACGCCCTCGCCGCCGCGCGAGTGGCCGATCAGCAGCACGCGGGAGAGGTCGGCGCGGGGTGCCTCGCGCACGATCGGGGGCGCGTGCCCCGGGTCGCGCGCCCAGTCGGCCCAGTGCGCGAGGTGCAGCCGGATCAGGGACGAACGGGCCTGCGCGCCGCCGTCCTCGGCCTGCCAGTCCTGGCCGTTGATCCCGTTGGCCGAGATCGACACCGTCACATAGCCCTGGGAGGCCAGCAGTTGCTGGTCGCGCAGATAACCCCGGTGACTCGGTATGGGGAGCGTCCCGGCCGGGCACGGCCAGGCGCCGGAGGCGTCGTCGGAGCCGCCGTGCGGGGCGTAGCAGGTGGCGTGGCGGCCGTGCAGGAACAGCGCGAGCGGGCGGGCCCCGGAGACCCCGGTGGGCGCGACCACCACGGCCTGCATCTCGACCGGTACGGAGAACCCGGGCAGCCGCACCGACTTGAGACGGTACGAGCCCGTCTCCGTGCGGTACTGGCCGGGCCTGCCCGGGTCCACCGGATTGGCGGGCAGCGGTGCGGGCGGCCGGACCGCCGCCGCATGCCCGGAGGCGTCCGCGCCCGGACGGGCGTCCAACCTTCGTCCGCCGGACCAGACCTGAAGGTCCTTCAGCGCGCCCGCCCGTGCCCCGTCCAGGCCGAGCCGGAAGGTGTGCCCGTCCCGCTCCGGCTTCGGCACCCCCAACAGCCGCCCGCCCGCACGGAATTCCACCCGCGCGTCTCCCATCGGCACCCGCCTGCCGGACCGCCACACCAGCTGGGGCGCCTGCCGTCCCCGGTCGATGTGCCAGCCGGGCGGCAGCTTCCCGTCGGATGCGGCTGCGGCTGGGCCCTGTTGAGCGTGTGCGGTGGTGCCGGACACTCCTCCCGCGAGCGCGAGCACCGCCGCAGCGGTGACCCATATGCGCCGGGTACGGACCAATGTTCCTCCTCCTCGCAAGGCGAGCACGGGCCGCCCCGGCCGTCCCGGGGAAGCCCCTCGCCCTCCGGAGGACGGGGAGTGGAGTCTGTGGGTTGCCTGTGCGACTGGAGTGAACGGATCACGTGCGGGATACCGGAGTGAACCGGTCAGGTGCGGGAGGGGGCGGCACCTGTCGAGTTCGGGGGCGGTCTGCCCGCGGGCGAACTCGACGGGTGCCGCCCCTCGCGTGCTACTCGACGCCGCGCGGTACGACCGTGGCGTGGTGGTAGTACATGCGCCAGCCGCTGCGCTCGTCGTGCCGGCGCCAGAGTGAGCTGTGGCGGGAGCGGCGGTCGCCGAGGCGGGTCTCGAAGGTCACCTGTACCAGCCCGGGAGCGAGGACGACAGCGGTCATGCCGGACGGCTCGTACCGGGGGCCGTTCGCCGACGCCCCCGGCTTGTCGGGCAGTTCGGCGAGCAGCTGCTGGTACGTGGACCTGCGGCCGGACGCGCCCACCTCCACGAACTCCGGGTCCAGCAGCTCGGCCGCCCGGTCCCGGGAGGCGCGCACCGCGGGATCCATCAGCCGCAGCTCGCCCGCGATCACGGCCGCCGCCTGGGCCTGTTCGTCGTCCATGGGCACATCCTCGCCCAGCGGCCCGGTCGCCGGGCAACCGGATTTCCGACCGTCAGCTCCAGGCCCGGTACGGCTCGTCCAGCAGCTGGAAGACCGGCTCACCCCGCACGGGGTCCTTGGCCGTGGAGAGCCTGACCCGGTCACCGCTGTGGATGCCGATCGGCGGGCCCATGACCCGGCCCCGGACCACGAACCCCTCGGCCATCTCGATCAGGGACACGTTGCGCGCGGCGGGGGTGTTGCGGTGCACCACCGTCGAGTGGCGGACCGTGCCGGTGCCCTCGCTGCGCTCCGTCCGCAGCTCGCTGCACTGGCACACCGGACACAGCAGCCGGTGGTACATCGCGGTGCCGCACCAGGTGCAGCGCTGGTAGACGATGGCGTCCTTGCCCCATTCCGCGGGCGCGGGGTCGAGAACGCCCGTCGCGAATCCGACCGCCGACTGCGCGGCGCTCGTCGAGTGGTGGTACACGCTGGTCAACTCCCTGCGCTCGCCCGGAATCCCGCGTGTCCGGACCCGGCCGGGCACGCCTGTGCCCGGTTGGCCGTGCCACCGTGCACGTCGACAGAGTATGGCACTCAGTGCCAGTCGTAAAGGCACTGCGTACCCCGAATATGAGCTCTTCCGGATCTCAGGCGCGGCCGAACGCGGTCTCGATCTCCTGGACCACCCGCCACAGCGGGGCGTCCCGCCGCGAGACGAGGACGACCACGTCGTCCGGGTGTTCCGCCGGGCCGCCGAACAGCGCGGCCGACGCCCCGCCCTCGGCGGCCCCGGCGGCCCCGGTGCCGAACGCGGCCTGCACGTACCCGAGGGCGTGGTCGACCGTCTCGTCCGCGTCGACCCGCCCCTCCGAACGCAGCCAGGAGCGGAGCGCGTTGTTGTGCGCCGCGACCACGGCCGCCGCGACGACATCCGCCCGCAGCGTCCCGTCGGGGCGGCCGGCGTACCGGCCGCGCAGGTACTCGGCGAGGGCGCGCTCGTAGCGCCACACCACCGACAGCTCGTACGCGCGCAGCCCCGGGACCTGTTTGGTGAGCCGGTAGCGCTGTACGGAGAACGTGGGGTTCTCCGCGTACATCCGCAGCACCAGCCGGGCCGCGTCGCACACCCGCCGCACCGGCTCGCACTCCGGGTCGTCCGCCGCCAGGAAGGCGGTCATGTCGGCCAGGCACCCCTCGTGGTCGGGGAAGACCACGTCCTCCTTGGACGGGAAGTAGCGGAAGAACGACCGGCGCCCGACCCCCGCGAGGGCAACGATGTCGTCGACGGTCGTCTGCTCGTACCCGCGCTCCACGAAGAGCCGGAAGGCCGCCGCGACCAGGGCGTCCCGCATGGGCGGCTTGGCGGGCGGTGCCACGCTGCTGGAGCTCATGGACGCGAACGTAGCATTCCGCCGACCCGTGTGGCACTCAGTGCACCAGGTTGGGGGACTGAGTGCTCTGCCGGCCGCCCCGGACCCGCTCGCGCTCCCGGTCTGAACCGGTGGGGCGGTCCTCCCGTATGTGTTCTCGGGGATCGCGGAACTCCCCGTGCGCACGGGGAGTGGAAGGAGAGCAGTGTGTCGACACCGCCCGACCCTGAACAGCCGCACCGCGGGCCGGTCCTGGAACCGGTCCGGGTCCTGCGCCCGCGCCGGCTCGACACCCTTGCGGAGCTGATGCGCGAGTTCCACGCGGACGCGGAGGCCGCGGAGCGGACGCGGGAGGCGAAGGAGAAGAAGGAGGCGAAGGAGGCGCGGAGCCGGGGGCCCGCCGACTTCGAGGCCTTCGAACCGGCCGTCGGTTCCGGCACCGGGTCCTTCGGCTCCGGCATGGAGGACGAGACCCAGGAACTGCCGCCCGTCACCGACGGCCCGCGTACCATGCCCGGCCGCCGTGGCCACGGCGCCGACCCCTCCCGTTCCTTCGGCTTCGGGCCGGGACTGCGCAGGGCCGCCGTCGTGGTGGCCGTCGGCGCGGCGGCCCTGGTCGGCTTCGGCTGCGCCCTGCTGCTGCCCGGCCGGGAGGGTACCGCCGAGGCGGCCCAGCCGTCCGAGTCGGCCACCACGGCACCGGCCTCCACCCCGCCGGCCTCGGACACCTCCACCGACCCCGACGGCGCCGGAACCCTCCGCCAGGGCGACACCGGCCCCGAGGTCGTCGAGCTGGAGCAGCGCCTGCTGCGCATCCCGGACGTCTACCGCGACGGCTCCACCGGCGGCACTTACGACGCGGCCCTGACCGCCGCCGTGGAACGCTTCCAGATCTGGTATGGCATCAGCGGGGACGAACGCGGTGTCTACGGCGACGACACCCGCCGCGCCCTGGAGTCCCGCACCAGCCTCACCGACGGCTGACGGCCCGCGGGTGCGACTACTCCTCGTCCTCGACCGGCACCCGGATGTCCAGCACGCACACGTCGTCCCGGCGTTCGCCCGCCAGCATCGCGGTGAGGAGCGCGTCCAGGGTGGCCGGTCCGGCGGCGAGCGCGGCCGCGGCCAGGCGGTCCAGGCCCGCGTCGATGTCCTCGCCGGGCCGCTCGACCAGGCCGTCCGTGTACAGCAGCAGCCGGTCGCCGGGCTCCAGCTGGAACTCGGCGGACTCGTAGACCGGGTTCGCCGACGCGCCGAGCAGCATGCCGGCCGGGCGGTCGAGCAGGTAGGCCTTGCCCCCGCGCACGAGGAGGGGCGGCGGGTGACCCGCCTGGGCCCAGGCGAGTCGCCGCTCGGCCGGGTCGTAGCGGGCGAGGACGAGCGTCGCGGTGGACTGGGCGTCGCGCGAGTGCAGGAGCAGGAAGTTGAGCCGGGCCAGCGCACCCGTGAGGGAGGAACCGGTGCTCACCATGCCCTTGGCGGTGAACCGCAGCTGGGCCATCGTGGCGACGGCGTCGACGCCGTGGCCCGCCACGTCGCCCACCACGAACAGCCCGGACTCGTCGGGCAGTTCGATCGCGCTGAACCAGTCACCGCCGACGTGCACCCCCGCCTGGGCGGGAAGATAGGCGACCTCGACGCGCAGTCCGTGCAGCCGCACCGGATTGCTGGGCAGCGGCAGCAGGGCGTGCTGGAGCCGGGCGGCGAGCGCACGCTCGGCATCGATGACGCCGCGCTGCACGAGGATCGCGCGCTCGCTGTCCACCAGGGCGAGTTCGGCGCTGCGCTGCGCGGTGAGGTCCTGAACGAAGCCGTGCACCTCGACGACCGTGCCGTCCGCGGCGCTCACCGCCTCCGCGACGGCCCGCAGGTGCCGTACCGCGTTCCCGGTCCTGATCCGGAACGGCACGTCGAACGGCCGACCGGTGCGGGCGAGTTCGGAGACGGCGCGGGCCAACGCGTGGGCATCCTCGGGCAGCACCAGGTCCGGCAGCAGGTCGAGCGGAACCGCACCGCGCCCCGGATCGCGGCCCAGGATGGTGTACACCTGGGAGGACCAGTTGACCTGATGGGTAATCAGATTCCAGTTCGCCCAGCCCAGGTTGCCCAGTCGTTGCATGTCCGCCAGCCGCTGCTCCTGCCGCTCCTCGGTGTCGTGCCGCAGCCAGGTCACCAGCAGCCCGTCGCCGAGCCGGGCCGCGCGCACCGAGTAGGTGGCGGTCACGGTCACCCCCGCGACGATCTCCTCGTAGACGAACGGCTCGCCCTCGTACGGCTCGCCTCCACCGAGCGTCTTCAGATACCCCTGCCACAGCGACTCGCCGGCGACGGAGGGATAGCTCTCCAGGATGTGCGAGCCGATCAGCTCGCGGCCGGTGCGGCCGAGGATGTCGACGGCGCCCGGAGTGGCCGCCGCGATGCGGTAGTCCTCCACCTCCCCGGCGGCGGTGCGCAGCGGGATCAGCAGGACCGTGGCTCCCGGCAGCGCGTCGAGCACCGACTGCACCGCCGTGGAGAGGTCCGAGCTCACCGGCTCGGCGGGGGCGCCCAGGGCGCTGAGGCGGCCGGCGCCGAGCCGGGCGACGGACTGCAGCAGCTCACGGTCCGCGCGCCCGAAGGCGGCCTCGCGGCGGCGCAGCACACCGAGGACCGTGTCCGCCGAGACCGGCAGCCAGGCCCGGGACAGCCAGCGCCCGGACGGCTCGTCGATGAGCTGGAACGCCTGCCGGTCCTCGGTGAAGTGCTCCAGCCACAGCGGCTCGCCCGCCTTCAGCGCCTCCAGCGGGGCGAAGCCATGCAGCGGCGGCACCTGGTGCCACTGGGCGGCGAGCGTCGCGTCGAGTCCCGCGTGCCCGACGAGTTCGAGCCCGTCGCCGGGCAGCCGCCGGTACAGCAGCACCGCGTCGGCGTCGATCCGGGGTGCCAGCTGCTCGCGGAGCGTTCCGGCCAGTTCCTGCGGGGAGCTGACGTGCAGCAGAGCCTTGCCCAGACGGCCGAGGATCTCGGCGGTGCCCGGCCCGGCGGGCGTCTCCCGGGCCGCGGCCGAAACGAGCGGTTCGGCCGCGGGGGCCGCGGCGGCGGGCAAGGTGGGCATCAGGGCGCCGAGGGTGAGCCAGCACTCCTCGAGCAGCGTGCGGTTACCGGCCTCGGCCCGCTGGACCAGCGCCTCGTGTGCGGCGTCGGGGGAGCAGCCCGTGGTGGCCATCAGCGCACCCTTGGCACGCTCCACCACCGCGGAAGCGGCCACCGATTCCCGCAGTCGGTCCAGCTCGGCGCGCTGCCTGGACACGATCCTGGCCAGGGCTGCCAGCTCGGCGACGGCACCGGTGTCCGCGGCAGGCACGTACTCGCTCGTCACGGGTCGAGCATGGCACAAGAGGATGCCTCCGATCACACTCGTACCCGATCCGTGAAGGATATGGGCATCCGTGGACGGATATGGTCAGCGACCGGTGCTGTGCCCGACGAGCGCCTCGGTGACCGCGCGGACGCTGCGGGCGATGTGCTGCAGTTGCATGACCTCCGCCGCGTACAGCTTGATGGTGTGCTCGATGACCGACTCCGGCAGGCCCAGCAGGGGCAGCTCGGCGCGCGCCGTCTGCAGCGCCGTGCGCGCCACCCGGACCTCGTGCTGGACCTGGATCTGCGCGTGCCGGGCGAGCAGCACCGGGTGCCGGATCAGCGCCGGGTAGCTCGCGTAGCGGGCCGGGACCAGCTCGCGCAGCCACTTGGCGGCGGAGCGCTCCCAGTCGTAGCTGCCCGGTGCCTTGACCTGGCAGGGCCAGTCGGGGCTGATGCGCGCGGTCGTCGTCAGAGTCATGATCATCGCTTCCGGGTGTGCGGCGTCGTGAGGGTGGCCGACGGAGGTCTGGGCGGCTCCGGCCTAGGGGATGGCCGGAGCCGCCGCGGGCGAATCGCACAGGCGATGCCCGTTCGAACATCCCCGGCGCCGACGCGGGTAGGAGACGGCGGCTGGGGATGTCCGTGCGAGGCCCCGGGCGCCGGCCGCCGGCGCTGCGGGTGGTGCTGCGTGCGCATGGGCGGTCCGTCGGCTTTCTGGGGGCGGGTGCGAGCGGTGCGTCCTCGGGTGCGGAACGTGCCCGGAGTGGGCCGGGGGTGATCCGTGAGCAGTATTTATATATGCCGTCCGGTTTGCAAGACGTATGAAAACATTCATGCGTGAAATGAGGTGAATGCTCCCCTTACGAGGTCACGCGTGGGACGTCGGATCCGGGGTCAGTCCTTCAGGAAGAACTGGTGCTCCTCGGCGACCTGCTCGTACTCCTCGAGGCGCGCCTGGGTGCGCTCGGGATCGGCGTCGGTCATGGCCTGGAGCAGGGCGGCGGCCATCAGACCGGGCGCCGCGTAGGTGTCGAAGACCAGGCGGGACCCGATGCCGGTGCTGAAGGTGACATCGGCCTCGTCGGCCAGCGCGCCGAGCGCCAGGTCGGTCACCAGCGCGACCCGCAGCCCCGCCGTGCGCGCCACCCGGATCGCGGTCAGCGTCTCCTGCGCGTGCCGCGGCATGCCGAACGCCAGCACCCAGGTGCCGCCCGCCTCGCGCGACTGCAGCAGCGCGTCGTAGGCCACGCTGCCGCCCCGGGTCACCAGCCGTACGTCGGGGTGGATACGGCGCGCGGCGTAGGCGAAGTACTCCGCCAGCGAGACGGAGATGCGCAGGCCCAGCACGGTCAGCGGGGACGACTGGGACAGCTCGCGGCCGATCCAGATCACCCGGTCCGGGTCGGCGAAGTCCCGGCGCAGGTTCTCCAGGTTCTCGATCTCGGCGTCCACGGCGGCCTGGAGCTCGTTGCTGCGCTGCTCGGTGGCGGCCCCGGTGCCGCCGGCCAGGGTGCGCAGCGCGATCGACTGCAGCCGCTCGCGCAGCGCGGGGTAGCCGCTGAAGCCGACCGCGCCCGCGAACCTGGTCACCGACGGCTGGCTGACCCCGACCCGCTCGGCGAGGTCGGTGATCGACAGGAAGGCCGCCTCGGTGATGTGGTCGATCAGGTACTGGGCGATGCGGCGCTGGCCGGGGGAGAGCCTGGGGCCGTCGAAGAGTTCGCGGAGCTGGGAGGTGGGCGCGGCCTCCGCCTCCGGCACGGTTTTGCCCGAGGTGATCGCGGATGCCTGTGCACGTGCCTGCTGCGGCGATGGCACCGAAGCGCCTCCTTTGTCTCCCACGAGGACTCAACATAGCTCACGGACCGTGGTGACCAGGGCTTGTGCGGTACGCCGGACCGTCCCGGCGGCCGAACGCCCAGGATGCGCAGCCGGCACCGGAATTCCGGCGCTCACCGGCGACGGATGCGGTGGCCGTCGTCGGCGGACCGTGCGGTCAGCGCCGGTAGATGGTGATCGAATGACCGACATCATCGACCGGACGGCTGGTGTCGATCAATTCGGCCAGCCTGCCCCGTGCCTTGGCGGCCGACGAGTCCGAGACGACCAGCAGCCCGTGCACCTTCCCGGGCGGCACCTCGCGGGGGTCGGCGGCGTGGATCCCGTAGTACTCCGGGACGCCACTGCCCTTGTAGACAAGCCAGATCCGCTCGCCCGGGTAGCGCTCCCGCAGCCGGTCGGCGAGCCGGCCCAGGTCCTGCCCCCAGTCCACGTTGGAGTCGTGCAGCCACCGATGCGTCTTCGCCGGACCCCCGAACGCCTCGTTGGCGTACGGCAGATAGAACGGGAACGTCCGCAGCGAGCTCACCGCGACGAACAGCACCAGCGCCCCGCCCAAGGGCCGTGCCCAGCGCCGACGCACCGTCAGGGCCGAGGCCCCGGCCACGGCGAGGAACATCGGCATGAAGACCGCGTACCGCGTCCCGAAGTCCCGTGACCCGGTCATCGCCGAGGCCAGCAGCACGGCCGGCGGCAGCAGCAGGTAGGGCGCCGCCCGCCGCAGCCGCCGTAGCGCCACCAGCGCGACGGCACCGGCCGCCCACAGCGCCAGCATGCCGAGCGGCGTCTTCACCAGCAGGGCGGCCGGCAGGTAGTACCAGCGGGAGCCGGTGTAGAGGTGCCCGAACAGATAGCCCTGCCAGGGGTGGTCCTCCAGGGCGAACTGCATCCGCATGCCGTCCCGGTAGGACTCCGGGAAGGGCATCAGGCCGACCAGGAGGCCCCGCAGGCCGTGCACCGCCGGCACCGGCTCGGCGGACAGCGCACGCAGCCGGGGATCGACCGCCAGGTAGGAGAGCCAGACGACGGCGACCGCCGTCACCGTCACCACGGCGGCGGCCGCGAGGGCGCGCAGCGCACGGCCGGGGCGTGCGCCCCACACCGACAGCACCGCCAGTGCGACGAGCACCGGGATCGCGGGCAGCGCGCTCATCTTCGTCGCCACCGAGGCCCCCAGGGCGGCCCCCGCCAGGGGCAGGTACAGCCGGGGCCGGCGCCGGGCCCGCCACACCAGCCAGGCCGACGTCAGCACGCACCCGGCCGACGGCACGTCCAGGGTGGCCAGTGAGCCGTGCGCGATGACGTCCGGCGAGAAGCAGTACAGGGCGAGTGCCAGCAGCCCCGCGGCCGTACCGAGAACCTCGCGGGCGAAGGCGAGGACGACCAGGCCGAACAGCAGCGTCAGCACGATCACCGGCAGCCGTGCCCACAGCATCACCCGCCAGGGGTCGTTGCCGGACGAGTACAGCAGGTGCCGGCCCACCTGCCCCTGGTCGCCGCGGTACGACGGGTCGTAGTGCGGGTCGGCGACGGCGATGCCGGCCATGACGAGGAGCTTGCCGAGCGGCGGGTGCTCGGTGTTGTAGCGCAGCCGGTGCTCGTGGAGGTAGTCGGTGGCCGTGGCCACGTAGACCGGCTCGTCGATGGTGGGCGTCTGCTGGACCGCGGTGGTCACCATCGCCGCCGCCATCTGCGCGAGCAGCAGCACCGCGAGGACCGGCACCAGCCACCGCCGGCGGGCGCGCAGGGCGGCGGCCGACCGGGCCGCGGCGCTGCGCCGGGGGAGCGGCCCGGGGCCGGCGGGGAGGTCGGGGACGCCGGGTTCGAGGACCGACTGCTGTTCGCTTGCCATCATCCGCCCCGCGGGGACACCGGGCCCGCGGTGACGGGAGCGATCACGAGCAGTCATGGGCCCTACTGTCGCATCGCTCCCGCCACCGGGCGCGTCACCGCTTCACGAGTCGTACCGACAGACCGTCTGCCGTGTAGACGGGTACGGCCCGCAGCCCGGCGGAGTTCAGTTCCACCTTGTCGAACTGGCCGCGCAGCCGCGGAGCGTCGACGACCGGCAGGATGCTGCCCGCGGCCGGCGGGTGCTCGGTGTCGAGGTCCAGGGACAAGGTGGTGCCACTGCCCAGGACGGCCAGGTGCTTCACGGTCAGCGGCGCCTTGCGGCCCTTGGCCAGGGTGACCTCCAGGGTGCCCGCGTCCTGCGTGTAGGTGCCGCGCACGAACAGCTCCCCGGTGACCCGCAGGGTGCCGGCCGAGACCCGGACGTCACCGCGGCCCAGCGCGTCCCCGGAGGCGGCGACCAGGGTGCCGCCGGCCAGCACGGTGCCGCCCCGGTATCGGTTGTCGCCGGTCAGGGTCAGCGTGCCGGTGCCCTTCTTGGTCAGACCGCCGTGGCCGTCGATGTCGTTGCGCCAGGCGTCGGCCGCCGCGAAGCCGCCGGCCGCCGCGTCCAGGGTGACCGTGACGTCCGCGTCGAAGGCGCCGTAACCGTCCGCGGCGGCGAACAGGTTGAGGCGGCCCCACTGCTCCGGGCCGTCCAGCAGCACGTACCCGGAGGGCAGGCCGGTGGTCCGCAGCACCTCGCGGCGCTGGTCGGCGGTGAGGTACGGCTGGCGGGTCTCCAGCAGCACCTCAGCGCCCTTGGGCACGTCGAACGGCAGCTCGCGGCCCTCCCGGTCCAGGATGTACGTCAGCCGGGGCGTGGCCGCGCGCTCGTTGGCCTCGCGGTCGGCGTACGGGTCGGTCGCGGCGTCGGCCGAGTGGGCGTAGGCGTACAGGGCGTCGGCGGTGGAGCCGGTCTGCGCCTCGAAGTAGGCGAGGGCCTGGGCGCGGGCGGCCGCCTTCAGGTCGGCGTTGGCCGGGTCGGCGAGCGTGGCGGCGGCCAGGGCGGTGGCCATGATGCGGCCGCCGATCACGTCGACCGTGTTGTGCATACCGGCGACGATCCGGGTGTCGCTCAGCTCCAGGGCGCGGGTGACCAGCTCCTGGAAGCGCTCCGGCACCGCGTACGCGTAGGCCAGGCCCGCCAGGTGGAAGGCGTTGGTGTGGCCGGAGGGGAAGCCGCCGTCGTCGGTGGGGGAGGTGCTGCGCTGGCGCAGCAGCTGCGGGGCGACGGCCACCTCGGAGTCGTACACCGGGAAGCCGTACGCGTCGGTCCTTCCGGTGTCGACGACCTCGCTGTCCTCGTTCATCCGCCACGGACGCGGGTACTGGTAGGCGTACTTGGACGGGTTGCCGGACGCGTAGTTGCCGCGCAGGGTGTCCACCAGGGTGGCCACCTTGCCCAGCGCCGAGTCGTGCGAGCCCGCGCCGAGCGCCGAGCCCGCCGGGGCGCCGGCCGGGACGGCGTCGCTGACGGTGGTGGCGGGGGTGGTGTCCGGCGCGCTGGTGATCGAGGTGACCGCGAGGGAACCGGCCTTGTAGAGGTCGGCGAGCGGGCCGAGGCCGGCGATCATCGCGTAACTCTGGTGCTGGCGGTCGTAGATGAACGCCTTCTTGGCGTCGGCGGCGCTGCGCTTCCTGGTGATCTTGGCGCAGTAGCGCATGTTGTCGCGCAGGATGTCGGCGCGCAGCACGCTGCCGGTGTTCCAGGCGGAACCGGTCTTCCAGATCCGGGCGAAGCCGCCGAGGATGCGGACCACCGCGTTGGTGTCGGCGGTGAGGTTGGTGCTGATGTTCGTCTTGTAGTCGTCGACGAACGCCAGGGCCGTGGCGGCCTTGGCGTCGGCGGCCGCGAGCCAGCCGACGAAGGTCGGGGCCGCCAGCACACCCGCCGACGCGCCGAGCGAGGTCTTCAGGAAGCCCCGTCGGCCGACGGCGAGTCCACGGGCCGGAGAAGCGGGGTGGTGCCCGGCAGATGACGGCATGGATGTGCCTCTCTTGAGTTCTGTGAAGAGTTCACGCGGACGGCCGGTGCTCCAGATGCGCGTGAGCGTGTGGGTTCGCGTGGGAAAAGTGTTGAACGAGCGAAGTTCTAGGGCCAGTTCGTGTCCCGGCGGTCATCGTCGGGCGACCGCCACGTGACCCGGAGTTGAACGACAGCCCTGTGGTTCACCGGAAGAACCGGCCTGGACCTGCGCGTTCGCAGCGTCGAACGGCCCGTGGTCCAGGTGTGCGGGACGGACGGGCTGCGGACAGGTTCCTCACAGGATCGAACGCGCCAGCGCCACCGCTCCCTCGACCGGCGGGAGCCGCAACGGCTGGGGCCGCGCCCCGGGTACGGCTTCGGCGAGCGCGGCGGCGAAGGCGTCGTACAGGCGTGGCTGGGAGAGGATCGTGCCGCCCGCGACCACCACGTCGTCCACGGCGAGACCGCGGCCGGCGAGCCGGGCCACCAGGCCGGCCAGGGCGCGCCCGCCGTCGGCTATCACGTCCGCGGCGAGCCGGGAGCCCGCGTCCGCCGCGGCGAAGAGCACCGGGGCGTGCCGGCCCCACTCGGCGGAGACGTCGGTGGCGCTCTCCAGCGCGGCGCCGAGCGCGGGCACCTCCGCCACCCCGAAGGCGGCGACGAGTCCGGTCGCGAGCGCGTCGGGCGCCTCGCCGCGGTCGTGCACGGCCCAGACGGCGCGGGCGGCCTCCCGGACGAGTCCGGCGGCGCCGCCCTCGTCCCCGAGGACCGCGCCCCAGCCGCCCACCTGTACGGGGCTGCCGTCGGCCAGTCGGCCGACGGCCACCGAGCCGGTGCCGGCGACCAGGCCGACGCCCCTGTCCAGGCCGGCGGCGGGGACGAGGAGCTCGGCGTCGCCCACCACCCGGACGGGCACGTCGAGGAGGTCGCGCAGGGCGGCGGCGATGCCGGCGCACTGGCGGGGGGTCTCACAGGCGTGCCCGCCGACGGCCAGGGCGGCCGGGCGGGTGCCGGGAGGCAGGGCGTCGTGGACCAGCGCGGTCAGCCAGCGGGCCGCGGCGGTCGCGTCGTGCGGCCGCCAGCCGCTGCTCGTCCGGACGTGGTCGGCGACCCGGTCCCGGCCGGCCAGGGCGCGGAGCTGGGTCTTGGTGCCGCCCACGTCGATGCCGACCACGAGAGGAGAAGGCGGGGAGGGAGGAGAAGAAGCGTCCTGCACGGATCCTCTTTCGTCGTCTGGGCGAAGAGCACCGAAGAGCTTGGCCCGGAGCGGGTCCGGCGAAGTCCGCTGCGGTCCGGCGGCGCCCCTGAGGGGCGCGGGGCCGTATCCGATATGCGGCTACCGGCGCGTGGGCGCGAACAGCCACGACGGCGCCGCGGGTGAGCGACGGCGCGTCGGGGCACTTCCAGCGGAGCGCTTGGCTGCGACGGCGGGCGAACCGCGCCTGGCCGAACAGGAGTCGAGCAAGTCGGGAAGCCCCGGGACGGGCTTCTTGCGGAGCACGGCAGGCGAGTACCGTGTACTTCGTTAGGAAGTTAACTAACGAAGTACAGTGCGTCAAGAGTTGCCGCGGACTCGATCGACGGGACGCTGTCGAGGCCAGAACCGAGCGGCACAACGGCACCGCATATCGCCGCATCCCGCCACACCCGGGGGAGCGCGGCCCCTGACCCATGGGGGAACTGTGGAACACGTCGTGGCTGAGGCCTCCCGGCTCACCGAGAGCGCCGGCGCGGTCTTCGCCGTGCTGGCCCAGGCCGGCAGCGCCACCCGGCCGCAGCTCGCGAGTCTCGCGGGCCTGTCCAAGCCGACGGTCTCCGCCGCCGTCGCGGAGCTGGAGGGGGCCGGGCTGGCCACCCACTCCGGCACCGCTTCCAGCGGCACCGGGCGCTCCGCCGCCGTCTACGGCCTCGGACCGGCCTCCGGCTCGGTCCTCGCGGTCGACCTGGGCCCGGCCCGCACCCGGGTCCGTGCCTGCGCCCTGGACGGCACCCTGCTCGCCGAGGCGGACACGCCCCGCACCCGGGCCGCCGACGCCGTCCGCGAGGCGCTGGCCGCGCTGCCTGCGGGCGCCCCGCTGCGGGCCATCGTCGTCGCCATCGGTGACGTCAGTGCCCCCGACCGGGCGGGCACCGGCATGCGCCCGGCGACCGCCAAGGCCGGGCCCGTCTTCGACGCGGTCTCCGTCGCCCTGCCGCCGGGAGTCCCCGTCCACCTGGAGAACAACGTGAACTGCGCGGCCCTCGCCGAACTCCACGAGGGCGCCGCCCGGGGCCGCCGTACCTTCGGCTACCTGCGGATCGGCGTCGGTATCGGTCTGGGCATCGTCATCGGCGGCCACGTGCTGCGCGGCGCCAACGGCGCGGCCGGTGAGCTCGCCCGGCTGCCCTACCCCTGGGACGACGACCGGGAGCCCCGGCAGGAGGCCCTGGAGGCCTACGTCGGCTCGCACGCCCTGCTGCGCCGCGCCGCCGAGGCCTGGCCGGAGGCCGACGGCCCGCCCCCGCGCACCGCCGACCGGCTCTTCGCGCTGGCGGCCCAGGGCCGGGAGCCCGCCCGTGCCGTGGTCGCCCGGCACGCCGCCGACGTGGGCAGGCTGGCCGCCGCGGTGGCCGCCGTACTGGACCCGGGGCTGATCGTGCTGGGCGGCAGCACGGGCGCGGACCCGCAGGTCCTGCCCGGCGTGCGGGCCGAGCTGGGGCGGCTGAGCTGGCCCACCGAGGTGGTCAGCAGCCAGATCGGCGATCTCGGTACCGTGGCGGGTGCCGCCCGGCTCGCCGTGGCCAAGGGAGTCCAAACCGTGACCGAAGGCGCGCAGGTGAAGGATTGACGGCTTCCTGATCGGTCTGCCAATGTCCGGACAAGCGCTTTCTAAGTCGGCCGGGACGCCGGCTTGGGGCGAGCCTCCCAGCCCGTACACGACGTACGGCAACCGCACGAGGGCGTGCCCGTGCGGTGACGGCCAGGACGGCCGGGGATCTCGCCCCGCGTGGACGATGCGGCCGGGCGAGGCCGCGCCCCCCGGAAAGCGACTTTTCCTTCAAAATGCACCCGTGCCGCCTCAGCCGGCGCCGTGCTCAGTCCCTCCGAAGAAATGGGATCGAAGATGACCACTGTGGGTGTGCGGCGTTCCAGCCGACTCGGCCGCGGCGGTATGCGCCGCCTTGTTCCCCTCGCTGCCGCGACCGCGGCAGGAGCCCTGCTGCTCTCCGCCTGCGGCTCGGGCTCCGGCTCCGGCGGGACCTCCAAGTCGCTGACGTTCTGGATCTCCACGGTTCCGGGGCAGGACGCGGGCTGGAAGAAGCTGGTGGCGCAGTACAAGAAGGAAGCCGGCGTCAACGTCAAGCTTGTCAACATCCCCTACGACGGCTACACGACGAAGCTGCACAACGCCGCGCAGGCGAACTCCCTGCCCGACGTCGCGGACGTGCCGGCGCTGGACCCGATCTGGTCGAACAAGCTGATCGACCTCAGCTCCATCGCCAACAACAAGAGCTACAACATCAACGGCAACTTCCTCGCCAAGGACTCGTCCGGCAAGGTGCTGTCCATCCCCTCGGACGTCACCGCGTCCGGCCTGTTCATCAACAAGACGCTGTTCAAGAAGGCCGGCGTCGCCGTCCCGGCCTCGCCGTCGGACACCTGGACCTGGACCGAGTTCATCGCCGCGGCCAACAAGGTCCGCGAGAAGACCGGCGCCAAGTACTCCCTGACCTTCGACCAGTCTCCGTCCCGGCTGCGCGCCATGGTCTACGAGATGGGCGGCACGTACGTCCACGCGGATTCCTCCGGCAAGTTCTCGGTGGACGCCGCGACCAAGAAGGCCGTGAACACCTTCGTCGGATGGAACGACGACAAGACCATGCCGAAGTCGGTGTGGACCAGCGGCGCCGACCCGTCCGCCATGTTCCAGAGCGGTGACGTGGTCGCCTACTGGTCCGGCGTGTGGCAGGTCGCCTCCTTCGCGGACAGCATCAAGAAGTTCGACTGGGCGAGCGTCCCGACCCCCGCCCAGCCGGTGCAGGCCAGTGACGTCAACAGTGGCGGCATGATGGTGGGCTTCAACAACAACGGCGCCGCCGCCACCGCCGCGAAGAAGTTCATGTCCTGGGTGTACGACCCGAAGCAGTACACCGAGCTGGTCGAGACCTCCGGCTTCCTCCCGGTCGAGAGCGGTCTGAGCCCGAAGTACCCCTTCACCTCGGACGCGGCGCAGGCGGCCTTCAAGCTGTACAACGAGGAGATCCCGCTCTACGCCCCGATCTCGGGCTACTTCAACAACGCCCAGACGGCGTGGGTGCTGAAGGGCAAGAGCCTCACCGAGGACCCGACCAAGACGGAGCTCGGCAAGGCGATCAACGGCCAGCAGTCGGCCGACAAGGCCCTGGAGAACATCGTGGCCGGCTACAACCAGCAGGTCGGCGGCTGATCGCAGGCCCCAGGGCCGGGCGGCGGGTTCGAGCCCCCGCCGCCCCGCCCTGGTCCTCCACGTGACGCCGGGCTCATGCCGTGAGCCCACCGCAACCCATCCCCACAGCACGGAGTCAGGAAGATGACAAAACGCGCCTCGGACGTGTCCGGGAGCCCGCCCAGGCGACGCCGCAGCAAGTACACCCTCGCGCCGCTCGTCCTCATCGCGGCGAACGTCGTGCTCTTCGCACTGTTCTTCGTGTGGCCTGCGGTGATCGGGCTCGTCTACTCCTTCACGAACTACACGGGCGTGGGGGCGTTCCAGTTCGTCGGACTGGACAACTACACGAACCTGTTCGGCGACTCCACCTTCTACGACGCGCTGTTCCGGACGCTGCTGTACACCGTGCTGGTCGTGCCGCTGAACTTCGTGCTCTCGCTCCTCATCGCCAACCTGGTGGTGAGCAAGCAGGCCAAGGGCGCGTCGATCGCCCGTGTCGTCTTCTTCATCCCGTGGCTCATCTCGCCCATCGTCGTCGGTGTCCTGTGGCGGTGGCTGTTCGGCGAGAACTTCGGACTGATCAACTACGTCATCGAGAAGCTCGGCGGGCACGCGATCGCGTGGCAGTCGAACGCGGACCTGTCCCTGGGCGTGGTCGTGATGGCGGGCGCCTGGTGGGGAACGGCCTTCTCGATGCTGCTGTTCATCGCGGCGATCAAGAACGTGCCCACCTCGTACTACGAGGCGGCCTCGCTCGACGGCGCGGGCCCCTGGCGCCAGTTCATCAGCATCACGCTGCCGAGTATCGCGCCGACGTCGTTCATCGTCATCCTCCTCAACACGATCAACGCGATGAAGGAATACCCGCTGTTCGTCTCCCTCAACAACGGCGGACCGGGTACGTCGAACAACCTGCTTGTCCAGTACATCTACCAGACCGGATTCAACCGGGGCCAGATCGGCTACGCGAGCGCCGCGTCGTTCGTGCTCATGCTCATCCTGATGGCCGTCGCGATCGTCCAGCTGATCGCCAACCGGCGGATGGAGAACCGATGACCACCACAGACACGCCGCGTCCGGTCGACGCCGGTTCCGCGAAGGCCCTCTCCAGGAAGCGGCCCCGCGGCGGGCGCGACGGCGGGCTCCGGCGCGCGGTACCCGCGACGACACTGCTGTGGATCCTGGCCGCCCTCTACGGGCTGCCGGTGCTGTGGTTCGTCCTCAGCTCCTTCAAGCCGGCGGGAGACCTCTTCTCCCTTCCGCTGACGGTGCTTCCGCACCACCCCACCCTCTCGGGTTACAAGGCGGCCTGGGACAGCGCCAACTTCTCCCAGTACTTCATCAACACGGCCATCGTGTGCGTGATCACGACGATCCTCACCGTGGGGGTCAGCTGCTGCACCGGGTACGCGCTGGCCAAGTACGACAACAAATGGCTCAAGGCCTTCTTCATCTGCATCCTGGCCACCACGATGCTGCCGTCCGAGGTCATGCTCGCCCCGGAGTTCCTGGTCGTCCGCGACCTCGGCCTCTACAACACCTTCGGCGGCATCATCCTCCCGGCCGTGCTCACCGCGACCGGATGCTTCATGTTCCGCCAGTTCTTCCTGACGGTCCCCGACGAACTCGTCGAGGCCGCCCGCATCGACGGCGCGCGTGAGCTGTCGATCTTCCTGCGGATCATGGTGCCGATCTCCCGGCCCATCATGCTGACCCTCGCCATCCTGTCCTTCCAGTGGCGGTGGAACGACTACATCTGGCCGCTGCTGATGCTCAACGACCCCAACAAGTTCACCGTGCAGATCGGCATCCAGAGTCTCGTCGGGGCGCAGAACATCAACTGGTCGGTGCTGCTGGGCGGATCGGTCATCTCCATGATTCCGCTGATCCTCGTCTTCCTGGTGTTCCAGCGGTACGTCATGAGCGCCGACATCAACGCCGGACTGAAGGACTGACCGTGCCCACCCCGCTCGACCACGAGTTCCTCCGCGCGGTGGCCGGCGCCGCCGACCGGTCGGCCGCCCCGCTGGCGGCCGGCCCCGGGGAGGAACCAGCCGGTGTGACCCACCGCGTCCTGGCCCGCCGGGTGAAGACCCTGGTCGCTGCGTACCGGTCCCCGGAGTCGGCCCTGCACGGAAGCGGGCAGGCCGTCGCCGCCGCGACGACCCACCTCCGCGCCCTGCTGGCCGCACAGACCGCCACCGGCCTCTTCGCCGGCGGCGACAACGTGCAGTCGCCGCCGGACTCCGCGTTCACCGTCAACGACGTCTGCGACGCACACGTCCTCGCCGCGGGCGCGGGACCGGAACTGCGCGACGTCACGGCCGCGCTCGCCGAGATCGCCGGCGCCGCCTCCGCCGCTCTCCTGACCGGCGGGGTGCACACCCCGAACCACCGCTGGGAGCTCTGCGCGGCGCTGGCCCGGCTGCACCGCTCGTTCCCGGACGGCCGGCTGCTCGACCGCATCGACGCGTGGCTCGCCGAGGGCGTCGACATCGACGTGGAGGGCCTGTACTCGGAGCGCAGCGCCGTCTACGCGTCCCACGTGTCCAACCCGTCGCTGCTGCTCCTGGCCGACGTCCTCGGCCGCGACGACCTGCGGGACGCCGTCGAACGCAACCTCACCGCGACCCTGGACCTCATCAGGCCGGACGGCACGGTGGAGACCGTCCACTCGCGACGGCAGGACCAGAAGCACCCGTTCCCGCTGGCGCCCTACCTGCCGCACTACCGGCTGCTCGCGATCCGCACCGGCCGGGGCGACTTCGCCCGGGCGGCGCGCCGGGCAGCGGCCGGCGGGGTCGACGACCCCGGCCTGCTCGCCGAGACCCTCCTCACCCCCGACCTGTGCCGCGCGCTGCCGGCCCCGGCGCCGGAACCCCTGCCCCGCGACCGGTACCTCACCACGGCACGCCTTGCCTCACGCGCCTCCGCCACCGCGCACAGCGTCCTGTACGGCGGCTCCGACGTGCCCGAGCACCGGCGCATCCGCTCCGGCCTCGCCTGCAACCCCACCTTCCTGCGCCTGTTCGCCGGCGACGCCGTCCTCGACGCGGTCCGGCTGTCCCGGGGATTCTTCGATCTGGGCCCGTTCCGCGCCGCCGGAATGGAACAGCTCGCCGGCAACCGGTACCGGCTCACCGAGACCCTGACGGCCGCCTACTACCAGCCGCTCCCGCCGGACCGGCGACGGGACGACGGCGCCTACCGCGTGGCGGACGAGGGACGCTTCTCGGCCGCCATGGCCTTCCCGGACCGGCCTCGGGACGAGGTCTCCCACACGACCCGCGTCGAAGCGGAGCTGCGGGACGACGGTGCCGACCTGCGGATCGACATCAGCGGACCACGGGTGCCCTGGGCCCTCGAACTGACTTTCCGGCCGGGGGGCGTGCCGGAGGGCGCCGTACCGATCGGTGACGGACGCTGGTGCCTGACGACCGGGCCGATGACCTACCGGGCCGGTGCCGACGAGATCCGGGTCGAGGCCGCCGTCGAGGCGGGCGAACCGCTCGCCGGTCCGGGCCGGAGCGAGGTACTGCGCTACGACCCGGGCCAGGACCACACTGTGGTGGGCGGCACCGACGCGACGACCGGGAACCGCGTCTACCTCGGTGGGAACGGCCCGCAGACACTGACCGTCACCCTGCGCGCCCGGCGTCCCTGACCCGCCGTCCGACCCTGCCCCCCCCACGCCACGGCCACCTCCGCAACGAAG
This sequence comes from Streptomyces sp. NPDC013157, assembly GCF_042899865.1. NCBI lineage: Bacteria > Bacillati > Actinomycetota > Actinomycetes > Kitasatosporales > Streptomycetaceae > Streptomyces > Streptomyces sp. NPDC013157. Next base: position 723,813 of record NZ_JBIBAK010000002.1, on the reverse strand, counting down.
GGCTGACCTCCCCCGATGCACCTGCCGCGCCAGCTCGGCCCGCTGCACGACCTGCCGTCCACCCCCGAGGCGTACGACGCGGTCCTCGCCGACGTCGTCGAACAGGCCCTGGCCCGCCTCACCCCCGAGGGCAACCTCGAACACCCCGACGCGGACGACGACATCGGCGACACCTCCCTCGGCGTCACCTCCCTGCTGGCGCTGGCCTGGCAGCGGTCCAAGGACCCGCGACTGCCCGAGGCGGTGCGCCACAGCCTCGCCTTCCACCTGCGCGAACGGGTCTACACCGAGGACAACCCCGGCTACCCGAACCTCACGGTCCGCGACTCCGGTCTGCCGTACGCCCGTTACGTCCTTGAGGCGGGCGCGCATCCGATCGGGGACTGGCCCAGCACGGTGTGGGCGCTGCTCCAGGCCGTGAACCTCCTCGACCTCGCGGACGGCCTGGTCGACGACGAACAGCGCGCGGAGCTCGTCGAGGTGAGCCGCGGCTACTGGCGCTGGCTGACCGAGGCCACCTTCTTCAACCCGCAGGAGGCCGGCAACCAGGCGATCGGATGCGTGGTCGGCGGGCTGATGCTGGCGCGCCATCTGCCGCCGGAGGAGGCGGCGCCGCTCCGCGAGCGGGCGCTGGCCCTGTACGCCGAGAAGATCCGGGCCCACCGGGTCCTCGACCGGGGTGCCCTGCTCCCGCCCGAGCACGGCGGCGCCTACGACAACAACTACGGCCCGATCTCCCTGTCCTTCCTCGCCCAGGCCCACCGGGTCAGCGGGGCGGAGATGTTCGCCGAGGACGGTGACGCGCTCGCCCGGTACATCGACGCACGGCTGCCCAACGGCGGCTTCGACAACGGCGGTCCCCGCTACAGCGAACAGCACTCCGCCTTCGAGTCGGTGCTCGGCCTGCGCTACTTCGGGGCTCGGATCGGCTCCGACCTGGGCCGCTACCGGGGCGACACCAACTGGGGCCGGCACGCGGTCAAGCCGGACGGCGGGGTCGACGGGCACTTCGCCTGGATGCTGGTCTGGCAGATCCAGGACACCACCCCCTGGCACCGTGAACCGTCGACGGTCCCCGCCCGCCACCAACTCCGCGCCGGATCGGTCTCGGTGGCCTTCGACCACCGCATGACCCCGGCCCTGATCGAGGCGGCCGGCACGTACTACCTCCCGGCCGCGGTGAACCGGCAGCACGGCTTCGGCCCCGTCCTGGACGGCTTCCTGTACTGCCGGCCCATGGGCGAGATCCGGGTCCGGGACGTCCACGCCGACGGCCTGACCGCCAAGCTGGTCAGCAAGCCGGTCGTGGGGCGCGACCATGTGCTGCGCCATGTGCGCTCGCTCTACGTCACGGACGGCACCAGCCTGTGGGTGACGGTGGCCGTGGAGCGCTTCGACGGGACGCCGTACCTGCTGTCCGGGCTGCCCTACGCGGTGGACGACGGCGACCGGGTACGCCGGGTCGCGGAGGGCCGGGTCGCCTCGGCGGGCGCGCTGCGGCTCACGCATCCCGCGCCGCAGGGTCCCGACCACTTCGACGCCCGCGCCGAACTCACCCAGGAGCAGGCCGCGTTCGCGCTCGCCGCCGATCCGCGCGGCTACGGCAACCCGGACGAGGGCTGGCGCCACCTGGTCTCCAGCACCGCCTACGAGGCCGAACCGGCGCCGGGCGCACCGGAGCACCTGCACGTGTTCGCCGTACGGTACGGACCCGGCGGGGACCGCTTCACTCCGTCCTTCGAAGGCGATCTGACCGTGCACACCGAGGAGTTCACGGCCGCCATCGGGGCCGAGGACGCCCACGGGGTGCCCGAACTGGTCCTGACCGCCTGCTAGGGGCCGTCCCGCGCGCGTCGATGAGTTCTGCGGTCTCCGGCGGTCGTACTGTCGAACCCGTTCCCGAGCAGGAGGACTCCCGATGCGCAGCGTGACCTATTCGATGAGCATGTCACTCGACGGCTACATCGTCGGGCCGGACGGCACGTTCGACTGGACGGCGCCCGACAAGGAGGTATTCCGCTTCTGGATCGACGAGATCCGGGAGGTCGACGTCCACCTGATGGGACGGCGTCTCTACGAGACGATGCTGTACTGGGAGACCGCCGACCAGGACCCCGCGCTCGACGCCGCCGAACGCGAATGGACCGCGCTCTGGAAGCCGCTCCCGAAGGTCGTGTTCTCCACCACCTTGTCGGAGGTGCAGGGCCAGGCCGCCCGGCCGGCCTCCGGCAGCGTGGCGGAGGAGATCGAGCGGTTGCGGGCCGAGCCGGGAGAGGGCGCCATCGCGATCGGCGGCGCGACACTCGCCGCCGAGGCGGCCGAACACGGTCTGATCGACGAGTACCGGACCATGGTCTACCCGGTGCTGGTCGGCGGCGGCATTCCGTACTTCCCCCGCCACGAGCGCCGCGTGGATCTCGAACGCGTCGAGACCCGCACCTTCGACTCGGGCGTCGTCTACCTCCGCCACCGCGTGGTGCGCTAGGCGGAGGCGGCGGCCACCAGGAACGGCTCGTGCGGCGGGATGCCGCACATCATGACGTCGCACGGGAGGCGGCCGGATCGACAGCGGCCCGCGACGTCTTCCGCACGGGCAGCGCCGTCTCCGGGACCACCAGGTCCGCCCGGTCCCGGGTGGCCGCGACCAGATCGGCGTTGAGCTGGTCGGTGCCCGCCACCCAGGCCACCGCCTGCTCGTGCCCCTTGCCGAACTCCTCGTGCCGGGCGACCAGCCGCCGTACCCGCTCGCCCTCGTCGACCTCGCAGAACCACACCTCGTCCAGGGCCGGCCGCACCCGCGCCCACGAACCGTCCGCCAGCAGCAGGTAGTTGCCCTCCGTCACCACCAGCCGGGCGGTCGGCAGGACGGGGATCGCCCCCGCGATCGGCTGCTCCAGGACCCGCTCGAAGCCCGGCGCGTACACCACGACGTCCGTCTCCTCGCGCAACCGCCGCAGCAGCGCCGCGTATCCGGCCGCGTCGAAGGTCGCGGGCGCCCCCTTGCGGTCCCTGAGGCCCAGCCGGTCCAGCTCGACGTCGGCCAGGTGGAAACCGTCCATCGGCACGTGCGCGGCCCACGGCTCGCCGGGGCCGTTCAGCTCCCGCACCAGATGCTCGGCGAGGGTCGTCTTGCCGGCACCGGGGCTGCCCGCGATGCCGAGGATCGCGCGCGGAGCCCGTCCGGCCAGTGAACGGGCGCGGTCGAGGAGGTCGTCGAAAGTCAGCGGCACGCAAAAAGTGTGGCACCCGGCCCGGAATGTGGCGGGCGCCACCCCCTCGAACCCGTCCGGTGGGGAAGATGCGGGACATGACTGCACTCGGTCTGCCCGACACCATCCAGGCCTGTCTCTTCGACCTCGACGGGGTCGTCACCAAGACGGCCGTCGTGCACGCGGCCGCCTGGAAGGAGACCTTCGACGCCTTCCTGCGCGGCCACGACGGACAGCGGCCCTTCGACGAGGTCGCCGACTACGACGAGTACGTCGACGGACGCCCCCGCGCCGACGGGGTCCGCGCCTTCCTCGACTCCCGCGGCATCCACCTGCCCGAGGGCACCCCGGACGACCCCCCGGACGCCCCGACCGTGCACGGCCTCGGCAACCGCAAGAACGAACTGCTGCTGGAGAAGATCCGCACCCAGGGGGTCGAGGCCTACGACGGCACCCTGCGCTATCTGGAGGCGGTCCGCGCGCACGGGCTGCGCACCGCGATCGTCTCCTCCAGCGCCAACTGCCGTGACGTACTGCGCTCGATCGGTGCCGAGCACTTCTTCGACGTCCGCATCGACGGCGTCGTGGCCGCCGAGCGCCGTCTGCCCGGCAAGCCGCACCCGGACACCTTCCTGGCCGCCGCCCACGACCTGGGGGTCGAACCAGCAGCTGCCGCGGTCTTCGAGGACGCCCTGGCGGGCATGGACGCGGGCCGGGCGGGCCGTTTCGGGTACGTCGTCGGCGTGGACCGCGTCGGGCAGACGGACGCCCTGTACGCACACGGCGCGGACACGGTCGTCAAGGACCTCGCGGAGCTGGGAGGCAAGGAGTGATCACCCAACGGGCGTACGCCGTCGAACCCTGGACGGTCCGCGAGACCGCGCTCAACCTGGACGTGCTCGCACAGAGCGAGTCGGTGTTCGCGCTGTCCAACGGGCATGTGGGCTGGCGCGGCAACCTCGACGAGGGCGAACCGCACGGCCTGCCGGGCAGCTACCTCAACGGCGTGCACGAAGTACACCCGCTGCCGTACGCCGAGGCCGGCTACGGCTACCCGGAGTCCGGGCAGACCGTCATCAACATCACCAACGGCAAGATCCTGCGGCTCCTGGTCGACGACGAGCCCTTCGACCTGCGCTACGGCCGGCTCGTCGCCCACGAGCGGGTGCTGGACCTGCGCCGGGGCGTCCTGGAGCGGACCTGCGAGTGGACCTCGCCGGCCGGGTCCACCGTGCGGGTGCGCTCGACCCGGCTGGTGTCGCTGACCCAGCGGGCGATCGCCGCCGTCGCCTACGAGGTGGAGGCCGTCGACCGCCGCTGCCGGATCGTGGTCCAGTCCGAGCTGGTCGCCAACGAGCAACTGCCCGAGTCGAACGGCGATCCCCGTGCCGCGCTCGCGCTGCAGTCGCCGCTGGAGCAGGAGGACGACTTCGCCTCCGGCCACCGGCTGCGCCTGGTCCACCGCACCCGGCGCAGCGGACTGCGGGTCGCGGTCGCCGCCGACCACACCGTCTCCGGTCCCGAGCGGACCTCGGCGCACGCCGAGAGCGGCGTGGACGTGGCCCGGCTGACGGTCACCTCCGTCCTGGAGCCGGGGCAGCGGCTGCGGGTGGAGAAGTTCGTCGCGCACGGCTGGTCCGGGGTGCGTTCGCTGCCCGCCATGGCCGACCAGGTGGACGCGGCGCTCGCGGCCGCCGCCCACGAGGGCTGGCAGGGACTCGCCGATGAGCAGCGCGGTTACCTGGACGACTTCTGGTCCCGCGCCGACGTGGAGGTGGACGGCGACGAGGAGGTCCAGCAGGCCGTCCGCTTCGCCCTCTTCCACGTCCTGCAGGCCGGGGCCCGCGCCGAACAGCGGGCGATACCCGCCAAGGGCCTCACCGGCTCCGGGTACGACGGGCACGCCTTCTGGGACACCGAGATGTTCGTGCTGCCCGTCCTCACCCACACTGCCCCCGGCGCCGTCGCCGAGGCGCTGCGCTGGCGGCACAACACCCTGCCCGCCGCCCGCGAACGCGCCGCCCAGCTCGGTCTGGACGGGGCCGCGTTCCCCTGGCGGACCATCGCGGGACCGGAGGGCTCGGCCTACTGGCCGGCCGGCACCGCCGCCTTCCACGTCAACGCCGACGTCGCCGACGCCGTGGTCCGCTACGTCGCCGCCACCGGGGACACCGACTTCGAACGGGACACCGGCGTCGAGCTGCTCGTGGAGACCGCCCGCCTGTGGCGCTCGCTCGGGCACCACGACAACCGCGGCGCCTTCCACATCGACGGCGTCACCGGCCCCGACGAGTACAGCGCGGTCGCCGACGACAACACGTACACCAACCTGATGGCCCGGGCGAACCTGCTGGCCGCCGCCGACGCCGTCGAACGCCACCCGCGGCAGGCGGCGGAACTGGACGTCGACGCGGAGGAGAGCGCCGCCTGGCGGGACGCCGCCGAGTCCGTGCACATCCCGTACAACCACGAGCTCGGCGTCCACGAACAGCACGCCGGGTTCACCCGCTACCAGCGCTGGGACTTCGAGAACACCCGCCCCGAGCAGTACCCGCTGCTGCTGAACTTCCCCTACTTCGACCTCTACCGCAAACAGGTCGTCAAACAGGCCGACCTGGTGCTGGCGATGTACACCTGCGAGGCGTACTTCGACGAGGAGCACATCGCCCGGAACTTCGCCTACTACGAGCCGCTGACCGTCCGCGACTCCTCGCTCTCGGCCTGCTGCCAGGCCGTCGTCGCCGCCCAGGCCGGGCACCTCACGCTCGCCCACGCCTACACGGCGGAAGCCGCGCTGATGGACCTTGACGACCTGGAGCACAACACCCGCGACGGACTGCACATCGCCTCCCTCGCCGGCACCTGGATGGCCCTGGTGGCCGGCTTCGGCGGGCTGCGCCACTACGACGACGGGGCCCGCTTCGCCCCCCGGCTGCCGGAACGGCTGCGCCGCCTCGCCTTCAGCCTGCAACTGCGCGGCAGCAGGCTCCGCGTGGAGATCGGCGCCGACAAGGCGACGTACACCCTCCTGGACGGTCCACCGCTCACCGTCTACCACCACGGCGAGCCGGTGACGGTCGGTACGGACAGCCCCGCGGTGCGCGCGGTACCGCCGGTCAGGCCGGGCCCGACACCGGCCCAGCCGCCGCACAGGGCACCTAATCGACCGAGTTGATCTGCAGCGCCCTTTCTTGTGGGGGCGCGGGGAACTGCGCGATCAGACACAGTCGACCGGCACTTCGCAATGCATCCGAACCCCTAGGGCGAAATCGGTCGTCTGCACCACCGTCGTGGCTGGTCGCGCAGTTCCCCGCGCCCCCAAAAGGGGCGCTCACGTGAGGGCGTTGAAAAGGAGCCGTACCAGATCGCCCGTCGCGTCGGCGGCGAACAGGGCGGCTCCGACGCCGAGCGCGAGGACGGCCACGGCGGCCGGCCACAGCGAAGGCGGTGGTGCCGTCTGCAGCGCAGCGATCCGGCGGGTCACCGCGCGGTCGGCGAAGTTCAGGGCGCAGCCCGGCCGCGCGCTGAGCGCCGCCCGGGCCAGCGCCCGGGCGGTGGTGCCGCGGTCGCCGACCTCGGTCGCCGCCTGCTCGTCCGCCCACCGTTCCACCAGGAAGGTCACGGCCGAACGGACCGGCCCGAGCGCCGGGTTGGCCGCCGCGGCGAGCGTCACCGCCGTCACCAGGCGGCCGTGCCGGTGGCGCAGGTGGGCGCGTTCGTGGGCCAGCAGCACCCGCCGCTCCGCCGGTGCCAGCGCGCCCAGCATCGCCGAGGTGACCAGGATGCGGCCCGGCCGCCCCGGGATCGCGAACGCCTGCGGCACCTCGCAGGCCGCCACCACCAGCTCGGTGTCCCGCGGATGCCCCTCGCACAGCCGCCGCAGCGCCCGCCGGGTGTGCCGCTCGGCGCGCACCGCCCGCTGCACCCGCCAGACCACCACGACCAGCGCCAGGCACGCGGCGACGCCGATCACCTCGGGCACCGGGTCGGCCAGCGGGCGTCCGTCCTCGTGGGCCTCCCGGACCACCGGCGGGGCGTCGCCGAGCAGGGCCGTCGCCAGCAGGACCAGGGACCAGGTGGCCGCGGTGGCGGTCAGCACGGCGGCGGACGCGAGGACGCGCGCGGCCAGCGCCGGCGCGACCCGGCGGCCGATCACCGGACTGACCAGGGGCAGCAGCAGGGAGACCAGCAGCGGGGTGTAGACGTCGAAGCTCATGCGCCGCCCCCGGCGAACAGGTTCCGCAGCGCCCGCTCCTCCTCAGGGCTGAGCCCGGACACGAACTGCTGGAGCGCCGCGATCGGGTCCGGGCCCCGGTCCAGGGCCTCGTGCATCGCCTCGGCGGTCAGCTCGGCCGCGTTCTTCGCCGGCCGGTACGCACCGCGCCGCCCGTCGGCGTCCCGCAGCACCAGGCCCTTGTCGTACAGCCGCTTCAGGATCGTGTGCACGGTGTTGTACGCGAGTCCGCCGCCGATCTCGGTCTGGATCTCGGCCGGGGTCAACGGGCGTTCGGTCGCCCACAGGGCCGCCAGGACCTCGCTCTCCAGCTCTCCGGCGCTGCGCCGCTCCGTCCTGCCGCGGGACCCTGTGCCAGCCATGGCACAACCTTACAGCGCGTAGTGCCGCCGTTCGTATGGACGTACCCGCGCTGCCTCCACCGCTAAGTCCGGTTAATTTGTCAGTGTTTGTCCCTGAGCCCGTGGAGGGTCCTGCGCGCCGCAGGGGAACAGGGGGGGTGCCTCGATGGTCCCGAACGTGAATGTCACGCCCGTCCTGGGCCGTCGGGGACTCTACTGGCAGAGCGGTGTCTGCCTGGTACTGCTGCTCGGCGCGGGCTGGCTGGTCCGGCGGCACTGGCCGGTCGTGGCGCACGGGGCGGTCCGGCTCGCCGGCGCCGACCAGGAGTGGCTGCTGGTGGCGGCCGTGGCGGCGGTCGGGACCTGGGCGTCCTCCGCCCTCGCCCAGCAGGGCGCGGTCACGCGCCGGCTGCCCGGCGGGCGGCTGGTCGCCGCGCAGTTCGCCGCGTCGGCCGCCAACCATGTGCTGCCCGCCGGGCTCGGCGCGGGCGCGGTGAACCTGCGGTTCCTGATGCGCTGCGGAATCACGGCGGGCCGTGGTGCGTCGGCCCTCGCGGTCAAGGCGGCCTCCGGCGCCGCGGTCCGGCTGGCGTTGATCGCCGTGCTCGCTCCCGCGTGCCCTGGGCTGCTGCGCGTCCCGCACGTGTCCGGGGCCGCGATCCTCGCCGTGACGGCCGCGGCCGCCCTGGGCGTGGTGCTGCTCCGGGCCCGGGTGTGGCCCCGCTGCCGGGACGCGGTGGCCGCGGTGGCCGCCGACATCCGGGCCCTGCACGCCCGCCCCGCCCGCGCGGCCGCGCTGTGGGGCGGCTCGCTGGCCTTCGCCGGGCTGCACGCGCTGGTGCTCTTCGCCGTCACCCGGGCGGTCGGACTGCCGCTGCCCCCGGCCCGGGTGGCGCTGCTCTACCTCGTCGCCAGCGGCGCCGCCGCGCTGCTGCCCACCCCGGGCGGCCTCGGCTCCCTCGACGCGGCCCTCGCGTTCGCCCTCACCGCATCCGGGACCCCGGCCGCCGCGGCCGCCTCCGCCGTGCTCGGCTACCGGCTGCTGACCATGTGGCTGCCGCTGCTGCCCGGCGTGCTGGTGCTCGGGTTGCTGGTCCGGCGCCGGGCGCTGTGACCGGGCGGGCGTTTCCCGGCGGCCCGCATCAGGTAGGAGTCCGGTGTCGTCGGCCGACAGGAGGGGGACCGGTATGACAGCGAACGACACGGAGGGCCGGCTGGGGGAGGAGTTCTTCACGCCGGGGACCTCGTCCTTCGCCCGGTTCCTCGCCGTCCACCGGCCCGAACTGCTGCCCACCCGCAGCCCGCTGCCGCCCGGCACGGTCGCCGCGCCCGGCGCCTTCCCGCACGGCACCACCGTCCTCGCCCTCGCCTACCGCGACGGCGTACTCATCGCCGGCGACCGCCGGGCCACCATGGGCAACCTCATCGCCCAGCGCGACCTGGAGAAGGTGCACCCCGCGGACGACCACACGGCGGTCGCCTTCGCCGGCACCGTCGGGCTCGCCCTCGACATGGTCAAGCTCTACCAGGTCGAGCTGACCCACTTCGAGAAGATCGAGGGCATCCCCATGACCCTCGACGGCAAGGCCCGCCGGCTCGCCTCGATGATCCGCGAGAACCTCGGCCAGGCCATGCAGGGTCTCGCCGTCGTCCCGCTGCTCGCCGGTTACGACCCCAGGGCGCCGGAGGGGGAGCGCGGCCGCATCTTCAGCTTCGACGTCGCCGGCGGCCTCTACGAGAAGCGCGCCTTCCACGCCGAGGGCAGCGGCTCGCCGTACGCCGGGGGCGCCCTGAAGAAGCTGTACCGTCCCGGCCTCACCCGCCGCGAGGCCGCCCTGGCCGCGCTCCAGGCGCTGTACGACGCGGCCGACGACGACTCGGCGACCGGCGGCCCCGACCTCAACCGCCGTATCTTCCCGCTGGTCTCGGTCATCACCGAGGACGGCTTCGACCGGCTGCCGGAGACCGAGACGGCGGACCTGACCCGGGAGATGGTCGACCAGCGCCGCACCCGCCCGGACGGGCCGGGCATCACGCCCTGACTCAGGGCGCGGCCACCGGTCTCTCCGGCAGGTCGTCGGGCGTCCCCGCATCCGGAGCCCACCGGGCCGCCACGCACGCGCAGACCCCGAGCCAGCCGGCCGCGAAGAGCCAGCCGCCGATCACGTCGGTGCACCAGTGCACGCCGAGGTACACCCGGGTGACCCCCACGGCGAGCCCCCAGCAGGCGACGGCCGCACACCACGGCGTACGGCCGTGCGAGGCCCTCGTCCAGATCGCGAGGATCACCAGGCCGGCGGTGAGCGCGGCGGTGGTGGTGTGGCCGGACGGGAACGACCAGCCGGAGGCCGGTGTCTGCCAGTCGGCCTGCGGCGGCCGGGGCCGGGTGACCAGCTCCATCACGGCCCGCCGTACCGTCTGGCCCAGGGCGAGGCAGCCCGCGCCGAGCAGCGCGGCGACCAGGCGCTGCCGCCGGGTGCGGCCCACGGCCAGACCGGCCGCCACGACCAGGACGTACGGCACGATCCCGGTGCCGGTGGCGGTGACCCCCCGGGCCACGGCCACCGCCACGTCGGTCCGATGGCCGAGGGACCAGGCCAGCAGCGTGCGGTCCGGGGCGAGCGGGGCGCCATGCCGGCCCGTCACGACCAGGGCCAGCACCGCGAACGCCGCCCAGGCCCCGAACGCGATACTCCCCGCGAACTCCGCGGTCCTCTTGCGGTCCATGACGCCGACGACGGCCCTTTCGGTGCGATGCGGTGCAACGGCGGGTGGTGACTACGAACCTGTAGACGGTCTACCCGAATGTAGACGATTGCCGTACCGCCGGTGTTTGCGGGGTGCGCGGCCGGGTCCGGGCGTGGCTTTTGCCGCACCATTGCCAGTTCATGACCGGCTGACTACATGGGTGTAGTCATCATGGTCGGCGGAGTAAGGCATGCCTTCACTAAGTTCGAGCCAAGGGGCGGGGACGGGCCTGCCGGGGAGGGCTGCGGCGGATGTGGGACGACGCGTTTCCTAGTTTCCTGATCGGGCTGAGGGAGGGTCTCGAGGCAGGGCTGATCGTCTCGATCCTCGTCGCCACGCTGGTGCGGGCCGGAGCCAGGAACCGGCTGCTGCAGGTGTGGACGGGCGTCCTTGCCGCGATCGCACTGGCGATGAGCTTCGGCGCGGTCCTCACCTTCACCGCGGCCTCCCTCTCCGCGACCGCCCAGGAGGCCTTCGGCGGCAGCCTCAGCGTGGTCGCGGTCGCCTTCGTCACCGCGATGGTCTTCTGGATGCGCCGCTCGGCCCGCAGCCTCGCGGGGGAGATCAAGGAGAAGGTCACCGGTGCCCTGGCCATGGGCTCGGGCGTGCTGATCCTGACCTCGTTCCTCGCGGTCGGCCGGGAGGGCCTGGAGACGGCGCTGTTCCTGTGGACCACCGCCCGGGCGGCCGGCGAGTCCGCCGGACCCCTGGCCGGCGCCGGGATCGGCCTGGTCCTGGCGGCCGGCATCTGCTGGGGCCTCTACCGGCGCGTCCTGAAGATCAACCTCTCACGGTTCTTCACCTACACGGGCGCCGTCCTGATCGTGATCGCCGCCGGTGTCCTCGGCTACGGGCTGCGCGACCTCCAGGAGGGCGGCGTCCTCCCGGGCAACACCGTGTACGCCTTCGATCTCAGCGCCCACATCGACGCGGGCTCCTGGTACAGCACCCTCCTCCAGGGCGTCCTCAACATCACCCCGGCGATGACCTGGCTCCAGGTGACCGGATACGCCGTCTATCTCGCCGTGGTGCTGACCCTGTTCGTGCGCGGAGTGCGTGTCACCGCACCGCAGCCGGCCGAGCCGGAACCCGAGTCCGAACCGGTGGCCGGCGCGCCCGCGGACACGCCTGCCACCGAGCTGCCGGAGCCGGCGCCCGCCGCCCGAGAGCCCGAGCCGCAGCCCGTCGGCAACGCGCTGCGCCGCCCCGCCTGGGTGGTGCCCGTCGCCGTGGTAGCCGTTCCGGCCGTCGTCGCGGGGCTCGTCGTCGCCTTCGCCGGGCCCAGGTCCACGAGCGGCGAGACCGTCGCCGTCTCCGAGACCGAGTGCGGCAAGGGCTTCACCACGCCCAAGCCGGGCCGGCAGACCTTCCGGATGCAGAACACCGGCAGCAAGACCGCGGAGGTGTACCTGATCGACCCGAGCAGCAACGCGGTCTTCGGCGAGGTCGAGGGCCTCGCCCCCGGCACTACCCGAGATCTGGTCGCCACCGTGACCGGCGGCACCTACGCCTGGCGCTGTGTCCCCTCCAGCGGCAAGGCCGTCACCTCCGCGTCGGTCACCGTCAGCGGTGGCACGGGCAGTACCAAGGCGGTCGTACCGGTCTCCGAGAACGACCTCGCCGCACCGCTCAAGGCCTACAAGGCCTACGTCGAACAGGGCCTGGCCACCCTCGTCGCCCAGACCCGCACCCTCGACGCCGACATCGCGGGCAACCACCTCGACCAGGCCCGCACCGACTGGCTGACCGCCCACCTCACCTACTCCTCTCTCGGCGCCGCCTACGGCACCTTCGAGGACTACGACAAGAGGATCAACGGCCGCGCCGACGGCCTGGCGGGCGGGGTTGCCGACCAGGACTTCGCCGGGTTCCACCGGGTCGAGTACGGGCTGTGGCACGGGCAGTCTGCCGACCAGCTGAAGGCTCCGGCGCAGGCGCTCGCGGACGCCGCGGCCGGGCTCCAGAAGGCGTTCCCGTCCCAGGACTTCGACCCGGGCGACCTGCCGCTGCGCGCCCACGAGATCCTGGAGAACACCCTCCAGTTCGAGCTGACCGCCGACACCGACGAGGGCAGCGGCACCAACCTCGCGACCGCGAACGCCAACCTCGCCGGCACCGGCGAGCTGCTCACCGTACTGCGGCCGCTGCTGACCACCCGGGCGCCGAAGCTGGTGCCGGCCGTCGACGCGGACATCGCCCGGCTGCAGAAGCTCCTGGACGCCGAGCACCGGGGCGCGACCTGGACCCCGGTCGAGCAGCTCGACACCGTCACCCGGCAGCGGATCGCCGGCGCCACCGGACAGCTCCTGGAGGACCTCGCCCCGGTGCCGGACCTCCTGGAGATCAGGAAGTCCGCCTGATGAACCCCGCACCGCACCTGCACCCGTACGACGAAGGGAACCCTCCGATGTCCGCTGCCGACACCCCGTCCTGTCCGATGGGCACGGGCCGCCGCTCCTTCGTGCGGACGGCGCTGGGCGCCGGCGCCGCGGGCGCGGTCCTGGCCGGCGGCGGCTTCGCGCTGAGCCAGGCCGGCGGCACCGCCGAGGCTCAGGCCGCCGACGCGAGCGGCACCGCGAAGATCCCCTTCCACGGCACCCACCAGGCCGGCATCCTCACCCCGGCCCCGGCCGCCGCCACGTTCGTCTCCCTCGACGTCATCGCCGACAACCGGCAGGAGCTCGCCGACCTGCTGCGGACGATCACCGAGCGGGCCCGCTTCCTCACCTCCGGCGGCACCCCCGACGACCTCGGGGTCGGCGCCCCGCCCGCCGACAACGGCATCCTCGGCCCCGAGGTCCCCTCCGACGCGCTCACCGTCACCGTCGGCGTCGGCGCCTCCCTGTTCGACGACCGGTACGGCCTGGCGAAGGCGAAGCCGGCCCGGCTGACGCCGATGCGGACCTTCCCCAACGACAACCTGAAGGCCGCCGAATGCCACGGCGACCTCTCGCTCCAGATCTGCGCCGACAGCACCGACACCGTGCTCCACGCCCTGCGCGACATCGCCAGGCACACCCGTGGCGCCATGCAGATCAAGTGGCGGATCGACGGTTTCCAGAACGCCCCGCGGCCCACCGGCGCCCAGCGCAACCTGCTCGGCTTCAAGGACGGCATCGCCAATCCGGACGTCACCTCGGCCCGCGAGACCGACCGGCTGATCTGGGTCGGCGAGGGGCAGGGCGAGCCGGCCTGGACGGCGGGCGGCAGCTATCAGGTCGTCCGGATCATCCGCATGCTCGTCGAGTTCTGGGACCGGGTCTCGCTCAGCGAGCAGGAGCTGATGTTCGGCCGCCGCAAGGACACCGGCGCTCCGCTGGACGGCGCCAAGGAGACCGACATCCCGAACTACGCCAGGGACCCGAAGGGCAACGCCATCCCGCTGGACGCCCACATCCGGCTCGCCAACCCCCGCACCGCGAAGACCGACAGCACCCGCATCCTGCGCCGCGGCTACAACTACGACCGCGGGATAGACAGCGTCGGCAACCTCGACATGGGCCTGGTCTTCTGCTGCTACAACCAGGACGTCCAGCGCCAGTTCGAGGCCACCCAGACCCGGCTCATCGACGAGCCGCTCGTCGACTACATCTCCCCGACCGGAGGCGGCTACTTCTTCGCCCTGCCGGGCGTGAAGAACGCCAAGGACTGGCTGGGAAGCGGACTGCTGTCGGCCTGACCGTTCTTTACCGTCCCATGACGTTCTCTTGGTGAAGGCCTGCCACGGGCCTTGCTGCGAACAATATGCAAGTACGGGAGGATGGCACAAGGCTGCCCATGGCAGCTGCCCATCGCTCGACCGAAGGATGTCACCTCCCGATGACGGCCGCCCCTGGTTCCGCTCCGTCCCTCCCCGCCCAGGCCGAGACCAAGCGCTCGGCCTGGCACCGTGTCCGGGGCTCCATGACACGGCAGGAGTGGCTCAGGGTCGGCGGGATGGCCGGCTTCGTGCTGGCCCTGCACGTCATCGGCTGGGGCACCCTGGTCGGGATCATCGCGCCGCGGCACTTCAGCGTGGGTACCGAGTCCTTCGGCATAGGCATCGGCGTGACGGCGTACACGCTGGGCATGCGGCACGCCTTCGACGCCGACCACATCGCCGCGATCGACAACACCACCCGCAAGCTGATGGGCGAGGGGCAGCGGCCGCTGTCGGTCGGCTTCTGGTTCTCCCTCGGCCACTCCAGCATCGTCTTCGGCCTCGCCCTGCTGCTCTCGCTCGGCATGAAGACCCTGGCCGGACCGGTCCAGGACGACAACTCGCACCTGCACGACGTCACCAGCCTGATCGGTACGACCGTCTCCGGCACCTTCCTCTACCTGATCGCCGGCATCAACCTGGTCATTCTGGCCGGCATCTGGAAGGTCTTCCGGCAGATGCGCTCCGGCGCCTACGACGAGGCCGCCCTGGAGACCCGGCTCAACAACCGCGGCTTCATGAACCGCTTCCTCGGCCGGGTCACCGGCTCGATCCGCAAGCCCTGGCAGATGTACCCGCTCGGGCTGCTGTTCGGCCTCGGCTTCGACACCGCCACCGAGATCGCCCTGCTGGTCCTCGCCGGCTCCGGCGCCGCCTCCGGCCTGCCCTGGTACGCCATCCTCACCCTGCCGGTGCTCTTCGCGGCCGGGATGTCGCTCCTGGACACCATCGACGGTTCGTTCATGAACTTCGCCTACGAGTGGGCGTTCTCCAAGCCGGTCCGGAAGGTCTACTACAACCTCACCATCACCGGCCTGTCCGTGGCCGTCGCCCTGATCATCGGCACCGTGGAACTCCTCGGCCTGCTCGCCGACAAGATGGACCTGCACGGCGCCTTCTGGGACTGGGTGGCGGGCCTCGACCTCAACACCGTCGGTTTCGTCATCGTCGGCCTCTTCTTCGCCACGTGGGCCATCGCCCTGCTGATCTGGAAGGCGGGGCGCATCGAGGAGAAGTGGACGGCGGGGTTGAGCCCCCGGACCGTCGAACAGACTGAGGGCTGAGCAGCGCCCCGTAAGGGGCGCTGGGGGTACCCCCGGCCGAAGGCCGGGGGAGGAACTGTGCGACCAGCCACGACGGCGCCGCAGTCGACACACGGCGTATCAACCACGCAATTTCAGATCCGCCCGCCACTTGACGATCTGCTTCTCCGCGTCGCCGGTGTACGACCACGGCGTGCGGGTCGCCCGCCGCCCCTGGAGCCGCAGCAGCTCCGCGGCGACGTCCGTGACGCCCGCCTGACAGGCCGCGTGCGTCAGGTGGTTGAGGTCACGCAGCTCGCCCGGGGCGACCGGGCCCTCGCCGCGCTGGGCGATCCAGCGCTCCCAGGTGCGCCGTACGTCGCTGACCGCACCGTCGTGCTTCCAGTGCTGGCTGAGCGCGACCGTGTTCTGCTGTCCCTGCGCCGTGTCCAGGGCGTACCGGAACTCCTCGACGCGGGCGTACTGCACCAGGACGGGCAGCGCGCAGCCCGGCGGGGCGACCCCGGCCGCGTCCCGGGCGAAGTCGTACATCAGGCCGTGCGTGCCGTGCCAGCGCGCGGAGTAGTAGTGGAGCACCTGGAGGTGGCCCTCCACGTTGTACGGGTCGCGCCGGTGCAACTCGTCCCACCAGCGGGCGAGTTCCTGCCGGCGCACCCCGGCCGGATACAGCCGGGCCACCGAGATCAGGGAGACCCAGGGGGTCGGGTCCTGCGGGTACGCCTCGGCGGCGGCCAGGCAGGCCAGCACGGCGGTGTCGATCCTGGCCCGGTCGATGGGTACACCCCGGCCCGCCGAGATGGCCAGGGTGAACGCCCGGGCCGTCTCGGTCGCCGCCCGCAGCACCAGCGCGTCGGCGCCGTGCGGCTCGGCGGCCAGCCAGGACTCGGCCGTCGAGTTGCCCGCGCAGGCCTGCGCCAGCAGCCGGACCCGGTGTCCCCGGGCCAGCCAGTGCGGGCCGGTGGCCCGGAGCAGTTCCCGCAGGCCCTGCCAGCGGCCGATGACGATGTCCTGACGGGCCGAGGTGAGGGATTCGTCCCCGCAGTCCGGGTCGAAGTCGGGGGCGAAACGGTCACGCGCCATCGGACTCGTACCTCAGAAGTCGGTGGGGAGGCCTTCGTAAGCCTGGGCCTGCACGGTGGCTGGGTCGTCGGGCACGTAGTCGGCCTCGACCGTGCGGGTGGCGTCCAGCTTGGCCGGCCGGTAGTAGTCGCTGCCCTGCTTCCAGTACCAGAGCATCGGGACCAGGCCGACGGCCAGACCGCCGATGCCGATCGCGATCGCCGCTGTGCTCAGTTCGCCGAGCGACTCGACGAAGATCCAGAACATGAACACCGCGCCGAGCAGCGGCCACAGCCCGCCGAGCAGGAAGTTGCCCGCCGACTTGAACAGCATCTTGCGGTAGGCCACGACCACCGCGAGGCCGGCGAGACCGTAGTAGACGGCGATCTGGAGGCCGATCGCCGAAATGGCGTCGGAGAGGATCTCGCCCACCGAGCCCAGCGCGTTGGAGGCGATGAACATCACCAGCGCCACCGCGCCGACCACACCGATCGCCACGTGCGGGGTGTTCCAGGTGCGGTGCACCCTGCCCAGCGCGGTCGGCATCGTGCGGTCGCGGCCCATCGCGAACAGCGAGCGGGTGACCTGGATGAGGGTGGTCTCCAGGGTGGCGATGGTGGACAGCATCACGGCGACGATCAGTACCTTGCCGCCCCAGCCCGGCGCGACCTGGTCGCCCAGCACGGCCAGTACGTTGGCGTCGTTCGCGGCGATCTGGTCCGAGGACAGGATGATGTTCACGGCGATGGTGAACACCTCGAACAGGGCGAAGACGATGCCGACGCCGATCAGGCCCGCGAGGCCCGTGGTACGGCGGGAGTTGCGGGTCTCCTCGCTGAGGTTGCTGGTGACGTCCCAGCCCCAGTAGTAGAACGCGGCGATCAGCGCGCCCGAGGCGAAGCCGGAGACGCCGTCGAAGTGGGAGAAGCCGAGCCAGGACCAGTCGAAGGTGCGGGCGTTGCCGGTGTGGAAGAGGGCCAGCACCGCGAAGAGCAGCAGGATCGCCAGCTCGATGCCGGACATCAGCAGCTGGGCGCGCACGGTGAGGCGGGCGCCGCCGAGCACCACCGCCAGCATGACCAGGAACCAGGCGGCGCCGACCACCGTGGACAGGGCCACGTTGTCGGCGAGGTCCGCGTCGAACAGGGACAGGGTCATCGACCCGGCGGGCAGCGAGCCGGCCACCATGAAGATGGTCGCGGACACCACCAGCGCCCAGCCGCTGACGAAGCCGAGGAAGGGGTGCAGCGTGCGGCCCACCCAGGAGTAGCTCGCGCCCGCGTTCACGTCGATGCGGCCCAGGTAGCTGAAGGCGAGCGCGATGCCCAGCATCGGTATCGCACACCACAGCAGGGCGGCCGGACTGGCCAGCCCCACCGCCCCGACCAGCACCGCGGTGGTCGCGGCCAGCGAGTACGCCGGTGCGCTGCCCGCGACGGCCATGACCACGGTGTCGAACGTGCCGAGGGCGTTGGCCTGGAGCCCTCTGCCCCTGTTGTTGCTCATGGTTGTGCTGCTTTCCGGTCGAGCAGGGCGCACGGGAGTGCAGACCCGCGGCGGTACGGGTGGGGGGTGCACGACCCGCCCCACGCCCGCTGAGGGGTGGCCTCGGGCAGGGGACCGGTCGGAAGGGAAAGGGATGGTGAAGGCCGCATGCCCAGAGTCGGCGAACGGTCACACCGCGTGTGTGGGTGTGACTATAGCGGCACTCTTTGACCTTTCAAGCTGACCGACCGGTAATCACATATGCCACCTGAGGCTGACAACTCTCACGCCGGAAGCAGCGGTTCCGTCGGCCTCTCAGTCCTCCAGCCGGTCGAGCTGCCGCAGCTTGTTGGTGGCGTCGAGGGCCGCGACCTTGTACGACTCCGCGAGCGTCGGGTAGTTGAACACCGCATCCACGAGGTAGTCGACCGTGCCACCGCAGCCCATCACCGACTGACCGATATGGATCAGTTCTGTCGCTCCGGTACCGAAGCAGTGCACACCGAGCAGCCGACGGTCCTCGGGAGAGACCAGGAGCTTGAGCATGCCGTGCGAGTCGCCGATGATCTGGCCCCGGGCCAGCTCCCGGTAGCGGGCCACCCCGACCTCGAACGGGACGCTGTCCCCGGTGAGTTGGTCCTCGGTCCGGCCGACGAAGCTGATCTCCGGAATCGTGTAGATGCCGATGGGCTGGAGGTTGTCCATCTGCCCGACCGGTTCCCCGCAGGCGTGGTACGCGGCGACCCGGCCCTGCTCCATCGAGGTCGCGGCGAGTGCCGGGAAGCCGATGACGTCGCCGACGGCGTAGATGTGCGGAACCCCGGTGCGGAAGTGCTCGTCCACCGTGATCCGGCCGCGCCGGTCCGCGGACAGGCCCGCCTTGTCGAGGTCGAGTCCGTCGGTGAGGCCCTGGCGGCCCGCCGAGTACATCACCGTGTCCGCCGGTATCTTCTTGCCGCTCTCGAGCACGGTCAGCGTGCCCCGCGGATGCCGTTCGACGGCGGCCACGGTCTCCCCGAACCGGAAGGTGACGGCCAGGTCCCGCAGGTGGTACTTGAGCGACTCGACGACCTCGACGTCGCACATGTCGAGCATGGCCGCGCGCTTCTCGACCACCGTGACCTTGCTGCCCAGCGCGGCGAACATGCTGGCGTACTCCATGCCGATGACACCGGCACCGACGATGACCATGGAGCGCGGCACCCGCTCCAGCGACAGCACGTTGTCGGAGTCCATGATGGTGCGGCCGTCGAACTCGACGCTGTCCGGGCGGGCCGGCCGGGTGCCGGTGGCGATGATGATGTGCTCGGCGCTCAACAGCCTTTCGTTGCCGGTCGGTTCGCGCAGGGCCACGGTGTGCGGGTCGACGAACCGGCCGACGCCGGAGCAGAGGGTGACGTGGTTGCGGGAGAGCTGGTTGCGGATGACGTCCACCTCACGGCCGACCACGTGCTGGGTGCGCGCGGTCAGGTCGGCGACGGTGATGTCCTCCTTCAGCCGGTAGCTCTGGCCGTACAGGTCGCGCTGGGTCAGGCCGGTCAGGTAGAGGACCGCCTCGCGCAGGGTCTTGGAGGGGATGGTGCCGGTGTGGATGGACACGCCGCCGACCATGTCGGGGCTGTCCACGACGGCGACCCGGCGGCCGAGTTTGGCCGCGGCGATGGCGGCCTTCTGGCCGCCGGGTCCGGAACCGATGACGAGCATGTCGAAGTCGGGCACCCTGCGAAGTCTGTCAGCAGCCGCCCTCGCTTCGAAAGGGTGAACGGGCAACCTTCGCGTGAAATCCGGTACGGACCAGGCCCGTTGCGCGCGTCACGGGCCCCGCGGGTCGCCGGTGTCAGGGCAGGAGCCGCTCGATGCAGTTAGGCCCCTCGCGCTCCATCTTCTTCCTGGCCCATTCCAGCGTCTCCGGGGTGACGTCCCGGCCCGACGCCATCACCAGGTCCTCGGGCGCCACCCCGGTGCCGGGGGCGCTGTGCAGCAGGGAGTCCGGGGTGGCGCGGTCCTCGGGCGACCGGGACGCTTCGGGTTCTGAGGTCGACATGGTCCCTCCTTCACGGAGCGGGGTGCACACTCTCACGATTGCCCGCCCGGCCGTACCCCGCATCCCGAGCGGCCCGGGCCTGTCCGGAAAGCAGTTCGCCCCATTTAGGCTGTATGGTGACCGTACATCCGTTCTGGGGAGGCCGTCACGATGGCCGAGCAGCCGTTCTTCCAGGATGTGCCCGGGAGCCACCGCTACCTGCCGATCGCCGAGCACGGACTGATCGGTGACCTGCGCAGCGTGGCCCTGGTCGGCAGCGACGGCACGATCGACTGGTACTGCATCCCGTCCTTCGACGCCCCCAGCGTCTTCGCCGCCGTCCTGGACGCCGAGCGCGGCGGTTTCTTCGCGCTGGCCGCCACCGTACCGGCGCGGACCAAGCAGTTCTACTTCCCCGACACCAACGTCCTGATCACCCGGTTCTACACCGACGAGGGCGTCGGCGAGGTCCAGGACTTCATGCCGGTCACGGGGGAGTCGGCCGAGTGCGCGCGGCACCGGCTGATCCGCCGGGTGCTCTGCGTGCGCGGCACCGTGCCCTTCCGCGTCCGGGTGGCCCCCCGCTTCAACTACGGCGCCGACCCGCACACCCTGCGCACGCTCGGTGACACCGCGCTGTTCGAGTCGGAGGCCATGTCCCTGCAGCTCACCTCCACGGTGGCCCTGGAGAGCGACGGCCCGGACGCCTGTGCCGACTTCAAGCTCTCCGAGGGCGAGACCGCCGTCTTCGCCCTCGACCAGGCCGGCGAGGACATCGCCCCCCGCGGCTGCGCCCGCGCCGAGGCCGAGCAGCAGTTCGAGACCACCGTCTGCTACTGGCGGCGCTGGCTCCACCAGTCCCGCTACCGGGGCCGCTGGCGCGAGATGGTGCACCGCTCGGCGCTCACCCTGAAGCTGCTCACCTACGCCCCCACCGGAGCCATCGTGGCGGCCCCCACCACCAGCCTCCCCGAGCAGGTCGGCGGCGAACGCAACTGGGACTACCGCTATGTCTGGATCCGCGACGCCGCCTTCGCCGTCTACGCCCTGCTGCGGCTCGGCTTCAGCAGCGAGGCCGCGGCCTTCATGAAGTTCGTGACCACCTACATCAGCCCCGGCGACGGCTTCGCCTCCGGCCCGCTGCAGATCATGTACGGCATCGACGGCCGCTCCGACCTGCCCGAACGCGAGCTCACCCACCTGGAGGGCCACTGCGGCTCCGCCCCGGTCCGGGTCGGCAACGGCGCCGCGGGCCAGCTCCAGCTCGACATCTACGGCGCCCTCATCGACTCGATCTACCTCTACGACAAGTGGGCCGAGCCCATCTCCAGCGACCAGTGGGACGACGTCACCCGCCTCGTGGGCTGGGTCTGCGACCACTGGGACCAGCCCGACGAGGGCGTCTGGGAGACCCGCGGCGGCCGCAAGAACTTCCTCTACTCGCGTCTGATGTGCTGGGTCGCCGTCGAGCGGGCGATCCGCCTCGCCAACCGGCGCGGCCTCCCCGCCGACCTGCCCCGCTGGCGGCAGTCCCGCGACGCCATCTACCGGTGGATCATGGACCGCGGCTGGTCCGAGCGGCGCGGCGCCTTCGTCCAGCACGAGGGCGGCGACGTCCTCGACGCCTCGCTCCTGATGATGCCCCTGGCCAAGTTCATCGCCCCGACCGACCCCAAGTGGCTGTCCACCCTGGACGCCCTCACCGAGGACCTGGTCTCCGACTCCCTCGTCTACCGCTACGACCCGCAGGCCAGCCCCGACGGCCTCCGCGGCGACGAGGGCACCTTCTCCATCTGCTCCTTCTGGTACGTGGAGGCCCTGGTGCGCGCCGGGCGCGTGGACGAGGCCCGGCTCGCCTTCGAGAAGATGCTCACCTACGCCAACCATCTCGGCCTGTACGCCGAGGAAATCGGCCGCACCGGCGAGCAACAGGGCAACTTCCCGCAGGCGTTCACCCATCTCTCCCTCATCAGCGCCGCCTTCAACCTGGACCGCGCGCTCGGCTGAGGGTCACGGCAGCGGCTGCTCCGCCCAGATGACCTTCCCGGCGGGTGTGTAGCGGGTGCCCCACCGCTCGGCCAGCTGCGCGACCAGGAACAGGCCCCGGCCGCCCTCGTCGGTGCTCGCCGCGTACCGCAGGTGCGGGGAGGTGGTGCTGCCGTCGGAGACCTCGCAGATCAGCGTCCGGTCGCGCAGCAGCCGTACCCCGATGGGCGCCCGGCCGTGCCGGATGGCGTTGGTGACCAGCTCGCTGAGGATCAGCTCGGTGGTGAACGACAGCTCGTCCAGGTCCCAGTCCGCCAGCTGCCGGGTCACCCTGGACCGCACCTCGGAGACGGCCGCCGGATCGGACGGCACCTGCCATGCGGCGATCCGGTCCGCGCCGAGCGCCCGGGTCCGGGCGACGATCAGCGCCACGTCGTCGCTGGGGCGGGCCGGCAGCCGCTCCAGGACGGCCGCACAGGTCTCCTCCGGGGTGCCGCCGGCCGCCGACTCCAGGGCGCCGGCGAGCAGTTCGAGCCCCTCGTCGATGTCCCGCTGCCGGTCCTCCACCAGCCCGTCGGTGTACAGGACCAGGCTGCTGCCCGCGGGCAGCTCCAGCTCGGCCGTCTCGAAGGGCAGCCCGCCCAGGCCCAGGGGCGGACCGGCCGGGACGTCCGCGAACTCCACGCTGCCGTCCGGCCTGACCAGCGCGGGCGGCGGATGACCGGCCCGGGCCACCGTGCAGCGCCGGGACACCGGGTCGTAGATCGCGTACAGACAGGTCGCCCCGGTGATCGTGGCCGCGGTGTCCGCTTCGTCCGCGGGGATCTCGTCCTGGTCGATACGGGCCACCAACTCGTCCAGCAGGCCCAGCAGTTCGTCGGGCTGCAGGTCCAGCGCCGTGAAGTTGTGCACCGCGGTGCGCAGCCGCCCCATGGTCGCCGCCGCGTGCAGCCCGTGCCCCACCACGTCGCCGACCACCAGTGCCACCCGGGCCCCGGACAGCGGCAGCACGTCGAACCAGTCCCCGCCCACACCGGACTGGGCCGGCAGATAGCGGTAGGCGATGTCCAGGGCGCTCTGCGCGGGCAGGTTCCGCGGCAGCAGACTGCGCTGCAGGGTCACCGCCATGCTGTGCTCGCGCGTGTAGCGGCGGGCGTTGTCGATGGAGACGGCGGCGCGGGCCACCAGCTCCTCCGCGAGGGCCAGCTCCTCGGTGTCGAACGGGGCGGGCTTCTCCGAGCGGCAGAAGTTGGCCAGGCCCAGCACCATGTTCCCGGCCCGCAGCGGCACCGTGATCAGCGAGTGGATGCCGAACTCCAGGATCCGGCCGGTCAGCTCCACGTCCTGGGCCCGCCAGCCGGGCGAGTCCCGCAGCCGCGGCTCGACGACCGACTCGCCGGCCTGCAGACTCCGGCCCTGCGGCGAGGACGGCACGAACAGGAACCGCTCACCGACCGGGTACAGCGGGGCGTCCTTGCGGATGCCGGTGCACGCCACCCGGCGCAGCGCGTCCCCGGGCTTCGGCTCCTCGCCCTTGAGGACCGCTTCGTACAGGTCGACGGTGGCGTAGTCCGCGAACCGCGGCACGGCCAGCTCCGCGAGTTCCTCGGCGGTACGGGTGACGTCCAGGCTGGTGCCGATGCCCACCCCGGCGTCGTACAGCATGTTCAGGCGCTCGCGGGCCACCTCGGCGCGGCCGGAGAGGGCGCGCAGCTCGGTGGAGTCGCGCAGGGTGACGACGCTGCCGGGCGGTCCGCCGCGCACCTCGATGGGGCGCTGGTTGACGGCCAGCAGCCGGTCCTTGACCAGGTGCACCTCGTCGGTGGCGACCCGCCCGGAGGCGATCAGCGTCGCCGTCTCCGCGTCCAGGCCGAGGTCCAGGACCCGGCGGCGCTCGGCGTCCGCCGGCAGGTCCAGCAGGCGCTGCGCCTCGTCGTTGGCGAGCATCAGCCTGCCGTCGCCGCCGACGATCAGCACACCCTCCCGCACGGAGTGCAGCACCGCGTCGTGGTGCTCGTACATCCGGGTCATCTCGTCCGGGCCGAGACCGTGCGTCTGGCGCAGCAGCCGCCGGCTGACCAGCGCGGTGCCCGCCGTCGCCAGGGCCAGCGCCGCGGCGGCCGCCGTCAGCAGCAGCGGCAGCTGCTGGTCGGCCGTGCCGCCCACGTGCGCGGTGGTGATGCCGGCCGACACCAGGCCCACCACCGTGCCGTTCGCGTCCCGGACCGGCACCACGGCCTGCACCAGCTCCCCGATGGTGCCGTGGACCTCCTCGGTGACGATCCCGCCGGCCAGCGCGGGCCCGATGTTCCCGACGAACTTCTTGCCGATGCGGTTCGGCTTGGGGTGGGTGTACCGGATCCCGTCGGTGTTCATGACGACGATGAAGTCCACACCCGTCGCCTTGCGGGCCGCCTCCGCCCGCGGCTGGAGCACCGTCGTCGGGTCGGGCAGCCGCAGCGCCGCCGCCGTGCCGGGGGCGTCGGCGAAGGTCTGGGCGACGGCCAGGGAGCGGTTACGGGCCTCCCTGCTGCTGTCGTGCCGTTCCTGCAGCACCAGGGCCGCCAGCGCCGACACGACGAGCAGCAGCACGATCACCACTTGCAGGACGAACACCTGTCCGGCCACGCTGCGTCCGCTCAGCGCCTTCCACAGCCGCCCGGACCGGAGCCGCCCCGGCCCGCTCGGCTCCCGCTCCCCCTGGGCGAGCGGCGCGCGCGGAGTCCCGGATGGGGACGGCCGAGTGTCGGACCGGCCGGGGTGACGGACCATGAGCCCATGTCTACACTGCCGGGCCGCGCGAGGCGAGAGCGTCCCCGGAGGTAACCGGGTCGATACCCCGTTCTGTACCGATCATCCCCGGTCCGCGGGCCCCGGACGGCGGGTGGCGAGCAGCAGCGCGACGTCGTCGGGGCGGTCGGTGGCGTGCCGGGCCATGGCGGTGAGCCGGTCGGCCACCCCGGTGAGGGTACGCGCGCCACGCCGCCCCGGTGCCGCCCCGGCCTCGGCCAGGGCCGCCCCCAGCGCGGCGATGCCGTCGTCGATGTCCGCGCCCGGCCGCTCGACCAGCCCGTCCGTGTAGAGGGCCAGGATCGCGTCCGGCGCGAGCTCCAGTTCGGTCACCGGATACCGGGCCCGCGGGTCCACGCCCAGGACGACACCACCGGGGATCTCCAGGACGCGGGTGCGGCCGTCCGGGGCGCGCAGCAGGGGCGGCGGATGACCGGCCCGGGCGATCCGGGCACGCCCGGTGGCGGGGTCCAGGCGCAGGTAGCAACAGCTCGCGAACTGGCCCGGATCGAGGTCGATGAGCAGCCGGTTGGTGCCGCCCATGACCTCGTCGGGCGGCCGGTCGCTGAGCGCGAAGGCCCGGACCGCGCTGCGCAGTTGCCCCATGGTGGCGGCCGCCTGCACGCCGTGCCCCTGGACGTCGCCGATGACCAGCGCGAGTCCGTCGCCCGCCCCGACGACGTCGTACCAGTCGCCGCCCACGTCCATGCCCTGGGTGCCCGGCAGATACCGTCCGGCGGTCTCCACCTGCGGGTGCGCCGACAGCCGGCGGGGCAGCAGCGCCTGCTGGAGACCGCGGGCGAGGGCGGCCTCGCTGTCGTAGCGCCGGGCCTTCTCCATCGCGTGCGCGATCAGGCCCGCGAGCGCCATGAGGACGGTGCGCTCCTCGGTGCTGAAGCCGCGCTCGGCCTCGAAGCCGAGGATGCAGGTGCCGACCGGGCGCCCCGAGGCGATCAGCGGCAGGAAGGCGCGGGCGCCCACGGCGGCGTCCAGGGCGAGACCCGGGTAGGTGTCGCCCAGTCGCCGCATCGACTCGAAGAACAGCGGCCTGCCGGTGGTGAGGGCCTCGACACCGGGGATGTGGGCGTCCAGACCGACGCCGTCGAACGGGGCGAGGAAGCCCGGCGGGAAGCCGTTCTCCCAGGCCAGGTAGAGATGCCGGTCCTGGAGCAGGTAGATGGCCAGCCGACGGCCGCCGAACGCGGGGAGCAGCTCCTGCATCACCACCGCGGACACCTGCCGGGCGGTCACCGCGTCGGTCAGTGCGATGGCCAGGGCGATCGGCCGGTACAACGGGGTCATCGAGGGGCCGGGGCCGCCGGCCTGCCCGAGGGCGCGCGCCGTGCCCGGCTCGGTCGCGGGCGGCAGGTGCACGGGCGGCTCCATCCGGCTGGCGGGGACGACCGTGCAGGTGACCAGGTCCTGGCCCGGATACACGGACAGGGCGAGGAAGTCGCCCTCGGCGGCGTCCCCGCGGCGGGCCTGGAAGTGCACCGGGCCGCTGGCGAGCAGCGCACTGCGCCAGTGGTCGTCGTACGGCGGCCCGCTCAGCCACGGCATCGCCTCCCACACGGGCCGGCCGAGCAGCTCGGAGCGCGGCCGGCCGGCCAGCCGGACGACCGCCGGGTTGGCGTAGCGGACGACCCCGGCGCGGTCCAGGCAGAAGACGCCCTCGGGGAGTAGATCGGCCGCTCCGTCGGCGGCGGACGGGCCCGGGTCGACGACGATCCCGGAGACCAGCGACGGGTCGACGGCGTCGGGCGGCGGCCACAGCTCCAGCAGCAGCGGGGCGCCGTCCGCGGCCCGCACCCGCAGCGGGGCGTGCGGCGGCTTGCCGGCCGCGGTCTCGTGCAGCGCGGTCAGCACGTCGTCGGCGTCGTCGGGCGCGACGGCAACGGCCAGCTCGGCGCCGGTGCCGGGGAAATCCTCGGGCGTCATGCCGAGCAGGGCGTGCAGCCGGTCGTCCGCGTGCACCGCGGAGGTGGCCGGATCCCAGGTGAAACGGCCCACGCGGGCCGCCCCGGGCCGGGGCGCGGGCGGCCGTACGCACACCGGCTCGCCCTCCCAGGCGACCGCCGCGTCGCCCTCCTCGGCCACCAGCTCGCGCAGCCCGGCCCCCAGGCGCTCGGCCAGCCCGCACAACCGGTCCAGGTCCGGCAGCTCGTCCACGGTGTCCGCGGTACCGGGAAGGAGCACGGTGAGCACCCCGAAGGACGGCTCCGCCCCGGGCACGGGCGTGTAGATCGAACCGAACTGGAACGGCAGGCCCGCCGCGAACTGCGGATAGCGGCGCACCATCTCCGTGGCGTTGGGCAGCACCACCCGCGTCCCGAGCCGGTAGGCGTCCGCGACCGGGAACGGCCGGTCCACGTGCAGCCGCCACCAGGGTTTGAAGAGCGGGCCGGGGAGCCCCACCAGCGTGGACAGCCGCAGCAGTCCGGGGGTGCCGGAGCGCAGGTACACCCCGGCGACGTGGGCACCCGCCGCGCCCAGGGCGCCGGTCGAGGCCTCGACCAGCAGCGCGGTCAGCCGCTCACGCGCCCGGCCCACGTGCTCGCCGCTCCCATTCATCGGGTCCTGCCTCGTCCGCGCACCGCCGGGTGGGTGACACAGCAAGAATGCGTCACGACGGCCCGGATACGCACCCCCGGCGGCACGGATCACGGGGCGGTCCCGGCCGGCGCCGGCCCGCTCAGCCCCCGGCCACCGGCCGCAGCACCAGGTGGCCGTCCTCCCGGGCGGCCGCCATGGCGAACGGGAAGGTGTCCGTCGCCAGGCACATCGGTACGTCCTCGGGGTGCACGCCCTCCCAGCCGAGCCGCACGCCCTCGGCGAGCCGCGCCGCCCCGCCGGAGTTCCGGGCCCGCTCGACGAACGGACCCGGGGCGACGGAGCCGTCGGTCACCAGCCCGGCGATGTACTCGGCGCAGGCCAGGTCCTCCTCGGCCCGCCCGCCGTCCCCGGTGACCACGAAGGTGACCGCGGCGGGCCGCTCGCGCCGCAGCACGGCCGCGGTGGCCCCGGCGACCACGAAGCTCGCGCACAGCAGCAGCCGGGCTCCGGCGACGGCGAGCGCCCCGGTCGTCCCGGCGGTGGTCTTCTGGACGACCGTGCGGCCCGCGACGTCCAGCGCACGCAGCTCGGCCGGTGAGTTGGCCAGGTCGAAGCCCGGCACCACCGGACCGTCCTGGAAGGCCAGCCAGCCGGGGTGACGGGCTTTCAGCTCCAGCGCCTCGTCGAGGGTCTCGGCGAACACGATCCGCTCGGCGCCCTTCCGGAACGCCCAGGCCGCCACCGTGAACGCGCGCATCACGTCGACGACCACGGCGACTTCGGGGGGCGAGGACAGACCGGGGACACCGGTGAACGTGGCGCGCACGATCCCATCATGCCCCGTCGGTCAGAGCTCCGGGTCCTCCGTCGCCGGCAGCGCCGCGCGCATCGAGCGCAGGGCCAGCAGCAGGACGCCGATGTCGTCCAGGTAGATCGGGTCGGGCAGCAGGTCGGTGGGGAGCACCAGATACAGGACGGCGCCCCAGAACACCCAGCGCGAGCCGGTCGGCAGCCCGGCCCGGCGCAGGGTGCGCCGGGTGCGGACCAGCCGTACGAGTACGGCGACGGCGCCGGCCAGCAGGGCCGCGGCGACGATCGCGCAGATCACGAGCACGGTCGTGGTGGTGTCCATGGCTGTCCTGTCGTCCGGCCCCGATCCGGCCCGGGGTCCCTCACTGGTCCGTCTTCCCGGTTTCGTCCTCGGGCATGGCCACCGGCCCGGCGCTCTCCTTGGGGGCCCGCAGTCCCTTGAAGGCGCGGGTCAGCTGCTGGAAGGGGGAGGCGGGTTGGGGCGCCGGTGCGGCCGGGGCGGGGGTGTCGCGGAGGGCGGCGAGCGCCTCGTCGGCCCGCTCGGCGGCCTCCCGGTACAGGTCGCGGGACCTGGTCATGGCCTCCAGCGCCTCGGCGTACTGCGCGACGCGCTTGCGCTCGCGCGCCAGCTCCTCCTCCAGCGTCATCAGGGTCCAGTTGTCCCGCAGATCGGCCAGCGCCTCCTCGGCGCCCTGCGGGGCGGGCTTCGGCAGCGCGGCGAACCGGCGGACGGCGGCGATCAGTTCGGTGGGCTCCGAGCCGTCCAGGAAGACGCTGCGCACCGCGTACTCCTGAGCGTCGTAGCCCGACGGCGCCGGGTCCGGGGGCAGCAGTACGGCGCCGCCGCGCGGGATCTCGACCCCGAGGTCGCGCAGCGCCCAGTTGACGGCGCGGAACTGCTGGGGCGCGGCCCGGTGTTCCACGACGCGGTGCGCGAGGCCGGGCGGCAGCTGCCGGACCAGCGGCAGCCGGCCGAGTGCGTCGGGGGTCATCGCCTCGTGCACGACGAGGTTGACGCACCAGGCGTCCTTCGCCGCGTCCCGCAGCACCCGGCGCATGTCCTTGTCGTCGGCGGGCAGCGGGTTGACCGTGCGGAGCCTGACGCCCGCCACGGCCGGGTGGTAGTCCCAGGCGGCCTCGCCGCCGTCACCGGCCTCCTCGCCGTCGGGCCAGAACATCGCCGCCGGGGAGGGCCAGGTCTCGTCCCAGGGGCGGTCGGCCTCGGCGATCAGCTGCCACTCCCGCCCCGCCTGCCGGCCTTGCGAGTCGACGGCGAGGGCCAGCCGGGCGCGCACCGTCACGGTGCCGTCGTCGACGCGCCAGCGGGCCTCGAAGACCCGTGGGGCGGAGCCCTCGGGCGAGGGGGGTTCCGCGAAGTCGTCGAGGACGCCGGTCTCCTTGCGGCTGCGCAGGATCCTGCGGATCACCTCCTCGGAGTCCGGACCCGTGTGGCGGCCGCGGGCGGCCCAGACGGTCGGCGGAAGGACGGCACGGTCGGCGGCGGTGTTCGACATGGGCCAATCTGCTGGTGGGAGGGGAGTGCGTCCTCCAGTATCACCGCCCGGGAGCGTGTCTCATAGGGCGGGGGCCGCCCGCGCGCGGCGAGTGCGCCCCGCACCCGGGGTGCGAACCGAGTGCGCCATACGACGCCCGTTCACCCGTGCCCCGGATCCGGCCGGCCCCGGACAATGGTGCGGCGAACGGGGCCCGCCCGCCCATCCGCTTCGGGGCGGGCCCCGTTCACACCGCCGGGAAGCACGAGAGGGGGGCCGACGGCGGTGCGTCGGCCCCCCTCTCACCCGTCACGTCTCAGTGCCTCACGCGCCACTCTCGCGGAGCATGTCCTCGCGCTCGACGAGCTTGACGCGCTCGCGGCCCTGCGGCTCGCCCAGCGCCTTCTCGGCGGCGTCCAGCCGGTACCAGCCCTCCCAGGTGGTGAAGCGGACGTCGCGCTCGGCGAGGAAGGCCTCCACGGCCTCCGGCGCGGGCGCCTCGGGGGTGTGCAGGCGGCCGTTCGCGTAGTCGTCCAGCAGGTTGGACACCGTCTCGTTGGCGTCGCCCTTGGTGTGGCCGATGAGGCCGACCGGGCCGCGCCTGATCCAGCCGGTGACGTACGTCGACTGCAGGTGGCCGCCGCTCTCCTCGATGACCCGGCCGCCCTCGTCCGGGACGGTGCCCGACTCGATGTCCCAGGGCAGCTTGGGGAGCTTGTCGGAGAGGTAGCCGACCGCGCGGTAGACGGCGGTGACGTCCCAGTCCTTGAACTCGCCGGTGCCCTTGACGTTGCCGGTGCCGTCCAGGGCGGTGCGCTCGGTGCGCAGCCCGGTGACCTTGCCGTCCTCGCCGAGGATCTCGGTCGGCGACTCGAAGAAGTGCAGGAACAGCTTGTGCGGGCGGTCGCCGACGTCGCGGATCGCCCAGTTCTCCAGGGTCTTGGCGACCATGTCGGCCTGCTTGTTGCCGCGCCGGGTCTCGATCGAGCCCTCGTCGTAGTCGATGTCCTCGGGATCGACGATGACCTCGATGTTCGGGGAGTGGTCGAGCTCGCGCAGCTCCATCGGGGAGAACTTCGCCTGCGCCGGGCCGCGGCGGCCGAAGACGTGCACTTCGAGGGCCTTGTTGGCCTTGAGGCCGTCGTGGACGTTCGGCGGGATCTCGGTCGGCAGCAGCTCGTCGGCGGTCTTGGCGAGGATGCGGGCCACGTCCAGGGCCACGTTGCCGACGCCGAGGACCGCGACCTTCTCCGCCTCCAGGGGCCAGGTGCGGGGCACGTCCGGGTGGCCGTCGTACCAGGAGACGAAGTCGGCGGCGCCGTACGAGCCGTCCAGCTCGATCCCGGGTATCCGCAGCTCGCGGTCGGCGGTCGCGCCGGTCGAGAAGACCACCGCGTCGTAGAAGGAGCGCAGGTCGTCGAGGCTGATGTCGGTCGGGTAGTCCACGTTGCCGAAGAGGCGGATCTGCGGCTTGTCGAGCACCTGGTGCAGGGCCGTGATGATGCCCTTGATGCGCGGGTGGTCGGGCGCGACGCCGTAGCGGATCAGGCCGAACGGGGCGGGCATCCGCTCGAAGAGGTCGATGGACACGCCGGGCTCGGCGGCCACCCCGGACTTGAGCAGGGCGTCGGCGGCGTAGATCCCGGCGGGGCCGGCTCCGACGATGGCTACCCGCAGGGGGCGCGGCATGATCAGGTTCCCTTCGAGTGAGGACAATCGATCTCGAACGGGAAGCCTAAACTAAGGCAGTCCTAAGTTAGTACGCGGGTCCGCTCTATGACCTCATAAGCCGATCTTATGACGTGTGTCGGGTCCGGCTTATGGCGTCCCGGACGTCATCGCGGCCTCCCGGCGCTTGGCGGGTGCCCGGCGCATGCACCACCCTGTCCTCTGCGGCGCACCGAGGCGCGGTGGCCGGAGGGCGAGGGGTGAGGGCGTGCAGGCACGCGGGGAGACGACCGTCGCGGTGACCGGCGGCAGCGGGTTCGTCGGGAGCCATCTGGTACGGCGGCTGCTGGAGCGCGGGTACCGGGTGCGCGCGACCGTCCGCCGCGCGTCCCACGCGGCGAAGGTACGGCCCCTGTGGGAGCTTCAGGAGGCCTTCCCCGGCAGGCTCACCCTGTTCGAGGCCGACCTGCTCACGGACGGCTCCTTCGACACGGCCTTCCACGGCTGCGCGACCGTCTTCCACGTCGCCTCGCCGTTCCTGATGCCGGAGCGGATCACGGACGGCCAACGGGACGTGGTGGACCCGGCGTTGCTCGGCACCCGCAACGTGCTCGGCAGCGTCGAGCGCACGCCGGAGGTGGAGACCCTGGTCTTCACCTCCACCGTGGGCGCGATCTTCGGCGACTACGCCGACGTCCGCGGGATGGCCGGCGAGGTCCTGACGGAGAAGTACTTCAACACCACCAGCACGGTGGTGGACAACCCCTACCACTACGCCAAGACGGTCGCCGAGCGCGCCGCCTGGGACGCCGAAGCCGCCCAGGACCGCTGGCGCATGGTCTCGATCAACCCCGGCTTGATCCTGGGCCCCTCCCTCACCCCCGCCTCCGAGTCCGGCAGCCTCTTCCTGCTCGACGAGCTGTTCAAGGGCTACTTCTGCTACGGGGCCCCGGACTTCAGCTTCACCACCGCGGACGTCCGCGACGTGGCCGACGCGCACATCGCGGCGGCGGAGAACCCGGCGGCCAGGGGCCGTTACATCGTGGCCAACGAGACGATGACGTCGTTCCACGAGATGTCCCGGATCATCCGCACCCGCCACCCCTGGGACCCGCGCCTGCCGCGCACCGCGCTCCCGCACGGCCCGGTACGGGTCCTCGGCCCGCTCTTCGGCCTCACCCAGGACTACATACGCAAGCACCTCGGCATCCGCTTCCGCGTCGACAACGGCCGCAGCGTCCATGAACTGGGTCTTGCCTACCGGCCCGTCGAGGAGACCCTCCTGGACCACCACGAGAGCTGGCGCAGGCGGCGGCGGAGGGTCTGAGCCCGACGGCCGGGGGGCAGGGGGTCAGGCCGGGCGGATCACGCGGTGGATCGCCGACTCCCCGGCGTTGTAGATCGACTCCTCGCGGATGAGCGCCCCAGGGCTCGGCGCGTGCACCATCGTGCCGCCGCCCGCGTAGATCCCGACGTGGCTGTCGTCGTCGAAGAAGAAGACCAGGTCACCGGGTTCGACGGCGGCCAGCGTGATCGGCGTGCCGGCCAGCGTCTGCTCCTGCGCGGTACGCGGCAGCGTGACACCGGCGGCGCGCCAGGCGGCCTGGGTCAGGCTGGAGGCGTCGTACGCCCCCGGCCCGGTGGCTCCCCAGACACACGGCCGGCCGATCTGCTCCCGGGCGAACGCCAGCGCCTTCATGGCCTTGCCCGGCTCGGCCCCGACGCCCGGCTGGACGAAGGCACCGGGTTCGGCGTAGGCGCCGGGCGCGGGCACGGCTGCGGTGGGCGCCGGGGCGGGGACCTGCGGGGGTGCGGTCGGCAGGGGCGTGGTGGGGAGCGGGGCGGTGAAGACCGGGGCCGGGGCGGCGGCGGTCATCGCCATGGCGGGCGCGGGCGCCGCCATCGCCTCGGGCGCCGCGGTCATGGCCATCGGCGCCGCGGCCATCGCCGGGGCCGGGGGTGCCGCCATCGGCGCTGCCATGGGGGCAGCCATCGGTGCCGCCGCGGGTGCTGCCATGGGGGCCGCCACCGGTGCCCCCGCCGGCGTGGGCATCGCGGCGGCGGGCGCTGCCATCGCCGTGGGCATGGCCATGGTGGCCGCGTAGGCGTAGGCACCGTCGGCGGGCTGCATGCCTGCCGCGTAGGCGTAGGCACCGTCGGCGGGCTGCATGCCTGCCGCGTAGGCGTAGGCACCGTCGGCGGGCTGCAGGCCAGCCGCGTAGGCGCCGGACATGTCGGCGGCGGGGGCCGCGGCGAAGGGGGCGGCCGGTGGCATGGCGGCCATGGGCGCCGCGGGGGCCGCCGCGGTGTACGCGCCGATGCCGTAGGCGGTGTCGGCCGTGACCGGCGGTACGTCCGGGTAGGCGGCGGCCGCGTTCGGCGACATGACCCGGAAGCCGCCGGGGTCCATCGGGCCGGGGGCCGCGGCGGGAGCGGCCGCGGGAACGGCGGGCGCCGCCGTCGGGAAGGCGCCGCTGTTCGTGGGGGCGGTGGTCGGGAACGCGCCGGTGTCCGCGGGAGCCGCCGTCGGGAAGAAGCTCGTGCTCGCCATGGGGTCCACGGTCGTCAGGACGCTCGTGCTCGCCATGGGGTCGGCAGTCGGGAAGGCGCCCGCGTCGGCCGGGGTCGGCATCGGGAACGAACCCGTGGCACCCGGCGTCATGATGCGGAAGGAGCCGGTGTCCCCCGGGGACGGTGCCGGGGCCTGGGCGGCGCCCGCGTCCATGGCGGCCGCGCTCTGGTAGGTACCGCCGCCCGAGCCGCCCGGGGTCATGACGCGGAAGCCGCCCGAGTCCGCCGAGGCCCGGGTCGGGGCGCTGTCGGCACCCCCCGGGGTCATGATGCGGAAGGTCCCGGTGTCCGACGGGGACACGATCGGGATGCCGCCCGTCTCGGTCACCGCCGGGAGCGCGCGGGTGGCGGCGGGGGAGTCGGTCCGGAAGGAGCCGCTGCCGGAGCGCTGGTTCGGTATGCCGGCGGCGGGAGCCTGCCACGGCTGCGCCGGGGCCTGGCGCTCGGGCGCCGGCCAGGGGCTGGGCGCCGGTGGAGCGGCCTGGGCGGCGGGGGCCGGGGCCGCGTCGAGGGCGGCGAACGCGCGCTGCCCGGTGCGCTGGGACAGCACCTCGCGCGCCTTGGCGAGCTTGAGCTGGTTCTTGGTCTTCGAGGTACCCGGCGTGGGCCGCTGCGGCCCGGCGGCGGGCAGCGCCCGCGGCGCACCCGAAGACCCCGCGGGCAGCGCCGCGGTGGGCCCCGCCGTCAGCTCCAGCTTCGGGCGCGCCGGCAGTTCACGGACGACCTCGATCTCGCTCTGCGCGGACGGTCCCGCGGTCAGCTCCAGCCGGGCCGGGCCGGAGTCCTCCAGCTGGCCGAGCAGGTCGGCGGCCATGGCGCTGACGGGCCGGCGCGGGCCGGGGCGGGCGGGCTGCCGGTCGGTGGGCAGCGCGGCCGGAACGCTCGGCCCCAGCTTCGAACGTGCTCCCTCGAACCACTCACGGGCGATGTTGTCCAGGCCCGGGTCGTCGCGCCGGGGCCGCTTGAACAGCGGGACACCGCGTGAGCGCGAGCCCCCGCTCAACGCACGCGTGGCGTTGTAGTTCCCGGTGGCGTTCTCGGCCTGGTCGTAGAGGCTGTCGATCCGCTGTCGAACCTCGTCACGGCTCTCGGGCGCCATTGAGGGGTCGTGCTCCTTCCGTACTCCGCCTACCGGGTTAGCTGTCGGGTTCGGGCGGTGGAATCCGGAAGGCATGCCCTACGGCCCTTGTCCTCGCGGACGGCGGCCGATTCACCCCAGTGGTTCGGTTGGGTCCCCGGCTCCGGATCCGCCCCTGAGGGGCACCGGACTCGGCGGAGGCCGCGCGGCCCGACGGGATTCGCCGGGGGGAGCCGAGCGGCTTGCCCGTCAACTTAGCCAACTTGTGTCACTCGTGTGAAGGTTGAAGTGGCTAATGTCCGATACGTATTTGTGATGTTCGTCGTAGCGTTCGGAACTCGACCGTACGGAACGGCATTTCGCGCGCATCCATTGCATTCGCAGGGTCACCGGGGCGTTGCCGTCGGTCGCGTTCCTCCTGTTCCGGGACACCCGCTTCCTGTGAGGTCACCGTGAATTCGCGAGTCTGTTGAACACGGTGGTGCCGTGAGCCGTATAGGGCGGGGGATTTCCATGCCCGGCCGCCCACGACACAGGGGAACGACCTTGAGACGCAACAGGCGCAGACGCCCGACCGGCGCACGGCGCGCGACCTTCGCAGCGGTCGCCCTGATGCTCGGCGGCGCAGGACTGGTGGCGGTGAACGTCTATGCCTCGGCCACCGAGGGCGGCGGGGACCAGCAGGGGCAGGTCGCCACCGGCCAGGTGCTGTCCGCGCCCACGGTCTACTGCCCCGACGTCGGCAGCCGGCTGACCTCGGTACCGGACGGGGCCCGGGCCGACGTCGACGGTGAACTCGCCCGGATGGACCAGCAGATCGCCGCCGCCTACCAGCAACTCACCGAGCACGCCGCCGAGATCGAGCAGAACCCGGGCTTCGCCGACCAGGCGATCATCGGCCCGCTGAAGGAGCAGCGGTCCGCGTCGCTCCAGCGCATCGCCGACGCCATCGGCCGCGAGGGCGACCGTCCGCAGGGCCTGGACGACCTCGCCGCCTGCACCCTGCGCTCGTCGAACCAGGGTGACGGGCAGTCAGCGGCACCGCAGGGCGGTGCCACGCCGAGCCGGAGCGGCCAGGGCAGCGCCGCACCGAGCGAGGGCACCGGCGTCGGCGGCCAGGGCGGCAACGGCCCGGTCGCCGCCGACTACGCGGACATCACCTCCGTCCAGCCCAACGTCACCACCCCGGCCGAGCGGCCCGGCGGCTCCAGCGGCACCTTCAGCTCCAGCTGCGGCGTCAACGCGAACGGACTGTTCAACTCGGACAACGTGATCGTCGCGCCCGGGGTCTCCAACGGCGCCCACCACTTCCACGACTACATCGGCAACCAGTCCAACAACGCCTTCGCCAGCGACCAGGACCTCGCGAACGCCGACACCAGCTGCGCGGACCAGGGGGACAAGTCCACGTACTACTGGCCCGTGCTGCGGCTGCAGAACGGCAAGCAGGAGCGGGACGCCGACAAGCCGGGCGGCGGCACCGAGGGCAACGCCGGGCAGATCGTCACGGCGAAGGAGGTCACGCTGACCTTCGAGGGCAACCCGACCTCCAAGGTCACCGAGATGCCGCGGCTGCTGCGCATCATCACCGGCGACGCCAAGGCGTTCGTCAACGGCCCGGCCAACGCCAACGCCTCCTGGAGCTGCACCGGTTACGAGAACCGGCAGCTCAAGGACAAGTACCCGCTCTGCCCCTCGGGCAGCGACGTCGTGCGCACGTTCAGGTTCCAGAGCTGCTGGGACGGCCGGAACATCGACAGCGCCAACCACCGCACCCACGTGGCGTTCGAGGCCCCCGACGGCAGCTGCCCGGCCGGATTCCAGGCCATCCCGCAGCTGGTGCAGCGCATCGTCTACGCCGTGGACGCGCCGAGCCTCCAGGACGGCGGCCGTACGGTCCCGCTGTTCGCGGTCGATTCGTTCCCCGAGCAGCTGCACAAGCCGGTCACCGACCACGGCGACTTCATCAACGTCTTCGACGAGGGCCTGATGCGGAAGATGGTCGACTGCATCAACTCCGGCCGGACCTGCGGGGCCGGGGCCGACGAGCAGCCGCCGTCGCAGAGCGCGGAGCCGTCCGAGCCGTCCGAGCCGAGCGGGACCGCGAGCCCGGTCACGCCGCCGGCCGAGTCGCAGAGCGCCGAGCCGTCCGAGCCGGCGACCGAGCAGCCGTCGTCCGAGCCACCGGCCGGCACCCCGGCCACGCAGACCGCCACCGCTCCGGGCTCCGGCGGCACCGGGCTGCCGAGGGTCTACGCGACCGCGTCGCCGAAGAAGACGTCGACCACCAAGTCGTCGGGCGGCGGTGTGATCAGCGAGCCGACGCAGCGGCCCGACACCGAGGCACCGACCGCCGGTGACTCCGCCGCGCCGACCGGCACCGCGGTCGCCGCCCCGGCCGGCCAGGAGACCCCGGCCACCGGTTCCGGGACGGAGCCCCAGACCGAACCCCAGGCCGTCCAGGGCGGTCTCGCCGAGACCGGCGCCCACCTGTGGCCCGCCGTCTTCGGCGGCCTGCTGCTGGCCGGCGGGGCCGCGTTGCTCTGGCGCACCAGGCGGAACTCGGTCTGACCCCTCTCACCTACCGGTCAGCGTGTCCTGGGCGGGCTCGAACGTGGGGAGCACCTCGTCGTGCTCCGCGCTGCCGAGCCCGCCCAGCGCTTTTTGTTGACCTACCGTCATATTACTGAACCGTAATCTACCGACTGCTACCGCCGGTAATGCACGGCTCGTTACCGTCGGGTAAACCGCACCCGCCCCGTCGGCCGCTCCGGGGACGTCCGTTGCACCTCCCACGTCCAGCACGTCCAGGAGGTTCCCCATGCCTGTCCGCGTCCGTCTGGT
Source organism: Streptomyces sp. NPDC013157 (assembly GCF_042899865.1). NCBI lineage: Bacteria > Bacillati > Actinomycetota > Actinomycetes > Kitasatosporales > Streptomycetaceae > Streptomyces > Streptomyces sp. NPDC013157. The sequence continues at coordinate 685,959 of NZ_JBIBAK010000002.1, read as the reverse complement.
GGCCACCGCCGTCGCCGCTGCCGCCTGCCTCTGTCTCCAGACCCTGCAGGCCACGGCCTCCCAGGCGGAGGTCTCCCGGGGCGTCACCATCCCCGCCTTCTACGACCCGCCTGCCACCCTCCCCACGGCCGACGGCTCCCTCCTACGCACCGAACCCCTCCCGCTGGCCCTGAGCCTGCCGAGCCTGTCCGGCCCGCTGCCTGGCACCGCGACCCGCCTGATGTACAGGTCCACCGACTCGGCGGGCGACCCCGTCGCCGTCACCGGCGCCTACATCGAGCCCACCGCCCCCTGGCTCGGCCCCGGCGCCCGCCCGCTGGTCGCGCTGGCCCCCGGCACCATGGGACAGGGCGACCAGTGCGCCGCCTCCATGGGCCTGCAGTACCCGCTGCTCCTCAACGGCCGGACCGTGTCCGTCGGGTACGAGGACCTGTCGATCTACCGGCTGCTCGCCGAGGGCGTCGCGGTCGTCGTCACCGACTACGTAGGACTCGGCGCCACGGACCGGCTCCACACCTACGTCAACCGGCTCGACGGCGCCCACGCCGTCCTGGACGCCGTACGCGCCGCCCGGAACCTGCCCGGCGCCTCGGTCACCGCCGCCTCGCGCGTGGGCCTGTTCGGCTACAGCCAGGGCGGCGGCGCCACCGCCGCGGCCGCCGAGCTGCAGCCCGCCTACGCCCCGGACATCACCCTCTCCGGCACCTACGCCGGGGCGCCGCCCGCCGACCTCACCGCCGTCACCGCGGCCATCGACGGCAGCGACCTGGCGGGCGCCCTCGGCTGGGCGGTCAACGGCTTCGTCCAGGCCGACCCGGCGCTCGAACCGATCGTCGACGCCCATCTCGGCACGGCGGGCCGGGCCGCCCTCGCCGACCTGTCGACCATGTGCGTCGGCGACGCGCTGCTCGCCTACGGTTCCCAGCACAGCACCGCCTGGACGAACGACGGCAGCTCCATCTCCGACGTCATCGGCGAGGAACCCGCCCTCCAGGCCTTCCTGGACGAACAGCGCATCGGCCGGACCGCGCCCGCGAGCCCGGTCCGGCTGGCCACCGGCGTCAGCGACGACCTCGTCCCGCACGCGCAGGCCCGGCAGCTCGCCGTCGACTGGTGTGACAAGGGCGCGAACGTCACCTACGTGCCGGTCCTTCTGCCGGACGCGGGCCGGGCTCTGCTGAACCACCTCGAACCCCTGCTCACCGACCAGGGCGACGCCGTCGCCTGGCTCACCGCCCGCCTCTCCGGCGTACCGGCCGGCTCCAACTGCCGGAGCCTGCCGGTACAGCCCTGAACGTGCGGCCTCCTACGCGCAGTCCTGCCCGTACAGCCCTGAGCGCCGCCCGCCGCCGTTTGCCGTCGGCGGGCACCGCACGGCAGGGTGCCGGTGTGCCCACCTTGCTGATCGTCCACCACACCCCCTCACCGCACTGCCAGGCCATGTTCGAGGCCGTGGTCTCCGGGGCGACCACCCCGGAGATCGAGGGCGTGCGGGTCGTGCGCCGCGCGGCGCTGTCCGCCACCGCCGCCGACGTGCTCGCGGCCGACGGATACCTCCTCGGCACCCCGGCCAACCTCGGCTACGTCTCCGGCGCCCTCAAGCACTTCTTCGACCAGGTCTACTACCCGTGCCTGGACGAGACGCGCGGCCGCCCCTTCGGCGCCTACGTCCACGGCGGCAACGACGTCACCGGAGCCCTGCGCGCCCTCGACTCCATCACCACAGGCCTCGGCTGGCGCCGGGCGGCCGAACCGGTCACGGTGACCGGAGAGCCCGGTAAGGCCGACCTCGAGGCCTGCTGGGAACTGGGCGCGACGGTCGCCGCCGGCCTCGCCGGGGACGCCTGACCCGGCTCCGCTCGCCGTCACCCGGACGGACGAAGGTGCGGGTGCCGGAGCCAGGGCACACGATGAGAGCAGGCCCTGTCGTCGATCCGAGGGAGCGCCGGATGGCAGCGCAGCGCCGTGCCTGCGGGCCGCCCGCGCAGGAGATGTTGCGGGAGTGCGCCCGTGACGTGGTGGCCGTCGCCGAGGGCATCCGCGAGGTCTCCGCCCGGACCAGCTCCGTCCTCTTCGCCCCGGCGCTGACGGGTTCCGCGCGCCGCCGCCCGCGCACCGGCCTGGCCGCCCGCTGGGCGCTGCTGCGGACGCTCACCAACAGGCAGGGTCTCGGCGGCTCGGCGATCGTCGCGCCCGACGGCGTCGGCCATCTGCTCGGCGCCGCGGGGGAGGCGCTGGGCCGGGAGAGCCTGGCCGCGCTGGTGGCGGTCACCTCGCTGCGGCTGAGGATCGCCGCCGTACTCCTCGACCACCCCGAGTTCGGGCACGACCCGGGCATGCGCCGGCTGACGGACGCCGTCACCGCCGACCACGACCCGGAGGCCGCCGTCCGTGCACTGCGGGCCCTCCTCAAGGACCGGGGCGCCCAGCGCTCGCTGTCCGCCCTCGCCCCGGTCCTGGCGGAACTCCCGGCCGTCCGGGGCCTGCTGGACGAGGACCCGCTGAGCGACGAGACCGCCTGGGCACTGGCCGCGGGAAGGGCGCTGACCGCCGGACCGGTCACGGGCTTCGACGCCTCCCCCCTCTCCGTCTCGGACCATGGCGAGGGCGCCGCCCAGGCCGTCGAACTGTCCGCCCAGGAGGCCCGGTCCATCGCCACCGAGGGCTCCTTCCTCGGCTTCCTGCGCAACATCGACGTGCTCGCGGGCGACGCCCGCCTCCTCGTCCAGGAGGTGCGCGGCCCCGACGGCGTGCTCCGGTACGTCGTCCAGGCACCGGGCACGGCCCCCGGCCGCCCCTGCGACGACTCCCCGCGGGACTTCGCGGGCGCCTGGCGCGACCTGTTCCTGACCGACTCGCCGTACACCCGCTCGATCCTGCTGGCGATCCGGGACCAGGGCATCCCGCGCGGCGCCGACCTCGCGCTGGTCGGGCACGGCGAGGGCGCGATCGCGCTGCTGAACCTCGCGCAGGACGACGAGTTCTGCCGCGCCTACCGGGTCACCCACGTGGTCGCCGTCGGCGCGCAGGTCGACGACCGCAGGCCCGCCGACCCGCGCACCTGGGTCGCCGGTATCACCAACCGGTACGACATCGTGCCGGTCCCGGACGGCCCCGGCGCCCCGCACCCCAACCGGTACCGGGTCGACTACACCGGCCCCAACCGGGAGTTCCCGCGCTGCCACCTGCTGCGCGTGTACATCGACCACCTGGAGACGGTGATCCCGCAGGCCCGGGCCGACGTCGACCGCGCCCTCGCCCCCTACCGGGGCCCGGTCGAACGCACCCGTGTCTACCGGCTCAGGGACCGCGGCCGCCCGCCCGAGGGCTACCCGTTCCTGGCCGTCCCCACCGCCAGCCTCGCCACCTCGGCGGGCCCGGTCGACGTGCCGGTGCGCTACTACGACTCCTCCGCCGCTCACCTGTGCTTCCCGGTCGACACCGACGTGGCCCGCAGCCTGCTGCCCGACGTCGCCTGGATGGTCCCCACCCGGCTCGGCCGCCGCGCCCTCGCCGTGCTCTCCCTCTACGAGCACCGCTGCACCACCATCGGCCCCTACACGGAGCTCGGCCTGTCGGTGCTGGTCGACGACCTGTGGCGGCCGCACGCCTACGACCTCGCCGCGGACCTGCTGCGCCGTGCCGACCTGCGCCGCACCGGGCGTTACGTGGTCGCGCTCGCCGTCGGGACGGAGGAGGCGCGGGCGGCGGCCGAGGAGGTCTGGGCCCAGCCGGCCGTACGCGGATCCGCCGACGTGGAGCTCCAGGGGCGTGAACTGCGCGTGCACGCACCCGAGTTGGGTGTCTCGGTGGAGGGCCGCCCGGGGCCCGGGGCGCGCTGTCCCGAGGCGGACTGGGTGTTCTACGGGCGCCGGGGCGAGAGCACCGTACGCACCCTGGTCCGCGCCCACGGCAGACCGCGCATCCATGCCCGACCCCGGCTGCGGCTGCGGCTGGACGGCGCCCACGGGCCGCTCGCCCGCCACCTCCAGATCCTCGAACTCGACGCCGTACGGCCCGGGTTCGTCCTGACCAGCCCCTGGTTCGTGGCCCGCAGAAGCGCCGGTGCGGTGCTGCCGCGCTAGGCATCCCTCCGAGTACAGGTGAGTGAGCCCCATGGCGACCGAATCCCGTCCCGCCACCGCCGCCCCGGAACTCCTCGCGTACGTGGACGGCCTGAGGGTCGACGCGGACCGGATGGACGGCTATGCCGAGCGGTTGCGCGGAGCCGCCGAGAGGCTGGGCGACTGCGCCGGGGCACCGGAGTGGAGCGGCGCCGCCCTGGAGCGGCAGGCGACGGCCTGCGTCACCGCCGCGATACAACTGCGGGCGGCCGCGACCGCGTTGCTGGCCCACGCGGCGGAGTGAACGGCGGGCCTCGACCGGAGACGCGGCGCGGCCGGGACGCGTCCGTCCCGGCCGCGCCGTGGTGTCGGCGGCTCAGCAGGCCGGAGCGGCGTGGGGTTGTTCCGGGCCGGGCTTGGGGCGGGTGCGGGTCCAGGACGGGTCGGCGGCGGGGTCAGGAGTGGGGGGACGGTCCATGGGGCGGGGGGCCTCCTGGGGCGTGGGGGGAGGTGAGCGGTGTGTCCGGTGCCGTCGACAGCTCGGCCCAGACGACGCGGGCGGTGGGCCGCCCTTCCGGCGCGGCCGTGACGCCCCAGTCGAGACTGAGCGCGTCGACCAGGAACAGGCCGCGCCCGTTCTGCTCGTCGGGTCTGGCCCGCCGGGGTGCCGGCAGCGTGATGCTGCCGTTCTGGTCCTCGACCTCGATGCGGATCCGGTCGGCGCCGGCGTGCACCCGGCAGACGATCCGCCGGCCGGCCGAGTGCACGATCGCGTTGGTGACCAGTTCCGAGGTCACCAGGACCGCGTTGTCGCGGGCCTCCTCGCCCACGCCCCACGAGCCGAGCAGCTCGCCCACGCTCCGGCGGGCGTTGCCCACCGCGCGCGGCGTCGGCGCCAGGTCGAAGACCCGGCTGCGCGGGGCGGGCCGGTCCCCGGAGGCGAACCGGTCGAGGCCTTGCGGCCCAGGGAGTCGACCGAGGCGTTCGCCTCCGGGTGGTCTGGGGATGCCCGTCGCGTCCGACGGGCGGTACGGGCCCTCGGCGGCGGCCGCCAGGGCCGGCCGGGGCAGGCCGGGTATGTGGTCCTCGGGCAGTCGGTCGAGCGGCTGGGGGAGAGAGGGCGGGGCCATCGCCGTGCGCCTTTCGTCCGGCTTCGCAGCGTGGGGGCTGAGCTGTCGCGTCCGCTCCGGGCCACGCGGGGCAGACGACGACCCGTGCCTGGGCGGCGCCGGGCCGCAGCTCAGTCTCCCCCAACTGGACTGCTTCGCCTGCTCCTTGGTCGGTCGGAGCAGTGAGTCCACTCTGGCATCTGCCAACATCGCCTCGCAACCAGCAAGTTGAAAATTGCAAGAAGTGAAGTGCATGCTGCTCCCGACAAGAAGTGATCGAACCCGTGCGTGAACGATCACGAGTACGTGAGACGGTGACCCTGAAACCTGGTGCGAGGGGGTAGGGCGTGACCTCGGAGACCGACTGGGGCGGAGCCCCTTCCGTCCTGCGGATGATCCTCGGCCGGCAGCTGGAGGAGATGCGCACCCGGGCCGGCCTGAGCTACGAGCAGGCGGCCGCCGCGATCGGGGTCAGCCACTCCACGATCCGCCGGATGGAGGCCGCCAAGGTGGCCCGGCTCCGGCTGGCCGACGCCGAGAAGCTCCTGCAGGTCTACGGCGTGACGGACCGCCAGGAGGTCGACACCTTCCTGCAGTCGGTGCGCGAGGCCAACAAGCGCGGCTGGTGGCACACCTACCGCGACGTGATGCCGGACTGGTTCGCCGCGTATCTGAGCCTGGAGCAGGCGGCGTTGCAGATCCGCGCCTACGAGAACGAGTTCGTGCACGGCCTGTTGCAGACCCGCGAGTACGCGGCCGCCCTGCTCGGCGCCGGCAACCCGCACGCGCCGACCGAGGCCACCGAGCGCATGGTCGCGCTCCGCATGCGCCGCCAGGAGCTGATCACCCGGGAGGCGCCGCCGCGGCTGTGGGTCGTGATGGACGAGACGGTGCTGCGCTGGCCGGTCGGCGGCTCCGGGGTCATGCGGGCCCAGGTCGACCACCTGATCGAGATCAACCGGCTGCCCAACGTCACCTTGCAGATCATGCCGTTCGCCAACGGCCCGCACCCCGCCATGCGCGCGGGTGCTTACCACCTCTTCCGGTTCAAGGCTCCGGAGCTGCCCGACATCGTCTATCTCAACGGCCTGGTGGGCGCCGTCTACCTGGACAAGAGCGACGACGTCGTGGTCTATCGCGAGGCCCTGGACCGGCTGGGCGCCCAGGCGGCGCCCGCCAGAAAGACCGAGGCCCTCCTCGGTGCGATTCGCAAGGAGCTCTGACGTGCACCACCCCATACGCAACGGCATCCCGTCCCGGCAACTCGGCGCTCGCGGCTGGTCCAAGCCGTGGAGCGACGACGCCGGCGGCGCCTGCGTCGAAGTGAAGAAGCTCGCCGACGGCCGGGTCGCGGTACGCCAGTCGACCGACCCCGACGGACCGGCGCTGGTCTTCACGCCCCGTGAGATGACGAGTTTCCTGTCCGGAGTGAAGGCGGGTGACGCCGACTTCCTGATGTGATCGGATCTCCCGGAACTTCCTTGCTATGGCTGATCGTTCAACCAACCCCCCACCCCCGACGCACCACAGCGCAGCCCCCCGAACACCCCCGCATCCCTCACCTGAATGGGAGACACGGCGTTGCCCGACAACGGATGGCCGGCCGACCGCATCGACACCGAGAACGCGCACTCCGCACGGATCTACGACTACATCCTGGGCGGCAAGGACTACTACCCCGCCGACCAGGAGGCGGGCGACGCGATGTCCCGGGAGTGGCCCGCGCTCCCGATCCACATGCGCGCCAACCGCGACTGGATGAACCGCGCCGTACGCTGGCTCGCCGAAGAGGCGGGGATGCGCCAGTTCCTGGACGTCGGGACCGGCATCCCCACCTCCCCGAACCTCCACGAGATAGCCCAGTCGGTGTCCCCGGACTCCCGGGTCGTCTACGTGGACAACGACCCCATTGTCCTCACCCTGTCCCAGGGCCTGCTCTCCAGCACGCCCGAGGGCCGGACGGCGTACATCGAGGCCGACTTCCGGGACCTGGCGGACCTCTTCGACGCTCCCGAGCTCCGCGAGACCCTGGACCTGGACAAGCCGGTCGCCCTCACGGTGATCGCCATCGTCCACTTCATGCTCGACGCGGACGACGCCGTGGGTGTCGTACGGCGGCTGCTCGAACCGCTGCCGTCCGGCAGCTACCTGGCGATGTCCATCGGCACCGCCGAGTTCGCGCCCGAGGAGGTGGGCCGGGTCGCCCGCGAGTACGCGGCCCGCAACATGCCGATGCGGCTGCGCACCATCGACGAGGCCCACGAGTTCTTCGAGGGCCTGGAGCTGGTCGAGCCGGGCATCGTCCAGGTCCACAAGTGGCACCCGGACGGCACCGGCGAACAGGGCATCCGCGACGAGGACATCGCGATGTACGGAGCGGTCGCCCGCAAGCCGTAGCACGGGTTCCGTGCCGGGGCCCGGCTCACCTTCCGGGCCCCGGCACGGTCGTTCCACGGGGTACCGGTGACGGTCACCCGTACCGGGGCGGACGGCGCCACGGAGGTCGGGGTCCCGCACGAGGACCTTCCCGAAGGCATCCGCCCCGAGGGCCGGGCCCCGCCCTGCTCAGGCGTTCGGGTCGAACGAGATCCCGGACGGCATGGAGTACCCCAGGTTGGCGTTGAACGAGCCGTCCTTGATCTTGATGGTGGCGTCGCCGAAGTCCGCGTTCATCAGCTTGTCGCGGTAGCCCGCCGGGTAGCCGTCCCAGCCCACCAGGCGCGGGAAGAACCAGCCGCCGGTCACGTTCTCCGGCGGGTCGTCGTCGGAGTTGGCGAACCGGAAGTCGTGGGTGGACAGGCCGTCCTTGTGGTAAACGATCTTCGGGTGGGTGCCGTCGAACCGGATCGCCGAGGCCGCCTGCACCAGGTAGCTGCTGTGCTGGGACACCGAGACGTACTGCACCTGGTTGTTCTGGATCCACACGATCACGTGTTCCCAGTCGTGCCGGTGCCCGATGGCCAACGGCCCGTACGTCGCCTGGTCCTTCTCGAAGTAGCTGGCGTACATCACCGCGCACCAGCCGTTGTTGCACTTCTCGCGCGAGTAGGTGTTGGCGTTGGCGAGCTGCGCGTAGTCGTGGCAGTGGCCGTTGACGTCGCCGCCGAGCTTCAGACCGGGGTTGATGGTGCCGTCGGCGCCGATGGCCGCGGTGGCGTAGCAGCCGTCGCCGTCGTAGTCGTAGGCCGGGGAGAACGTCTGCTCCAAACCGTCGGCGTTCTGCGGCAGCAGCGTCAGGACGTCGGCGTGCGCGGTGGCGGGCACGGCGACGACCAGCGCGAGCGCGCCGAAAGCTGCGGCGAGGGCCTTGCGGAGCGGCCGTCTGCGGGTGGGGGACTGCAGTTCGGTCATGGGGACTCCCTGTCGGTGGAAGGCGCAGCGGAGTCTCGCAGCCGGCTCCTGCCGACGACCACCCTTACGACTTAACTTTGACCCAAAGACAATTGAACAGCTCACCCAACTCGGTTGCTGTCAGACGCTGTTGACCTGCTGTGAGTCCCCCGGATGCGGTTGCCGCGGGGCGTGGCCGGGGCCAGGCTGCTCGTCGGTTCGTCCGCCCCCCCCACCACCCGAGAGGCAACCCCGTGAGCGACACAGACATGCCTTCGGCCCCGTTGAACCGGCGCGGCTTCCTCGGCGCCGCCGCCGCGGCCGGGCTGCTCGGCACGCTGCCCACACCAGCGGAAGCGAAGACCGTGGCCGCCACAGTGATATCCACGGAGTCCGGCCAGGTCACCGGAGTCCAGGGCGGCCTGCGCGGCGTCACCGTCTACAAGGGCATCCCGTACGCCGACACCACCGCCGGCGCCAACCGCTGGCGCCCGCCGCAGCCGGCCCCCGCCTGGGACGGCGTCCGCGCCGCCGACTCCTGGGGCCCCGCCTGCCCGCAGCCGGTCACGGGCGTCCCCGCCGACCAGGTGCCCGCGTTCGGTGAGGACTGTCTGAACCTCAACATCTGGACGGCGGCCACGGGTTCGGGAGACAGCCGCCCCGTCCTGGTCTGGCTGTACGGCGGCGATCGGGCCCTGTGGTCGGGCCAGGAGATCTACAACGGCTCCCTGCTCGCGTCCAAGGGCCTGGTCGTCGTCACCCTCGACTACCGCGTCGGCCCGCTCGGCGGGCTGTCCCACCCCGAGCTCACCGCCGAGTCCGCGTACGGCGGCTCCGGCAACTGGGGGATCCTGGACGTCGTGGCGGCGCTGGAGTGGGTCCGGCGGAACATCGCCGCGTTCGGCGGCGACCCGGACCGGGTCACCCTGGCGGGCTGGGCACTCGGCGCGTCCATCGTGCACATCCTGCTCGCGTCCCGGCAGGCCAGGGGCCTCTACCACCGCGCGCTGCTCTCCTCGGGCGTCCGGTACACGAAGGACCCGGCCCTCGCCCGGGGGCCCGGCCGCTACCGGACCCTCGCCGCCGCCGAGGCCCACGGCGCCGACTTCGCCGCCCGGTTGGGCGCCGCCGATCTCGCCGGCCTGCGCGCGCTGGACGCCGACGACATCGTCGGCGGAGCCGCCGCCGACACCGCCGCCGACTTCGGCCACGTCCTCGACGGACACGTCCTGCCCGACACCTACACCGCCGTCCTGGAGGCCCGCGCCGAGACCGACGTGCCCGTGCTGACCGGCGTCTGCAAGGACGCGAACGGCGCCTCGCCCGACCTGAAGCTGACCCTCGACGCGTTCCAGGCCTACGCCCGCTCCGAATTCGGCCCGCTGGGGCTCGCGGACACCTTCCTGGACCTGTATCCGGCGGACGGCGACACGGCGGCCGCCCAGCAGTTCAGCGCCTACGCCCGGGACGAGGAACGCGTCTCGGCCTTCCTGTGGGCGACCCAGTTCAAGGACACGGCCGCCGACTCCAGTGCCGTGCACACCTACTTCTGGACCCGGGTCCCGCCCGGGTACGACGACACCAACCCGGTCATCGGCACCGCCGCGACCGGCGCCTTCGAGGGCTCGGACGTCTACTACCTGCTCGGCTACCTCTACAACACCGGCCGCCCCTGGACCGCCAAGGACTACGACACCGCCGACACCACCGCCGCCTACGTCGCCCGCTTCGCCGCCACCGGCGACCCGAACGGCAACTCCCTGCCCACCTGGCCCGCCCTCGCCACCGACACCCCGCAGACCATGGAACTCGGCGGCAACCCCGGCACGCTCGCGCTGGCCGACAGCGACGCGAAGCTCACCTTCCTGAAGAGGTATCTGGAGTCGCAGGCCACGGAGTTCTGACGCCCGTCACGCCTGCTGGGCCCGCGCCGAACCGTGGCCGAGGACGCTGCGGTGGTGACGGCGGTGCGCGGCCAGGTTGCGGTGCAGGGCGATCAGGGCCGCGTCGTCGCCGAGGCGGCCGCCCGCGTGCGCCAGCAGATCCCGCCGGATGTGGTGCATCAGCGCCTCCGGAGCGGCGTCCGTCCACTGCGCGACCCGCTCCGCGAGCGGGTAGAAGCGGCCCTGCGCGTCCCGGGCCTCGACGACACCGTCGGTGTACAGCAGCAGGGTGTCACCGGGCTCGAACGAGAACACGTCCAGGGTGCGCTCGGTGCTGCCCGCCCCGGGCACACCGAGCGGCGGCGACGGGTGCAGGCTCGGCACGGTGACCACGTGCCCCGGGCTCAGCAGCAGCGGCGGCGGATGGCCGGAGCTGGTCATCCGGGTGACCGGGTCGTCGTCGGGGATCTCGACCAGCAGCGCGGTGGCGAACCGCTCGCCCGCCTCCTCCGGCGGCTCCAGGTCCGCCGCGTACCGCTGCACGCTCTGCTCCAGGGCGGCGGCGAGGTCCGGCAGGGTGACATGCCGGTGGGCGGACTCCCGGAAGGCGCTCAGCAGCAGTGCCGCCTCGCCGATCGCGGACAGGCCCTTGCCCCGGACGTCGCCGATGAGAACCCGGACCTCGTCGTTGCAGCGGGTGGCCGCGTACAGGTCACCGCCGATCTGCGCCTCGTCCTCGGCGGCCAGGTACAGCGAGGCGATCCGCAGCGGGCCGATGTGCTCGGGCAGCGGCCACATCAGGACGTGCTGCGCGGCCTCGGCGACCGTGCGGACCTGGGCCAGCTGGGCGCGGCGCCGCTCGCGGACCGCGCTGTAGACCACCACGATCACCGAGAGCACCGCCAGTGTGACGATCTGCACGATGTGGTTGGCGGTGGCCAGCCCGCCCTGGAACACGGCGATCACCAACTGGGCGGCCACCGCCAGCGCCCCGACCAGCGCGGTCGCCCGGGGTCCCGCGAAGGACGGGGTGAGCGCCGGTGCGATGACCAGGGCGGGGCCCAGATGGATGTCCTCCGGCGTGCGGAGGTCCGCCACCGTGATCACCACGATGAGCAGGACAGGGAGCAACAGCAGCGCGTGCGACGACTGCCAGGACCGCCGCAGCCCCGTCGCACAGTCCTGCAGCTTGCTCATGCCACCAGCGTGCGCCACCGCCTGGCGACCGGCCACCGCGAGCCGGAGGGCTCCCCGGAGGCCGCACGGCACCCGGGGAGGTTTCCCGCTCCCTAGAGGTTCACGGACCGCATCCCGGCCTCGTCGTAGCGCTCGCCCGCCGCCCGGGGCACCTCGGCCTCGATCCGGGCCAGGTCCTCCTTGGTGAGCTCCACGTCGACCGCGCCCGCGTTCTGCTCCAGGTAGCCGACGCGCTTGGTGCCCGGGATCGGCACGATGCCGTCGCCCTGGGCCAGCACCCAGGCGAGGGCCAACTGGGCCGGGGTCACGTCCTTCTCGGCGGCGATCTCCTTCACCTTGGCGGCCAGCCGCTGGTTCGCCTCCAGGTTGTCGCCGGTGAAGCGGGGACCGGTGCGGCGCCAGTCGTTCGCGTCGAGGTCGTCCGGGGAGGTGAACCGGCCGGCGAGGAAGCCGCGGCCCAGCGGCGAGTACGGCACGAAACCGATGCCCAGCTCCCGGCAGGCGGGCAGCACCTCGTCCTCCGGGTCCCGGGTCCACAGCGAGTACTCGGTCTGCACGGCCGCGATCGGGTGCACGGCGTTGGCGCGCCGGATCGTCTCGGCGCTCGCCTCGCTCAGCCCGATGTGCCGCACCTTGCCCTCGGCGACCAGCTCGGCCAGGGCGCCCACGGTCTCCTCGATGGGCACGTTCGGGTCGACGCGGTGCTGGTAGTACAGGTCGATGTGGTCGGTGCCCAGACGCTGCAGCGAGCCGTGGATCGAGCTGCGGACGTGCTCGGCCGAGCCGTCCTGCGGGCCGATGCTGCTCATGTCACCGGGGACGGCGTCGTCCATCCGGTAGTTGAACTTCGTGGCGATCACGTACTCGTCCCGGTGTCCCCGGATCGCCTCGCCGACCAGCGACTCGTTGGTGAGCGGTCCGTAGAGCTGCGCGGTGTCGAGGAAGGTGACGCCGAGTTCCCGCGCGCGGTGGATGGTCCGCACGCCCTCGTCCTGGTCTGCGGTGCCGTAGAAGGCGGACATGCCCATGCAGCCGAGGCCGATGCTGCTCACCCGAAGATCCCGCAGATTGCGCTGTCGCATGTGACTCCCAGCCTTTCCCGCTGACTCGTTCTCGTCATGGACGCTACGACTTGAAGAGCACTCGAAGTCAAACGGGCGCCGCCCATCCGGTACACCTGGACCCGGAGCCGTACGCCGGACCGTCGCCGAGACCTCCCGCGGAGGCCGCATGCTGCTGCGCCAGCTCGAATACCTCGTCGCGCTCGCCCGGGAGCGGCACTTCGCCCGGGCGGCCGCCGCCTGCCACGTCTCGCAGCCTTCCCTGTCCGCCGCGATCCGGCGACTCGAACACGAACTCGACCTACCGATCGTGCGCCGGGGCCGCCGCTACGAGGGCCTCACCCCCGAGGGCGAGGTCGTGCTGGCGTGGGCGCACCGCATCCTCGCCGAGGGGGACGCGCTCCGCCAGGAACTGTCGGCGCTGCGCGACGGCCTCACCGGTACCCTGCGCCTCGGCATCGTCCCCACCGCCGTCCCCGTCGCCTCCCTGCTCACCGGACCCTTCTGCGACCGGCATCCGCACGCGCGGGTGGCCCTGGAGGCCCTGTCGTCCGCCGACATCCGGCGCGGCCTCGCCGAGTTCGAGCTGGACGCCGCCATGACCTACCTGGACGACGACGAACTCCGCCAGGTCCGCCGCTTCCCGCTCTACGAGGAGCGGCGGATCGTCGACCGGGACGCCGTCGACCGCGCGCTGCGCAGCGGGCAGCTGGCCGGGTACGCGGGCGACGTCTGGTACCCGCAGCCCGCACCCGCCGACCACCCCTGGCGCACCATGACGCACCAGGGGATGACCACGCACATCTCCGGCTCCAGCCTCTCGGCGCAGGCCCGTTACGCGGCCGGCACCCGGGAGATCCTGGAGTCCTGGCCGGCCGGCCGGCCGATCCGCGACGAGTACCTGATCGTCGACGGCGGCCGGCTGGCCGGCACGGGAGCCAGGTCGTACTCGGTGCACACCCGCTGAGCAAACGCCCCTGAAGGGGCGCTGGGGGTACCCCCGGCCGAAGGCTGGGGGAGGAACTGCGCGACCAGCCACGACGGCGCAGCAGCCGACCGACGGCACACTCAGGGATTCAGCCGGACCGGCAGCTCGAAGAGGTCGTTCTGGGTGACCACCGGCTTGTTGCGGAGCTCGGACGCCGGTACCGCGAGGTCCAGGCCGGGGAAGCGGTCGTACAGCGCGGGCAGCGCCACGCCCGCTTCCAGCCGGGAGAGCGCCGCACCCGGGCACACGTGCGGGCCGTGCCCGAAGGAGATGTGCCGGTTCGGCGACTCCCGGGTGATGTCGAACTCCCCGGCGCTCGGCCCGTGCGCCTCCTCGTCACGGCCGATCGCGGCGTACGACACGATCAGCGCGTCGCCCGCCGGGAGCACCTTGTCGCCGACCGGCACGTCCTCGGTGGCGAACCGGATCAGCACGTGCGAGGTCGGGGTGGACCAGCGCAGGGTCTCCTCGACCACCGCCGACCAGTCCACCTCGCCGGAGAGCACCTTGGCCCGCTGCTCGGGGTGGGTGGAGAGGTTGACCACCGCGTTGACGATGAGGGAGATCGTCGTCTCGTGGCCGGCCGCCACCATCAGCTGGAGGGTGGAGACGATCTCCTCGTCGGTGAGGTGGTCGCCGTCCTCGGAGGCCAGGATCAGCGCGCTGGTGAGGTCGTCGCCGGGCTCGGCCCGCTTGGCGGCGACCGTCGCCGCCATGATCCCCGCCAGCTCGGTGAGGGTCGCGACGACCTCCGCCGGCGGCGTCTGGGTCGAGAAGAACTTCTCGAACAGCACCTTCAGACGCGGCAGTTCGGCCTCGTCGATGCCCATCAGGTCGGCGACCACGTACATGGGCAGCGGGTAGGCGAAGGCCGCCTTGAGGTCGACGGTCCCGTCGTCCGCGGGCAGCGCGTCCAGCAAATCCTGGGTGAGCTTCTGGATCCGCTCCCGCATCTGCTCCACCCGGCGCGGGGTGAGCGCCTGCGCGACCAGCGTGCGCATCCTGCGGTGGTCGGCTCCGTCGACGGTCAGCATCGAACGGCCGGGGTTGGCAAGGCCGATCAGCGGCCAGTCCGGCGCGATCTCCCCGCGCTGCCAGGCACCCCACACGTTGATGTCCTTGACCAGGCGGGGGTCGGTGAGCAGCGCCTTGGCCTCGGCGTGCCGGGTGACCGCCCAGACGGGCACCCCGCCGGGCAGCTCCACGGCGGCGAGCGGACCGGCGGCGCGCAGCCGCGCGCTCTCGCCGTCGAGGTCGGTGACGAAGGGGTCGAGGGCGATCCGGGCTTGTTCGGTACCGGTCGTCATCGTGACGTGCCTCCCAGGGCAGGGTCGGGTAACTGCGCCATTCGGTGTGCTGCGCCGGTCTGTCGATGCGGAGGTGCGGATCAGAGGGCGGGTACGGGCGTGAACCTGACGGGCAGTTCGGTCAGCCCCCGCAGCCACGGCGAGGGCCTGCGGGTGAGGGAGTCGGCGGGCACCGCGAGGTCGATGTCCGGGAGCCGGTCGAGGACGACCTCGATACCGGTCCGCGCGACCACCTCGGCGACCTCCTGGGCGGGGAACGGGCAGCGGTGCTCGCCGTGCCCGAAGGAGAAGTGCGCGTTGTTGCCGCCGGTCAGCGCGGAGGCGTCGGTGCGCACCTGCGGATCGGAGTTGGCGCCCTGCAGACCGAGGATCAGCAGGTCACCGGCGCGGATCCGGCGGCCGCCCAGCTGGGTGTCGCGGGACGCCCAGCGGCCGGCGATGTTCTGGCTGGGGGTGTCCTCCCACAGCACCTCGTTCATCGCCTCGGCGACACTGTTGCGGCCGCCGAACAGGGAGGCGGCGAAGCGGTCGTCGGTGAGCATCAGCCGCAGCGAGTTGCCGATCCAGTCGGCGGTCGGCTGGTGCCCGGCCGCCATCATGACCATCAGGTCCTGCATGATCTCTTCGCCGGTGAAGCCGCTCTTGTCCTGGAGCATCCGCGACACGACGTCGTCGGCCGGGTCCGCCTTCCGGTCGGCCAGCAACTGCGCCATGGACGAACCCAGATGCTGCTGCCCGGCGATCGCCCGCTCGCGCCCGTCGATCATGTCGTTGAGCGCGGTGACCAGACCGGGGCCCTCCTCGTCGGAGAAGCCGTACAGCCGCGCCAGCACCCGTACCGGCAGCAGCATCGCGTACTGGCCGATCAGGTCCGCCTCGCCGCTCGTGCACAGCCCGTCGATCAGCTCGTCCGCGAACCGCTCGGCGTGCCCGCGCAGTTCGAACGGGTCGACGGCCTCCAGCGCGTCGCTGATCATCCCGGCCCGCTCGCGGTGCCGCTCGCCGACCGTGTAGAGGATCGACGGCTGCTTGCGGCCGATCATCGGCAGCAGCGGCCAGTCTTCGGGGATCATGTCCCACTGGTTCCACAGGTCCGAGTCCCGGCTGAACAGCACCGGGTCCCCGGTCACCTGGTGCAGCTCGCGGTAGCCGACCACCAGCCAGGCCGGCACGTCCCCGTCGAGCACGACGGGGGTGACGGCACCGTGGTCGCGCCGCATCTCGCGGTACAGACGCGCCGGTTCGGTCTGGAACCGGGGGCCGCCGAGCGGCACTGCATCGGGGGTCACACGAACTCCTGTCGGGGCAGGTCGGCCGGTGCGGACGGGCCGGCGTACCGGTTCTTGACGTGCTGGACGAGCGTGATCAGCACCTGCTTGCCGGACTCCCGGGAGCGGGCGTCGCAGTTGACCAGCGGGACGTGCGGGTCCAGGTCGAGGGCGTGCCGGACGTCCCCGGGGGTGTGCACGGGGCCGCCGAAGTCGTTGCAGGCCACGATGAACGGGGTGCCGTGCTTCTCCAGCCGGTCGATGGCGTACCAGGAGTCGCCGATCCGCCGGGTGTCGACGAGCACCACCGCGCCGAGGGTGCCGGAGAACAGCCGGTCCCACAGGAACCAGAACCGCTCCTGGCCCGGCGCCCCGAACAGGTACAGCACGTTGCGCGCGTCCAGGGTGATCCGGCCGAAGTCGAAGGCGACGGTGGTCGCGGACTTGCCGCGCACCTCCCGGATGTCGTCGACTCCCTCGCCGGCCTGGGTCATCGTCTCCTCGGTGTTGAGGGGACGTATCTCGCTGACCGAGCGGACCAGAGTGGTCTTGCCGACGCCGAAGCCGCCCACGACAACGATCTTGAAACCGTTGTCGGCGGAGGCACCCAACGGGGTGCGCGCGTCAGAGGTTGCGGAGTCCAACGAGCACCTGCTCCAGGATGTCGGGGTCGGTGATGGCCGGCCGGTAGGGGTGGCGGGCGCTGACCCGGCCGGCCGCCTGCAGGTCGCCCAGCAGGACCTTGGTGATGCTCACCGGCAGCTTCAGCTCCGCGGCGAGCTCCACCACCGAGGTCGGGAACTCGGCCAGGCGCAGGATCGCCGCGTGCTCCGACTGCATGCCGGGTGTCGGCTCCGACTCGGCGACGACCAGGGTGACCAGGTCGAAGGGGCTGTCGGGGCCGGTGCCGCTGCGGCCGCCGGTGATGGTGTACAGGCGGTCGGGCGCGTCGTCCCTGCCCGGGCGGCTCATGACGTACGGGGCTGGGCGGTCAGGTGCTCGCCGAGCTGCTCGACCAGTTCGCTCATGTTGTGCCCGACCAGCCCGGGATCGGCGTCCTCGCTGGTCACCACGGCCAGATGGGCGCCCTCGCCGGCCTCCACGATGAACAGCACGCCCCCGTAGAACTCGGTCATCGCCGACCGCACGCCGCCGCTGCCGTCGCCGAACTCGACGGAGGCCCCGTGCGACAGCGACTGGATGCCGGCGGCGATCGCCGCGAGCTGGTCGGCCTGGTCGACGGAGAGCTCCGGGGTACGGCAGAGTTTCAGCCCGTCACGGGAGAGCACCAGGGCGTGCCGCGCCCCGGGGGTGCGCTCCAGGAGGCCCTCGATGAGCCAGGTGAGCTTGGAGTCGGCGGTGGTCCTGCCGGTCATGAAGTGGGGTCGCCTTCCGGGTACGCATGCGGGTGGGACGTGGGCTCTGGACCGGACTCCGGGTGGGGCGCGGGGGCCGGGTCGTGCGCGGGGGTGGGGGCGTACGGGGCGGTCGGCTCGTCGGCCGCGCCTGCGGAGTCCGAGTCGTGTGCGGCCGGGCGGACGGCCTGCCGGAAGCTGTTGAAGCGGGCGGCACGGACCTGGGCGTCCGCGGCGGCGGGCGCGGGGCGCGGCTCCGCAGGCTGGGGCGCCGACCGGCGCTCGGCCTCGGCGAGGGTCCGGCCTCGGCGCCGCCTGGGCAGCCCGGTGGGCCCTTCCTCGTCCTCGTCCGGCTCGGCGGCGGACTCGTGCACGGGTACGGGGTCCGCCGCGACCGGCACCGGCTGGGCCGGCTCCGCCGCCGACCCCGTGGCGGCCGCGGGTTCGTCGGCGACGGGGCGGGTCAGCAGGTCCTGCGGGACCAGCATCAGCACCCCGGTGCCGCCGCGCGCCGACGGCCGGAACGACACCTTCAGACCGTGCTTGCGGGCCAGCCGGCCCACCACCGCGAGCCCCAGCCGGGTGCCGGTGAGACCGCCCAGCTCGGTGCTGTCACCGGCGACCGCCCGCTCGGCGCGGCGCAGCTGCACGTCGCCCATCACCAGCCCGCTGTCCTCCACGGACACGATGACCCCGGCCGGCACCTCCTCCACGTACACGTGGACCTCGGCCGTGGGGGGCGAGAAGTTGGCCGCGTTGTCGAGGAGTTCGGCAAGCGCGTGCATGACACCCTCGGCGGCGTGTCCGGCGACGGCCGTCCCGCTCACCGAGTGCACCCGCACCCGGCGGTAGCCGCTGATGCGGCCCATCGCGCCGCGCAGGATCGACTCCATGCTGATCGGACGTGCCCAGCGGCGGCCGGAACGCGCCCCCGTGAGCACGGCGATGGAGTCGGCGAGCCGGCCCGCCTGGGCGGTGCGGTGGTCGAGTTGGAGCAGGTCGGCGAGCACGTCCTCGTCGGTGTGCCGGTCCTCCATGGCCCGCAGGTCGGCGAGGGTGGCGGTGGCCAGGGCCTGCATCCGTCCGGCCGCGTTGCCGGCGGCGGCGATCGCGGCGGCGCGTTCCCGCAGGGCGCGCTCCAGTTCGTCGGTGAGCCGGGTGTTCTCCTGCCGGTACCAGTCCAGTTCCTGGCCGCTGTCCTGGTGGATCCGCGCCCGCTCCTGCTCGAAGGAGTCGGCGAACTCGCTGCGCTGCTGGGCCAGTTCGTCGATCAGCCGCTGCTGCTCCTGGCGGGCCTCCTCGGTGGTCCGGGCCTGCTGCTGGAGGAGCCGCCCGATGTCCTGGCTCACCGCCTCCAGCCGGCGCCGGGCGGCGCGGGCGGCCCGCGCCGCGTGCACGGCCCAGGTCACCGCCGCGCACAGCAGCAGGGCGGCCGCGCTCGCGCCGAGGGCGAGGGGCGTGCGTACCGAGTCCGGCGCGGCGGCCGCCGCGGCGACGACCGCGAGGGCCGACACCACCGCGGTCAGCGCGAAGGTCGGAACGAGCGTACGCAGGGAAGGTCGTTCGCCGGGATGCGTGGGCGCGGTCATCGGTCCGGTCTGGTCCTCGGAGCAGGTAGGGATGTGAGTCCGGTGAAGGAGTTGTGACGCTCGGTGCTGAACTGGGCGTCACTATACGAGAGTTCGTGATCGAAACAGAACGGTTCCGGTCTCATCGCAGAAAACCCGCTACCGGGAAGGTGACTTGCTGTGCTCCGGCTGTGAACGATCTTATGCGCTGCCCCGCCCGAATGCGTCCGCCACGATCGCTGCGGCCTCCCTGACCAGCGGAGAGTCGGCCTCGGCAGCGGCATCGGCGTGGGGGGAGAGGGCGGCGACGACGAGCGTCGCGCGGCCCGGGGGCCAGGTGATCATGACATCGTTGGCGGTCCCATGGCCGCCCGTTCCGGGTTTGTCGCCGACCGTCCAGTCGCCGGGCAGCCCGGCGCGGATCCGTTCGCCGCCGGTGGCGTTGGCGAGCAGCCAGCCGGTGAGCCGCCGCCGGTCGGCGCCGTCCAGGGCGTGACTGACCGTCAGCCGTGCGTAGGTCGTGGCGATGGCCAGGGGAGTGGTGGTGTCGGTGACCCGCCCCGGCTCGGCCGAGTTCAGCTCCGGCTCCCACCGGTCCAGGCGCGTCACCCCGTCCCCGAGCGAACGGCGCAGCCTCGTCCCCGCCACCGGCCCGCCCAGTTGCTCCAGCAACAGGTTTGCCGCGGTGTTGTCGCTGTACGAGACCGACGCTCCGCACAACTCCGCGACGGTCATTCCCGCGGCGAGATTCTCCGGCTTTCCGGTGACCGGGCCGCCGCCCGCCCGCTCGACATCGCCCTCGTCGTAGTGCACGACCTTGCCGAGCACGTCCTCGCCGAGGTCGCGCAGGACGGCGGCGACCGCGAGCGGCTTGTGCACCGAACACATCGGAAAGCGTTCACCGGACCGGTGGCCGAGGCGCGTCCCCGAGCCGGTGTCCCGGGCGAACACCCCCAGCCGGGCCCCGTGTTCGCGCTCCAGGGCGCGCAGTCTCGTGGTCGCCTCCGGGGCCGGCGCGGTGGTCACCGCCGCCCCCGGAGCCGAGGCCGGCAGGGTGCGACGGGACGGTTCGCGCATTACTGCTCCTTTACCGGGACGACGCTCAGGGGGACGCGATTGCGGCCGTGCGGGTTCAGCCGTGGACGGGTGATAAATCCGACGTCGATATCCGACCGGTCGTAGCTCCCGCATCGTCGCAAATGATCCAAACGTCTATACGATGACGCGTGGAACGGCCCGGGCGCGGAGAACCTCTTGAGGGGCGCAGGCCGACGACGGGGACGGTGTCGAGGGGGCGATGCCTTTCATGAAAGGCGACTGGAGCCGGGTGGCCGGGCGGGCGGTCCGTTTCGTGCGGCGCACGCTGCGCGACGAATGGCATGCCATCGTGATGGAGCCGGTACGGCAGCTGGTGCGGCGCGGGCTCTCCGGTCTCGTGCTGGCGTTCGTGGCCGCGTTAGGCGTCATCTTCTTCCACGGCATCGCCCAGCACCCCTTCGGCCGGAGGCTGGTGTGGCACCTCGGCGGCGTCACCGCCGACCTGCCCCTGTGGCTCTCCCTGCTGCGCACCCCGGTGTCGCTCTACGTCCCGGCGCTCGACCTGCCGGTCTGGGCGGGCATCACCCAGCTCTTCCTCGCCTTCGCGCTCGCCGAACTCGCCCTCGGCCGCGGCCGCACCCTCGCCGTCGCGTACGTCACCACCCTGGCCGGCACGATGACCGCCCGGGTGATGGTCGCGCTGGGACCCGGCTGGGAGGGTTTCGGCCTGCCGCCGGAGGTCGGCCGGATCCTCGACACGGGCCCGTCCGCCGCCGTGGTGGGCCTTTTCACCTACCTCGCGGTGGTCCGCCGCGCGCCCGTCGTCTTCACACTGACCGGCGGCTCGATGGTGTGGGAGTCCGTCGCCGTACCGAACCTCGCCGGCCGCGAACACCTGATCGCCGTGGCCGCCGCGATCGTCCTCGGCCTGCTGCACGGACGCCGGCTGCCGTTCCCCGTCCGCCTGGTGGAACGCCTCGACACCACACCGTCGCCGCCCCGGTCGGACCCGCCGATACCCCGACCGGGCCCACCGCGCCACCCCGTACCGTCCTTCCGCCTGCCCTGAAGACTCCCCAACCCTCCCGGCTTCCCCGAGAACCCATATGTCACGAGGCTGACCCGCCGGAATGCTCAACAACGTCAATGTGATGGTTTTCGCACTTCAGCCGGTCAGGCCAACCCCTAATGTTGCGCGGGCTACGGCAGGGCGCGGCTGACACCATGGTGTTCGTCGCCGGCAGGCTGAAGGGATCCAGGGATGTTCCGCAAGGTGCTGGTCGCCAACCGTGGAGAGATCGCCATCCGCGCATTCCGCGCGGGCTATGAATTGGGTGCGCGCACGGTCGCCGTCTTCCCCTACGAGGACCGCAACTCGCTGCACCGGCTGAAGGCCGACGAGGCCTACGAGATCGGGGAACCGGGACATCCGGTTCGCGCCTACCTCTCCGTCGAGGAGATCGTGGGCGCGGCCCGGCGGGCCGGGGCCGATGCCGTCTACCCCGGCTACGGCTTCCTCTCCGAGAACCCCGAACTCGCCCGCGCCTGCGAGGAGGCGGGCATCACCTTCGTCGGACCCAGCGCCCAGACACTGGAGCTGACCGGCAACAAGGCCCGCGCGGTCGCCGCCGCCCGTGCCGCCGGTGTACCGGTGCTCGGCTCCTCCCAACCCTCCAACGACATCGACGAACTGGTCCGCGCCGCCGACGAGATCGGCTTCCCGGTCTTCGTGAAGGCCGTCGCCGGCGGCGGCGGCCGCGGCATGCGCCGGGTGGAGGACCCGGCCGCGCTGCGCGAGTCCATCGAGCAGGCCTCCCGGGAGGCGGCCTCCGCGTTCGGCGACCCGACCGTCTTCCTGGAGAAGGCCGTCGTCGACCCCCGCCACATCGAGGTGCAGATCCTCGCCGACGGCGAGGGCAACGTCATCCACCTCTTCGAGCGGGACTGCTCGCTTCAGCGCCGCCACCAGAAGGTCATCGAGCTGGCCCCCGCGCCGAACCTCGACCCCGGACTGCGCGACCGCATCTGCGCCGACGCCGTCCGCTTCGCCCGCGAGATCGGCTACCGCAACGCCGGCACCGTCGAGTTCCTCCTCGACCGCGACGGCAACCACGTCTTCATCGAGATGAACCCCCGCATCCAGGTCGAGCACACGGTCACCGAGGAGGTGACCGACGTCGACCTGGTCCAGGCCCAGATGCGCATCGCCTCCGGCGAGACCCTCGCCGACCTCGGGCTCTCCCAGGAGACGGTGAAGCTGCACGGCGCCGCCCTCCAGTGCCGCATCACCACCGAGGACCCCGCCAACGGCTTCCGCCCCGACACCGGCCGCATCAGCGCCTACCGCTCCCCGGGCGGCTCCGGCATCCGGCTCGACGGCGGAACCACCCACGCGGGTACGGAGATCAGCGCGCACTTCGACTCCATGCTGGTGAAGCTCACCTGCCGGGGCCGGGACTTCAGGGCCGCCATCGGCCGCGCCCGGCGTGCCGTCGCCGAGTTCCGCATCCGCGGCGTGGCCACCAACATCCCCTTCCTCCAGGCCGTCCTGGACGACCCGGACTTCCAGGCGGGCCGGATCACCACCTCGTTCATCGAGCAGCGTCCGCACCTGCTCACCGCCCGCTCCTCGGCCGACCGCGGCACCAAGCTGCTCACCTACCTGGCCGACGTCACCGTCAACAAGCCGCACGGCGAGCGCCCCCACCTGATCGAGTCGACCACCAAGCTGCCCCCGCTGCCCGCCGGCGAGCCCCCGGCCGGGTCCCGGCAGCGGCTGGTCGAGGCCGGCCCGGAGGGCTTCGCCCGCTGGCTGCGCGAGTCGCCCACCATCGGCATCACCGACACCACCTTCCGCGACGCCCACCAGTCCCTGCTCGCCACCCGCGTGCGCACCAAGGACCTCCTCGCCGTCGCCCCGGTCGTCGCCCGCACCCTGCCCGAACTGCTCTCCCTGGAGTGCTGGGGCGGCGCCACCTACGACGTCGCGCTCCGCTTCCTCGCCGAGGACCCCTGGGAGCGCCTGGCCGCCCTGCGCGAGGCCGTCCCCAACATCTGCCTCCAGATGCTGCTGCGCGGCCGCAACACCGTCGGCTACACCCCGTACCCGACCGAGGTGACCGACGCCTTCGTCCAGGAGGCCGCCGCCACCGGCATCGACATCTTCCGCATCTTCGACGCCCTCAACGACGTCGGCCAGATGCGCCCCGCCATCCAGGCCGTACGCGAGACGGGCACCGCGGTCGCCGAGGTCGCCCTCTGCTACACCGCCGACCTGTCCAACCCGGACGAGCGGCTCTACACCCTCGACTACTACCTCCGCCTCGCCGAGCAGATCGTCGAGGCGGGCGCGCACGTCCTCGCCGTCAAGGACATGGCCGGCCTGCTGCGCGCCCCGGCCGCCGCGAAGCTCGTCTCGGCGCTGCGCAGCGAGTTCGACCTCCCGGTCCACCTGCACACCCACGACACCGCGGGCGGTCAGCTGGCCACCTACCTCGCCGCGATCCAGGCGGGCGCGGACGCGGTGGACGGCGCGGTGGCCTCCATGGCCGGTACCACCTCGCAGCCCTCGCTGTCGGCGATCGTGGCCGCGACCGACTACTCGGAGCGTCCCACCGGGCTCGACCTGCGGGCGATCGAGGACCTGGAGCCGTACTGGGAGAGCGTCCGCAGGGTCTACGCCCCCTTCGAGGCGGGCCTCGCCTCCCCGACCGGCCGCGTCTACCACCACGAGATCCCCGGCGGCCAGCTCTCCAACCTGCGCACCCAGGCCGTGGCGCTCGGTCTCGGTGACCGCTTCGAGGACATCGAGGCGATGTACGAGGCCGCCGACCGCATCCTCGGCCGGCTGGTCAAGGTCACCCCGTCCTCCAAGGTGGTCGGCGACCTCGCCCTGCACCTGGTCGGCGCCGGGGTGCAGCCGGAGGACTTCGAGGCGACCCCCGACCGGTTCGACATCCCCGACTCGGTCATCGGCTTCCTCCGCGGCGAGCTGGGCACCCCGCCCGGCGGTTGGCCCGAGCCGTTCCGCACCAAGGCCCTCCAGGGCCGTGCCGCCGCCAAGCCGGCGCCCGAGCTGACCGCCGAGGACCGCGACGGCCTGGCCAAGGAACCCCGTACCACCCTCAACCGGCTGCTGTTCCCGGCGCCGACCCGCGAGTTCGAGGCCCACCGCCAGACCTATGGCGACACCAGCGTCCTCGACAGCAAGGACTTCTTCTACGGGCTGCGCCCGGGCAAGGAGTACGCGGTCGACCTGGAGCCCGGCGTCCGGCTGCTGATCGAGCTCCAGGCCGTGGGCGAGGCCGACGAGCGCGGCATGCGCACCGTGATGTCGAGCCTCAACGGGCAGCTGCGGCCGATCCAGATCCGCGACCGGGCTGCGGCGTCCGACATCCCGGTCACCGAGAAGGCCGACCGCGCCAACCCCGGCCATGTCGCGGCCCCGTTCGCGGGCGTGGTCACTCTCGCGGTGGAGGAGGGCGCGGAGGTCGAGGCGGGCGCCACGGTGGCCACCATCGAGGCCATGAAGATGGAGGCCACCATCACCGCCCCGAAGGCCGGCCGGATCTCGCGCCTCGCCATCAACCGCATCCAGCAGGTGGAGGGCGGCGACCTGCTGGTCGAGATCGCCTGAGGCCGGACAGCCCCGGAGAGCGGGGGAGGGCCGGGTCCGCCCGGCCCTGCCGGGCTACGAGCGGGAGAAGTGCGTGCTCAGCAGGGCCTTCAGCAGGTTCGGGTCGCGCTGGGTGTAGTAGGCGGCGCTCGCCACGAACACGTCACGGCCGCGTACCGCCAGCGAGGTCGGGTTGGACAGACCCTCCTGCACCGTCAGCACGCCGGCGTGGCTGCCGTCCGGGGCGACCAGCGCGACCTCGTTGGACGGGCTCAGCGCGGCGAGCACGAGGTCCGAGTGCCCGGGGAAGACGAAGTCGTCGACCCCGGTGAGGCCGGTCGCCCTCGTCCGGACCGCTCCCGCCGCGCCGTCCGCGCCGATCGGGATGCGCAGCAGGGTGCCCCGGTCGGTGTTGGTCACCCACACCGCGTCCTTGTGGACCTTGATCCCGTTGGCGCCGAAGCCGGTGGCCGACGGGAGCCCGGAGAGCGCGGTGCCCGTGGCCCAGGCCGTGGGCGTGCCGCCGGACCGGGGGATGCGCCAGACCGTGCCCAGTGCCGAGTCCGCCGCGTAGAGCATGCCGTGCTTCTCGTCGAGGGCCAGCCCGTTGGGCAGGCCGGCCACCGGCAGCTGGGCGATCTGTTCGGGCGTGCCGCCGCCTGCCGGGATGCGCCAGACGCCGGTCCTGTCGGTGCCGGTGGCGTAGTTGACGTACAGCGTGCCGTCGTGCGCGCGGGCGAGGCCGTGTGTGACCGCGCTGTTCACGAGCGGTGTCCGGGGGTTTCGCTCGTCGGGCAGGGTGGCGAGGACACGGACCCGGCGCTCCCGGGTGACCTTGACCACCTGTCGGGCGAACGCGAAGGACATGTCGACCGCGCCGCCCTGCTCGGCGACGATGCTCTCGGGTGTCTGTCCCCGGGCCAGATCGAAATGGGCGACGGTGTGGGGGCGGGAGAGGACCGGCTCGTCGCTCGCGGCCGGAACCGCCGCGAGCAGGCCGATCGCGACCACGGCCGGGGCGACGCCGGCCCGGCGGGGGAATCGGGGCATGTGACCTCTTTCGACGGGAGCGCAAGGATCCGGCGTACCGGTCACACCAACATGACGCTTCCCCGTCCCCGGGCAGCGGCAGCCGGGGCCGCTACGTCGCCCGCCCGGCGCACGGCGTGGCCCCGCATGCCGCGCAGCCGGGTGACGGCCCCGGCGGCCCCGCTCAGTTCCACATGGGGTAGTTCATGACCTGCGTGTATCCCTCCGGCCTGGCACCGGCGTAGGTCAGGTTCAGCCGCGTGAAGTGCTGCACGTCGGGGTGCTTCGTCCAGGCCGTCGGGCGGTCGAGCCGTACGGTCACCGGGTACTTGTGGAACTTGCCGGCCGCGCAGTACGGCTTGCAGTCGTTCACCAGGTTCACGCCCTGGGCGACCGCCGTGCTGTCGTTCCACTGGGTCCAGTGCATGCCGGTCAGGAGGCTGTTGCCGTCGCCGCAGGCCAGTATGAAGTCGGTCGGCCGGTACCGCTGGTGCCAGAGGCAGTCGACGAGCACCGGGTGCTGGGCCGACGCCCGCGACGCGGAGGGTGTCGGCGGCGTCGCCGAGGCCGTCGTCATGCCCGCCGTGAGCAGCAGGGCCGCCCCGAGTCCGATCGCCGTTCCCACCACTGGTCTGCGCATGGTCGCTCCCGCCCGTTCCGCCGTACACGTTCCCTTCGACGCTACGACCGTCCTGCGGGATGTACCACTTGCGGCGTATTCGCCAGTCCGTTCATGTCGTGGTCCCCGGTGGAGCGGGAGGCGATCTGGGTGATCAGGCCGAGCACCAGGAAGACCCAGATCAGGACCTTGGCGGCGGTGTCCAGGACCAGGGGCCGGGTGGCGGAGCGCACCTCCTCCCCGGCGGCCGGCCGGTCGCCGAGGAGTCCCTTCGGGTAGACGGGGGTCAGCATGCTGGTGTACGCGCCGAACCGCATCCGGTAGCGGGCGACCGCGGCCGTCGCCCCGAAGACGGGCCCGGGCAGCCGCCCCAGCACGATCCCGGTGATCCAGAAGATCCAGCCGACCGCGAACCAGCCGGTCGCCGCGAGGTTCGCGACGATCGCCGCCGGGATCATCAGGATCAGCCGGAACAGCACCGCCAGCCGGTTCAGGGTGGTGGGCCGCAGCTCGATCTGCACCGGGTGGTCGGGGGCGGTGAGGGCGAACGGCGGATACCGGTCCACCAGGAGCATGGAGCCGGCCGCGATCCGGGTCTCGTAGGCGAGGTACTTGCCGAGGAACGAGGCGATCGGGTCGGGCAGCCGGCCCAGCACGAGCGCCGCGAACCAGCCGGCCACCGTGGCGAAGAACGCCGCGATGCCGAGGACGACGAGCACGACGTACTGCGGGATCAGCAGCAGCCAGCGCAGCAGCACCGTCCAGCGGCGCTGCCGCGCCGGCGCGGGGAGGTCGAGCGCGGGCCGCCATTCGGGGCCGTCCGCCGTGGCGGGAGGGCGCGGTCCCCAGCTCTGCGTCATGAGTCCTCCCGGCGTCCGGCCGCGGCGGATGGCCTCTCCATCGTGCGGCGGAGCGACGGCCCCCGCCAGGGTGGACCGGGCGAACTCAGCCGTGTTTGACGGTCAGGCCGTAGAACGCGACCCGGGCGCCGTTGGTCGTGCTGTCGGAGGACGACTGGTTGTACGAGCCCGCCTTGAAGTACTGCTTGTACTGGTTGAAGGAGGACGGGATGGCGTAGTGCGTCGTAGTGCCGTTGACGGTCAGGTCGATGGTGTTCCCGCCGGAGACCGCGATGGTGTACGTCCAGGTCTTGCCGATCGACACGTGGCCCACGCTGTGCGGGGTCTGGCCGCCGTCCGGGGAGTTCTCGGTGCCGAGGACGATGTCGCCGTCGGAGTGGTAGTACAGCTCCAGCAGCGGCTTGGTGGAGGAGCCGCCGGTGCCGAGGTGGATCTGGCCCACGCACACGTTCTTGGTCACCGAGACCACCCGCAGCGTCGCGCTCATCCGGTGGCTGCCGCCCAGCGACCAGTTGGCGGCGCTGCCGTCCCGGTTCATCTCGCGCAGTTCGGAGCGGGCGTAGTTGGAGTTCGGGGTGGTGACGCCTTTCTCGGGCGCCCAGAAGGTCATCGCCCCGTCGCGGGTGTCGGTGTAGAAGTACGCGTCCTGGTAGCCGTTCGCGCCCTGCAGCCGGGACGAGGGGATGGTGGTCGGCGAGCCGGGGGAGCCGACCGGTTCCTGGAGCTGCCATACGGACAGGTCGAAGTTGCCGCCGGGCGCGACGTCCGGGTTCGCCGCGTCCGCGCTGCCGCCGGACAGGACGGTGAGGGCGAGGGCGAGGCCCGCGGCGGTGGGCGCCGCGAGCAGCCGGGGACGGTTCACGTGGGGGGTCCTTTCGTCAGATGGCTGCGCCCGGAGCTCACCCAACGCCGTTCATGTGTGTGAACTCTGGACGCATCCGTAACCGCCGATGACCCGTGAAACTAAAGGTCCGGACCAGTCCCGTCAAGGGTTCAACAGGCGCCCTCGTCCTGCCAGGGGCCCCACTCGGAGGCGCCGGGCACCTCGTTCTGGGTCCACCACTTGGCCTTCCAGTTGTGGCTGTTGTAGGAGACCTCGTTCCCGGCCGTGTACACGGCTGTCGAGCTCCAGGCGGTCTTGCAGGAGGTGGGCGTGGGTGTCGGCGTGGGGGTGGGGGTGGGTGTGGTGGTCGGCGGGGTGACTCCGGCGAACTTCACCGAGTACGTGGCGAAGTCCCAGGCGCCCTGTGCCACGCTGGAGCAGGTCCCGGACGTGGTGCCGTTGTTGTCGACCGGGGTGCACTGGCGGTCGCGGTTCAGGGACCAGAACGTGAAGCGGTCCATGTTGTGGCTCGTCGCGTAGTCGAGCACGGTCTGGAAGTCGGCCTGGGTGAAGTACTCGCCGGTGTCGCTGCGGCCGTTCATCCCGGAGAAGCCCTCGTGGGCGTAGGCGGTCGCCTGGTCCCAGCCGAAGGTGGACTGCAGGATCGAGTTGAAGTTGGTGAGCGCGCTGGTCTGCGAGGCCGCCCCGCTGAACCCGCCGTCGAACGGCATGATGGAGAAGTTGTTGGGCGTGAACCCCTGCGACTTCGCCTCCAGCAGCATCTGCTTGCCGAACCAGCCGGTGCCGTCCGCCGTACCGGCCGTCGTCACCGACACGTACAGACCCGGGTTGTTCTGCTGGAGGATCTTCGCGGCGCCGATCTCGTTCTTGATCGCGGCGGTGTTCTCGTACTCCGGCTCCTCCAGGTCGAAGTCGATGGCGTGCAGTCCGTACTTGGTGACGACCTGCTGGTAGGCCGCCGCGGTGGAGGCCGCGTCCGCGCAGGTCTGCCCCAGCTTGGTGCCGCCGTAGCCGCCGATGGAGACGGAGACGTCGCCGCCCTTGGCCCGGATCGTGTTGATCACCGACTGGACGGCGGTGTCCGAGGAGACCGCCGCCGTGCCGCCCCAGGTGGGCGAGCAGCCGCCGCCGTTGGGGGCCAGTACGAACGCCAGCTGGAAGGCCTTGAGGCCGGTGGCGTCCATGACGGCGGCCGCGTCCGGCGGGTTGTTGTCCAGTGGCATCAGGTAGGGGGCGGCCGCGTACCACCGGTTGCTCAGTGCGGTGGTCGCGCCCGAGGCGTTGCTCGCGACGAGCGCGGTGGTGCCGGCGGCGGCGAGGGTGACGGCGGCAGCCGCGCCCAGACATGCGCGAAGGGGTCTCACTGGTGCCTCCAGGGGGCCGGGGAGGTGGGGTGGGTCCCAGCTTCCGGAGGTGTCGCGGTCACGTCAATGAATTGGACTGGACCAAAGCTCACTTTGGACTAGACCATACGATTTCTTTACTCGGCGGGGCGGAGCAGTTCCAGCCTCCCGAACCGCACCTTCACGCCGGGTGACCAGAGCACGCTGACCGGCGGTCCCGGCATCGCCGGCAGGCCTGCTGCCTCCATCAACTCGTCGTCCAGGCCGAGGAGTTCCGCCCGGTGCAGCGGCCAGGGCGCATGCTCGTTCGGCAGGTGCGCGGTACGGCCGTGCCAGGTCGCGTGCAGCCCCCAGCGCGCGGTCAGGAAGTGCTCCAGCGGCGAGGGCTCGGCGATCGGCGCCCCGATCCGCACGACCGCCCGGCTCGCGGCCGCCGGGCGCCGCCGGCGGCAGGTATAGGTGACGACATCGCCCTCGCGGTGCAGCCGCATCGCTGACCAGAGGTACGGCAGCCGGAACCCCAGCCGCCCCACCAGTACCGGGAGCAGCCGGGTCGCGTCGAGCGACCTGAACACCACCCCACGGCGGCCGTGCCCGTCCACCGAGTACAGCCGTACGTTCGTCTCGCAGAAGGTGCCCAGATACGGCAGCCCCGGCCCCGGCCCGAAGCCCGTGCCCCGCATCAGGAACGGGACGAGCCCGACGTAGGTGACCCCGTCCAGGGTGTCCGGCCGGGTGCCGGCGGGCAGCAGTCCCGCCACCTTCTCCGGCTCCACCGGCCAGTGCAGAAAGGTCAGCTGGTGCCACCCCTGCACCATCGTCGGCCACCGTACGGGCCGCGGGGTGGACGGGGTTGTGGGCTCGGTCGCCACGGTCTCCATGGCACCGGTGATAGCACGCCAGTGCGATCCGATGGGAGCGTTCCGGGAGGGCGCGGCGGAGCCGGTCCGGTCGCCGCACCACTCTTCCGCGGCGGGCCGGCCCGCCGGATCCGGCTCGCGACCGGCCCGCGGTCCGGTCGCCGCTCCCGCCTTGGGCTCACCCGCAAGACCTTCGGCGGCCTCCCGACCGGCCTCTCCGGACGCGTCCTGGACAGCGGCGGCTCAATCCGTCCCCGGCCTGTACGCGGCGGGTGAGGTCGCCGGCTCCGGCGGCGGCGACCTGACGGCGTCCGGCGGCGGTCCGACGGAAAGGGCCGGGAAAGTACGGGTCTCTCCACCCCCAACCTGCCCCGGCAGTGGCACCCTTGACAGCGTGCGTACTGTTTCGCGACGTTTGAGCGACACCTCCGGACCGGCGACCCCGTCGCCGGTTCCGGAACGAAGGTGTACAGCGGGGAACAGGAGCTGTTCGTAGAAACGGCAGAACGCGGAATACGCGTTATGGGGGGGGGAGCGGTCGCCATGCGATCCAGAGGCCAGTGCAGAGGTCCTTCCGGGAGCCGGCCCGGAAGCCATGCGTCAGACACCTCGTCAGCCGAAGGGCGGTTGATCTGAGGTGGACATCACGATCCACAGACCCGGCGAGCTGACCGAGTCGCTCCGCCGGGCCTGGCACGGCGCGATGGACGAGTCGCCGGAGTACGCCAACCCCTTTCTGGCCCCGGAGTTCACCATCGGCGTCGGCAGACACCGGGCCGGCGTACGGGTGGCGGTCCTGCGCGCGGACGGGGAGCCCGTCGGCTTCCTCCCGTACGAGCGCAACGCCCTCGGCGTCGGCCGGGCCGTCGGCCTCGGCCTCTCCGACTGCCAGGCGCTCGTGCACCGGCCCGGAGTCACCTGGGACGCCCAGGAACTGCTGAGCGCCTGCGGGATGTCCATCTTCGAGTTCGACCACCTGGTCGCCGAGCAGAGACCTTTCGCTCCCCATGTGACCGGCACCTTCGCCTCGCCGGTGATCGACGTGAAGCCCGGCGACGGCGGATACCCCGAGTGGCTGCGCGCCACCTACCCGGGCCTGGCGAAGACGACGCTGAAGAAGGAACGGCGCCTCGGCCGCGACATCGGCGACCTGCGCTTCGAGTTCGACGAGCGCGACCCGGCGGCCCTGCGCACCCTGATGCGCTGGAAGTCCGCCCAGTACCGGCGGACCGGCCGCATGGACCGCTTCGCCCGCCCCTGGATCGTCGACCTCGTGGACCACCTCTTCCACGTCCGCGAGGAGCACTTCACCGGCGTGCTGTCCGTGCTCTACGCCGGCGACCGGCCGGTGGCCGCGCACTTCGGCCCGCGCTCGGCCACCGTACTCGCCGCCTGGTTCACCGCCTACGACCCCGAACTGCACTACTACTCACCGGGGTTGATGATGCATCTGCGTACCGCCGAATCGGCTGCGCGCGGCGGTGTCACCCTTGTCGACCTCGGACGCGGCGACAAGGAGTACAAGGACTGGCTCAAGACCCGCGAACTGCGGGTGGGGGAGGGGTTCGCCACCCGCACCCACCCGGTGGCCGCGGCGCACCGCCTGTGGCGCCGGCCGGTCCGCGGGCTGCGCAACACCGTCCTCGCCCATCCCCGGCTGCGCGAACCGGCGGACCGGCTGCTCAGGACGGTCGGCACACTGCGCGCGTCCCGCCGCCCGGACGGCCTGCGCAAGGGGTGAACCGACCCGCGCGGCGGCGGCCGGCGATGCCCGGCCGTCGCCGCGCTGCGGACCGCTCGCCCGCCGTTCGCACTATGATCCTGTAAAGGTGAGAACCAGGGGTTTGCCCTGCTAAGGATGGAGCCTCGGCCGGAGTGATCCATGCCCCGCAAGCGTTCAACGGACGACGACGAGCTGCTGGCCAGACTGAGGTCGCTCACCGCCCAGGCACGCGAGCGGGCCGAGTACCAGCGTTCCCAGGTCGAGCTGGCCGTCGCCCTCCAGCGTGGCATGCTGCCCCGGGTCCTGCCCGACACCCCCCGCTTCCATCTGGCCGTCCGGTACGCGCCCGCCTGCTACGGGCTGAACGTGGGCGGTGACTGGTACGACGCCTTCACGCTGCCCGACGGCCACATCGGCCTGACCATAGGCGACGTCCAGGGGCACAACATCGAGGCGGCCGCCTTCATGGGCCAGGTCCGGGCGGCCCTGCGGGCGCTGGCCTCGGTGACCGGCGAGCCCGGCGAACTGCTCGCCCGCACCAACGACCTGCTGGTGTCCCTGGGCACCGACCTCTTCGCGACCTGCACCTTCATGCGGCTCGACCCGGAGACCGGGGTCCTGGAGAGCGCCCGGGCCGGCCACGTCCCGTTCGTGTGGGCCACCGCCGACGGGAAGTCCGGGCTGGGGGAGGACGAGGGCGGACCGCCGCTGGGCATCGAGCCGGGCATCGAGTACCCCGTGGCCCGCCACCGGCTCACCACCGGCGGCATGGTCGTGCTGCTCACGGACGGGGTGGTGGAGGGGCCGTCGATGCCCATCGAGGAGGGCCTCGACCAGGTGGTACGGCTCGCGGGTGTCGCCGCCGTCGCCGGTCTCGAGGCGCAGTCCCTGGCCGCGGCCGTGATCAAGGGCGCGGAACGGGTGGGCCACGAGGACGACGCGGCCGTGCTGGTCATGGGCCACGACGACCTGGACCCCACGCCGTAGCCTCCGGGACCGGCGCGCACCCGCCGGGGCGGCCGCGGACGGCTCCCGCCTCGCCGGGACGGCCGTCGCGGTGTGTGATGGCTGGTGTGGTGGGTAACCAGGAGCTGCGCCGGGCGGCCGTCTTCGCCCTGCGGACGCTGGCCGTCGCCACCTGCTACTTCGCGGCGGGACGGCTCGGCCTGCTGTGCCGGCTCACCGTCGAGGGCGCCGTCTTCACCCCCATCTATCCGCCGACCGGCGTGGCGCTGGCCTGTCTGCTGGTCCTCGGCCTGGGCTGCTGGCCGGGCGTCACGCTCGGCGCCCTCCTCCTCGTGCTGTCGATCGGCCCGCCCGGGCCCGACCTCCTGGGCATCCTCGTCGGCAACACGGCCGGCCCGGTCTGCGCCTTCGTGCTGCTGCGCCGGGTCGGCTTCCGCACCGACCTGAGCCGATTGCGCGACGGCCTCGCCCTGGTGTTCCTCGGCGCGCTCGCCGCCATGCTGGTCAGCTCCACCGTCGACGTGGTCACGCTGATCCTCGCAGGCAAGCTCGACGCGACCCACTTCTGGCCCATCTGGCTGGCGTGGTGGGTGGGCGACGCGATGGGTGTCCTGCTCGTCACCCCGGTCCTGCTGGTGCTGTTCGAAACCCGTCGGCCCTCGTCCACGGCCCGCTGGAAGGAGGCCCTGGCCCTCGTGGTCGTCGCGGCCGGCCTGGTCCCGCTGGCCACGCTCAGCTCCTTGAGCGCGCTGTTCCTCGCCTATCCGCTGCTGATCTGGGCCGCGCTGCGGTTCCGGCTGGCGGGGAGCGTGCTGTGCGCCCTGTTCACGTCGGTCGTGGCCGCGGTCGCCGCGACGGACGGGGTCGGCGCGTTCGCGCACCTGTCCCCCGTCGAGGTGATGCTGAAGCTGCAGCTGTTCAACGGCTCGCTGGCCCTGACCGCACTGCTGCTGTCGGTCGTCATCACCGAGCAGCACAACACCCGGCGCTCCGTCGCGGAGGCCTGCAAGGAGCTGGCCGAGGCCCTGGAACACCTCACCGCGCACGAGTCCCCGGCCGGGCGCGCCCCGCCGCGGGCGGAACGACGGCGCGAGCGCGGCGCGCGGTGACCGAGCACGGGGGACCGGGCGAGCATCCCGGTCCCCCGTGGAAAACGCCGGTCCGGGATCAGACGGTGCCGCTCGCCGTGATCTCGACCTTGGCCTTGGGGGCGCCGCTCTGCGAGCCGTAGCTCTCGATCCTGTCGACGATGTCCTGACCCTCGACGACCTCACCGAAGACCACGTGCTTGCCGTCCAGCCAGGACGTCACGACGGTGGTGACGAAGAACTGCGAGCCGTTGGTGTTCCTGCCCGCGTTGGCCATGCTGAGCAGGTACGGACGGTCGTGCTTGAGCTCGAAGTTCTCGTCCTTGAACTTCTCGCCGTAGATGCTCTTGCCGCCGGTGCCGTCACCCCGGGTGAAGTCACCGCCCTGGAGCATGAACTGGGGGATGATCCGGTGGAAGCCGGAACCGGCGTACCCGAAGCCGTGCTGCCCGGTGGCGAGCTCACGGAAGTTGCGGGCCGTGTCGGGCACCACCTTGTCGAACAGGCTGAACACGATCCGGCCGACCGGCTCGTTGTTGATCGAGATGTCGAAATAAACGTTGTCGCTCATGCAGGTCAACCTATCGCGAACCGTCCCCCGGTCCCCCCATGGGGCCGCACAGCCCGGGGTGTCGGGGTGCGGGGGCCGCTCAGGGGCCCACCAGGGTGTCCAGGAGCTCCCGGCCGGCGGGCCAGTCGCCGAGCCCGCTCGCGGAGTTGAGGTGTCCGTGCGTCCCGACGGAGTGCCTGCGCGCACCCCATCCCGCGGCCAGCGCGGCGGAGGCCGCGGCGCCGCCGTACGGGTCGTCGTCGCTCGCCACCACCAAGGCCGGGCCGGGCAGCGGGCGGGCGGTCAGCTCCAGGAAGGTCGGCGCGGCCGCACCCGGGAACGCCGGTCCCCGTGGGTCGGGCGGCGCGGCCAGGAACGCCGGGACCCGGCCGGGCCGGGCCCGCGCCAGCCACTCGGCGGCCGCCCAGCAGCCGAGGCTGTGCGCCACCAGCGCCACCCGGCCGTCCCGTGCGACGGCGACGTCATGGGCGGCCTGCACCGCGGCGACCCAGTCCCGCAGGTCGGGCCGCGTCCACGAGCCCGGGGCGATGCGCACCGCCGCGTCGCCCCACGCCTGCTCCCACCGGCTCTGCCAGTGCCTGTCGTCCGACCCGTCGATCCCGGGGATGATGACGTACGCGACCACCGCCGACCGCCCTTTCCGTCGTGACCCGGCGCTGCCCGGGTCCGTCCTGGGGGCGATTCTGCACGGACCAGTGGCGGCGGCACGGCCCGGCAAGTGATCCAGAGGAAAGTGGGGACGACGACGATGGAATCACTCGACGACATCGACCGGGCCATCCTGGAACTGCTCCAGACCGACGGCCGGCTCACCGGAGCCGAGGTCGGACGGCGGGTCGGGCTCTCCCAGCCGGCGGCGGGCGCCCGGATCCAGCGGCTGGAGAAGAGCGGTGTCATCACCGGCTACCGGGCCGTCGTCGCCCCCGCCGCGCTCGGGCTCAACATCCACGCCGTGGTCCGGCTGCGCACCACGCACGCGCAACTGCCGATGGCGCTCGCCCTCGCCGCCCGGACCCCGGAGGTCGTCTCGACGCTCCGGGTGACCGGCGAGGACTGCCTGCTCTTCGACGTGCACTGCACCCACGCAGAACGCCTGGAGGAGGTCGTGGACTCCCTGGCTCGCCACGGTCCGGTCACCACGTCCCTCGTGCTGCGCGGCTACCCGTCCAAGACGCTGCCCACGAACCGCTAGGCGCGAACTCTCAGTAGCGCCGCTCCAGCCGGTCGAGCACCGCCTGTGCCATGGCCGCCTCGCCCTTGGCGTTGGGGTGGGCGGGGGCGGCCGGGGAGGTCGGCTGGAGGGGCTCGATCCAGCGGTCGGCGGGGGCCTTGCACATGTCGTGGCCGACGGTCGGGCCGTAGGTGTCCACGTACCGGGCGCCGTTCCAGGCGGCGACCAAGCGCAGCATGAGGTTCAGCCGCTTGCCGGTGTCCCGGAGGTACGGGAAGTCCTTGGCCGCGAACGGCGCCGTCGGGTAGCAGCCGCTGCCGTCGTCGGGCAGCAGGTCGGGGTAGCCGACGACCAGGATCCGGGCGTGCGGGGCCCGGGCGCGGATCGCCCGCAGCACCTTGTCGACCTTGGGCGCGGTCTGCGCGACGGCGACCGTCAGCCGGTCGGTGCCGGAGGCGTTGTAGTACTGCTGGCAGGGATTGCCCGTCAGGTCCTTGGAGCTCAGGGCCGCGCAGGTGCCGATGATCGAGCTGAACCCGATGTCGTTGCCGCCGATCTGGACGGTCACCAGGTCGGTGCTCCGCTGGACGGCGTCGAGCTGGGGGCCGTTGGTGCCCTGGGCCTTCCACATCTCGGCGGTCGTCGCGCCCGCACAGCTCACGTCCTTGAACGCGCTCACATGCCGGGCCGCCGCCACCAGCGAGGGGTAGTTGTGGTCGGAGCGGGCACAGTCCGCGTCGACCTGCGTCGGGATGACCGGGCCCGAGGTGTAGGAGTCGCCGAGCGCCACGTAGCTGGTGCCGCGGTCGTGGCCGGGGCCGTGGCCGCCGCCGTGCGCCGCGGCCGGTGTCGTGGACGCGGCCACCAGGGCGCAGCCGCCCAGCGCCGCCGCCACGGTGGCCTTCCGCCGGTGCCGTCTGGCCGGACCGTCGGACGGGATGCCGTACGCCATGGAGTTCCCCCCTGGAACCGGGACGCGCACGGAACCGGTCCCGACGGGCGGCCCGCACGCGTGTGTCGGTGGTCTGTATACCGCCCGGTAGGAGTCCGTAGCCAGAGGTCGGACGCAAGGAACTGGATCGAGTAACCCGCCCTGCCCGTAAGGGCGTCCGGTCCGGGCGGCGGCCCGGCGGCCTCCCCTGCGATTGAAGTGGGAAACCGATCGGTTTACGATGGGCGGCACCGGAGGAAACCGATCGGTTTCCGATCTCTGTGCACGTCTGGGAGTGTGAGTGTCATGACCGCGATCAAGGACTCCGTCGTCCTCGTCACCGGCGGCAGCCGAGGCGTCGGAAAGGCGCTGGTGGAGGAGTTGTACGCGCGCGGTGCCGGCAAGGTCTACGCCACCGCCCGCGACCCGCGCTCCGTCACCCACCCCGACGCGGTGGCGCTGCCCCTGGAGGTCACCGACCCCGCTTCCGTGGCTGCCGTCGTCGAGCAGGCGCAGGACGTCACGGTCCTGGTCAACAACGCCGGGATCGCCCTCGGCACCGAATTCCTGACCTCGCCGCTCGACGACATCCGCCGCGAGTTCGAGATCAACTTCTACGGCCCGCTGCTGCTCGCCCGAGCCTTCGTCCCCGTCATCGAGCGCAACGGCGGCGGCCACCTCCTGAACGTCCACTCGGTGCTGTCCTGGGTCGCCGAGGGCGGCGCCTACAGTGCCTCGAAGGCGGCGTTCTGGTCGCAGACCAACAGCCTGCGCCTCGCGCTCAAGCCGCGCGGCATCGGCGTCACCGGCCTGCACATGGGCTACGTGGACACCGACATGGCCGCGCATGCCGACGGGCCGAAGGCGAAGCCCGAGGACATCGCGGCGGCGGCGCTCGACGGCGTCGAGTCGGGTGCCTACGAGGTACTGGCCGACGATGTCACCCGCTGGGCCAAGGGCGCCCTGTCGGGCGACCTCAGCGCCATGTACGCGCAGCGCGGCCTGTGACGGGGGCCGGTGTCGGTCCCGTGGCGGTCGCCGTGACCTGCCGCGGGACCGCGGCGGCCGAAAAACCCCCGTCCGAAGGCTTGTCGCCCAGTTGCCTCACCACTTAAATCAAAACCTGAACTAAGCCGTGCGATGCGGTCGTTGTCCGCACCGTCACGTCCACCTCAGGGAGCCGCTGATGAGACGACTGAGATCCTTGGGCGTAGTGCTCGCCGCCATGGCCGCGCTGCTCGCCCTGCCCACCGCCCACGCGCCGGCCGCCCGAGCCGCCGACGCCCCGCTGTCGCAAGGGAAGACGGCCACCGCCTCCTCCGAGGAGAACGCCGGGACCACCGCCGCGAACGCGGTCGACGGCAACACCGGCACCCGCTGGTCGTCCGCGTTCACCGACGACCAGTGGCTCCAGGTCGACCTCGGCGCCACCGCCCAGGTCAACCAGGTGGTCCTCGACTGGGAGACCGCCTACGGCAAGGACTACAAGGTCCAGATCTCCTCGGACGGCAACAACTGGACCGACCTGCAGTCCGTGACCGGCGGCGACGGCGGCACCGACACCCTCACCGTCTCCGGGCAGGGCCGCTACGTCCGGATGCTCGGCGTGCACCGCGCCACCCAGTGGGGCTACTCGCTCTGGGAGTTCCAGGTCTACGGGACCACCACCGGCACGCCCCCGGTCCAGGGCGGCGGCGACCTCGGCCCCAACGTGATCGTCGTCGACCCGTCCACGCCGAACCTCCAGGCGAAGTTCGACTCCGTCTTCGCCCAGCAGGAGTCGGCCCAGTTCGGCACCGGCCGCTACCAGTTCCTGCTCAAGCCGCGCACCTACAACGGCATCAACGCCCAGATCGGCTTCTACACCTCGATCTCCGGGCTCGGCCTCAACCCCGACGACACCCAGATCAACGGTGACGTCACGGTCGACGCCGGCTGGTTCAACGGCAACGCCACCCAGAACTTCTGGCGTTCGGCGGAGAACCTCGCCATCACGCCGTCCAACGGCACCGACCGGTGGGCCGTGGCTCAGGCGGCCCCCTTCCGCCGTATCCACGTCAAGGGCGGCCTCAACCTCGCGCCGAACGGCTACGGCTGGGCCTCCGGCGGCTACATCGCCGACTCGAAGATCGACGGCACGGTCGGCCCGTACTCCCAGCAGCAGTGGTACACCCGCGACAGCTCGGTCGGCGGCTGGACCAACGGCGTCTGGAACATGACCTTCTCCGGAGTCCAGGGCGCACCCGCGACCGACTTCGCGACCGGCTCCTACACCACGCTGGACAACACCCCGGTCTCGCGTGAGAAGCCCTTCCTGTACCTGGACGGCAGCACCTACAAGGTCTTCGTCCCTGCCAAGCGCACGAACGCCCGGGGCGTCTCCTGGCCGGCGAACGCGGGCACCTCCCTCCCGCTGGACCAGTTCTACGTCGTCAAGCCCGGCGCCACGGCCGCCACCATCAACCAGGCTCTCTCCCAGGGCCTCAACCTCCTGTTCACTCCGGGCATCTACCACCTCGACCGGACCATCGACGTCACCCGCGCCGACACGGTGGTCCTCGGCCTCGGCCTCGCCACCCTCGTCCCGGACAACGGGGTCGACGCCATGCACGTCGCCGACGTCGACGGCGTCAGGCTCGCCGGGTTCCTCATCGACGCGGGCACCGTCAACTCCGACACCCTGTTGCGGATCGGCGACCCCGGCTCCACCGCCGACCACTCCGCCAACCCCACCACCATGCAGGACGTGTTCGTCCGCATCGGCGGCGCCGGACCCGGCCTCGCCACCAACTCGGTCGTGGTCAACAGCAACAACGTGATCATCGACCACACCTGGCTGTGGCGCGCCGACCACGGCAGCGGAGTCGGCTGGACCACCAACCGCGCCGACTACGGCCTGCGCGTCAACGGCAACGACGTCCTCGCCACCGGCCTGTTCGTCGAGCACTTCAACAAGTACGACGTCTACTGGAACGGCGAACGCGGCCGCACGATCTTCTTCCAGAACGAGAAGGCGTACGACGCCCCGAACGCCGCCGCCATCACCCACGACGGCGTCGTCGGCTACGCGGCCTACAAGGTCGCCGACACCGTGACCACCCACGAGGCCTGGGGCCTGGGAAGCTACTGCAACTACACGGCCGATCCCACGATCGTGCAGTCCAACGGCTTCCAGGTGCCGACCGGTTCGGGGATCAGGATGCACGACCTGCTGGTGATCTCCCTGGGCGGCATGGGCCAGTACGCCCACGTCGTCAACACCACCGGATCGCCGACCTCGGGGACCGGTACCACCCCGTCCAAGGTGGTCCAGTTCCCGTAGCCGGGCCGGGTTCCCCAGCGCCCCGTAAGGGGCGCTGGGGAACCCCCGGCCGAAGGCTGGGGGAGGAACTGCGCGGCCGGCCACGACGGCGCCGCAGTCGGCAAACGGCATGTCGCGGCCCTTCCGGCGGAGCGTCTAGGCCGTCCGCCGCGGTGCCGGCCGCCGTAGCAGCAGCCGTCGTGCGGGCCGTTCCACGCCCTCGTACAGGAGCCAGGACAGGCCCAGCGCCACGGTGAACGCGGCGGCGGCGACGGCGGTGCCGGTGAGCAGGTGGAAACGCGGGCGGGTGCCGAGCAGATGGGTGCCCGCCCGCAGCACCAGCAGATGGACCATGTAGAACGCGAACGACAGTTCGCCGAGGCGGACCAGCCACCGGCGCCGCCACAGCGAGGGCAGGCCGTGCAGGTCCGCGACGGCCGCTGCCGGGATGAGCAGCGCGAAGCCCGTGAGGGTGCAGGCGGTGGCCGCGTACTCGGCGGTGACCTGCGGGACCAGGAAGTAGCCGATGATCGCCAGAGCCAGCGAGGCCTCCAGGCCCGGGCCGCGCCACCGGCCGAGCAGCACCAGCCGCGCGGTGGCCGCGCCCAGCACGAACTCGGGCAGCCGGGCGGCCGGGAAGGAACTGATCGGCTGTGCCCACCAGTGGTGTGCGTCCGTCCAGGCCAGCGCCAGCACGGTCAGGGCGGCCAGTGCGGCCAGCGCCGTGGCACCCCGTCCGCCCAGGCGGCGCAGCAGCAGCGCCAGCAGCGGGAACGCGGCGTAGAAGAAGGCCTCGCA
Organism: Streptomyces sp. NPDC013157; assembly: GCF_042899865.1. Taxonomy (NCBI): domain Bacteria; kingdom Bacillati; phylum Actinomycetota; class Actinomycetes; order Kitasatosporales; family Streptomycetaceae; genus Streptomyces; species Streptomyces sp. NPDC013157. Next base: position 645,072 of record NZ_JBIBAK010000002.1, on the reverse strand, counting down.
CGCGAGCGACCAGCTGACCGGGTCCAGGGTCTGCCACCACGGCCGCCACCAGGAGTGCACCAGGAACACGTCGGCCAGGCCCTGCAGCAGGGTCGGCCTCGGCTGGCGGGGCAGCGTGCACACCATGACCAGCGCGACGGCGACGGTGACCAGGTGGACCGGGTAGACCCGGGCGACCCGCCGCCACCAGAAGCGCGCTGCCCGGTCGCCCGGCCGCGCGGACCACATCAGGACGAACCCGGAGAGGAGGAAGAAGAACGACACCCCCGAGGCACCGGCCTCGAACCCCCAGGACATGATGCGGCCGCCGGTGCCGCCGAAGTAGCGGAAGTTGTGCACGTGCAGGCCGAAGACCAGCAGTGCGGCCATCCATCTCAGTCCGGTCAGGGAGGGCAGCGGAGGGGAGGCGGCGGACGGCAGGGTGCGGGCGGGTGGCGCGGCGGCCGGAGCGGTCGGAGGGGCCTGGGTCGCCGTCGTCATCGAGTCACCTGCCGGAGGGTTCGCGCGTGGAGCATGAAACGGAACGTTGCCCGTTCCACGCCTTTCATTCCGGCCTCGTACGAAACATCACACCAACGCCGAGGCGCAGCCTCGGCCATCCGGGCCGTCGCCCGCGCCGCGCCCCGCACCCGCCGGAGTGGCGCCTTGACCCGCGCCTTTGGGGCCCGGACGGTGCGTCGGAAGACGACGGCACGGACGGATGACACCGGCGGCCGCAGTGTTGACGTCCCAAGCAGGGCAGGCAGGCTCGACTGCGGTTCGGCAGCGCCCCTTTCGACGGCGCCGCAGACGACCGACGACATGACGCGGCACGTCCAGCAGCTGAGCGCTCAGCGGGTGGGCGCCGTGGCGACGGCGCTCGGCCGGTTCTCGGACGGGATGTCGCGGACCGCGGCGGACGGGGTGGCCGACGGGGCCGCTGACGCCCCCCGGGCGGGAGCCTGTGTGGTCCCTTGTCGTGTGGGCGCGAGACTGGGGCTCGGACGGGGCGCAACCGGGGTCGGGGATCCCGACGCGCGGTGCGGGGCGGTGGGACTGACGATCGGTGGTGCGAGGGGGACCTGGGGGGAGTGCGGCGCGGCAGGTGCCGTCAGATGCAGCGACAGGGCCACGCAGACGGCGACGGCGCAGGTCACCCCGGCTCCGGCCACCGTGCGGACCAGGCGGCGGCGGCCCGCGGCACGCCGGATCTCCTCGTAGCGGCCGGGCGGCGGACCGAGGTGGGCGGCCGGCGGCCGCAGGATGACCGCCAGGGGATCGTCGGGTCCGTCGAACTCCGGCTCGTCGTCAAAGCGTGTGGTCAAGGCTTCTCCTCAGATGACCGCGCAGCAGTTCTCGGGCCGCGTGCAGATCGGCCTTGACGGTTCCTTCCTTGCGCCCGGTCAGCTCGGACACCTCCCGGATCGGCATGTCAGCGTAGTAGTGCAGCAGGATCGGCACCCGCAGCCGCTCGGGCAGCGACTGCACCAGCAGCCGTACCGAGGGGTCCGCCGGCTCGGTGTGCGGGCGGATCGCGGCCTCCGAACCCACCCGGCGCACCGCCCGGCGCTCGCGCTCCAGCTTGCGCCAGTGGTCCCGGACGAGGTTGGCCGCGGTGACGTAGAGGAAGCCGCGCGGCTCCTCCACCTTCGTCCACCGGGCCCACAGCCGGGTGAAGGCCTCCGAGGCGATCTCGTGCGCCGTCTCGTCGTCGTCGACCAGACGGCGGCACCAGCCGGCCAGGCGCGGGTACAGGGCGGCGAACAGCTCGGAGGCCGCCGTGTCACGGGACCGTTTCAACGTTCTCCAGGGTCGTGGGGGATTCGCTCGTCGGACTCGTCGGGGAGGATGCGGGACCGGTGGCGTACGTTCCACCGGTCCCGCATCCGTTCCGGCGGGTCAGGGTGTCGTGCCGGTCAGCGTGGCGAAGACGATCACGTTGTCGAGGTAGCCGTCGCCGCCCCGCGGACCGCCGCAGGTGATCAGCCGCAGCTCCGGGCGGGCCACGTCCCCGTACACCTCCTGTGTCGGGAACGCGGCCTTGGCGACCGTACGCACCTTGTCCACGGTGAACACCGCCGACCTGCCGTTCTCCAGGCGCGCCACGGCCTGCTCGCCCCGGCGCAGCTCCGCGAGCCGGCGGAACACCCCGTCCCCGTACGCGCCGACCGTGACATGGCCGAGGATCACCGACGGACCGGTCTGCCCCGGGGTGGGGGAGTAGCGGTACCAGCCCGCCCGGTCGTGCGCGGTGACCGGCGGCACCTGCACCGTGCCGTCGGCGGCGAGGCCGAGCCGCAGCAGCGGGGTGTCGACCCCGATCGCCGGGATGCGCAGCCGGACCGGCGTGGACCGGCCGAGCGCGGTGTGCGCGGCGGACCCGGTCGTGGCCGTGCCCGTGGACGGCGGCGGCGAGGACGCCGGACGCCGGTGGGCGGCCGGGGCCGTCCGGTCCGGTGCCCGGCCCGCGCAGCCCGCCAGCAGCGAGGCCGCCGCGGCGGTGACCAAGGCGCGCCTGGAGAGGGGGGTCATGCCCCGGTCGCCCGGCGGCGACGGACGGCGAACACCGTCGCGCCCGCGGCGAGCACGGCCGCCGCACCGCCGCCGATGAGCGCGCCCTCGGAGCCGGAGTCCTTGGACGGCTCCGTCACCCCGGTGTCGGGCGCGCCCTGCGGCACCGCCGCGACCTGGTGCGAGTCCCGCGTCGGCGCGGGGGTCGAGGCCCGGGTGGGCTCGGCGGACGGCGCCTCGGACGGGACGGCGGACGGCTCGGCGGACTGCGCCACGGTGGGGACCGGGCTCGGGGTGGTGCTGTCGGCGAACGCGGGCACGGTGCCGGCCAGCACGGCGGTGCAGGCGAGTGCCGTGGCGCTCAGGACGGTTCGGCGCATGAGGACGCTCTCTTTCGTCGGCCCGCCGTGGTCGGGGCGGGCTGAGTTACGGATCGAGCGGAGAGACGACCCGGCACCGGGGCGGGTTGTAAAGAGATGGCAAAGTCGTGCGGCGGAAGTCGGCCGGAGAGGCGGCCGGGCGGGCGTCGGCCGGTTCGTCACCAGACTTGAGTGGTTTGTTTTCTTGAATCACTCGTGTTTAAGGGGATAGGTTGGTGCCATGACCGCATCCCAGCCCCCGACGACCGCCGACGAGCTGCGCGGTGCCGGCCTGCGGGTGACGGCCGCCCGCGTCGCGCTGCTGGAGACCGTCCGCCACGGCGACCACCTGGACGTCGAGGCGATCGCCTCGGGCGTCCGCGAGCGGGTGGGCCACATATCGCTTCAAGCCGTGTACGACGCGCTGCACGCGCTCACCACGGCACGACTCATACGCCGTATCGAACCGGCCGGCAGCCCGGCCCGGTTCGAGGGGCGCGTCGGCGACAACCACCACCACGTCCTGTGCCGGTCGTGCGGTGCCGTCGCCGACGTCGACTGTGCGGTCGGCGACGCCCCGTGCCTGACCGCTTCGGACGACCACGGCTTCGCGATCGACGAGGCCGAGGTCATCTACTGGGGCCTGTGCCCCGCCTGTTCCACCGTCAGCAGTTCCTGAGTACGTCGATCCGCCCCTTCCGGAAGGATTTCCCCCATGTCTGAGGCCCAGGAGAACGCGGGCAAGTGCCCGGTCGCGCACGACCGCGCACCGCACCCCACCCAGGGCGGCGGCAACCGCCAGTGGTGGCCCGAGGGGCTCAACCTGAAGATCCTTGCCAAGAACCCCGCCGTCTCGAACCCCCTCGACGAGGGTTTCGACTACGCCGAGGCCTTCCAGAACCTCGACCTCGCGGCCGTGAAACGTGACATCGCGGAGGTGCTCACCACCTCGCAGGACTGGTGGCCGGCCGACTTCGGCAACTACGGCCCGCTGATGATCCGTATGGCCTGGCACAGCGCGGGCACCTACCGCATCTCCGACGGCCGTGGCGGCGCCGGCGCCGGCCAGCAGCGCTTCGCCCCGCTCAACAGCTGGCCGGACAACGGCAACCTCGACAAGGCGCGCCGTCTGCTGTGGCCGGTCAAGAAGAAGTACGGCCAGGCCATCTCCTGGGCCGACCTCATGATCCTCACCGGCAACGTGGCCCTGGAGTCGATGGGCTTCGAGACCTTCGGCTTCGGCGGCGGCCGCGAGGACGTCTGGGAGCCGGAGGACGACGTCTACTGGGGCCCCGAGAAGGTCTGGCTCGACGACCAGCGCTACACCGGTGACCGCGACCTGGAGAGCCCGCTCGGCGCCGTCCAGATGGGTCTCATCTACGTCAACCCGGAGGGCCCCAACGGCAACCCGGACCCGATCGCCGCGGCCCGCGACATCCGCGAGACCTTCCGCCGGATGGCGATGAACGACGAGGAGACCGTCGCCCTCATCGCCGGGGGCCACACCTTCGGCAAGACCCACGGCGCCGGCCCCGCGGAGAACGTGGGAGCCGAGCCCGAGGGCGCGCCGATCGAGCAGCAGGGCCTCGGCTGGAAGAGCACCTACGGCACGGGCAAGGCCGGCGACGCGATCACCAGTGGTCTGGAGGTCACCTGGACCACCAAGCCCACCCAGTGGAGCAACGATTTCTTCGACATCCTCTTCGGCTACGAGTGGGAGCTGACCGAGTCCCCGGCCGGCGCCAAGCAGTGGGTCGCCAAGGACGCCGAGGCGATCATCCCCGACGCGCACGACGCGTCGAAGAAGAAGCTCCCGACGATGCTCACCACCGACCTGTCGCTGCGCTTCGACCCGATCTACGAGCCGATCTCGCGCCGCTTCCACGAGAACCCCGACCAGTTCGCGGACGCGTTCGCCCGTGCCTGGTTCAAGCTGACCCACCGTGACATGGGGCCGAAGTCCCTGTACCTCGGCCCGGAGGTCCCGGCGGAGACGCTGATCTGGCAGGACCCGCTGCCCGAGGCCGAGGGCGAGGCCATCGACGCGGCCGACGTCACGGCGCTCAAGGCCAAGCTCCTCGCCTCCGGCCTCACGGTCTCGCAGCTCGTCTCCACCGCCTGGGCGTCGGCCTCGACGTACCGCGGCAGCGACAAGCGCGGCGGCGCCAACGGCGCCCGCATCCGCCTGGAGCCGCAGCGCGGCTGGGAGGCCAACGACCCCGACCAGCTCGCCCAGGTCCTGCGCGTCCTGGAGGGCGTCCAGCGCGACTTCAACACCGGAGCCAAGAAGGTCTCCCTGGCCGACCTGATCGTCCTCGGCGGTGCCGCCGCGGTGGAGAAGGCCGCCAAGGACGCCGGTGTCGACATCGAGGTGCCCTTCGCCCCGGGCCGGGTCGACGCGACCGACGAGCACACGGACGCCGAGTCCTTCGCGGCCCTGGAGCCGACCTCGGACGGCTTCCGCAACTACCTCGGCAAGGGTAACCGCCTGCCCGCCGAGTACCTGCTCCTCGACCGTGCCAACCTGCTCGGCCTCAGCGCCCCCGAGCTGACCGTCCTCGTCGGCGGCCTGCGCGTCCTCGGCGCCAACCAGGGCGGCTCGAAGCACGGCGTCCTCACCGAGACGCCGGGCGTGCTGACCAACGACTTCTTCGTCAACCTGCTCGACATGGGCACGACCTGGAAGTCCACCTCCGAGGACCAGTCCACCTTCGAGGGCCGCGACGCCTCCGGCGCGGTCAAGTGGACCGGCACCCGTGCCGACCTGGTCTTCGGCTCCAACTCCGAGCTGCGCGCCGTCGCCGAGGTCTACGCGAGCGACGACGCCAAGGAGAAGTTCGTGAAGGACTTCGTCGCCGCCTGGACGAAGGTCGCGAACGCGGACCGGTTCGACCTGGTCTGACCGACCGGGATCCGATGCCCGGGCCGGCTCCCCGTGAGCCGGTCCGGGCATCGCCGTCTTTACGGCTCCTTGGTCAACTCCCCACCGGTACGCGTGCGTAGCGCGCTGCACATGAGTCGTTCTTTACCCCACCATGACCTCGACTCCCGTTGTTCATGCGACCTTCGCAGACTCTGCACGTCCTGAGCCATCCCCCGTACCGGTCGCCCGCGGGAGTTCCGAACATGAGCCACGGTCACAGCCACGACCACGGTCACGGTCACCACCACCATCACCACCACGGGGACGGCGACGCCGCCTCGTCGCTGCCGCCCGCCCTCGATCTGTCGGTCCCCGACGCGGAGCTGACGCCCGGCCAGCTCTCCCGCCGCTCGATGCTGCGCCGCACCGGCCTGCTCGGCGCCGGCCTCGCGGCGGGCAGTGTCCTCGCCGGCGCGGGTCAGGCCGCCGCCTCGGTCTCCTCCGCCCACTCCCAGAACGGCCGTTCCGGCGGCTACCTGTGGCTGGCCGGCGACCACCACATCCACACCCAGTACAGCTCCGACGCCAAGTACCGGGTCATCGACCACGTCCGGCAGGCCAACGCGCACGGCCTGGACTGGATGGTCATCACCGACCACGGCAGCGAGACCCACGCCAAGATCGGTGTCGAGAAGGTCAACCCGGACATCGTCGCCGCCCGCGACCAGATCGACGACACGCTGGTCTTCCAGGGCCTGGAGTGGAACATCCCGGCCGCCGAGCACGGCACGGTCTTCGTCCACCCCGGCAAGAACGAGGTCGCCGTCCTCAAGGAGTTCGAGAACTCCTTCGACGGCTCGGTGAAGGGCGCCTCCTCGAGCAGCCCCGCCAACGAGGCGCTGGCCATCTCCGGGCTCAACTTCCTCGCCGAGCAGGTACAGCGCCGCAACGTCAGGGACGCGCTGTTCCTCGCCAACCACCCGGCCCGCAAGGGCATCGACTCGCCGCACGAGATCCGCGCCTGGCGCGACGCCCAGCCATCGATCGCCGTCGGCTTCGAGGGTGCCCCCGGCCATCAGGCGGGCGGCCTGCCCAAGCCGAACGGCCCCGGCTCGGCCCGCGGCATCTACGACAACAGCCCGAGCGCCGACTCCTTCGCCGGCTACCCGCTGGAGAGCTACCGCACCTGGGGCGGCTTCGACTGGATGACCGCCACCGTCGGCGGCCTGTGGGACAGCCTGCTCGCCGAGGGCAAGCCCTGGTGGATCACCGCCAACTCCGACTCCCACAACGTCTACGCCGACACCGCGGTGCGCGGCCCGAACAGCGACTTCAACGCCAACGGCCGCTACGAGGACCCGGTCTACGGCACCGGCATCAGCCTCACCGACACCGACTTCTGGCCCGGCCAGTACTCCCGCACCCACGTCGGCGCCTCCTCCTTCTCCTACAAGTCGGTCATGGACGGCATCCGGGCCGGCCGCGTCTGGGTGGACCACGGCGGCCTGATCAGCGGCCTCGACGCCCAGCTCCGCTCCGGCTCCCAGGCGGTGACCCTCGGCGACGTGCTGCACGTCCGCAAGGGCAGCAGGGTCGACCTGGTCATCGAGATCAGCCTCGCCAACGGCCCCAACTGGGCGCAGTTCGTGCCGTCGCTGGCCCGCGTCGACGTCATCCAGGGCGATGTCACAGGCAAGGTGAGCGACAAGGACACCTTCGCCACGCCCGCCACCAAGGTCGTGAAGTCCTTCGAGGTCAACAAGGCGACCGGCACGGTCAAGCTGACGTACTCCCTCGGTCGCCTCGACAAGCCGGTCTACGTCCGGCTGCGCGGCACCGACGGCAACCGCTCCGCGGTCGGCTTCAACGGTGCCGCCGTGGACCCGGCCGGCCCGGCCATCGACGTCCTCGGCGACGCCGACCCGTGGAAGGACCTGTGGTTCTACTCCAACCCGATGTGGGTCCTGCCCGCATGACCTCCCCGCACCACGCGTCCGGCGTCCGCTCCGTCATCGGGGTGGACGCCGGTACGGCGACCCTGCGCGAGGCCGACCACCTGATCCACCGGCTGCTGGACCAACTGTCCCTCGCGGACGGCGTGTTCGCCTGCACCCACCTGTTCCGCACCGACGAGCGACGGGGTACGACGGTCTCGCTGGCCGTCCCCGGCCCGGACGCGGACGCGGTCTGGCAGGAGTTGGTCCACGTGCTCCCGAAGGGCACCGGCCTCGCCCTGGCCGACCGCTCCCACGGCCCCGGCGACGCGGTGGACACCGCCCGGCTGGCCGCCGCCGCACCACCCGCCTCCGGCCGGGCCGTGGCCTACCCCGGCGTGGCGCACCTGACCGGCACCGTCACCGTCGCGGACCTGCTCGACCGCACCGTCATCGAGCACCTCGTCGTACTCGGCGCACCCGGCGTCCGACTCCCGCCCACCGCCGAGGTGCTGACCCAGGACCATGTACGCCCGGAGTGGCGCGACGGCGTGCTCACCCTCACCCTGGTCCCGGCCGCGGGCGGCCTGCTGGCCCCCTTCGAGGTCCCCAACCCGACCCCGTGCTGTGCGGACCACATCTGACGCGAGGGTAACCCCTTAGTGACATGGCCTGGTCAAATCTGTCAGGCTTCCGACTCGCACCACTTCGTCATGCGTGAGGCCGCCACCGGCGCACCCCAGCCGGACCGGCGGCCACCGAGCAGGCCGGGATCCCGGCCTCCGCAAAGGAGTTTCGTGTGAGATCGACCCCCCACAAGGCCCTCGCCACCAGCGCGTTGGCCATCGCGGCGCTCGCCGCGGCCCTGCTCCCCGGCAGTACGGCGTCGGCCGCCGACCAGGCGGCCTGCACCCCCGCCCAGGTCGTCACCAACGGCGGCTTCGAGAGCGGCACGTCACCCTGGACCCAGTCCTCGACCGGTGTGATCACCAACCGCTCCGGCCAGTCCGCCCACGGCGGCTCCAGTTTCGCCTGGCTGGACGGCACCGGCTCCACCCACACCGACACGCTCTCGCAGAGCGTCAGCATCCCCTCCGGGTGCGCCGCGACGCTCACCTTCTGGCTGCACGTCGACACCGCCGAGACGACCTCGTCCACGGCGTACGACAAACTCACGGCGAAGATCGGCAGCACCACGCTGGCGACTTACTCGAACCTGGACAAGAACACCGGGTACGTGAAGAAGTCCTTCGACGTGTCCGCGTTCGCGGGGCAGACCGTGACCGTCGCCTTCACCGGTGCCGAGGACTCCAGCCTCCAGACCAGCTTCGTCCTGGACGACGTCGCCCTCGACACCTCGGCCGCCACCACCCCCGGCGACACCACCCGCACCCCGGCGTCGCCGTCGTACACCGTGAGCCTGACCAGCAACTCCACCGGCACCGGCTGGACCGGGCACGAGAGCGTGACCTTCACCAACGCCTCCTCGACCGCTCTCAGCGAGGTCTACCTCAGGCTGTGGGACAACTACCACGGCACCTGCTCGGCCCCGCCGATCACCGTCAGCAACGTCACCGGCGGCACCGCGGGCGCGCTCTCGGTCGCCTGCACGGCGCTGGAGGTCGCCCTGCCGACACCGCTGGCGCAGGGCCAGAGCACCACGATCGGCTTCGACCTGGGCATCACCGTCCCCAGCGGCGCCGACCGCTTCGGCTACGACGGCGCCTTCAGCATGATCGGCAACGCCCTGCCCGTCCTCGCGGTCCGGGACGGCTCCGGCTGGCACCTCGACCCGTACACCAACAACGGCGAGTCCTTCTACTCCCTCGCCGCCGACTTCAAGGTGACCCTGGACCACCCCACCAGCCTCCTGGTCCCGGCGACCGGGACCTCCGTGGACACCCCCGGCACCAGCGGCCGTACCGTCACCACCGCGACCGCCTCCAAGGTCCGTGACTTCGCCTGGGCGGCCGGGCCGTTCAGCAAGATCTCCGGCACCTCACCCGGCGGAGTCCCGGTCAACATCTACTCCGTGTCGGGCATCAGCTCCTCCAGCGCCCAGTCGATGCTCACCACCGCCAAGTCGGCCGTCGACGCCCACGCCGGCCGCTTCGGGGCCTACCCGTACGGCGAGCTGGACGCGGTCATCGACAACAACTTCTGGTTCGGCGGCATGGAGTACCCGGGCTTCGTCCTCGACCTGGTCAGCACCACCGCGCTCACCCACGAGATCGGCCACCAGTGGTGGTACGGCATCGTCGGCGACGACGAGTACAACAGCCCCTGGCTGGACGAAGCGTTCACCGACTACGCCACGGACCTCGCGCAGGGACTGTCCGGCACCAACTGCTGGAACAGCGTGTCCTGGGCCTCGTCGGCGGAGAAGATCACCAACTCGATGGCGTACTGGGACGCCCACTCGTCCCGCTACTCCACCGTCGTCTACGGCTACGGCAAGTGCGCCCTGCACGACCTGCGCCGCCTGATCGGCGACACCGCGATGACCAACCTCCTGAAGAGCTACGCCAGTTCGCACTGGTACGGCGTCTCGACCACCGCCGAGTTCAAGGCGGCGGCCCAGGCGGCCACCAGCACGGACCTGACGTCGTTCTGGACCACCCACCGCATCGACGGCTGACCCCTCCGGCCCGCGGGGCCGGCGAGGCGCGCGGGACGGCCGCAGACACCGGCCGTTCCGCGCTGCTCAGGTCAGGGGATGGCCAGTTCGGCCCAGATGGTCTTCCCGGAAGCGGTGTAGCGCGTGCCCCAGCGCTGCGACACCTGGGCGACGAGGAACAGGCCGCGGCCGCCCTCGTCGTCCCGGCGGGCCCGCCGCAGGTGCGGTGCCGTGTGGGCGTTGTCGGAGACCTCGCACAGCAGGCTGCGGTCCCTGATCAGCCTCAGCATCACGGGCCCGGTGGCGTACCGGATGCTGTTGGTGACCAGCTCGCTCACCACCAGCTCCGCGGTGAACGCCAGGTCGGACAGGCCCCAGGTCTCCAGCTGGCGCTCGGTGTCGGTGCGCGCCTGCGCCACCATCGCCGGGTCGGGCGGCAGCTCCAGGTCCGCCACCTGGCCCGCGCCCAGCCGCCGGGTGCGGACCAGCAGCAGCGTGGCGTCGTCCGCCTGCGGCCCGGGCGGCAGCGTCGACAGCGCCCGGTCGCACAGCTCCTCCAGCGGGCACCGCTGCCAGGTGAGCACATGGGCGAGACGGTCGATGCCGCTGTCGATGTCGGTGCGCCGGTCCTCCACCACCCCGTCGGTGAAGAACGCCACCACACTGCCGTTGGACAGGCTCAGCTCCACGTTCTCGTAGGGCAGGCTGCCCAGCCCCAGGGGCGGCCCCGGCGCGAGCGCGGACAGCGCCACCGAGCCGTTCGCGTCGGCCACGATCGGCGGGGGATGACCCGCGCTCGCCCAGACACAGCGGCCGCTCACCGGGTCGTAGATCGCGTACAGGCAGGTCACCCCGAGCGCCTCGTCGCCCAGCCCGTCGTCCGCGTGGGGTTCGGAGTCCTGCGCGACCAGGCCGTCGAGGCGGGTCAGCAGCTCCGCCGGATCGAGGTCCAGCAGGGCCAGGGTCCGTACGGTGGCGCGCAGCCTGCCCATGGTCGCGGCCGCGTGCACACCGTGGCCGACCACGTCGCCGACGGTCAGCCCCACCCGGGCACCGGAGAGCGGGATCAGGTCGAACCAGTCGCCGCCCACGCCCACCCGGCTGTCGGCGGGCAGGTAGCGGTACGCCACGTCGACCGCGCTCTGCTCGGGCAGATGCTGCGGCAGCAGGCTCCGCTGGAGCACCAGGGCCGCGGCGTGCTGGCTGGTGTAGCGGCGGGCGTTGTCGATGCCGACGGCGGCCCGCTCGGTCAGCTCCACCGCAAGGGTCTGCTCCTCGGGCCCGAAGGGGTCGGGGTTGCTGCTGCGCAGGAACGTGGCGAGGCCGAGGACCGCGTCCCGGGCGAGCAGCGGGACGAACAGGCTGGAGCGCCGGTCGGCCGGTGCACCGTCCGGTGACCCGGGCGGAGCGGCGTCGACGACGGGGCGGTTGGTGGCCAGGCTCAGTGCCTGCGGCGACGACGGCGGATAGGAGACGGGACTGGTCCGGAACTCCTCCGGGGTCCGGCCGTGCATCCGCAGCAGGCTGTGCCCCGGCGCCGACCCGGTCGGCGGCTGCCGGCCCTCGATGACCGCCGGCGGGAGGTCCACCAGCACCTCGTCGGCCAGCTGCGGCACCGCCACGTCGGCGAGCTCCGCGGCCGTACGGCGCACGTCCAGCGAGGCGCCGATGCGCTTGCCCGCCCGGACGAGCAGCGACAGCCGTTCCTGGGCGCGGTAGCGGTCGGTGATGTCGAGGGACTCCTCGAACAGCCCCAGCGGCTCGCCCCGGGCGTCCACCAGCCGGTGGTACGAGCAGGACCAGACGTGCTCGCGCCCCGGGTCGGCGGGGGCCCGGCCCCGATAGTGCATGCCCATGATCGGTTCACCCGTCGTGAGCACGTGCTCCATGATCTGGTCCTCGTCCGGAGGGTGGTGGCGGGAGATGAACTCGCCCTCCGGAAAGAGGGCCGCGGCCGGACGGCCCACGTACTGGGCGACCCCCGCGAGCTCCAGATCGGTGGACACGTTCCCCCAGACGACCCGCATGTCGGTGTCGAAGATCGTCAGCCCCACGGAGGACTCGGTGGCCAGCCCCTGCAACATGGCCAGCTGCGCCTCCCAGCAGCGCAGCGCCTCCAGCTCCGCCGCGACCACGACGGTCGCGGCCACCCCCTGGGACACCAGGGGGCTGAAGGCCACAGCCGCGCGCAGGGTGCGCCCGTCCCGGCAGGACAGGTCCAGGACCGTGCTGCGGGGCCGGTGCGCCGTGCAGAGCGAGGAGGGCCGCCGGCCGGGAGCCGTCGCCAGCAGCAGGGCCGCCGGCCGGCCGAGCACGTCCTCGGCCGGGTGTCCGAGGAGGCGCTGGGCCGAGGGGCCCCAGCCCGAGATGCGGCCGTCGGCGTCCAGCACCGCGGCCGCGGCCTTGGTGAGGTCCAGAGGACTGTGGAAATCGACGTCGGCCGCGTTCGGAAAACGATCCATGGGCACCGCTTCCCTCCGTGCCCCCTCAGCATCCCGTGCCGCACGACGGACGACAACCGCACGGACCGTCGCCGCCCCCTGGTACCCGGAGGCGGACCCGACGGACCTCACCGCAGGACGTCGCTCGCCGGCTCCCACAGCCGCCCGACGGTCCCGGGACGCGGCGCGTACGGCGCCACGCCGGGGGCCGGCACCGTCATGACCGGTTCCCCGCGGCTCCGCGCCGGCGCTCCGCCCCTCGGGCACCGGCGCGAGCCGCGTCGGCAGCGCGGCGTCGAAGTCGACCGGGACCGGGCGGGGCAGCAGCCCGCCGTCGCTGCCGATCTGGTGCAGCACGCCCGGGACCGGGTTGCCGTCCTCGTCGACGAGGACGAGCTCGTAGATGCGCGCGTCGGAGGCGTTGACGAGCCGGAAGCGGTACCAGCCGTCGGCCACCTCGGCGTACGGCCAGATGCGGCCGTCGACCGTGGTGTACGGGCCGGTGAACGGGGTGGTGACCGGCTTGCCCGTCTCCGGGTTCTGCTGCTGGACGATCACCGTCTTGTGCAGCAGCCGGCCGTCCTCGTCGGTGTCCAGGTTCCGGTCGGCGAGCAGCAGCGGGATCTCCCGCTCCCCGCACGGCAGCCCGAGGGCGTCCTCCTCGTCCTCACGGACCAGGTAGGTGCCGTACAGGCCGGTGTGCACGTTCCACCGGGTGATGTTCATGGCGTGGTCGTGGTACCACCACTGCACCGCCTGGTGGTCGTTCGGGCAGGGCGGCGACGTCCTTGTCGGGTTCGACGCCCTCGCGGCCGGGCTCGGTGTTCGGCTGCGGACGGCCGTCCGTGCGCAGCGGCACCTGCACGGAAGTGACCGGATAGTCGCTGCCCTCGGGGATCCGGTTGGTCCAGGCGATGCGGACGCGCTGTCCGCGGCGGACCTCGATGGTCGGACCCGGCACCTGCCCGTCGTACCCCCACATCAGGGTCGGCGGGAGCTGCGGGTGCAGCCGGACCCAGGTCGGGCGGAACCGGCAACGGCGCCACATAGGGCGCCAGTTCCTCGGGCGTCGGCGCCGCTTCCCCCGCGCCGCTCTCGGTGATCCTGTCGATGATGTCGGTCAAGATCGAACACCCCCGTGTGTTCTGTGGTTCGTTCCTTTCACCCCACAGGACTCCCGAGGCAGGGCCGACGTTCCAGGAATGCCCCGTTCCGCCCGAAAGGGTGAATATTTCCGACCAGTTCCCGGTCGGGGACACGGGTGCGGACACGGGCGCGAAAACGCCGCTCGGCACGGTCCGGGGAGGAGGACCGTGCCGAGCGGGCCGGAGCGGGGGGCGTCAGCCGGCGGTGCGCTGCCTGCGGCGGAGCGTCAGGTACGTGCCCGTGGCGCCGGCGGCCACCAGGGCGCCCGCACCGAGGCTGACCGGAAGGGCCGGGAACCGGCCGGAGTCGGTCGTCGCGGCCGTGTTCACCATCGCCGGGCCCGGGGTGATGCGGGTGGTCACCGCGGCGACGTGGCGGATCGGGCCGATGCGTTTGACGGAGCCGTCCGAGTTCAGCAGCACCTGCTTGCCGTTCGGGTGCCGGAAGTCGAACATGTTGGCCAGCGAGCCCGCGGTGGCGTCGAAGGAGTGGTCCCCGACGCGGCCGGTGTGCCAGTTGTCCTCGATGAAGCGGGTGATCGAGGACTGGTCGGTCCGGGTGTGGTCGACCTTGTTCACCTTGCTGTACGGCGAGATGACCAGCAGCGGCTGCCGGGTGCCGGGGCCGCAGCGGTCGGCGTAGCCGCCGGACGCGGCCGGACCGGACTGGCAGGCGGCACTGTCGAGGGCCTTGCCGTTGGAGCCGACCGTGGTGTCCTCGGAGCCGTTGCGGGGCTTGGCGTACGCGTGGTCGTACCAGCCGTCGGAGTCGTCGTAGGCGACGACGATCGCGGTGGACTTCCACTGCGGCGAGCTCTGGATGGTGTTGATCTCGTTGACGAGGAAGTGCTGCTCGTCGATCGGGTCGGAGTAGCCGGCGTGGCCGTCCTGGTACTCACCGGCCTTGAGGAAGCTGACGGCCGGGAGCTTGCCCGCCTTGGCGACCGCGGTGAAGTCGGTCAGGTCGTAGTTGTGGTTCGCCCGGCCGTTGTGACCGATCTCGTTCACGTTCTTCGGCGCCACGTGGTGCGGGTTGGACGTCGACTTGTAGTACGAGAACGGGTTGTGGTGCGGGCTGTAGTCGACCACCGAGGCGCCGCCGACGTTGGTGTGCGTGGTGTCGCACTTGGCGTAGGAGCCGGAGGTGCCGTTGTAGGCCGTGGACGGACGGAAGCCGCCCTGGAACCAGCCCCAGGTCACCTTCTTGGAGTTGAGCAGGTCACCGATGTTCTTGCCCTGCAGCGACGCCAGCGCGCTGGTGCTGGTGTGGTCCTTGTCGGAGCAGTCGTCGTAGGCCGGGTCGGGGTCGTTGACGACCGTGCCGACGCCCTTCGCGTTCGGGGAGGCGATGGCGTACGAGTCCGGCGTCGACGTCTGCTTGCCGGTGACCGAGTCCACCGAGATCGCGCCGTGCGTCTGACCCGAGACCAGGTTGAGCGCGCCGGGCGTGGACGGGCCGTAGACCGAGCTGTAGGAGCGGTCGTTGAGGGCGTACTGCTGGGCGTAGTTCCACAGACCGGTGACGGTGTTGCCGTCGTAGTAGTCCATGACCAGGCCCGGCTCGCCGAACAGGCCGCCGGAGCACTTGTCGACCTCGGTGTTCTGCACGAACTGGTCGGCCTTGCCGCCGTCGTAGGCCAGCTGCTCGGGCCCGTAGGAGTGGTTCTGGTCGCAGGTCATCGCCTGCGACGAGGAGAGCCGCTTGGGCGCGTACTGGTTCGGGTTCTTCGTCAGCAGCCCGGCGTGCGCGACGGTGTCGATGTCCTTCGGGGTCTTCTTGGACGCCGTGAACTTCGTGCCGTCGGTGTTCGCGGCCTTCGGGTAGGTCGCGAAGTAGTGGTCGAAGGAGATGTTCTCGTCGAACAGCACGACCACGTGCTTGATCGGGGTCGCGGTCGACGAGCCGCCGCTGTGCCCGGCGGGTACGGCGGCCCAGCTGGGCGCGGTGCCTCCGAGGACCGTGAGCGCGGCGGCCCCCGCGAGAGCGCCGAGGCTCCTCATCGCCGTTCGTCTTCCTGTGCTGGCCATGCTGGTTCCCCTCCGGGCATGAACGTCACTGCGTCGTACAACCAGGGATGCTTCGCCCGCTTCCCGGCGCTCCGGCGGAGCCATGATGGCGGGTGAATGAACACCGGGTCAGGGATGCTGGGGCAAACCTTGACGGTGTATTGACCGTTTGGGCTACGGAATTGCCGCGGAGTTGTTCGAACAAGCTCAGGCGAGCAGAGCGCGGCCGTACCAGTCGTCGCGGTCCCGCACCCCGGGCAGGGCGAAGAAGTAGCCGCCGCCGAACGGCGAGATGTAGTCGGCCAGCGGCTCCCCGACCAGCCGCTTCTGCACGGTCTCGAACTGCCGGGCCAGGTCCTGCTGGTAGCAGCAGAACAGCAGGCCCATGTCGAGGTTGCCGTTGCTGTCCATGCCCCGGTCGTAGTTGTAGGCACGGCGCAGGAGCCGCTGGTCGGCGGTGGCCGGGGTGCGCGGGTTGGCCAGCCGGATGTGCGAGTCCAGCGGGATGACGTCCCCCTTGGGGTCGTCGGCGTAATCAGGCGTGTCGTGCTCGGCGTCGCCGTCCAGGGGTGCCCCGGACTCACGGGAACGGCCGAACATCCGCTCCTGCTCGCTGAGCGAGACCCGGTCCCAGAACTCCACCAGCATGCGGATCAGCCGGACCACCTGGTAGCTGCCGCCCACCGCCCACTCCGGTTCCCCGGAGTCCTTGCCTACCCACACCAGCTGGTTCATCTCCCGGGCGCTGCCGGTCTCCGGGTTGGCGGTGCCGTCCTTGAAGCCCAGCAGGTTGCGCGGGGTGCCGGACGGGCGGGGCGGGCTGGTGAAGCCGTCCAGCCGCCAGCGGACCTGCATGCCGCCCCGGGTGTGCCGGGCGATGTCGCGCAGTGCGTGCAGCACGGTGTCGGTGTCGTCCGCGTGCAACTGCAAACTGAGGTCGCCGTGGCACCACTCGGGCCGGAGGTCGTCGTCCGGGAACGCCGGCATCGCCGTCAGCCGACGCGGTCTCAGTTTCCCGAGCCCGAACCGGTCGTCGAAGAGCGAGCCGCCGACGCCGACGGTCACCGCCAGCGCACCGGACGGCAGTCGCTCACCGAGGACTCCCGAGTCGGCGGGCGGCGCGGTGACACCCACCGGGTCCGGGGTGCCGCCCGAGGCCAGGAAGCGGGCGCGGTCGGTGAGCGTGTGCAGCAGTTCGGTCAGCTCGGCGCGGCTCCCGGCGGTGACGTCGAAGGAGGTGAACACGGTCGTCCGGCGGGGCGGGGCGATCGCGGACTGCTGGCGGGCGCCGTGGAAGGGAGCGATCGTGCCGGGGGCGGTGGTGTCCGTGCTGCTGGGGGCGGCCGCGCCGCCCGCGGCCAGCCCGGCCCCCGCGAGGGCCGCGCCGCGCAGGAACCCGCGGCGGCCCACTCCGCCCTTGCCGCCCGTCTGGTTCGCGCTCATACCGTCCTCCGCGGGTCGCACAGGGTCGCCACCGGCGCCAGCCGCTCCACCAGGTCGCCGAGGACCGCGTCGACGTCCTCCCGCTGCCGGTGGCCGAGCTTCCCCAGCGCTGTCCAGGTGCCGCCGCGATCGAAGCCGTCGAGCACCGTGCCCGCCTGCTTCAGCTCGCTCTCCAGACCGGCCAGATCCGCGTACCGGGTGGCCAGCAGCGGGTGCAGCCGGGACATGACCTCCACCGTGCCGTCCAGGTTGGCGCGGGCGGTGGCGAGGTTGCTGCCGCTGCCGTAGTCGGTACGGCCGGTCAGCTCGAACTGCACCGTGTTCTCCAGGATCTCGTGCGCCCGCAGCCCCAGCTGGGCGGGGTCCATCCGGGTCTGTGCCCAGTCGTCGCGCAGCGCGGTGACCGCCTTCACCAGGCCGGCGGCCGGGCCGCGCAGGCCGGCGGCGGACTCGCCGTGCCACAGTCCGTACTCGATCCGGTGGAAGCCGGTGAAGTCCTTGTCGTGCACCCCGCCGGGCAGTCCCGCGTCCGTGCCGTTGATCGCGCCGTCGGCGTCGCCGAAGGCGTCGTACGCGGCGCCCAGCCGCTCGTACTCCAGGTGCGCCGGCAGCCAGGCGGTGCGGGCGGCGGCGAGATCACCGCGGTCGATCGCGTCCCGCAGGGCGGCCGTCAGCCGTACGACGTCGGACAGGCCGCTGCCGACCCACTTCTGGTAGGCGAGGGCCGGCGGGATCAGATCGTGCTCGGTGACCGGGGCCGCGGCCGGCCCGCTGCTGCCCCTGGCGATCCGGACGGTCGGCCCGGTGACGGCGTCGGCGTCGTCGGGCACGCACTTGAACGCGTACGCGCCCTTGCCGAGCCGGACGGTGAGCTCGCGGGTCGTTCCGGGCCCGATGTCCTCCACCTCGCCGTACACGGCCCGGCTCTTCGGGTCCTCCAGCAGCACCTCGGCGGCCCCGTCGGTCGGATTGTGCAGGTCGAAGACCTGGACACCGGAGACCGGCGCGCTCCACCCCCGGCCGCAGCGGCTGGCGGACACCTCCACGGTGGTGTGCGGCAGCGCGGCCGGGTCGGCGTGCGCGGGGCGTGAGTCGTGCGTGAGCGCCAGAACTCCGGCCACCAGGCACACGACGGCGACACCGACGACCGCCCAGGGACGCAACGACCTCCAGCTGAGGCCGGACAACACCATCCCGAGCTCCCGGGGGTTCGTACCGTTCGTGATCGCCTCATGTTAGGCAGCCCTTTGTACTCGAACGGCCGTCCAGGGAAACCCATGACCAAGAGTTCCCTGCCGGTTCACCGGACCTCCAGCGGAGCCGCCCGTTCGGTACCGGGCCGGACCGGCCTGAAGAGGACACGGGCACCGCCAGTCACCGAAGGCCCCGTCACCGCCTTCTGGAAGGCCGAGGCCGACACCGGCCGACTCCGCTTCTTCGGCGCCCCCTTCGTCGCCGCCGGCCGCCGCCCCTGACCACCGAGCGGCACGCCCTTCGACGGGTCGGCGTGCTGGGGACGCGACGGACACGAGAAGATCGTCCGTGACCCACGCGTCCACCCGTCCCGGAAGGAACCGACGAGATCATGCGCCTCATCGTGGCCCGCGGCCCGGCGGAGGTGTCCGGATGACCGGCGCCGAGGAACACGTCCTGCTGCACGTCGACGGACGGGCCGCGCACCTCACGCTGAACCGGCCGAAGGCCATCAACGCGCTGACCCACGCCATGGTGCGCCGCATCGACGAGGCGCTCACGGAGTGGGAGCACGACCCCGCCGTCGAGACCGTCGTCATCAGCGGCGCGGGGGAGCGCGGCCTGTGCGCGGGCGGGGACATCCGTGCCGTCCACGACGACGCCCGGGACGGCGACGGGTCGGCCGCGGCCGCGTTCTGGCGGGACGAGTACCGGCTCAACGCCCGCATCGCCCGGTACCCGAAGCCGTACGTCGCGGTCATGGACGGCATCGTGATGGGCGGCGGGGTCGGTGTCTCGGCGCACGGCAGCGTCCGGATCGCCACCGAGCGGTCACGGATCGCCATGCCGGAGACCGGGATCGGCTTCGTGCCCGACGTCGGCGGCACGTATCTGCTCGGCCGTGCGCCCGGCGAACTCGGCACCCATCTCGCTCTGACCGGCGGCCGGATCGGGGCCGCCGACGCCGTGCTCTGCGGCCTCGCCGACCACTGCATGCCGTCCGGCTCGATCCCCGCGTTCGTCGCCGA
Organism: Streptomyces sp. NPDC013157; assembly: GCF_042899865.1. Lineage (NCBI taxonomy): Bacteria > Bacillati > Actinomycetota > Actinomycetes > Kitasatosporales > Streptomycetaceae > Streptomyces > Streptomyces sp. NPDC013157. The sequence continues at coordinate 625,551 of NZ_JBIBAK010000002.1, read as the reverse complement.
CCTCGCCGGCCTGCCCGTACCCGAGGCGCTCGCCCGGCAGGTACGACAGGCGCCCGACGGGGAGTTGGCCGGGCACCGGGCGTGGATCGACGCCTGCTACGTGGCCGACACCGTCGAGGAGATCGTCCAGCGGCTGTTCGCGCACGGCGACCCGGCGGCGAAGGAGACGGCGGACACCCTGCTCACCAGGTCGCCCACCGCCCTGAAGGTCACGCTGGCGGCGCTGCGCCGGGCCCGGCGACTCGGCTCGCTGGAGCGGGTCCTGGACCAGGAGTACCGCGTCTCCTGCGCAACCCTGGCGACCCACGACCTGGTGGAGGGCATCCGGGCCCAGGTCGTCGACAAGGACCGCACCCCGCACTGGTCCCCGGCCACCCTCGCCGAGGTCGCCGACGCCGACGTCGACCGCTTCTTCGCCCCGCTCGGCGAACGCGAACTCGGCCTCGCCCCACCCGCCCGATCCGCCCCACCGGCCGCCCACCAGGCGCGAGACGAAGATCACGCCTGGTGACGCGGTCTTGGCCGTGCCCCTGACACGCGGTACGGTCTGTCCGATATCGACGACGGCGAGACGGAAGCCGGTGGGAATCCGGAACGGTCGCGCCACTGTATGCGAGAGCCCCCGGGCTGCTCGTGAGTCAGACCCGTGGCCGTCGTCCTGTGCACCACCGAGTTGGGACGCGAACTCCCAGAGGAGGTCCTGCCATGGCGCAGACCGTCGCTCCGCCGACAGCCAACACCCCCGCCGTTCCCGCCAAGCTGCCGCTGTCCGCGATAGCTCCCTGGGCGGTCTTCTTCGGCATCCTGATGCTGATCCTGCTCTACTTCGTCGGCGCCGAGCAGGGCGCCACCTCCGTGTTCAGCGGCACGGACGTCCACGAGTGGGTGCACGACGCCCGCCACCTGCTCGGCTTCCCCTGCCACTGACGCGAGGGACGCCGTACCCCCCATGAACTCCGCAACGGTCCGGAACCTCCTGGTGCGGGGCATGCTCGCCGGCCTGGCCGCCGGCCTGCTCGCCCTCGTCGTCGCCTACCTGCTCGGTGAGCCGAACGTCGACAAGGCGATCAGCTTCGAGGACGCCCACGCGCACGAGCACGAGATGGAGGTCGTCTCCCGCTCCCTGCAGTCCACCGCAGGCCTGGCCACCGGTGTCCTCGTCTACGGGGTCGCCTTCGGCGGCATCGCTGCCCTGGCCTACTGCTTCGCCCTCGGCCGCGTCGGCCGTTTCTCGGCGCGGGGGACGGCGCTGCTGCTGTCCGGCTGCGCCCTGGCCGCCGTGTACGTGGTGCCGTTCCTGAAGTACCCGGCCAACCCGCCGTCGGTGGGCGACCCGGACACCATCGGCAAGCGGACCACGCTGTACTTCCTGATGATGCTGCTCAGCGTGCTCCTCGCGGTCGCCGCCGCCATCCTCGGCAAGCGGCTCCAGCCGCGGCTGGGCACCTGGTGGGCGACCGTGCTCGCGGTGGCCGCGTTCGCGGTCGTCATCGGGCTGGCCTACCAGTTCCTCCCCGTCGTCAACGAGGTGCCGAAGGACTTCCCGGCCACCCTGCTGTGGCGGTTCCGGCTCTCGGCGCTCGCCATCCAGGCAGTGCTGTGGGGCGGATTCGGCCTGCTGTTCGGCGAGTTGGCCGAGCGCGTCCTCAACCCGAAGCCGGCGAAGGCGCCGGCCGCCGCGCGCACGGTGGCCGCTCCGCACTGACCGGCACCGCGCCACACCACGGCGACACCGAACGACACGAGAGGGCCCACCGGAACCGTCCGGGGGCCCTCCCGCGTTCGCTCACCTCGGCTACGAGCCGTGGACGGACGTCTTCGAACAGCGCCCGCCCGCCGCGGTACCCCTGCTGTGAACCGGTCGTGAACCCGCCGTGTCTTCGGCGCGCGGCCGGTGCCGTACTCGCGTTCGTGGCCGCTGACAAGGAAAGATGGGCGGCCAGCGATCGATCAACGACTGCGGAGGAAGTGGACTCATGCCGCATGAGCGAGCGGGCCGGCCGGCGGCTCCGGAGGACCTCGTCGACGTGGCCCGGCTGGTCACGGCCTACTACGCGCTGCACCCCGACCCGTCCGACCCGGGCCAGCGGGTGGCGTTCGGCACCTCGGGACACCGCGGATCGTCGCTGACGACCGCGTTCAACGAGGACCACATCGCCGCCACCAGCCAGGCCATCTGCGAGTACCGGAGCGGCCAGGGCACCGACGGCCCCCTCTTCCTGGGCGCGGACACCCACGCCCTGTCAGAGCCCGCCAAGGTCACCGCGCTGGAGGTCTTCGCCGCCAACGGCGTCACCGTCCTCGTCGACAGCGCCGACGGCTACACCCCCACCCCCGCCGTCTCGCACGCCGTCCTCACCCACAACCGGGGCCGCACCACCGGTCTCGCGGACGGCGTCGTGGTCACCCCCTCGCACAACCCGCCCGCCGACGGCGGCTTCAAGTACAACCCGCCCAGCGGCGGCCCCGCCGCCTCCGACGCCACCTCCTGGATCCAGGACCGCGCCAACCAGATCATCGCGGGCGGGATGAAGGACGTACGGCGCATCCCGTACGAGCGCGCGCTCGCCGCACCCACCACCGGCCGCTACGACTTCATGGGCGTCTACGTCGACGACCTGCCCAGCGTCCTCGACCTCGACGCGGTCCGGGCCTCCGGGCTGCGCATCGGAGCCGACCCGCTCGGCGGCGCCTCCGTCGCCTACTGGGGCCGGATCGCCGAACGGCACGGCCTGGACCTCACCGTGGTCAACCCGTACACCGACCCCACCTGGCGGTTCATGACGCTGGACTGGGACGGCAAGATCCGTATGGACTGCTCGTCGCCGTACGCGATGGCCTCGCTGATCGAGAAGCGGGACGAGTTCCGCGTCGCCACCGGCAACGACGCCGACGCGGACCGGCACGGCATCGTCACCCGCGACGCCGGCCTGATGAACCCCAACCACTACCTCGCCGTCGCCATCTCCTACCTCTACCGCCACCGCGAGCAGTGGGCGGCGGACGCCGGCGTCGGCAAGACCCTGGTCTCCTCCTCGATGATCGACCGGGTCGCCGCCGACCTCGGCCGTCAACTGGTCGAGGTCCCGGTCGGGTTCAAGTGGTTCGTCGACGGACTCGTCAGCGGTGCCATCGGGTTCGGCGGCGAGGAGTCGGCCGGCGCCTCCTTCCTGCGCCGGGACGGCTCGGTCTGGACGACCGACAAGGACGGCATCCTGCTCGCCCTGCTCGCCTCCGAGATCACGGCCGTGACGGACAAGACCCCGTCCGAGCACTACGCCGACCTCTCCGCCCGCTTCGGCGAACCCGCCTACGCCCGCATCGACGCCCCCGCCACCCGCGAGGAGAAGGCCCTCCTCGCCAAGCTCTCCCCGGCCCAGGTCACCGCCGAGACCCTGGCGGGCGAGCCGGTCACCGCCGTCCTCACGGAGGCTCCGGGCAACGGCGCGGCGATCGGCGGCATCAAGGTGACCACGGAGAACGCCTGGTTCGCCGCCCGCCCGTCCGGCACCGAGGACGTCTACAAGATCTACGCCGAGTCCTTCCAGGGTCCCGGCCACCTGGCCCGGGTGCAGGAGGAGGCCAAGGCGGTGGTGGACACCGCGCTCGGCGGCTGACGACGGGGGTGGCCCGGTGCCGGGTCGTCAGGTCGCGAAGGTGCGGCGGCGCGCCCGGGTCTCGGCCAGGTCCGCCGCGGCCCGGCGGGTGTCGGCCGCGAGGTGGGCCGAACCCCAGGCGAGCGCGGTGCGTTCGGCCAGCGCGTAGCCCTCGGCCGCCGCCCGGTCCTCGCCGAGCAGCCGGTGCAGGTCGGCGAGGGCGTGCGCGAGCGGTCGGCTCGCGTACGCCGCGCCCGCGGCGCCGGCCAGCTGCTCCCGCAGCGGCCGCAGGTGCCCGAGGAGGGCGGCCGCCGCGCCGTGGTCTTCGTGGAGTACGGCGAGCTGGGCGCGGAAGTCGAGCTCCAGGCCGTAGAGATGGTCCCGTGGCGGTTCCGCGGAGACGGGTACGGCCAGGGCCTCGTCGAGTCTGCCCTGGCGCGCCAGGACCAGCGCCCACGCCACCGCGACCTGGCCGGGCGCCGACTCGTACACCGCCCGGACCAGCGGCTCGACGTCGGCCGCACGCTCCTGGACCAGCCGCACGGTGATCAGCCCGAGCGTGCGCAGACCCGTGGCGTGGTGGGCGCCCACCCGCTGCAGCAGGGTGTCCGCCTCGGCATAGGCGGCCTCCGCCGCCTCGAAGCGCCCCGTCACGCAGGCCAGCATCGCCGAGGTCGCCGCGCTGAGCCCCTGCGCCCACACCAGCCGGTAGCGGCGGGCGAGGACCAGGCCCTCCACGGTGTGCCGGTGCACGGCGGCCGGGTCGTTGCGGGCGGCGGCCGTCATCGCGTCCAGGTTCTCGCAGACCCAGCGATAGGCGGGCAGGTCGTGGGCCTGGGCGAGGCCCCGCAGCTCGGCGGTGAGCGCCGGCCGGGTGCCGGTCCGGTTCTCGTGCGGCAGCAGCCGTGCCGAGGTCATCAACGCGGCGGCCATCAGCCGGGGTTCGCCGTCGGCACGGGCGAGGTCCAGCTGGGCGCGGGCCGCCTCCAGGGCCCGGGGCTGGTCCTCGGCGGCGACCGCGTCCACGAGGACCTGGAGGACCCGGGCCCGGGTCGGCCCGTCCAGCCCCGGATCGGCCGCGAGCCGTTCGAGGCGGGCCAGAGCGGTCCGGTCGTACGGCCCTTCGAGCCGGCTGCGCCAGGCCGCGGGCTCGGTCCAGGCCCCGTACACGGCCGCGACCAGGTCGCCGCGGTCGGCCTGCTCGGCGAGCTCCACCGCGCGCTGCCGGGTGCGCCGGGCCGCGTCGGTCGCACCGGTGCGCACCTGCGCGCCCAGCAGCCGTACCAGCAGCTCGATCAGCCGGTCGGGCGGAGTGTCGTCGCCCGTGGTCGCGGTACGGGTGTCGATCGCCTGCTGGATCAGGGCGACGGCGACGTCGTGGGCGTAGCGCCGCTCGGCGGCCTCGGCGGCGCGCAGCGCGTAGTCGATGGCGAGCGGGGCGTCGGCCGTGCTGCCGGAACGGGCGAAGTGGTGGGCCAGGGCGGTGAGTTCACCGGGCCGGTGGTGGCGCAGCAGGCGCGCGACGCGGGCGTGCAGCCGGGAGCGCCGGGCGCCGGACAGGTCCGCGTAGACGGTGTCGCGGACCAGGGCGTGCACGAACCGGACGCGGCCGGGCCCGGGTTCGGCGAGCAGGTCGGCGGCGAGCGCCGCGTCGAGACCCTCCAGCACCTGCTCCTCGTCCGCCTCGGCGGCATCGACGAGCAGGGCGACCTCGGCCTCCAGACCCAGCACGGCGGTGAGCTGTACCACGGACCGGGCTGCGGCGGGCAGCAGGGCGAGGCGCCTGCGCAGCACGTCGCGCACCCCCTGGGGGACCTCGGAGACCGCGACGAGGGCGCCCTCGTCGGCGAGCAGCCGGGCGCTCTCCAGGACGTAGAACGGATTGCCGCCGGTGCGTTCGGCGAGCGCCGCCACGGTCGCCGGATCCACGGGCGCGCCGCAGACGGCGTCCACCAGGGTGGCGGTGTCCTGGAGCGGCAGGCCGCCGAGCGCGATCCGGTGCGGGGCGTCCGGGGCGAGGTGGGCGAGGGTCTTGAGGAGGTGTTCGCCGACCTCGGCGGGCCGGTAACCGGCGACCGTGAGCAGGGGAACCCCGGTGACGGCGGCCGCCGCCTCGACCAGGGCGAGGGTCTCGGCGTCCGCCCGGTGCAGGTCCTCCAGGAGGACGGCGAGGGGCGCCTGGGAGGCCGCGGCGCGCAGCCAGTCGGCGAAGGCGCGGTGCATGCGGAAGCGGCCGGCGCTGGCCTCGTCGTCCCGGCTCGGGGCCGCCGTGCCCTGCGGCTCCCGCAGCAGCACCGCCAGCTCCTCGGGGCCGGTCGGCGGCACCTCGCGGGCGAGCGCGCCGAGCGCCTCCACCCAGGCCCAGGCGGGCGGTGCGCCCTCGTACTCGGGGCAGCGCCCGACCACCACCCGCCAGCCGGCCTCGCGCAGCCGGGCCGCGGCCCGGTCGAGGAACGCGGACTTGCCGGCGCCGGCCGCGCCCGTGACCAGCACCAGTCCGCCGCCCTCGCGGGCGGCCCGGGCCGCCCCGGCCAGGGCCCGCAACTCCCGGCCCCTGCCGACGAACAGACCGGGGCCGGTGCGCGCGGGGGGCTCGGCTACGGGCTCGGGCACGGCCGCGCGCAGCACGTCGAGCCGCCCGTTGAGCACCGCGTGCTCCAACTCCCGCAGGGCGGGCCCCGGATCGCAGCCGAGTTCGTCGCGCAGGACGGCTCCGGCCCGGCGCACCGCGGCGAGGGCGTCGGCCTGCCGGTCGCAGGCCCACTGGGCGAGCGCGAGCAGCCGCCAGCCCTCCTCGCGCAGGGGGCTGTCCCGGACCAGCGACTCGGCGTCGGCCGCGGCCTGTGCCGCCCGGCCGGTCCGCAGATCCGCGGCCACGGCCAGTTCCCGGGCCTCCGCGTGCAGCCCGGTCAGCCGGGCCACCTCGGCGGCGGCCCACTCCTCGTCCGCGTGCTCGGCGAAGGCAGGCCCCCGCCACCAGCCCAGCGCCTCGGCCAGCAGCTGCCGGGCCTCCTCGGCCGGGGCGGTACGGGCCCGCCCGACCCAGGTCTCGAACCGCCAGGCGTCCACCGCGTCCGCGGCCAGCCGCAGGGCGTACCCGGGCGCCACGGTGACCAGGACGGTGGCCGGCGCCCGCGGCGGCCGTCCCGGTTCCAGCGACCGGCGCAGGTTCGACAGATAGGCGTGCAGCGACACACCGGCCTTGGCCGGCGGCTCACCCCGCCACAGCGCGTCCGTCATCCGGTCCACCGGTACGACACCGCCCCGGGCCGCGATCAGCAGGGCCAGCACGGCGCGCTGCCGCGGGGCACCCAACTCGACCGGTGTCCCGGCGACTTCGGCACCCAGCGGACCCAGGACTCGCAAACGCAGCACGCCGCCGGAATCTACCCGAGCGCCGCGTCGATCCCGTCAACAGACGTTAAACGCGGGCTGGACGCGGCCGTGCCGCCGGGCCGGCCGCCGCACCCACCGCCAAGCCGGCCGCCAAGCGGACGCCAAGAGGGGTGGGCCACGGTGGGCGGCCGACGCAGACATCAGATCGTTGGAGCAAGCAAGCGTGTCCCTCAACAGCAGCCACGGCGCCCCCACCACCGCCGATCGTCCTCACACCCACGAAATGATCGTGGTCCACCGGGTGTTCCGCCGCGAGTCGGCGCTGCTGCCCCGGCTGGTGCGCGCCGTGCCCGACGGCGACCGGGCCCGTGCGGCGCGGGTCGCCGCCGCACTGCGCGACTACACCCTCGGCCTGCACCACCATCACCACGCCGAGGACGAACTGATCTGGCCGCTGCTGCGGGACCGGGCCGCCCACGACGAGGCGCTGGTGGACCGGATGACCGAGCAGCACGAGGCGATCGACCGCACCCTGACCGCCGTCGCCGAGTGGACGCCCGTGTGGGAGGGGTCCGGAGACCGGATACCCGCCGAGGAACTGGCGCTGGCCCTGGACGCGCACCGGATCGCGCTCCTTGAGCACCTCGACGAGGAGGAGCAGTCGCTGCTCCCGCTGGTCGCCGAGCACCTCACCGTCCCGGAGTGGGAACTGGTGGGACAACGCGGCCTGGAAGGGCTGCCCAAGAACAAGCGCATGCTGGCCCTCGGCGCGATCCTGGAGGAGGCCACCCCCGAGGAGAGCGCCTACTTCCTGGGCAAGGTCCCGCTCATCGGCCGGCTGCTGTGGCGGGCCGTCGGCCGCCGCCAGTACGCAGCCTACCGCCGCAGCATGCGTGCCCCGCTGGACGGAGAGTAGACATGGCCCTCCTCGACTCCGCCCCGCTCGACGTCCTCGACGCCTACCGGACCTGCGAGTTCGCCACCCTGGGCCGGGACGGCACCCCGCTCGCCTGGCCGACGGCCGTGCGCCGCCGCCCGGACGGGACGCTGCTGCTCAGCACCTCCCTGGCGTTCGCGCAGAAGGCCCTGAACATCCGCCGGGACGGCCGTGTCGCGCTGCTCTTCTCCGACCCCACCGGCAGCGGCCTGGAGAGGGCCCCGCAGATTTTCGTCGGCGGCCACGCCGAGTGCCCCGACGAGATCATGACCGGGCCGGAGGGCGCCGAGGACTACTGGCGGATGCTGTTCGAGCGGCAGCCGCACAGCAGGGCGTACGTCACCGCGCCGATGCGGCTGGTGATGGACTGGTACTACCTGCGCCTGCTGATCACCGTCACGCCGCAACAGGTCGTCGTACGGCCGCCGTTGCCGTTGTCCGCCGCGCCCGCGGCGCCGGCCGGTGAACTGGTCGGCGCCGAGCAGCTCGCCCGCTTCCCGACGGCGGTGCTCGCCGCACGCGACGCCTCCGGCGCGCCGGTACTGGCCCGGACCCGGCCGGTGCCCACGGGCGAGGGATTCGCCGTGGACGTACCGGCCGACTGCCCGGCCGCCGCGGGGCCCGCCGCCCTGCTGGTGCACCGGCACGACGAGCGCCTCAACCACATGCACAACGCGCTCGTGCGCGGCGAACTGCGGGCGGTCGGCACCGGATGGGTGCTGGCCCCGGGCAAGGTGGTGGAGCCGATGGGGTCGGGCCGCGTGAGTGACGCGGTGAGCGTGCTCCGCAGCACGAGGCGGGCCACCGACCGCTACCTGCGCCGGCGCGGCCTGCCCCGGCCCCGGGTGCGATGGGAGGAGTTCAGGGCGCTGGCACAGGACGCGCGGCGCAGGTGACGTCCGCCGCCGGCAGCCTGCCGGAGGCGAGGTACGCGTCGACCGCCGCGTCGGCGCAGGCACTGCCGTAGACCCCGAACACCGCGTGCTGGTCCGCGCCGTAGAGCGTCACCAGGCGGGAGCCGGGCCAGTCCCGGTGCACCGCCTGCGCGCCCGCGTAGACGGTACGCGGGTCGCCGGTCGCGTTGACGAGGAGGGCCGGCAGGTCGTCCCTGATCGTGGTCGGGCGCTCGCGCGGCGGGTCCCAGAAGGCGCACGGCCCGATGTTGTTGGTCACGGGACCGAACAACGGGTCCTGTGCGCGGGCCCGTCGGACGTCACGCCAGTACGTCTCCGGGTCGCGGGGCGCGGCGACGTCCCCGCACAGGATGGCCGTCTGCACACTGCCGTACGCCGACTCGGAACCGGTCAGCGTGAAGCCGAGCGTGTCGGCGAGCCACGGACTCGGGTCGACCGTCCCGCCGCGGGCCGCGTCCCGCAGGTCGCGGACGGCCGCCGCGAGGTCGCCGTACGCCGCGTCGTCGTCCTGCGAGAGGCCGCTGAAGACGACCATCGGAGCGACGCTCTCGTCCACCCGGTAGCCGCCCACCCGGAGCGGCGCGCGCCCGGCGGCGGCCTGGATCCGGTCCACGACGGCCAGCACCGCGTCCCGGCTGCGGCCCAGGCCGTACGTCGTGTCGCGGGCGGCGGCCCAGGCGGCCCAGTCCCGCAGCGCGTGCCGGTTGGCGGGCTCCGAACCGCGCAGCAGGCGGGGGCCGTAGCGGGCGGGGTCGACCACGCCGTCCAGCACGACCCGGTCCGTGCGGGCCGGGAACATGGTGGCGTACACCTCGCCCAGGTAGGTGCCGTACGAGTAACCGAGGTAGGAGATCCGCCGCTCACCGAGCGCCGCGCGGATCACGTCCATGTCCCGCGCGGTGTTCCGGGTGGTGACGTACGGCAGCACGTCGCCCTCGTACTTCCGGCAGTCGCGGGCGAGTTCCCGGGCGAAGGCGGTGGAGCGGTCGAAGCCCGCCCGGTCGTGCCCCGGGCCGCGGATCGCCGACCCCGTGGGCCAGTGGCAGTCCATGGCCGTGCTGCGGCCGACGAAACGGGGGTCCACGCCGACCACGTCGTACCGCTTGCCGGTGTCCTTCATCGCCTCGCGCACCCATGGCGGGTCACCGAGCGTCTGCCCGCCCGGGCCACCGCTGTTGAGCAGCAGCGCGCCGACGCGGTGGGCTTTGTCGGTGGCCCTGATCCGGGAGACGGCGACCGTGATCGTACGGCCGCCCGGGTCGTCGTAGTCCAACGGCACGGTGACGTCGGCGCATCGGGCGCCCGCCTTCTCGAGGTCCTTGCCGGTGTCGTCGTCGGGGCCGAGCACGCAGCTCTTCCAGGTGAGGTGCTGGTGGTGGTAGCGGGCCAGCGGGTCCGGGGCGCTGGTGGCGGCCGGTGCGGTGCCGAGGGCGAGAGCGCTCGCCAGGGCCAGGGCGGCGGTGGCCGCGAAGCCGGTCATGCGGGGGTCCTTTCGCTGTCGCAGAGGGACGTGTCGACGAGGTCCTGGAAGTCCAGTTCGGCCTGGAGGCTGTCCGGGACCTGGTTCAGGGCGACGGCCACGCTTCGGCCACCGGGGCCGACGGCGACCAGCACACGATGCCCGCCGGGCACGGTCCCGGCGTGCCCCCACCACACCCCGCCGCAGGACAGCGGCGACGAGATCAGCCCCAGGCCGTACCGGGCACCGGGCCACAGCCGGTCCGGATCGGCGGCCACCGTCCGCTCCATCTCGGCGAGTTGCGCCGCGGGCAGCAGCCGTCCGCCGAGCAGCGCGGCGGCGAACCGGGTGAGATCGCCCTGCGTGGAGACGAGGGCACCGCCGACCCCGCCGAAGGACATGTTCCAGTCGGTGCCGTCGGCGCGCCGTCCGTCGCCGGACGTGAAGTAGCTGTGGGAGTGAGGCCCTCGGAGACGGGTCGCGTCCCCCGGCCAGGAGGTGTCGTGCAGCCCGAGCGGCCGGATCACCCGGCGGCTGATCTCGTCCTCGGGAGCGTGCCCGGTGACCTTCTGGACGATCAGGCCCAGGACCAGGTAGTTGGTGGTGGCGTAGTGCCAGGACCCCTCCGGGCGGGGGAGTTGCAGCGCCCGCGCGATCAACTCGGCCGCCTCGAAGTGGCGGTACCGCAGCCGCTCGGGGTGCTCCCACTCCGGTGCGTCGAGATAGTCGGCCAACCCGCTGGTGTGGCACAGGAGTTGGCGTACGGTGATGCGCCGGCCGTCGTAGCCGTGGGCGTCGATCAGGCCGGGCAGGTAGCGGTCGACGGTGGCGTCGAGCGTGAGCCGGTGCTCGGCGGCGAGCTGCAGGACGACCGTCGCGGTGAACGTCTTGGTGACGCTTCCGACGCGCAGCCGGTCGGTGGCGTTCATCGGGCGGCCGGTGCGCAGATCGGCCGTACCGGCGGCCTCGGTCCAGCGCCCGCACGGGCCGTGGGCGAGCACCGAGGCTCCTGCGATGCGGTCGTCGGCGGTCAGCCGGGTCAGCGCCTCGCGGACGCCGTCCCGCGGACCGCAGCGCTCGGCCGCCGCCGGAGGCAACGACCGTGCGAGGGCCGCCGGGGCGGAGGCCAGCACGAGCGCCGCCACCGATGACGCCAGGGTGGATTTCAGGGAGAACCTTGCCATGGGTCATCACGCTAGGCACGGCCCGCCCCGCGATCACTCCGGTGGGCTGCCGCATCCACCGTGGGGGCAACCCCCGGCCTGGGCCTCGGGCGAACCCCCGGGCGCCCAAGCGGGTTTGGCGAAGTCCGCGGCGGTTCGGCAGCGCCCGAAGGGGCCCAGGAACTGCGCGACCAGCCACGACGGCGCGGCAGACGGCATGTCGCGGCAAACCCGGCGGAGCGCTCAGGCCGACCGGCACTCCGCGAGCCGCTTCGCCAGGAACCGGCGCTCCGCCGCGTTCTCCGCCAACTCCAGCGCACGCGCGTACGATTCGGCCGCCTCCCGGGTACGCCCCAGGCGGCGCAGCAGGTCGGCACGGGTCGCGGGCAGCAGGTGATAGCCCCTCAGGTCGTCCTCCGCCTCCAGCTCCGCCACCAGGGCGAGCCCCGCCTCCCCGCCCTCGGCCATGCCCACGGCGACCGCGCGGTTCAGCCGGACCACGGGCGAGGGAACGTACCGCTGGAGTTCGCCGTAGAGGCCGGCGATGTCGGCCCAGTCCGTGTCGGCGGCGGCCGGCGCGGTGGTGTGGCAGGCGGCGATGGCAGCCTGGATCTGGTACGGGCCGGGGCGGCCCCTGCGCAGCGCGCCGTCCAGGAGCGCGGTGCCCTCGTCGATCTCGGCGCGGTCCCAGGCCGTGCGGTCCTGGTCCTCCAGGGTGACCAGGTCGCCCGCCGCGTCCACCCGGGTGGCCCGGCGGGCGTCGTGCAGCAGCAGAAGCGCGAGCAGCCCGACGACCTCCGGTTCGTCGGGCATCAGACGGGCGAGCAGCCGGGCCAGCCGGATCGCCTCGGCGCACAGGCCGGTGCGCAGCAGGTCGGCGCCGGCCGTGGCCGCGTACCCCTCGTTGAACAGCAGGTACAGCACGCCGAGTACGCCCGTCGTGCGCTCGGGCAGCAGGTGCGCCGGCGGCACCCGGTACGGGATGCCGGCGTTGCGGATCTTCCGCTTGGCCCGCACCAGCCGCTGCGCCATCGTCGCCTCGGGGACGAGGAAGGCGCGCGCGATCTCGGGCGTGGTCAGCCCGGCGAGGGTGCGCAGGGTCAGCGCGACCCGGGCCTCGATCGGCAGCGCCGGGTGGCAGCAGGTGAAGACCAGCCGCAGCCGGTCGTCCGCCACGCCGCTGCCGTCCCCTCCGCCGAACGGGCCGTACGGATCGTATGGATCGAACGGGTCGTACGGCTCCTCGTCCCGTGCCAGCACCGCCGCCTCCCGCAGCTTCCTGGCCCCCACCGCCTCCCGGCGCAGCACGTCCAGGGCGCGGTTGCGGGCGGTCGTGGTCAGCCAGGCGCCGGGGCGGCCCGGCACTCCGTCGCCCCGCCACCGTTCCAGCGCCTGGGCGAAGGCGTCCTGCGCGCACTCCTCGGCGAGGTCCCAGTCGCCGGTCACCCGGATCAGGGTGGCGACGACCTGGGCCCACTCCTCACGGAACGCGGCGGCGACGGCCGCCTCGACCTCGTCCGTGGTGCTCACTCCCAGACCGGCCGGACCTCTACCGAGCCGCCGGCGAGCGCCGCGGGGTGCCGTGCGGCCAGCGCGATCGCCTCGTCGAGGTCGGCGACCTCGACGACGTCGAAGCCCGCGATGTACTCCTTGGTCTCGGCGAACGGCCCGTCGCTCAGCAGTACCTCGTCGCCCTGGACCCGCACGGTGGTCGCGTCGGCGCCGGGCCGCAGCCGGGCACCGCCCCTGACGACGTCACGGCCGCGCACCTCCTGGACGTACGAGGTGAAGCGCGGGTCCTCGGCGATCTCGGCGGGGCTCAGCTCCTCGCCGCCGACGGGCGTGCAGATGAACATGACGTACTTCATGACCGCTTCGCCTCCAGGGGCACCGAGACGTGTTCATGGGCGATCAGCCAGCTGAAACCGGTGTCCCGGTAGCCGGTGGTCGCACGCACCACCCGGTCCAGGGGCTCCCCGGTCACCCGGGTGCCGTGGATCCGGACCAGGGCGTGGCTGAAGGTGCTGCCCTCCCCGGGCCGCACGCGGAGTTCGAGCACCTCGCGGTGGACCGGCCCGGCCAGCCTCGCGAACCACGCCTCGACCGCCTTGCGCAGCGCGCCGATCCCCGACTGCACCTCCGCACCGGCCGGCCCGAAGACCTCCGCGTCGGGCGCGTAGCAGGCCACCATCCGGTCGACGTCCCGGTCGTGGGCGGCCGCGGTCAGTTCGGCGTCGAGACGGCGGACGGCCGTCTCCGCGTCCTCCATGAGCCCCTCGTCCCAGAACGGGCGCACCTCCATGGCCCCGATGGTGGCCACGGGGTGTGCGGCGGCGATCCGCACGGCCTCCTCCAGGCTGTCGCAGTCGACGACGTCGAACCCGGCCACGTACTCCTTGGTCTCCGCGAACGGTCCGTCGGTCCGCAGCACCTCGCCGTCCCGCACCCGCACGGTGACGGCCCGGTCCGGCAGCTGCAGCCGGTGGCCGTACAGCCGCGCCCCGCTCCGGACGCCGTGCTCCTCCACCCAGGGTTCGACCGGCGCCATCCCGGACGCGTCGGCGGTGTCGTCGCCGCAGACCAGCAGCATGTACTTCATCGTTCCTCCCGGTCCTCAAGAGCTTCCTACACCCCACCGACGAACGGCACCCCGCGCAATCGACACCCCGGGGCACGGAATTTCGGCGACGCCGTTCACCAGCCCATGCCGTGCCCCCGGCCCAGGACGTCCTGCGGGTCGTGGCGGCGCTTCGCCTCGGCCAGGGCACTCCACCGGCTGCCGTAGTGCTCCCGCCAGTCACCGGGGGACATCGGCAGCGCGTTGGCCGGATAGGCGACCGCGCCCTTCGCCCGCGCGTGCTCGTACGCCGTGCGGTTGGCGGCCACCATCGGGTCGGCCGTGCCCGGGGCGGCGGTGCGCAGCAGGGCGAGGAGATGGACGACCTCGCCGCGCGGGCGGCGGAACAGCGGGGCCCGCAGGGTGCGGGTGAGCAGGGGGTAGAGCAGGACCAGGCCGTTGTCGCGCAGGTCCCGGAAGCCCGGGGCGGCGAGGACGTCGGTCACGACGGACGCCGCGGTGTCCTCGGCGAGCAGGAGGTTCAGCCACGGGTGCGGGTGCAGCCACTCGCCGGTCGCGCGCAGGACCTCCTCGTCGGTGGCGACCCGGTTCGCGAACTCGGCGTATCCGAGGTCCTCGACCTCGGAGGCGACGAAGGAGAGGCCACCGAGGAGGGTCCGGTCGTCGGGCGGGGTCGCTCCTTCGTGGGCGGCCACCGCCTCCACCATGTACGTCCAGTCGTCGGCGGTGTCCTCGGTCGGGCGGGCCTGGCCTTCGAGGTGGGCGAAGCGCCGGTCCGTCGCCAGCAGGCGCTGGTCGGCCAGGTAGGCGTCGAGGACGGGGTAGTACAGGCAGTAGCGGCGGACCAGGGCGGGCGCGGGCACCAGGCGCAGGGTGGCCCGGACGATGACGGCCACCTGCCCCAGGCCGGCCAGGACCGCGTGGAAGAGGGCGCCGTGCCGTTCCGGCGAACAGACCAGGTGCTCGCCGGCGCCGGTCACCACCTCCAGCTCCAGCACGGAGTCCGCGACCAGGCCGTGCCGGTGACTCGCGCCACCCAGCCCGCCGACGCTCAGCACACCGCCGACACCGGCACCGAGGTAGTCGGTGAGGACGGGGGGCGCGAGCCCGTACGGCAGGGTCGCCGCGAGCACGTCCCGCCACAGCGCACCCGCCTGCACCTCCACCCGGTCCCCGGTCACCGGACCCACCGTGCCCAGCTCGCGCAGGTCGAGGACGATCCCGCCGCGCGCCTGCCCCTGGCCGTACATCGAATGACCGCCGGCCCGCGCCGCCACCGGGATCCCGCGCGGCCCGGCATACGCCAGCGCCTCCCCGACCCCGGCCGCCGACCGGGGCCGCAGCACGCCCAGCGGCGGTGCGCACACCAGGTGGCCGAAGTCCTCCGCGGCCTCCCGCAGGATCTCCGGGCGGGTGTCCAGCAGTTCCCGGAATCGTTCGGAGACACGGTCCGACGACGTCACGCGGCACGCTCCAAAGAGGGATCGGTCGGCACGGGCGCCCCCCATCCTCGCGTCACGTGCCCGGCGGACGGTCTCTGTTTCCCGCTCCGACGTCTGAACATCACGACGGGTTTACCCCGGGCGGATTCCGGAGAGCAGCGTGACCGGAGTACCGCCCCGTTCCCGCCGCTCCCCGAAGCACATGCCCCATGAGAGGTGTTCCGGTCTGTCCGGCTCCCGCGCCACAGCAACCACGGCCGTCACGTCGTCGCCCGTCGACACGGCCCCCGAGTCCACCGCGGACCGCACATCGGTCCCGCCGCCCCGCCCGGAGCCGCCCCGCCCGGCCCCGGCCATCCGCAGCGGCCCCCCGGCGGCCCGCCGGGACGCCTACTTCGACAACGCGAAGTACCTGGCGATCGTGCTGGTGGCCGTCGGGCACGCCTGGGAGCCGCTGCGCTAGGACAGCCGTACCGTCACCGCGCTCTACACGTTCGTGTACGCCTTCCACATGCCGGTGTTCATCGTCATCGCCGGGTACTTCTCCCGCAGCTTCGACGCGAGCCCGGCCCGGATCAGGCGGCTGGTCACCTCGGTCGCCGTGCCCTACGTGGTGTTCGAGGTCGCCTACACCCTCTTCACCCGCTGGAGCGACCACGCCCCGGACCGCGAGATCAGCCTGCTGAACCCGCTGTACCTGACCTGGTTTTTGGCGGCCCTGTTCATCTGGCGGCTGACCACGCCGATCTGGCGGCAGCTGCGGTGGCCGCTGCCCGTCGCGCTCGCCACAGCGATGCTCGCGAGCCTGTCGTCGTCCATCGGCACCGACCTCGACCTGCAGCGGGTCCTGCAGTTCCTGCCGTACTTCGTGCTCGGCCTGTACCTGCGGCCGGAGCACTTCAGCCTGGTGCGCCGCTGGAGCGTGCGGCTGTGCGCCGTGCCCGTCGTCTGCTGCGCCCTCGCCGTGGCGTACTGGTCGGTGTCGCACCTGGGCTACCGCTGGTTCTTCCACCGCGACAGCGCCGAGCAGCTCGGCGTGCCCGCCTGGTACGGGCCCGTCATGACCCTCGCCACCTTCGGCTGCTCCCTGGTGCTGGCCGCCTGCTTCCTCGCCTGGGTCCCGGGCCGCCGCACCTGGTTCACCGCCCTCGGCGCCGGCACCCTCTACGGCTACCTGCTGCACGGCTTCGTCGCGCAGAGCGCCAAGCCCGCCCACTGGTACGACCCGGACTGGATGCGCGGCCCGCTGGGCGCGGTGACCGCCGCCGTCGTCGCCGCCGTGGTGGTGACCCTGCTGTGCACGCCGCCCGTGCGCCGGGTCTTCCGGTGGGTGAGGGAGCCCGGGATGGAGTGGGCGTTCCGGACGCGGGAAGGGCGCCCGGAACAGGCGGGGAAGCACCGCGCGGCGCAGGACGGCCGGCGAAACGCCGCGCGGGTCCTTCCCGGGAGCCGCTGAAGCGGCGAATATGCCGCACCATGGACATTCTGCTCGTCGCAAGCGCGTTCAACAGCCTGTCCCAACGGGTCCACGCCGAACTCTCCGACCTCGGCCACCGGGTGGACGTCGTCCTGGCCGGCCAGGGCCCCGACGCCGTCCGCCGCGCCGTACGGGACCGGTGCCCGGACCTGATCGTCGCGCCGATGCTCAGGACGGCACTCCCGGAGGACGTCTGGCAGCTGCACACCTGCCTGATCGTCCATCCGGGACCGCTCGGCGACCGGGGCCCCTCCTCCCTCGACTGGGCCGTCGCCGAACAGGCTGCCGAGTGGGGGGTGACCGTCCTCCAGGCCGAGGCGGCCATGGACGCGGGCGCGGTCTGGGCGAGCGAGACCTTCTCGGTGGCGCCGGTCGGCAAGAGCGACCTCTACCGCAACGAGGCCGCCGACGCCGCCCTCACCGCCGTCCACCGGGCCGTACGACGGTACGCGGACGGCTCGTACAAGCCGCGCCCGCAGAGCGATCCCGCGATCCACGCCAAGGTCGTCTGGCGGGACGTCTTCCGGCAGGAGCGGCGGCGGATCGACTGGGCGGCCGACGACACCGCGACGGTGCTGCGCAAGCTGCGCGGGGCCGACTCGCAGCCGGGGGTGCTGGACGAACTCCGCGGCCGTGAGGTGTTCCTGCACGGCGGCCACCCGGAGGACGAACTGCGCGGAGAACCCGGCGAGTTGCTGGCGGCGCGGGCGGGCGCGGTCTGCCGGGCCACCCGCGACGGCGCCGTCTGGATCCCCGAGCTGCGCCCGCGCAGGAACTCCGGCGACCCGGCCCCCTTCCGCCGCCCCGCCACCGACGTCCTCGCCGCCCCGGACCTCCCCGAGAGCCCCGCCCCGCTGGAACTGCCCCCGCACCGCCGCACCTGGACCGACATCCGCTACCGGCAGCACGGCGACGTCGGCCTCGTCAGCTTCTCCTTCCCCGGCGGCGCGATGAGCACCGACCACTGCCGGCGCCTGCTCACCGCCTACCGGTACGCCCTCGCCCGGCCCACCCGGGTCCTGGTGCTCGGCGGCCGGCGCGACTTCTTCTCCAACGGCATCCACCTCAACGTCATCGAGGCCGCCCCGGACCCCGCCGAGGAGTCCTGGACCAACCTCGACGCCATGGACGACCTGGTCGAGGCCGTGCTGCGGACCACCGACCGGCTCGTCGTGGCCGCGCTCGGCGGCAACGCGGCGGCCGGCGGCGTCATGCTCGCCCTCGCCGCCGACGAGGTCTGGTGCAGGGCCGGTGCGGTCCTCAACCCGCACTACCGGCGGATGGGCCTGTACGGCTCGGAGTTCTGGACGTACTCGCTGCCCCGCCGCGTCGGCGCCGGCACCGCCCGGCGGCTGACGGAGGAGGCCCGGCCGGTCAGCGCCGCGGCCGCCGCCCGGACCGGGCTCGTCGACCGGCTGCTGCCGGTCCCCGCGCAGGGCTTCAGCGCCGAGGTCGAGCGGCTGGCGGCCGAGCTCGCCGGCACCGCGGATCTCGACCGCCGGATCGCAGCCAAGGCCGCGGCGCGCCGGGCCGACGAGGACGAACGGCCGCTCGCCGCGTACCGGAGGGACGAACTCGCCCGGATGCACGCCCTGTTCTTCGACCCGGACGCCGCCTACCACTCGCTGCGCTCCGACTTCGTGCGCAAGGTCCCGGGCGGTGTCCGGTGACGCGGCTGCTGGTGGCGGGCGTCGGTAACATCTTCCTCGGCGACGACGCGTTCGGCCCGGAGGTGATCCGCGCCCTGGAGCAGCGCCCGCTGCCGCCCGAGGCGCAGGTCCGGGACTACGGCATCCGGGGCATGGACCTCGCCTACGCGCTGCTCGACGGCTGGCCGGTGGTCGTGCTCGTGGACGCGGCGGCCCGCGGCGAGCGCCCCGGCACCCTCACCCTCGTCGAGCCCGAACTCCCCGACGGCCGCCCCGCGGCCCCGCCCGAGGCGCACGGCATGGACCCGGCGAAGGTCCTCGCCCTCGCCGCACACCTCGGCGAGGAGGCCCTGCCCCGTGTCCTGGTGCTCGCCTGTGAGCCCGGGGAGCTGCCGCGCGGCGACGAGGACATCGCCCCCGGGCTGAGCGCACCCGTCCGGGACGCGGTCGGCCGGGCCGTCACGGCGCTGCACACCCTGGTCCCGGCGCTGCTCGCGGACCCCCTGGCGACGCCCGCGTTGGACCGCCCGGAGGAATCCGCGGCCCCCGCCGCGGCCGGTCGCCCGCCGACAACCGCCACCGGCGCGGAGGATCGCTGAGCGGACCCGGTGAAGCCGGCTGCGGAACCGCGCCCCGTCGGGGGTGCGGGGCCGAACCGATGTGCGGCTACCGCCGCGCGGGCGCGTCCAGCCCGCACCGGCCCGCGGCAGACGAACGGCATCACCAGAGCGGAGTCCCCATGTGTCAGTCCGAGGAGGTCACCCGGGCCGTCCTGGCCAGGAACGACGGCCTGGCCGCGAGCCTGCGCAGCGACCTGGCCGCGCGCGGCGTCGGGGTGGTGAACCTGCTCTCCAGCCCCGGCAGCGGCAAGACCGAACTGCTCGCCCGGGTGCTGGCCCGGGCGGGGGAGCGGGGCGTGTCCGTCGCCGCCTTCACCGCCGACCTCGCCACCGAGAACGACGCGAAGCGCCTGGCCCGTTCGGGAGCGCCGGTGAAACAACTGCTCACCGACGGGCTGTGTCACCTGGAGGCCCGGCAGGTCCGCGGCCACCTGGAGGGCTGGCTGCCGCCGGACACCGCGCTGCTGTTCGTGGAGAACGTCGGCAACCTGGTCTGCCCGGCCTCCTACGACCTCGGCGAGCACCTGCGGATCGTGCTGATGGCGGTGACCGAGGGCGAGGACAAGCCCGCCAAGTACCCCACCGCCTTCGGCTCCGCGCACCTGGTCGTGCTCACCAAGACCGACCTCGCCGGACCGGCCGGCTTCGACGGGACCGCCTTCGCCGAGCAGGTGCGGCGGGTCAACCCCGGGGTGGAGATCGTGCGCTCCTGCGCCCGCACCGGGGAAGGCGTCGACACGATCCTGGAGCGGGTGCTCGCCGCACGGGACGGCGCCCCGGCGCACCGGCCGCCGCTCGCCCCGCACCCGCACGGCCACGTCCACGCCCCGACCGCCTCGTGACGGCGCCCACGACGACGGCGGCGGTCCGCCGACGCGTCACGGTGCGCGGGACCGTACAGGGCGTGGGTTTCCGCCCGTACGTCCACCGGCTGGCCGCCGACCTGGCGCTCACCGGGTTCGTCAGCAACACGGCCGGCGGGGTGCTCATCGAGGTCGAGGGCGCGGCGGCCGGCGTCGAGCGGTTCTGCGCGCGGCTCGCCGGTGAGCCGCCGCCGCTGGCCACCGTGACGGCCGTGGCCGTCGAGGAGGTACCGGCCACCGGGGCCGAGGACGGTTTCACCATCTGCGCCACCGAGCAGTCCGCGCCGGGCCGCACCCTCCTCCCGCCCGACACCGCGACCTGCGCCGACTGCCTGCGTGAACTGGCCGATCCGGCCGACCGCCGGCACCGCCACCCCTTCATCACCTGCACCCACTGCGGCCCCCGCTTCACCATCGCCACCGGCATGCCGTACGACCGCGCGGTCACCACCATGTCCGGCTTCCCCATGTGCCCGGCCTGCACCCGGGAGTACGACGCCCCGGCCGACCGCCGCTTCCACGCCCAGCCGGTGGCCTGCCCGGAGTGCGGCCCCCGGCTGCGGCTGGTGCCCGCCGCCGGCAGCGGGGTGAGAGCCGCCCGCGACGGTGACGCCCTCTCACGGGCGCGAGAACTGCTCGCCGACGGACGGGTCGTCGCCGTGAAGGGCGTCGGCGGCTACCACCTGGCCTGCGACGCCTCCGACGCCCGGGCCGTGGACACGCTGCGCACCCGCAAGGCGCGCGGCGACAAGCCGTTCGCGGTGATGTGCGCGGACCTCGCCGAGGCGGAGCGGATCGCCGAGGTCGGGACGGCCGAGCGGGCCGCGCTCACCAGCCCCCGGCGCCCCATCGTCCTGCTCCGCCCCCGCCCCGCCGCCGGGCTCGCCCCCGGCGTCTGCCCCGGCAGCCCGCACCTCGGCGTCATGCTGCCGTACACGCCGGTACACACCCTCCTCTTCGGCCTCCCCGGCGACCCGCCCGGCCCCCGCGTCCTGGTCATGACCAGCGGCAACCGCTCGGGGGAGCCCATCGTCACGGACGACGACGAGGCGCTGACCCGGCTGTTCGGACTGACCGACGCCTGGCTCGCCCACGACCGGCCCATCGCCTCGCCGTGCGACGACTCGCTGCTGCGGGTCCGCGCCGACGGCACCGAGCAGGTCCTGCGCCGCTCCCGCGGATACGCGCCCCGCCCGCTGCGCCTGCCGGTCCCGGTGCGGCCCGCACTCGCGGTCGGCGGCGACCTCAAGAACGCGCTGTGCGTCGGCGAGGGCGACCTGGCCTGGTTCGGGCCGCACATCGGCGACATGGGCGACCTGGCCACCCTGGAGGCGGCCGTCCGGGCGGAACGGCACGTGCGCCGGCTGACCGGGATCCGCCCCGAAACCGTCGCCGCGGACCGCCACCCCGGCTACCACTCGACCGCCTGGGCCCGCCGCCGAGCCACCCGACTGGCGCTCGGCAGACCGGTGCTCGTCCAGCACCACCACGCCCACATCGCCTCCGCCATGGCCGAGGCGGGTCTCGACGGCACCACACCCGTCATCGGCGTCGCCTTCGACGGCACCGGCTACGGCGAGGACGGTACCGTCTGGGGCGGTGAGGTGCTCCTCGCCGACTACACCGGCTTCCGGCGCCTCGCCCACCTCGCCCCGGCACCGCTGCCCGGCGGGGACGCGGGCGTCGCCAACCCGTGCCGGACGGCACTGGCCCGGCTGTGGGCGGCAGGCCTGCCCTGGGACGCCGACCTGCCCAGTGTCGCCGCCTGCTCCCTCGACGAACTCCGTTTGCTGGAGAGGCAGTTGCCGAGCCAGGTCGGCTGCGTGGCCACCTCCAGCATGGGGCGCCTCTTCGACGCCGTGTCCTCCCTCGCGGGCGTGTGCCACCGCGCCGGGTACGAGGCCCAGGCCGCCCTGGAGCTGGAGGCGCAGGCCTGCGCGGCCTGGGGCACGGAGCCGGCCGCGTACCCCTTCGGCGACCGCTTCGACCCGGCCCCGGCGCTGCGCGCGATCGTCGCCGACCTGCGGCGCGGCACTCCGGTGCCGGTGATCGCGGCCCGCTTCCACCGCGGGGTGGCCCGCGCCGTCCTGGACCTGTGCCGCGGGGCGCGCCGGGCCACCGGGCTGACCACTGTCGCCCTCACCGGAGGCGTGTTCGCCAACGCGCTCCTCGAAGACGCGAGCGCGGACCTGCTGCACGGCGCCGGATTCACGGTCCTGCGGCACGGCGAAGTCCCGCCGAACGACGGCGGACTGGCGCTCGGGCAACTGGTGGTCGCGGCCCACGGGCAGCGACCCGACGACGACCGACGCAAGGCAGTCAGCGACGAGACGGAGTGACCCATGTGTTTGGCAGTGCCCGGCAGAGTCGTGAGCATCGACGACACCGCCGATCCGCTCACCGGCCTGATCGACTTCGGCGGGGTGCAGAAGCAGGCGTGTCTGGAGTACGTGTCGGACGTCAAGGTCGGCGAGTACGTCATCGTCCACGTGGGCTTCGCCCTGCAGCGCCTCGACGAGGAGTCGGCCCTGGCCTCCCTCCGGCTCTTCGAGGAACTGGGGCTCCTGGAGGAGGAGTTCGGCGACGCCTGGCAGCAGGCGGCCCGTCAGGCGGCCGAGGAGACCGAGGGGAGCGAGGCCCGGTGAAGTACCTCGACGAGTTCAACGACCCCAAGCTGGCCCGCCGGCTGCTGGACGAGATCCGGGCCACCGCCACCCGGCCCTGGGCCCTGATGGAGGTGTGCGGAGGCCAGACGCACTCCATCATCCGGCACGGCATCGACCAACTCCTCCCGGAACAGGTCGAGCTGATCCACGGGCCGGGCTGCCCGGTCTGCGTGACCCCGCTGGAGTGCATCGACAAGGCACTGGAGATCGCCGCCCGCCCCGACGTGATCTTCTGCTCCTTCGGCGACATGCTCCGCGTCCCCGGCACCGACCGGGACCTGTTCCGGGTCAAGGGCGAGGGCGGTGACGTCCGCGTGGTCTACTCGCCGCTCGACGCGCTCCAGCTCGCCCGCCGCCACCCGGACAGGCAGGTGGTGTTCTTCGCCATCGGCTTCGAGACCACCGCCCCCGCCAACGCCATGGCCGTCCACCAGGCCAAGCGCCTCGGCCTGGCCAACTTCACCCTCCTGGTCTCCCATGTCCGGGTCCCCCCGGCCATCGAGGCCATCATGACCGCCCCCGCCTGCCGGGTGCAGGGCTTCCTGGCCGCCGGACACGTGTGCAGCGTGATGGGCATGGCCGAGTACCCCGAACTCGCCGAACGGCACCGGGTCCCCATCGTCGTCACCGGGTTCGAACCCCTCGACATCCTGGAGGGCATCCGCCGCACGGTGGGCCAGCTGGAGCGCGGTGAGCACCGGGTGGAGAACGCCTACGCCCGTGCCGTGCGCGCCGACGGCAACCAGGCCGCCGTCCGCATGATCGAGGAGGTCTTCGAGGTCACCGACCGCTCCTGGCGCGGCATCGGCCGCATCCCCGCCAGCGGCTGGCGGCTGAGCGAGGCCTACCGCGACTTCGACGCCGAGCACCGCTTCGACGTCACCGGCATCCGCACCGAGGAACCCGCCGAGTGCCGGGCCGGCGAAGTCCTGCAGGGGCTCATCAAACCCACCGACTGCGCGGCCTTCGGCACCACCTGCACCCCGCGCACCCCGCTCGGCGCCACCATGGTCTCCAGCGAGGGCGCCTGCGCCGCCTACTACCTCTACCGCCGGATGAACGAACCGGCGCTCCCGCGCGAGGAGATGAACCCCGTTGGCTGAGCAGACCGTCGTCGACCCCGCGAACTGGAGCTGCCCGGCGCCGATCCGCGACCAGCCGGTCGTGGTGATGGGCCACGGCGGAGGCGGCGCCCTCTCCGCCGAACTGATCGAGCAGATCTTCGCCCCCGCCTACGGCAACGCCCTGCTCGCCGGGATGACCGACTCCGCCGTCCTCCACCTCGGCGGCGCCCGCCTCGCGCTCTCCACCGACTCCTACGTCGTACGGCCGCTGTTCTTCCCAGGCGGCTGCCTCGGCGACCTCGCCGTCAACGGCACCGTCAACGACCTGGCGATGAGCGGCGCCCGGCCCGCCTACCTCTCCGCCGCCTTCGTCCTGGAGGAGGGCGTCGAGCTGGCCGTCGTCGAACGCATCGCGCGCGCCATGGGCGCGGCCGCCGAGACGGCCGGAGTCACCATCGCCACCGGCGACACCAAGGTCGTAGAGAGCGGCCACGGGGACGGGGTGTACGTCACCACCGCCGGCGTCGGCCTCGTCCCCGAGCGGGTCGACATCCGGCCGCAGCGGGCCCGGCCCGGCGACGCCGTCATCGTCAGCGGACCGATCGGCCTGCACGGCGTCGCCGTGCTCAGCGTGCGCGAGGGGCTGGAGTTCGGCGTCGAGATCGCCAGCGACACCGCGCCGCTGGCCGACCTGGTCGCGACCATGCTGGACGTCACCCCCGACGTCCACGTCCTGCGCGACCCGACCCGCGGCGGCCTGGCCGCCTCCCTGAACGAGATCGCCCGTGCCTCGGGAACCGGCGTACGGCTCACCGAGCGCGCCCTGCCGGTACCGGAGGCGGTCGCGAACGCCTGCGGGTTCCTCGGCCTGGACCCGCTCTACGTCGCCAACGAGGGCAGGCTCGTGGCCTTCGTCCCGCCGACGGACGCCGACGCGGTGCTGGAGGCGATGCGCTCCCATCCGCAGGGGGCCGGCGCGACCCGGATCGGGGAGTGCGTGACCGAGCACCCCGGCATGGTCGTGGTGGCGACCGGACTCGGCGGCACCCGGGTCGTCGATCTCCCGCTCGGGGAGCAGCTCCCGCGCATCTGCTGAAGACATCTCCCGAAGACAGGGCGACGACTCCGCCGGTGCCCGGGGTGTCCCGGACACCGGCAGGGTCATTCGACCGCGGTGATCTCCAGCTCCCGGCCGCTGCGCAGCTCGGTGGAGGGACGGTCGCAGTGCGGGCACCAGAAGAACGGCGGCATGCCCACGGCGAACTCCTCGGCGCACGGCTCGCACCAGGCCCGCGCGGTCACCTGCTCGACCACCAGCCGGGCCCCGGCGAGCGCGGTGCCGTCGCGGGCCACCTCGAAGGCGAAGTCCAGGGCGTCGGGGACGACCCCGGACAGTTCGCCGACCCGGACGGTCACCGCACAGACGTGGTCCGCGCCGTCCGCCCGGGCCCACTCGTCGGCCTGCTCCACGATCGCGGTCGCGATCGACAGCTCGTGCACGTCCGGCTCACGGATACCGGTGACCGGCGCGCAGCCCGCCGGCGATCCGCCAGATCCTCATCTCACGCATCATGCTGGGGATCTCGGTGACGAACAGCGCCACCAGCAGCGCGCCCACCACGGCGACCTCGGCGGTCAGCACGCGCTGGGCCGCCGTACCTGTTCTCTTGCGTTGCATCTTCATGCGGGAACTCCCTGTCGTTCTGGGTCGCTCTGGGTCATCCGGGCGGGATGTTCGGCATCACGTCCAGCAGCACGTCGTGCCGCTTCCAGTGGATGTTGGTCGAGCGCCGCGCGTCGGCGGTGCCGTCCGGGTGGTGTCCTGTCTGCTTCGTGTAGGGGCCCCTGTTGCCCTGGTGCATGCCGGGCACGTGGGACGGCGTGTCGGGCCTCGCCTGGGCGCGGCCGACTCTGATGCTGCCCATGGGGTTCTCCTTCCTGAGCCTTCCTGTGCTGCCGTTCCTCGAGGCCGTTCGGCTCAGGGCCGCTCGGTGAGCTCCTCGAAGAAACGCTCCACGGCCGGCCACATCCGGCCACCGCCGGACAGGCCGCGCCACTCCCGGCGGACGACCGCGAGCATGCGGAAGCAGTCGTCGACCGGGACGATCCAGTGGTGGTCGAGGCCGTGCACCGTGTTGACCAGCAGCGCCTCGACATCGGGGGTCATGCCGGCCAGCGGAGGACAGCCGGCCACCGCCCGCTGCCAGGCCGCCGCCGCCACCTCCCAGCGCATGGCCCCGGCCGGGCTCGGCCCCTCCGCGGTGACCGAGCCGTCGGCGCGCGGCACGAAGAAGACCAGGCCGACCGGGACCCCGAGGGCCGCGGTGTCGACCTTCGGGAGGCGGACCCGGCGGGTCGGGATCAGCCGGAACTGGCCGTCGCCCGCGCCGGTGCCCTGCCGGGCGTCGGCGAACAGCACCGAGCAGGCGCGGCACGCGCAGCGGACCTCGGCCTGCCCGGTGTCGTAGAGATGCGGGTGGTCCTCGGACAGCGGTTCGGCGCACAGGTCGCACACCTCCGCCCCGGCCGCCGGCTGCCGGTCGGCCGAGGAACGGATGAGGCGGGCCAGGGCTCCGCCGGTCGGTGTCCGGGTGGTCACCGGGCCTCCTGCGGCCGGCGCAGGGAGTCCAGGGGGACGAAGGCGGGCGCCGGGGTCTCGGGCACCGGCTGCACGTCGGCGAGCTCGGGGGCCGCGGCGAGCACCGCCTCCCGGACGGCGTCGGTCACCTCCGTGGTACCTCCGCCGCACCCCGAGCCGCAACCGCCGCCCGTGGCCAGCCGCACCCGGCCCACCGCGCCCTCCACCCCGGCCCACTCGACGTCACCGCCGCGCTCCCGCACGGCGGGACGCAGCCGCTCGACCGCGCGGGCGGCCCGGCGCTCGGGCGAGTCCGGGTGGATGTCGTGCAGGACCATGAGGTGGTCGAGCAGCTCGTCGTCGGCGAGCCGCTCGGCCAGGGGCGCGTCCGCGTGGTCGAGGACGCGGGCGAGCGCCTCGCCGTAGACCTCGGTCAGCAGCCGTACCGCCTCCACGGCCGAGCCGCCGGTCGGCCCCGGAGCGGACTCCAGGCTCTCCAGCAGCCCGTCGAGCCGGGCCAGCCGGGACTCGACCGCCGGGCCGTCGAGCCGTCCGTCAGCCATGGTTCGCCCCGTACACCGGCGAGTGGGTGACGCTCAGCGTCTTGCCCTTGCCCGTGTACATGTGGACACCGCACGGCAGGCAGGGGTCGAAGCTGCGGACCGTGCGCATGATGTCGACGCCCTTGAAGTCGTCCGGGCCGTTCTCCTCGAAGATCGGCTGGCCCATGACGGCGTCCTCGTACGGGCCCGGGGTGCCGAACTTGTCCCGCGGGCTGGCGTTCCACGGGGTCGGTGGGTACGGGTGGTAGTTGGCGATCTTCTTGTCCTTGATCACCAGGTGGTGCGAGAGGACCCCGCGCACGGCCTCGTGGAAGCCGCAGCCGATCGCCTCGTCCGGCACCTCGAAGTCCTCGAACACCTTGGTGTCGCCGGACCGGACCAGGCCCATCGCCTCGTCCAGGAACTGCAGGGCCATGGCGGCCGCGTACGCGACGAAGTACGGCCGGGCACGGTCGCGTTCGAGGGTGTTCGACCACTTCGGGATCTTCCACTCCAGCGTGGTCTCCGGCAGGCTCGCCCCCTTGGGCAGGGAGATCCGGACGCTGGTGCCGGTGGCCTTGATGTACGGCGTGTCGACGATGCCGCTCAGCGCGGTCGACCAGAGCCGGGCCAGCGGGCCGCCGCCGGTGTCCAGGGCCAGGTGGTCCCCGGTGCGCTGGTCGTACCAGCGGGGGCTCATCACCCAGCTGTAGTTGCCCTCGAAGTCCCGCTTCTGCGGCACCGGGAGCGTCGTCTGGTTCCACGGGTGCCGCATGTCGACGGGGTTGCCGAGCGGGTCGTGGGTGACGAAGGGGTCCTCGTTCACCCAGTCCTCGTAGAAGGAGCTGCCCAGCATGATCCTCAGGCCCAGGTTGATGTCGACCAGGCTGTTGGTGACCAGCTCGCCGTCGACCACGATGCCCGGGGTGACGTACATCGCCCGTCCCCAGCGCTCCATGTTCTCGTAGCGGTAGTCGACGACCTTCGGGTCCTGCCAGGCGCCCCAGCAGCCCAGGAGGATACGGCGCTTGCCGACCTCCTCGTAGCCGGGCAGCGCCTCGTAGAAGAAGTCGAAGACGTCGTCGTTCATGGCGACGGCCTTCTTCACGAAGTCGATGACGTGCATCAGCCGGCTCAGGTAGTCGGTGAACGCGGTCGGCGACGGCATGGTGCCGACACCGCCCGGATAGAGGGTGGAGGGGTGGACGTGCCGGCCCTCCATCAGGCAGAACATCTCGCGAGTGGTACGGGAGACCTTCAGGGCCTCCTTGTAGACCTCGCCCTCGAAGGGGTTGAAGGCCTTCATGATGTCGGCGATGGTCCGGTAGCCGTGGATGTCACCGCGCGGCGCGTTGGTCTTCTGCGCGCGGGCCAGGACGCTCGGGTTGGTGGCCTTGACCATCTGCTCGCAGAAGTCCACGAAGACCAGGTTGTCCTGGAAGATCGTGTGGTCGAACATGTACTCGGCCGCTTCGCCGAGGTTGACGATGTGCTCGGCGAGCGGCGGCGGCTTCACGCCGTACGCCATCTGCTGGGCGTAGTCGGAGCACGTCGTGTGGTTGTCGCCGCAGATGCCGCAGATACGGGAGGTGATGAACCCTGCGTCGCGCGGGTCCTTCCCCTTCATGAAGACGGAGTAGCCGCGGAAGAGGGAGGAGGTGCTGTGACACTCCACCACCTCCCGGTTGGCGAAGTCGATCTTCGTGTAGATGCCCAGGTTTCCGATGATCCGAGTGATCGGATCCCAGGACATGTCCACGATCTGCGCGGGCTTGCGCCCCTTTTGCCGGGCCTCGGTTGTCATCGGCGTTCGCTGACCTTTGCTGTGGGGGGACGGGGGTGGGGGGACTGGCCGTGGTGCGTCAGGGGCGCCAGCGCGGGGCGTAGCCGCTGGTGAGCTTGCGCTTGTTGTGGCGCCACTTCGGCTCGTGGTTGACCAGGTCGTTGGTGAAGCCGCGCAGCCTGCGGATGACCGCCCCGTACGGCTTGATCGCAAGCGAGGAGAGGGTGCCGCCGGGCGGCTCGTCCATGAACGGCATGAACGCGTCCGGGAAGCCCGGCATGGTGCAGCCGATGCAGATACCGCCGACGTTCGGGCAGCCGCCGATGCCGGCCATCCAGCCCCGCTTGGGCACGTTGCAGTTCACGACCGGACCCCAGCAGCCCGTCTTGACCAGGCACTTGGGCGAGTTGTAGTCCGTCGCGAAGGACGCCTGCTCGTAGTACGAGCCTCGGTCGCAGCCCTCGTGCACCGTGCGCCCGAACAGCCACTGCGGCCGCAGCATGTGGTCCAGCGGCGGCGGGGGCGCGGTGCCGGCGGCGTGGTAGAGCACCCAGACCAGGGTCTCCATGAAGTTCTCCGGCTGTACCGGGCAGCCCGGGATGTTCACCACCGGCAGCCCGGCCTGCGACTTGAAGTCCCAGCCGAGGTAGTCCGCGAGGCCCATGGCGCCGGTCGGGTTGCCGGCCATCGCGTGGATGCCGCCGAAGGTGGCGCAGGTGCCGACGGCCACCACCGCCCAGGCCCGGGGCGCCAGTTCGTCGATCCAGTCGTTGAGGGTCTGCGGCTGACCCGTCTCCGGGTCGTTGCCGAAGGACGTCCAGTAGCCCTCGCCCTCGATGATGTTCTGGTTCGGGATGGAGCCCTCGATGACGAGGATGAACGGCTCCAGCTCGCCCCGCGCCGCCTTCCGGTAGGGAGCGAGGAAGTCCTCGCCGCCCAGGCTCGGCGAGAGCACCTTGTTCACCAGGTTGACCTTCGGGATCCCCGGGATCAGGCCCAGGACCAGGTCCTCGATGGAGGGCTGGTCGGCGGCCGTCACGGAGACGGTGTCGCCGTCGCAGCTCATGCCTTCGGAGATCCAGAGGATGGTGATCTCGTCGAACCCCTGGTGTTCGCCGGCTCGGCCGGCCTCGCCGGCGACGGCCGTGGTGCCGTTCTTGCTGGTGCTCATGTGCTAGGCCTCCGATGGAGTGGGTCCCGGGGACGGCTCTTCAGCCGCCGCTGGGTCCGGGACGTCGGTGCCCCCGAGCGGCTCGACTTCGTCGGGCCGGAAGTAGTGGAAACGCCCGTACCAGCCGTGCAGTTCGGCCGCCGGGTCGTCGTCCACGGTGACGGCGAGATGGGTGCTGCCGTCCACGTCGTGGAAGACGGCGGCCACGGTCGCGGTCCGGCCGGCCAGGAACATGTCCTGGGCGTCGGCACCCCTGCCGCGCGGGCGCAGCCGCACGGGGCTGCCGCCACCGACCCGCACGCCGTCGACGAGGACCGTGTCGGTGGCCGGGGAGAGCCCGTCGTCGCCGCCTTCCTGCCACCAGGCGGGACGCGCGTCGGGGGAGGACTCGCCGGCCGGGCCGAGCGAGCGGATGGCACCGTGCAGGCGTTCGAAGACCTCAGGCGGCATGGTGTCGACCCGGTCGAGGATCTCGGCGGCCCGCGGGTCGGTGGCCCGGGCCTCCCGCTTCTCCTCGTCCGTCAGCAGCATGGTCCGCAGGGTGAGGATCTCGTCGATCTCACCGGCGTCGTGCAGGTCACCGGGGCTCTCCGGTGCCACCTGCGGATGGTCGGGGAGGATGATCGGCGACGAGAGCAGCAGGGCAGAGGCCGAGCCGTCCTCGGGGGCGGTGGCAGGTGGAGCACCGCCGAGCACCGGGAAGGTGAAGTCGTTGCGGCAGCTCCGGGTGGCCTTCTGGAGGGCCCGGCCCGGGTCGATCAGGGAGACGAACTCCGCGCCCTCGACGCCGAGGAGGGTGTGGGTGGCGATGAGCGCGTGCCGCAGGGCCAGGTCGCGCGGGGCGTGCGGATCCTCCACGTGCCCGTCGTTCGTGGTGCGCACCCGGAGCCGGAAGAGGTCCTCGCCGAGCCGCTCGGCCTCCAGGACGGCGCTCGCCCGCACCTCCGTCCGGCGACGTACGATCCGCCCGGCGCCGGAGGGCAGTTCCTCGGTGTCGGTCGCGGCCGGGGAGCCCACCGCGAACCTGTGCTCGCCCTCGTCCAGCGTGACCGTGAAGTCGGCCGCGCGGGCCACCGCCTCCGCGAAGGTCAGCTGCACGGTTCCGTCGTCACAGGTCAGCGACTCGACGGGCCGCCCGTCGGCGTCCTCGACCTGTTTGTGCTGCAGGTGCAGATACCGCACCCGTACCCGCAGCCGCACGGCCGCATCCGGCCGGCGCACCCGCAGCAGACACTCCGTCCGCTGGTACCAGGAGTCCGCCGCACCCGACATGCCCGCTCCGACCGGACCGTCGGCCTCCACCCAGTCGCGGGGGAAGAGGACCCCGAACTGCCAGCGGGCACGATTCTTCGGCGAGGACCGCCGATAGGGGTACAGGAGATAACCCTCGTAGAGCACGGCATCGGCGACGGCACTCATCGCTTCGAAGGTCGGCGCGGGGCGGCCGGAGCCGTCCACCAGGGCAGTGCGGGGCGCTCTGCCGTCGACCAGTCCCTCGGCCATGCAGCCTCCTCGGATCCGCGGGCGCGCCCATACCTTCCACCACGGTCACACCGGTCACGCCCGCGCGCCTCTTCTGGCCGAGCGGGGTTGGGCCGGACGGGGGGTGCCCGGGGGCGCGCCGGATCGGTGGGCGGAGGCGGCCCTGGCGGGACGGCCCTGGCGGGACGGCCCTGTCGGACGGAGTGCGGTCCGGGCGGACGGAGGCGGTCCGGGGGCGGACGGAGGCGGTCCTGGCGGCCGGACGGCTTGGGCCGACCGGGACCGTCTGGGCGGACCGTCTGCGCGGACCGAGAAGTCGATGCCGCAGGCCTGGGCAGACGGACGCGAGGTCGCAGTGGCGGCGGCCGGGGCGGTGTCAGGGGGCGACGAAAAGGGCGGGGAAGCGGGGCCCGAGCCAGGGCTTGCGTCCGTAGGCGAGCACCTGGCCCCGGGCCATGGCGAGCCACGGGTTGCGGCGGCCGAGGGCGATGAGCAGGAAGGCGACCGGATCGATGAGGATCGTGCAGTCCGCGTGGTCCGACGGCTCCGGGGCCACCTGCACGGCACCGTCGGACAGGGTGACGCCGAAGGCGCCGCCGCCACCGCGCAGCCGGATCGTGTAGCGGGCGGTCAGACCGGCGGTGGCCGTGCCGTCCGCCACGGCCGGCATCACCGAGAGCAGGAACGGCACGCACCACGCGACCCGTTCGGCGTCGATCATGTGCGGCCGGCGCACCGCACGGGCGAGGTCGTAGCCGTGGCCGAGCATGTGGGTGAGCAGATAGGAGGCGAGTACGGACCGGTCCATCGGGCCGAGCGGGGTCACCGGCGCCGGACCGTCGGCCGCCGCGGTCAGCGCGTCGGCGCAACGCTCCGCCTGCTCGGTGATCATGGCCGCGAGCGGCGCCGCCCGGCGCTCCCCGAACACGGCCAGCGACTCGGAGTTGGCCGCCGCCAGGCTCTGTGCTGTGCCGTCCCCGTACGGCCGTTCCCGCCCCACGGCGAGGTCGGCCATCAGCTCGTTGGCGAGCGCGAGGTGGGCCGCCGCCTCGCCGACCGTCCACAGCGATCCCGGTACGGCGGTATCCGTGTCGGCGACGCCGTCGAGGACGGCCGTGATGTCGGCGGCGGTCTGCCGTATCGCCTGCCCGAGCCCCGCGGGCAGCGCCCCGTGGACGTCCTGCCGTGCCGCCTGATCCACGCCGGTCACCCCCTGTTCTGTCGCGCGGTACCCAATCAGACGCACGGGCGCGCCACAACCCCCGCGGCGATCACCGTGCCCCGAGCCCTCGCAGGAAGGTGTCGACGACCGTGTCGGCGGCCTGGGCCGCGCCGAGTTCGGGCAGCTGCTGCGACGCCAGGTGCATGAGCTGCGGCAGCAGTGAACTCGCCCAGGCGGGCGGCAGGTCGTCGCGGAGCAGCCCCTCCTCGGTGGCCCGCCGCAGGAAGTCGTCCACCTCCCGGACCAGGGCGTCGCGCCGCTCCCGGATCGCGTCGTCGGCCTTCAGCCGGGTGAGTTCCACGGGCCACTTGCGATTGACGGCGATGATCTCCTCGACGTACCTGTGCAGCGCCACGGCGACCGGGGCCTCGCGCAGCCTGGCGTGCTCGACAGCCCGCTCGACCGCGTCGTACCGAGCCTCGTAGATGGCCGCCAGCAGCTCCTCGCGGGACGCGAACCGCCGGTAGACGGTGCGCCGGTCGACACCGGCCTCGGCGGCGATCGCGGCGATGCTCGCGCCCGGATCGGCGGCGAGCATACGGGCCCCGGTGGTCAGAACGGCTTCCAGATTGCGTGCTGCGTCGGCTCTCACGGGCCAGAGCATATCCGGAACTGTGGAACCTGTCCCACCTTCCGCGACTCACGCGAGGCCCCAGTGACAGTAAGTGCTACATTGGAGTGACAGATAACCGAGTAGGTTCTTCGAATCCTCCGGAGAGAGCACATGATCACTTACGGCCGTCTCTACGTCGCGGGCTCGTGGACGGCGCCCAGCGACCCGGCGCTCCTCGACATCCGTTCGCCGCACGACCAGGAGGTCATCGGCCGTGCCGCCCAGGCCCGGCCCGCCGACGTCGACCGCGCTCATCCCCGCGCTGCTGGCCGGCAACACCGTCGTGCTGAAGGTGTCCCCGGAGAACTCGCTGAGCATGGGGCTGCTCGCCGAACTGCTGGAGCGGGCCGGGCTGCCGGAAGGCGTGATCAGCGTCCTCCCCGCCGACCGGGAGACCAGCGAGTACCTCGTCTCGCACCGTGACATCGACAAGATCGCGTTCACCGGCTCGACCCGGGCCGGCCGCAGGATCGCCGCCATCGCCGGCGAGCAGCTGAAGCGGGTCAGCCTGGAGCTGGGCGGCAAGTCGGCCGCGATCATCCTGCCGGACGCGGATCTCGACCGGGCGGTGCCGGGACTGCCGTCCGGGCAGGAGGTCTGCAGGCCCTCGCTGCAGTACACGCAGGTGTTGTCGGCCCAGACGAAGGGCGCCACGACGACGTCGCCGGGCTTGAGGGTGCGTACCTGGGAGCCGACTTCCTCGACGACGCCGAGGAACTCGTGGCCCATGTGGCGCGGATTGTCGGTGGGCGCCAGGGACTTGTAGGGCCACAGGTCGCTGCCGCAGACGCAGGACAGCACGATCCGCACGACGGCGTCGGTCGGCCGCTGGATCTTGCAGTCCGCCGAGGACCAGGACGTGGGCGTTGGTGATCCAGGACGGCCCGGTCTCGGAGAACCCGATGTCGGAGCGGATCTGCGGCAGCCCCGTGAAGACGATCGAGTTGTCGAGGATGACCATGAAGTAGCTGACGCAGATGATCGCAAGGATGAGCGTCGCGTGGACCGGGAGTCCCGTCGGGCCGCGCCGCCGCGGGTCCCGGCGCGCGCTGTGCGGCGGTGGTCATCGCGTCACCGGCCCCGTCGTCGGCGTCGTGCCTTGACGGCCTCGCGCTTCCTCGCGGCACGGGTCGACGCCGTGCCCGGCACGGACGTCGCCGGCTTTGTACATGAGTGCTGCGCGCACGGTGTTCCCTGAGGTCGGTTCCATCGGGCCCGTCGAGGACGTGCAGCCCTCGGCCTCCTCCAGCCAACCGCGGACGGACGCGCAGGTGGGAGTCACTCCTGTTCCAGGTAATGGCAGTACCTCGCAGGCGTTCACCGACG
Organism: Streptomyces sp. NPDC013157; assembly: GCF_042899865.1. Classification (NCBI taxonomy): domain Bacteria; kingdom Bacillati; phylum Actinomycetota; class Actinomycetes; order Kitasatosporales; family Streptomycetaceae; genus Streptomyces; species Streptomyces sp. NPDC013157. The sequence continues at coordinate 591,070 of NZ_JBIBAK010000002.1, read as the reverse complement.
CACCTACCGTGAGGGGGCGGGCCAGGCCCACACGACGCCGACCGGTCCGAGGACCCGCCCGCCGAGGCGCTGCCGATCAACCTCCCGAGGCCTGACCATGACTGAGAGTGACAAGAAGAAGGACCTGGCCGGCGAGGTGCGTGAGTTCCTGAGCACCCGGCGGGGGCGTATCACCCCGGAGCAGGCCGGGCTGCCGGTCTACGGCGGGAACCGCCGGGTGGCGGGGCTGCGCCGGGAGGAGGTCGCTCTGCTGGCGGGCATGAGCGTGGACTACTACGTCCGGCTGGAGCGCGGAAACCTCAGCGGTGCCTCCGACTCCGTGCTCGAAGCCCTCGCCCGCGCCCTGCAGCTCGACGAGGCCGAGCGCGCCCACCTCTACGACCTGGCCCGCGCGGCGGCCCCGTCGGGCCGCCGGTCCGCGGTGACCGCGTCCCGGGTGCGGCCCACGATCCTGCGGCTGCTCGATTCCATGACCGACGTGCCGGCGTACGTGCGCAACGCCCGGTTCGACATCCTGGCCGCCAACACGCTGGGCCGGGCCCTGTACGCGCCGCTTTTCGACTCGCCCCTGTTCGCCCGGCGCGGGCCGGTCAACACCGCCCGATTCATGTTCCTGGACCCGGCGAGCCGTGAGTTCTGGACCGACTGGGACAAGGGCGCCGACGACGCGGTGGCCTTCCTGCGTGCCGAGACGGGACGGGCGCCGCACGACAGGGTGCTGACCGACCTGGTCGGCGAGCTGACGACGAGGAGCGACGACTTCGCCCGCCGGTGGGCACGCCACGACGTGAAGTTCCACCGCTCGGGCGTGAAGTACCTGCACCATCCGCTGGTCGGCGATCTCGCCCTTCCCTACGAGGCGATGGACCTGCCCTCCGACCCTGGCCTCCGCCTCAACTTCTACACGCCCGAACCGGACTCCCGGGAGCGGGAGGCACTCGCCCTCCTCGCCGGCTGGGTGGGCACCGGAACCGGCGTCCCCTCCCGGAACGACTGACCACCAAGAGGCGCCGCAGCCATCCGGGACCGCGGATGCGCCGCGGGGGAGGGAGCTCAGTTCTCCCGCGGCCGCCCGGCGAGGGCTTCCCGTGTCGCGGCCCAGGAGGCGAGCAGGCGCAGGCCCTCTTCGGAGGGCGAGCCGGGTTCGGCGGTGTAGACGGTGACGGTGAGGCCGGGTTCGGCCGTCATCTCCAGGCCCTCGTAGGCGAGGGTGATGTCTCCGACGGCCTCGTGGTGGAAGTTCTTGGTGCCGGTGCCGTGGTGGCGGACGTTGTGGGCGCCCCAGCGGGTCCGGAAGTCGTCACTGCGGGTGGAGAGCTCCCCGACGAGGTCGTGCAGCTCCTTGTCGTGGGGGTTGCGGCCGGCCTCGGTGCGCAGGATCGCGACGGTGATGTCGGCGGCGGGGCCCCAGTCGGGGTAGAAACGACGGGCAGCGGGGTCCAGGAAGGCGAAGCGCGCGAGGTTCGCCTGGTTGTGGGGGTTCGCGTAGACATCGCTGTAGAACGCGCGGGCGAGCGTGTTGGTGCCGAGGATGTCCATGCGGCCGTTGCGGACGAAGGCGGGGCCTGCGGTGATCGCGTCGAGTGTCCACTGCAGGCTCGGGTGCGGGGTCCACTGCCGGGCCGGGCGTCGGCGCCGCGGGCGGGTGAGCGCGTCGGAGCCGTCGGCGGCCTGGGCCAGATGGACGAGATGGGCGCGTTCGGCGTCGTCGAGGCGAAGGGCACGGGCGACGGATTCCAGGACGGCGGGGGAGGCACCGGCGAGACTGCCGCGTTCGAGCTTGGCGTAGTACTCCACGCTCATGTCGGCGAGGGCCGCGACTTCACTGCGGCGCAGCCCGGGGACGCGGCGCCGGGTCCCGGACGGCAGTCCGGCCTGCTCAGGGGTGATCTTGGCGCGCCGCGAGGTGAGGAACTCGCGGACCTCCTGTTGGTTGTCCACCCTTCGACCGTACGTGCAGCGGGCCGCAGGAGGGATGTACTGCCGGTACACCCATCGACGGTGACTGGCCGGCCGCCATCGGGGGCGGTTACCTGGAGCACGTGGCGCTGTCCCCGGCCGTCCGTCGGCGGGGACGGGGCCGCCCGCCCCCGGCGCGCGGACACCTCGCGGCCCAGGGCCGGGCCTACGCGGACCGCCCTCAGCGGTCCCCGTTCCACGTGAGCAAAGGAACCCTCATGCGCGGCGCAGTGATCCATGCCCCCGGCGACGTCCGCTTCGAGACGCTGGACGACCCGAAGATCCTCCACCCCACCGACGCGGTCATCCGCACGGCCGTCACCTGTGTGTGCGGCTCCGACCTGTGGCCCTGGCGCGGCCTGGAGCCGATCGGCGGCGCCCACCCGATGGGCCACGAGTACGTCGGCTTCGTCGAGGAGGTCGGCTCCGAGGTCACGGCCGTGAAGCCGGGCCAGTTCGTCGTCGGCTCGTTCGCCACCTCCGACAACACCTGCGCCAACTGCCGCAACGGCTTCCCGTCGAACTGCCTGCACCGCGAGTTCATGAGCACCTGCCAGGCCGACTATGTCCGTATTCCCAACGCCCAGGGCACCCTGGTCGCCATGGACGAGGTGCCGGGCGAAGAGCTCTGGCCCGGTCTGCTGGCCGTCTCCGACGTCATGGGCACCGGCTGGTGGGCCGCCGAAGCCGCCGAGGTCAAGCCCGGCTCCACCGCCGTGGTCGTGGGCGACGGCGCGGTCGGACTGTGCGCGGTGATCGCCGCCAAGGAGATGGGCGCCGAGCGGATCATCGCCATGAGCCGCCACGAGTCCCGGCAGAAACTGGCCCGCGAGTTCGGCGCCACCGACATCGTCACCGAGCGCGGCGACGAGGGCATCGCCCGGATCAAGGACCTCACCGGCGGCATCGGCGCCGACAGCGTCCTGGAGTGCGTGGGCACCGCCGAGGCCATGCAGCAGGCGCTGCGCTCCACCCGCCCCGGCGGCAACGTCGGCTTCGTCGGCGTTCCGCACGACGTCGCCGTCGACGGGCAGGAGCTCTTCTTCTCCCACGTCGGCCTGCGCGGCGGCCCCGCCCCCGTGCGCCGCTGCCTGCCCGACCTCATCGAACGCGTCGTGACCGGCCGGATCGACCCGGGCAGGGTCTTCGACCTCACCCTGCCCCTCGACCAGGTCGCCGAGGGCTACCGGGCCATGGACGAGCGCCGAGCCGTCAAGGCACTCCTCAAGCCCTGACGACGAAGGAGCGACAGCATGCCCAAGCAGTCCGCACCCAAGGAGCTGGAGGCGATCGCGCCCAAGCTCGTCGAGGTCACCGACGAGGTGCTCTTCGGTGACGTATGGGAGCGCCCCGGTCTCTCACCACGCGATCGCAGCCTGGTGACCGTCAGTGTCCTCGCCGCGCTCTACCGCGGCGAACAGCTGCCCTACCACCTGGGCGTGGCACTGGAGAACGGCCTGAGCGTCGAGGAGCTCTCCGAGGCCATCACCCACCTGGCCTTCTACGCCGGCTGGCCCAACGCCATGACTGCGATCAACCAGCTCAAGGCGCTCACCGAAGAGCGCGACGCCTGACCCTCGCACACCACTTCCCCGCAACCGCACAGCAAGGAACGCCCTCCGTGGAACTCGTCACGCAGACCCCGACCGCCAAGGCCCCGGCCGAGCGCTTCACCGGCGACGTCTACCTCAACATGATCGAGACCCCCGCCGAGCCGGCCCGGCTGGCGATCGCCCTGGTCCGCTTCACCCCCGGTGCCCGCACCCACTGGCACTCCCACGCCAACGGCCAGATCCTCTACATCACCGACGGCGTCGGCCTCGTCGGCACCCGCGACGGCGACGTCGTACGCGTCAGCGCCGGCCAGACCGTCAAGTGCCCGCCCGGTGAGGAGCACTGGCACGGCGGCACCGACACCACCCTCATGGCGCACCTCGCCATGGTGGCCGGCGAGGCCGGCGGTGACGGCACCACCTGGCTGGAACCGGTGACCGACGAGCAGTACGCCGAAGCGCTCGCCACCGTCACCCGCTGAGGGCCGCTGGCCTGATGCGGTGCCAGGAGGCGTTGCAGGCGGACGGTCATCGCGTCCCGGGCGCCGAGCCACACGGCCGTGCTGAGTTCGGCCAGTGGCCGGGCGACAGCCCGGCCGACGCCCTTGTCGGCGGTTGCCTTACTCGGTGGGGGTGTTCAGGCGGCACCAGGAGGTGGTCCGGCAATCACCAGGCTTCCGTGCGATACATGTCACGCATCGTCATGTATGGAAGGTCACATCTGACCTGGACGGGGCTATACATGTCAGCGCGTGGCAGGTATTCCGAGGATCCTGGAAGCATGAAGTCCGACCGCCTGCTGGCCTTCCTCCTGCTGCTCCAGACGCACGGCCGGCTGCCGGCCCCCGATCTGGCCGGTCGCCTGGAGGTCTCGGTCCGCACCGTGTTCCGTGACGTGGAGGCCCTCTCCGCGGCCGGTGTACCCGTGTACGCGGAGCGCGGGCGCAACGGCGGCATCGCGCTCGTGCCCGGCTACCGCACCGACGTCACCGGACTCACCGCCGACGAGGCCCGCGCCCTTTTCGTCCTGCTGGCCGACCGCACCCACGCCGACCTGGGCCTGAGGCAGGCCATCGGCTCGGCTCTGCGGAAGGTCATGGCCGCCTTGCCGGAGGCGCACCGTGGCGCTGCCGAACTCGTCAGCAGGCGCATCCTGGTCGATCCCGTACGGTGGCGCACCGGCCCGGCCCCGGCGGTCGACCTCGGCGGCATGCAGGCGGCGGTCTTCGACGACCGGCGGCTGCGACTGCGGTACCGGAGTGGCGAGGACGGCCGGGTCCGGATGTACACGCTCGATCCGTACGGCCTGGTCGACAAGGCCGGCGTCTGGTACCTGGTGGCCGACCATCGGGGCGTGCCGAGGTTGTTCCGCGCCGACCGCGTCCTCTCCGCGCAGGTGACCGACGAGCCCGTCCGGCGGCGCAAGGGGGTGGAACTGGCCGACGTCTGGGACGAACTCCGCCGTCAGATCGACGAGGCGCCCGCGGACGTGCGCGCGGTGGTGCGGGTCCGCCGCGCCGTCCTGGGCCGGTTCCTGCGCCTGCATCAGGCGGACCTGGCGGGCCTGCCGCCGGCCTTCGGTGCCGCCGAAGCCGAATCCGACGCCGGGGAGTGGACGGAACTGGAGCTGCGCTTCCGTGCGCTCGGGGCGGCCCGGCCACTGCTGGCCTTCGGCACCGACGTCGAAGTCCTCTCACCGCCGGAACTGCGCGCGGAACTCGCCCGGGTCGCCGCGGACATCGCCGGCCTCTACCGAGGCGGGTGACACAGCGGGCAGGCCTGACCGGAACACATCGCCGGCACCTGGCGCGGTGCTCCCACGCGCTGCGACGACGAGCCCGCGGGATGTCGGGGATCCGTCCCGAATACATGACGCGGGATGACATGTATGGCCCTGCAAGATGGGCATCACAGTGGTGGTCCGCGATTTCGGAGGGCTTATGAAAGGCCAGCTTTCCTTCATTTCCTCAGCGAATGAAGGAACGGAGGAAAAGCCGTCCGTCCGGCCTCGACGGGCCTGGCTCGGAGTGGTGTCGGCCGAGCATGCCCGGTACGCCGCCCGGTACGGCTGGATCCAGCTCAACCACGGCTACCGCCGCAATCTCGCCCGGCTGGGACGCGGCGACGGGTTCGTCATCTACTCGCCCACCGAGCGCCTGGGGGAGAAGGCGAAACTCCGCGCATTCACGGCGCTGGGAGTCGTCGCCGACGACGAGCCGTACCTCGCGGACGAGGTCATGGACATGGGTGCCAGGGGCACGTTTCGGCCCTGGCGCCGGGTGGTCGACTTCGCGCCGGTGCACGCCGTCGAGCTGGGCGCCGTCGCCCCCGACCTGATCCTCACCCAGCAGCCGAACTGGGGCTACGGACTGCGCTTCGGCCTGGTGCCGCTGGCCGTCGAGGACTTCGAACTGCTCCGCGACGCGATGGCGCGCTGAGCACACGGCGCGGCGCTGTGGAGCAGCGCTGATTGTCCCGATCATTCCGGGCATTTGGCCGCGGGCCGTTCTTTGCGCACATCGCGGGAATGCCTGTCAAGCGCGAGGTTCAGCACGCGAGAAAAGGGCTTTCGGGCGGCCTTATCCGGCGGTTTCACGGTGGTAGCCTCGAATGAGTGAGCAATCGACTCGTCGTCAAAGGCGGCCGTCAGCACAGTCTCCGTGACGTGTGCGTGGAATTTCCGAGGGGCTCGCTCGTCGTCTTCACGGGTGTTTCCGGTTCAGGTAAGTCGAGCCTGGCGTTCGACACCATATTCGCGGAAGGGCGGCGACGTGATGTGGAATCGCTGTCCGCGTACGCACGGCAATTCCTGGGGCAGCTGGGCAAGCCCGATGCCGACGCCGTCGAGGGACTGTCCCCCGCGATCGCCGTCGACCAGAGGACAACCGGACACAACCCGCGCTCCACGGTCGGCACCCTCACCGAGGTGTACGACCACCTGCGTCTGCTCTACGCCCGGACCGGCCGCCCGCACTGCCCCGAGTGCGGTGAGCCGGTCAGCCGCCAGACCCCGCGGCGCATCGTCGACCAGCTGCTGAGCAGGGCACCCGTTTCCGGCTCCTCGCCCCCGTCGTCCGCGACCGTAAAGGCGAACACGCCGAGGTGTTCCGGCAGTTGAGCTCGGACGGGTTCAGCCGCGTGCACGTCGACGGCACCGTGTTCGCCGGCCCCGAGGGCGGCCGGCGCGGCGGACAGGTGATCGCCGAGGGCACCCCGGAGCAGATCGCGGCCCACCCCGGGTCGCACACCGGCAGGTTCCTCGGCCCATTGCTGAAGGAGGCGGTCGCATGAGTGCCGTACTGCGGAGCGCGCCGGACCTCCTGCCGTCCGACGTGGCCAAGCGCTTCACCGGCCGAGGGCTGGACCTGCTCGACCTCGGAACCCGTCTCCCTGCACGCAAGCCTCAGCGAGGACGGCTACGGCGAGTTCGGCGACCTCGTCGAGGACACCGACACGCCCGCCCCCTGGCAGGCCGTCACCCACCACCTCCTCCAGGACACCATCAGGAGCCTGCTCACCGGCATGACCGCCCGCGAGGCCGGCATCGTCTCCCTGCGCTACGGACTCACCGACGGCCGCCCCCGGACCCTGGAGGAGACCGGACACGTCCACGGCGTCACCCGGGAACGCATCCGCCAGATCGAGGCCAAGACCATGACCAAGCTCCGTCACCCGTCCCGCTCACAGGTACCGCAGGACTACCTCGACGGCTCCTGAGCCCGCCGGCCCCGGGGCCGGATCTGATGTGCTGTCGCCTGTGACAACATCGAGCAGGGAGCGTGTCTGACCAGCAGGACTCGGACAACCCGGCCCCCACCCCGGCCCACCGCCGATTCACCGGAGGTCACCCGTGTCGCAGCCCCGTTTCGCCGTCCTCGGCGCCGGCAGCATCGGCTGCCATCTCGGCGGCCACCTCGTCGCCGCCGGGTACGAGGTGGTGTTCATCGGCCGGCCGTCCGGCATGCGGGTACTGCGGGAACGAGGGCTCACACTCACCGGCTCAACCCGTCCGCCCGTCCACCTCACGCCCGACCGGCTGACCCTCGCCACCGGGACCGAGGCCGCTGCCGACGCCGACTACGTACTGGTCACCGTGAAGACCGCGGGAACCGGGGCCGCCGCCAGGGACCTCGCCGCCCACCTCGCCCCCGGCGCCGTCGTGGTCAGCTTCCAGAACGGACTGCACAACCCCGCCACCCTGCGCCCCGCCCTGCCGGCACACACCGTGCTCGCCGGCATGGTGCCCTACAACGTGGTCCAGTCCGAACCCGGCACCGTCCACCAGGGCATGCCGGGCACGCTCCTGACCGAGCCCGACGACACCCTCCACGCGGCCCTGCGCAGCGCGAACCTGGCGGTCGAGGCTCGCAGCGACATGACCGCCGTACAGCACGCCAAACTGCTGATGAACCTGAACAACGCGATCAACGCCCTGTCCGGGCTGCCGCTGCGCGACCAACTCGGCCAACGCGCCTACCGCCGCTGCCTGGCCCTGTGCCAGCGCGAAGCCCTCGCCGCCTACCGCGCCGCCGGAATCACCCCCGCCCGTCTCGGGCCGACCTCGTCGCGCCTGACCCCGTACATACTCGAACTGCCCGACGCCGCGTTCCGCCGGGTGGCCGCGGCTTCCCTCCGGATCGACGCCCACGCGCGCTCCTCGATGTGGGAGGACCTGCAGCGCGGCCGCCCGACAGAGATCGATTCACTGCAGGGCGAGATCGTCGCCGTCGCCCGCAGCCACGGACACAGGGCCGCCGCCAACGCCCGGCTCGCGGCCCTGGTGCACGAGGCGGAGACCACCCCGCGCACATGGACCGGAGCGGAGCTGTACGCCGAGCTTCGTGCCGCGGCCTGAACCCCGCTCCCCAGGGTGTTGTCTCCGGCTCGGACGAGTCGCCGGATGTCACCGCGCACCCGGTAGAAGCCGCCGGCCGCCGTGTGGAGGGAGTCCACGACAGAGCGGGCCCCGGGCTCGCGTATCGCGCGGGGGAACTGGACGTTCAGCGACTGGTCGTAGCCGTGCGACACGACGTGCACCCGGACCCGGCCCGCCTCCTGGACGCACTCCACGACAATCGCCCCGGTGGGCGCCTGCGCGACGGTGGTCACCGCACCCACGGTCGTGGCCGGCGCGTAGGCCGGCATCGCCGCGGCCGGCTTGACGTCCGCGCCACCGGCACCGAGCCCTGCAGGGCCGCCGGAGCGCGGGCTTGCCGTCGCCGGGATCACGCCGGTCTGGGCGCGGTGTTCAACTGGTCCGTCAGGTCACTGAGTGTGGTCGGCACCGTGGGCTGTCCGGGCGGAACCGGTGCCGTGATCCGGCCACGGAGCGCCCCGGGCGGGCGCGGCCGGCACGACAGGCGTCGCAACGCTCGTGCGGGTGGCGGTCGTCGGAGTGGCTCTGTCCGCGCCTCTGGATAGGGTCGAGACGTGGACCGCAGCAGCAGGCAGCCGTACGACGTACTCGTCGGGGAAGCGGTGGACGAGCCGTCGCCCCGGGCGGCCCGGGCCCTGTGGTGGGGGTCGGCCGGTCTGGTGCTCACCGTCCTCGGCACCTCGGTGGTGGTCGCCGGCGCGGAACACGCAGGCCGGCTGTCCGCGGCCGTGGCGCTGGTCCTCGTACAGGTCGGCGCCCTGAGGTGGGTGGTGCGGGCCCCGGTCGCCGTGCTGGCCGCGACCGCGGCGGCGGGGCTCGCGGTGTGGGCGCTGTTGCCGACGGTGACCTTGACCGGGGCCCTGCTCGCGGCGCAGGTCGCCTTGTGCGTGCTGTCGGCGGTCAGGCCGCGGCGGGTGTCGGTGTCGGCACTCGTGGCGATGTGCCTGGTGACGCCGCCGGCCTTCGGCGCGGGCGGTCCCGCGGGCCTGGCGGTCCTTCTGCTGACAGTGGTCCTGGCGTGGACCGCGGGACAGTGGCGCAGGGCGCAGCGGGCCCGGACGAGGTCGGAGTCGCGCCGGGCCGTGGTGGAGGAGCGGGCGCGGATCGCGCGCGAGGTGCACGACGTCGTGGCGCACACCCTGTCGGTGATGGTCGTCCAGGCGGGTGCCGCCGACGACGTGTTCACCCGGCAGCCCGAACGGGCTCGTGAGGCGTTGCGGGCCATCGAGTCCGGCGCCCGGTCGGCGCTCGGCGAACTGCGCCTGCTGCTCCGGGCGTTCGGGACCGAAGCGGCTGAGGAGGGGACGGGGGAGCCGCGGCAGCCGGGGCCCTCGCTGGCGCGTCTGGACGAACTGGCCGACAGCGTGCGGGCGACCGGGATGACCGTGCACGTGGACCGCGACGGCACCACCGAGGGGGTGCCGGCCACGGTGGACCTGGCGGCGTACCGGATCGTGCAGGAATCCCTGACCAACACCCTGCGCCACGCGGCGGGCGCCGACGAGGTGAGCGTACGGGTGCGGGTGGAAAGGAAGTGCGTGGAGGTCACCGTGGTCGACAACGGCCGTACGGCACAAGGCCGTTCGGGTATGGCGGGATCGGGGCGCGGGCTCGTGGGGATGCGGGAGCGAGCGCGGCTCGTGGGCGGCAGTCTCCGTGCGGGCCCGTTGCCCGGCGGCGGGTTCGAGGTGGCGGCGCGGCTGCCGGTGGAGCGTGTGTGATGACGTTGCGTGTGGTCTTGGCCGACGACCAGGCCCTGGTCCGTACCGGATTCCGCATGATCATCGACGCTCGGGACGACCTGCAGGTGGTCGGTGAGGCGGCCGACGGCGGCGAAGCGGTGCGGCTGACCCGGGAACTGGCGCCCGACGTGGTGCTGATGGACGTACGCATGCCCGTCGTGGACGGCATCGAGGCGACCCGGCGGATCGTGGCGGACGGCAGCCGGGCCCGGGTGCTCGTGCTGACCACCTGGGACGTGGACGTGCACGTGGTCGCCGCGCTGCGGGCCGGAGCCAGCGGTTTCCTGCTGAAGGACATCGGTGCCCCCGACCTCGTCGACGCGATCCGTGTCACCGCGCGCGGTGACGCACTGCTGGCGCCCACCGTGCTGAGCCGCGTCCTCGACCGGTTCCTGCGCACCACGCCCGACCCGGCGCCCCCGCCCTCGCTGCGGGACCTCTCCGGCCGCGAGCGGGAGGTGCTCACCCTGATCGGGCAGGCCCTGTCGAACGCGGAGATCGCCGAGCGGCTGCGACTGTCGGAGGCCACCGTCAAGAACCACGTCACCGCGGTGCTGCGCAAACTGGGCCTGCGCGACCGCGTCCAGGCCGTCGTCGCCGCCTACGACCACGGCCTCGTACGACCGCGCCGCCCCTGACGGCACCGGCACCGGGCCCTCCTCCTCAGGGAGGAGACCGGGCCGCGGTCCTCCCGTGCTCCCAGCGGCGCTCCGTCCCCGCGGCCGATCCGCGGCCCGGGTGACCGGTCCTAGCGTCGACATGTGACCGATGACCTGGCCTGCCTCATGTACCTGCTCGCCCACGACGACGCGGCCGACGGCCCGTACGACCGCTCCCGGACCGAACTCCTGGTCCGTGCCGCCGCCCTCGCCGACCTCGCACTGCGCGGCCGGCTGGGGGAGGACCGCGGCACGGTCACCGTGTCCGGCGCGGAACCGACCGGCGACCCCGTCCTGGACGGAGTGCTGCGCGACGCCGTCGGCGGGCACGGCTGGAAACAGCTCGTGCGCCGGCATCGCAGGCGGACCCTGACGGAGGTCGAGGACCGGCTCGCCACGGCGGGACTCCTCACCCTGCGGGCGCCCCGCCTCCGCCTCGGCACCCGCCGGTCGACCGTGACGGACCACGCCCGGTCCGCGGCACTCCGCGCCAGGGTGTCCGCGGCGCTGCACGGGGACGGCCCCGTGCGGGAGGTCCCCGCCGCCGACGCCGTGCTGCTGGCACTGGCCGCGGCGGGCCGGGTCCGCGCGGTCGTGTCACGACAGGACCAGAAGGCCCACCGGGCCCGTATCGACGCCTGCACAGGGCGCCTCGGCGACCTCGCGCCCGGCCTGGAGCACGCCGTACGCGCGCTGCCGACGACCATGATCGCCGCGCAGGGCGGCATGGGCGGCAGCTGACCACAAGGGGGAGACGATGACAAAGCACCGCACCTCGACCGCCCTGGCCTGCGCCCTGACCGCCCTGCTCGCGACGGCCCGGTCGCCGGCGCCACCCACCGGGCCCGCCGTCGCCACCACGGTGCACACCCGCGAAGGGCTGGTGCGGGGAGCCGCACACGACGGGTACCGCACCTTCGAGGGCATCCCCTACGCGGCACCGCCGGTCGGCCCGCTGCGCTGGGCGGCGCCGCGCCGCCCGGTCGCCTGGACCGGCGAACGGGACGCGACCCGGCCCGCGAGCGCCTGCCCGCAGCCGGCCGGCGAGGTGCCCGGCGGCAGCACCGACGAGGACTGCCTCCGTCTGAACGTCACGACACCCGACGGCGCGGCACCGGCGCGCCCCCGGCCGGTGGTCGTGTGGCTGCACGGCGGCGGTTTCACCACCGGCGCGGGCAGCTCGTACGACGCCCACCGCATGGCCACCCGGGGCGACGTCGTGGTCGTCACCGTCAACTACCGCCTGGGCGCGCTCGGTTTCCTCGCGCACGCGGGGCTGCCCGGCTCGGGTACCTTCGGTCTGGCCGACCAGCAGGCGGCGCTGCGCTGGGTCCGCACCGGCATCCGTGCCTTCGGCGGCGACCCGCACAACGTGACGCTGGCCGGCGAGTCGGCGGGCGGTTACAGCGTCTGTGCCCAACTCGCCTCGCCCGCGGCCGCCGGGCTCTTCGATCGCGCGATCATCGAGAGCGGCCCCTGCACCGGCAGCCCCGACCGTCCCTTCGCACCGTCCGCCGTCCCGCTGTCCACGGCACGTGGCGCGGGCGCGGACCTCGCGGCGAAGGTCGGCTGCGGCTCCTCGCGTGACGTCCTCGCCTGTCTGCGGCGCGTGCGCGTCTCCCGGCTGCTCGCCGCCCAGGGCACGGACCGACAGCCCGCCTACGGCAGCCCGTTGCTGCCCGGTGATCCCGCGGCGGCGATCACCGGCGGCCGCTTCCACCATGTCCCCGTGCTCATCGGGAACAACCACGACGAGGGCAACGGCTGGGCCGCCGGCATCGTCCAGGCCGGCCACCCCGTCACCCCCGCCACCTGGCCCGACGTCGTGGCCGCCTTCTTCCCCTCCCCGGGGCAGGCGAAGGCGATCGTCGACGAGTACCCCGTGCACGGCGCCGACGGCGGCCCGGTGTTCGGCGCGGTCATCGGCGACGCGAACTTCGCCTGTCCGACGGCGCGCACCGGCGGCCTCCTCGCGGCCCGGGTGCCGGTCTGGCGTTACGAGTTCGCCGACGAGCACACGCCACCCCTCACCCCGGGCACCCCGCCGTTCCCGCTCGGCGCACCGCACGCGAGTGAACTTCCCTACCTGTTCGACCTGGGCGGCCGCCCCCGCGAGCTGACCGCGGCCCAGCACCGGCTGGCCGACACGATGATCGACTACTGGGCCCGCTTCGCCCGCACCGCCGACCCGAACGGCCCGTCGTCGCCGCGGTGGTCCCGGCGGACGGTGCTGTCCCTGGCTCCGGACCGCATCGTCCCCACGCGCACGGCGCAGTCCCGCCACCACTGCGCGTTCTGGAACGCGCTCGAGTAGCCGGGGCGAAGACCATCGCGCGGTCCGCCCGCCCGGACGGCCGGCCCACGGCACGGGGGTGTGGGCCGGCCCTCGTCGGTCAGTCGCGTGCCGGGGGAGTGTAGAAGTCGCCCACGGACGTCCAGACGCCGTTCTTGACCTCCACCTTCTGCACGCTGCGCGTACCCAGGTGGTTGCTCGCGCCGAAGCTCATGACCGGCGACACCCCCGGGTCCACCTTGGCCGCCTTCTGGTAGGCGGCGGTGAGGGACTGGGCCGTGACGGGCCCCTTGACGGTCTTCGCGATCTCGGCGAACACCTTGGCGTTGCTCCAGCCCCACAGGGCGAGGAAGCCCGCGGTCTGGCCGGGCTCGTACGTGGCCATCGCGGTCCGGAACTCCTTCACCGCGGGGTCGTCGTCCGAGGGCGCCTTGACCAGCTGGACGGCCTTGAGACCCTCGGCGGCATCCTTGGCCAGGGCGATCGTCGACTCGGCCGCCACCGGGGCGTAGGCGTACGTGGGCAGCGAAAGGCCCTGCAGCTTGGCCTCCTTGAGGAAGGCCGCCGCCTCGGGAGAGGTGAGGATCAGGATGACCGCCTGCGGCTTCGCCGACTTCACCTTGCTGATGACCGGTGTGTAGTCGGTGGTCTGGTACTTGACCGGCAGCCGCTCGACGTCGACCGAGGGGTCCAGCTTCTTCGCGACGGGCGCCACCTGCTCGGCCACGTTCACGAACGCGGCCGGGTCGCTGTGCACGACGAGGATCTTCTTCGCACCGTCCTGTACCGCCCACGCGGCGACCGCCGCGGCCTGGTCCTCGTAGAGGGTCTGGGTGCCGAACAGACCGGCGCGCGGCGGCTTGTACCAGTTCTCGGCGCCGCCCACCTCATTGAGGACCGGCACCTTGGACTGGGTGAGGACGAACGGGAAGGCCGCCTCCGCCTGGGAGGTGCCGTTCGCGTTGACGATGGCCACGACCTTGTCCTGGCCGACCAGTTCACGCGCGATCTGCACGGTCTGCTGCGGATCGGCCGCGTTGTCCTTCACGGTCCACTCGATCTTGCGGCCGTTGACGCCGCCCTGGGCGTTGAGCATCTTGAAGTACGCGTCGGCGCCCGCCTTCTCGGCCACGCCGTACGTGGCGGTGGAGCCCGTGAGGGGCAGCCACGCGCCGATGTGGATCTCGGAGGAGCTGCTGCCCGCCGACGCCGAGTCCTGACCGGCGCATGCGCTTGCGGTCAGTGCCAGCACGGCGAGAACGGCGGTCGCTCCCGCCGCACGGCGGGATCTGCTGATTGTCCGGAACACGGTCCACCTCGTTCACAACGATCACAACGGTTACTACGGGCGCAGGGGGCGCAAAGGGCGCGAGGGGTGCAGGGGGTGCAACGGGACGTCACTGCACCGGGGAGGTCCGGGCGGTGGCCGCCGCGGTCGTGGCGGGCCCAGGGCCGCCGCTGAAGTACGCCGATTCCGCCAGGGCGGCGAACTCCGCCTCGCCCGGCCGTCCTCGGGCGGCGACGACGCCCTCGTGCAGGACGGCCACCTCGTGGCAGACGGACATGGCCCGGCTGAGCGACTGCTCCAGCAGCACCACCGTCAGGCCGTCGTGAGTCAGCCCGACCAGCCGGTCGTAGACCTCGTCCACCAGGGCGGGGGCCAGTCCCAGGGCCGGTTCGTCGACGATCAGGACGTCCGGCCGGGCGATCAGCGCGCGGGCGATGGCGAGCATCTGCTGCTCGCCGCCGGACAACCCGGCGGCCGGGGCGGACATCCGGTCCCGCAGCCGTGCCGGCAGCCACTGGACGGTATCCGCCAGCCGCTCGCGCAGCTCCGAGCCGGTGATGCCGGAGGCGTACGCCGCGACCTCCAGGTTCTCGCGCAGCGACAGTGTCCTGAACAGCCCGCGGCCCTCGGGAACCAGGCTCGTGCGTACGGAGCCGCCCGATTCCCGCATGCCATCGGTAGGTCGGAGCGAGCCGTGCAGGATGCCGGCGAGGGTGCTCTTGCCCGCGCCGTTGGCCCCCGCGACACCGAGCACGCTTCCTTCGCGGACGTCGAGGTCGACGTCCCGCAGGGCGGCCACACCGCCGTACGAGTGACCTGTCCCGCGCAGCCGGATCAGGCTCCGTTTGCCCACGGAGTCCGGCAGTTGGGCCCGGTTGCCCACGGTGCCCAGGTAGGACGACCGCACCTTCGGATCCTGGAGCACGGTGTCCGGGGTGCCGTCGCCGATGGTGCGGCCGAAGTCGAAGGCGAGCACCCGGTGGGCGACGGAGAAGAGGTCGTCGAGGACGTGGTCGATGACGACCACGGCGGTGCCCTCGGCGTTGAGCCGTCTGATGTGCTGGGCCAGCAAGGCCCGTTCGCCGGTGTCGAGGCCGCCGAAGGGCTCGTCCAGGATCAGCAGCCGCGGCCGCTCGGCCATCGCCCGCGCGAGGTCGAGGCGCTTCTGCAGGCCGAAGGGCAGCTCCGTGGGGCGACGGTCCGCCACGTCCGCGAGGCCCACGGAGTGCAGCAGTCGGGTGACGGCGTCCCGGTCGCGGGATGTGACGCGGCGGCGGGTGCACAACACGTTCTCGGCGACGGTGAGTTCGGAGAACACCTCCGCGTGCTGGAAGGTACGGCCGATCCCCAGCCGCCGGCGTGCGGTGGCCCTGGCCGTCAGCAGCGGCCGTCCCGCGAAGTCGGCCGTGCCGCTGACGCGTCCGTTGCCGGTCAGCCCGGACAGCACGTTCAACAGGGTTGTCTTGCCAGCTCCGTTGGGTCCGATGACGGCCAGGATCTCGTCCTGCCGCACGGACAGCGAGGCGTCCTCCAGGGCCTTGAGTCCGCCGTACGCGACGGACACGTGCTCCAGGTGGAGGAGGGTGGGGGCCTCGCCGCCCGTCCCCGACGAGCGACCGGCGGGCGGGGGTGGTGCGGAGGACCCGGCGGACGGCGCCGGCCCGGTCTCCGGCCGTCCGGCGGAAGGCTCGGGGGACGGCGGGCGCCCGGTGGCCGGCCGTCGACGTACGCGCCGCAGGACGCCTCGCGCGGGCGCGGTGAGGGACGGTACGACTCCCGCGGGCAGGAAGAGGAGGATCGCGATGAGGACGACACCCTGCACCACCGGCTGGGGCATCCCCACGGTGGACGAGAGCGAGGGGCTCCAGGTCAGATAGATGCCGCCGGCCACGGCGCCGAGGACCGAGCCGACCCCGCCGAGCACGCACGCCGCGATCAGTGAGATGCCGAAGGCGAGCGAGAACGGGTCCGGGCTGACGAACCCGGTGATCAGGCCGAGCAGCACGCCCGCGAAGCTCGTGCACGCTCCGCTCACCGCGAACGACAGCGACGACTGGGCCTCCGGCGCGATCCCGACCGTACGGGCGGCCATCGGATGCGACTTGGCGGCCACCAGGCGCATCCGCAGCGCCGAGGCGCGGGCGGGCACGGCCAGGGCGAGGACCACGGCCGCCGCGCCCACCGCGAGGTACTGGGCCTGGGTGCCACCGCCCGGAAACGTGCCGAGGCCCAGGGCGCTGCGCAACTGGAGCACCGGTACGCCCTGGTCGCCCCCGGTCACGCTGCTCCACCTGTTGACCAGTTCCAGCGTCACGGTGGTGAAGGCGAGGGTCAGCAGGGCGATGTAGAGCACCGAGAACCGGGCGCCCGCGTATCCGAGAAAGGCCCCCAGGGCGGCACCGACGGCGACCGCCCCCAGCACCACCGCCTCCAGCGCCCAGCCGTGCGCGCTGCCGTACGCCGCGAAGTAGGCGCCGATGGCGAAGAACGCGGGGTGGCCGACCGACCAGATGCCGGACCAGCCGGCGAGCAGGCCGACCGACAGGACGACGATCGTGTACACGGCCGCCAGCGCCACCGAGTACATCTGGTACGCCGGGATCGCACCGGCCGCCATGAACACCATGAGCACCGTGCCGGCGGCCGGTCCCAGGGCGGCCCTCGCCAGGACCGAACGGTTGAAGACCATGGATGCGACCCCTCAGACGCGCTGGAAGGTGCGGGTGCCG
Organism: Streptomyces sp. NPDC013157; assembly: GCF_042899865.1. Taxonomy (NCBI): domain Bacteria; kingdom Bacillati; phylum Actinomycetota; class Actinomycetes; order Kitasatosporales; family Streptomycetaceae; genus Streptomyces; species Streptomyces sp. NPDC013157. Next base: position 573,971 of record NZ_JBIBAK010000002.1, on the reverse strand, counting down.
AACAGGCCCTGGGGGCGGATCAGCAGCACCAGCACGGTGAACGAGAACACGAACGTGTCGCGGAAGCTGGCGGAGACGTAGTTCGCCGCCAGGTTGTCCAGGACACCGATGGCCAGCCCGCCGACGACGGCGCCGTACATGCTGGTCAGGCCGCCCAGGAAGATCCCGGCGAAGGCCCGGAACAGCGGTGCGGTGAGCGCCGTGGTGGCAAGTCCCGAGCGCGGCGCGTACAGGCACGCGGCCAGCGCGGCGAGGCCGAGGCCCAGGGCCCAGGAGATGCGGGCGAGTCGCTGGGCGCCGAGGCCGACGACCCGGGCCGTCTCGGCCGACTCGGCCACGGCACGCATGGCCGAGCCGAGCGTGGTGCGCGAGAACAGAAAGCCCACCAGAGCCATCGCCACCGCGGCGACCCCGACGGTCACCAGACTCTGCACCGGCAGCGCCGCGCCCGACCAGCGCACGGTGCCGTCCACCAGGTTGGGGAAGGCCCTGGGCTGCTCGCCCCAGACCGACCCGGCCAGGTTCTCGGCGATCAGCGAGACCCCCATGGTTACGACGAGCGCGGAGAACAGCTGTCCCTGGCCCAGCGGCCGGATCACGGTCTCGCGCACCAGCAGGCCCGCCGCGACCGTGACCGCGACGGCGGCGAGGAGACCGAGCACCGTCGCCACGCCGCGGTCGTGGAGCGAGACCGCCACGTACAGGCCCAGGGTCGCGAGCGACGCCATCGCGAAGTTCACGACGTCCGTGGCCCGGTAGATGATGACCAGCCCGAGGCCCATGAGGCCGTACACGGCTCCACTCGCCACACCGCTGACCAGGACAAGCAGGAACTGACTCACAGTCCCTCCCTCGGGGAAGAGCGCGTTTCACGCCACGTGTGCAGGACGTACCGGCACCGCGGCCGTCGCCAAATCAAAGTGAACTCACTTCAGTAAGCTAGGCACTGCGGTGCCGGGCGGGCAAGACTCGTGCACGGGATTTGTGCGGGCCGCCCTGGGGGCGGTCTCAGTGGTCGTCGGCCGTGGGCTGCCCGGCGAGCGCGGTGCGGGCCGCCGCCAGCCCGAAGACCAGGGCGGGGGCGAGGCCGCCCGCGTAGGCACGCCGGTACAGCCCGCCCGCGTCCGCGCCGGCCGCGAGCAGCCCGGGGACCGGCCGGCATCCGTCGGCGCCCGCGCTGCCGGGCCCGGACAGGACGCGGGCCGCCGGGTCGATCGGCAGGCCGCCGAAGGTGAACGTGACCGCGGGGGCGGCCTCGATGACGTAGAAGGGGGGTTCGTCCAGCGGACGGGAGTCCAGCAGGCGCCCGGGCACCGGGGACCCGCCCGATGCCGCGGCGGCGTTGAACTCCCTGATGCGGTCGCGGATCACGGCGCCGGGATAGCCCCACTCCTCGGGCATCGACGCGAAGTCCTCCAGATCCTCCGCCACTGCGCAGCGGGCCCCCGCGCGATGGCACAGCTGGAACTTGTCGACGCCCGGGATGCCCTGGACGTACGAGGCGCTGATCCACTCCCGGTGCACGCGCGCGTCGGCGACCAGCAGGCCGCGGGCCTGCGGCCGGTCGAGCAGGGCCATGGCGGTGAGATGGTCGCCGGCCGTCTCGTCGGCGAAGCGCTCACCCGTGGTGTCGAACAGCAGGGCGTGCTCGCTGTAGTAGAGCGCGAGGTCGACGAAGCGCGCGGGGTCGGCGAGGGAGACGCCCGCCGGCATCAGATGGCCGTAGAAACCGGCGTCCTTCGCGCCGAACCCCGCTCCCGCGGTCCGGCCGAGCGCGAGTCCGTCGCCGCGGCTGTGCGGGTTGGCCCGCAGCGCGACGTCCGCGGCCTGCGGGTGGAGGTGCTGGGCGCGCAGCTCGGGGTCGCCCTGGAAGCCGCCGGTCGCGAGCAGGGTCCAGGTGCCCTCGATACGGCGTGCCGAGCCGTCCGGCAGGAGGCACTCGGCCCCCGTCACCCGGCCGTTCTCCGTCAGGAGGGTGCGGGTCCAGGTGCCGGTCAGCACCTCCTGGCCCCGGTCCCGGACGAGTCGTTCGCAGGTGTCGAGGTAGTGGTTGGTGTCGACCTGGTGCCCGCGGCCGAAGCCGAGAACGGGCACCGGCGGCCTGCATTCCACGCCGAGCGACCGCACCCAGGCCACTCCGTCGGCGAATCCGTCGACCAGGGCCGCGGCCAGCTCCGGATCGCCGTCCGGATTGACCCGGCGCAACTCCTCGACCGTCGGGGCGGTCCAGAGGAAGCCGGCGAAGCGGGCGGAACCGCCCACGCGTTCCGCCTTCTCCACCAGCACCACCGAGCCGCCCCCGGCCGCCACCCGGGCGGCGGCCGAAAGCCCCGCCATGCCGCCCCCGATCACCAGCAGATCCACCGTGTCCGCGCCCATGGGCAGTCCTCCGCCTCCGTGTCACCGAGTGGGACACGACGCTAATTGAACTCACTTCTGTAGTCGATAGGTCGGTACCGGTGCGCTGCGGCGGTGCTGTTTCGGCCGGGGTCGGTGCCGCGGCCGGGAGCTCGGCCCGGGAGTCGGCCGTCGGCTCAGTCGGGAACGACGACCGCGCGCCCCCGGACCGCGCCCGCGCGCAGCCTTTCGAACGCTTCCGGGGCGCTGGACAGCGGGTACCGCTCGACCTCCACGTGCAGGGCGCCCTCGCGGGCCAGGGCGACCACCCGTTCGAGCTCGGGCACGGTTCCCCAGAAGGGCAGCGAGATCCGCGTTCCGGGAGGGAGTGCGCCGGGCTTGCGGACCGTCAGTTCACCGCCCCCGCTGCCGACGACGACCAGCTCCCCGCCGGCCCGCAGTACGGCGACGGCGAGTTCCAGGCTGGAGCGGCTGCCGACGAAGTCGAGCACGGCCGCCGCGCCGGTCCCGCTCGTCCGGTCCCGCAGGATCCGGGCGGTGTCGGGCCGCAACAGCGTCGCGAAGTGCGCGCCGCAGGCGTCGGCCAGGGCCAGCGCCTCCTCCCGTACGTCCACGGCCAGCACCTGTGCGGTCGTCGTGGCCCGCAGGATCTGGACCGCGAGGTGGCCCAGCCCGCCGACGCCGAGAACGACCACGCTCACGCCGTCGGTGAGGGGGTGCCCTGCGGCGGTGACGGCGTGGTACGCGGTGAGCCCGGCGTCGGTCAGCGGCGCCGCCTGGACCGCGTCCAGCTCGCCCACCGGGACCAGTTGCCGCCCGGACGGCACGAGCACCGTGTCGGCCATCCCTCCGTCGCGGCCCAGACCCGCCCCGGTGCCGGCCAGCTCCCGGTCGAGCTCCGGTCGCCGGTCGCAGTAGTTCTCCGCGCCCGTGACGCAGTTCGCGCACCGCCCGCAGCCCCACGGCCCGTACACGACGACGCGCTCGCCGACGGCCGGGCCCACGGCCCGCGGGCCCCGCTCCAGTACCCGGCCGGCGACCTCGTGACCGAGGGTGAACGGAATCCGGTAGGGGAGGCCGCCCGGAGCCGCGTCGACGACATGAAGGTCCGACCGGCACAGCCCGGCCGCCTCGACCCGCACCAGCACTTCCTCGCCCGCGGGCGTCGGCCGCGCCAGTTCGGTGAGGACGGGTGGCCCGCCCCAGTGCGTCAGCCGGACCGCTCTTGTTCTGCCTGTTGACATGGCCGAGACGGTAACAAAAATGAAGTCAGTTCAGTAGGGTCGAAGAGGGTGGAGGGAGAGGTGGCCGCCATGGGTGACGAACGCGGTGACGGGAGGGCGGGCCGTTTCGGCGGACGCGTCGCTCTGGTCACCGGTGCGGGTTCCGGTATCGGAGCGGCGGTCGCCCGGCGACTCGCTCACCAGGGCGCGGAGGTCTTCGTCGCCGACCTCGACGGCGCCGCCGTCGCGGCCGTGGCCGGAGCACTGCCCGGCGCCCACGCGCTGACCATGGACGTCGCGGACCCCGCACAGGTCGACCGGGCGTTCGCGGACGCGACCGCGGCGCACGGGGGCCTGGACGTGGTGGTGCACGCGGCCGGTGTGGACGACCCCGCCGTCAAGGAGTGGATCGCCGAGGCGCTGCTAGACGACCGGCCGCCCGAGGTGACCACGCGGCTGGGCGACGACGCGTGGCGGCGCGTGCTGAGGGTCAACCTCGACGGCACCTTCCACGTGCTGCGCGCCGCACTGCGCGTCATGGTGCCCCGCAGGTCCGGTGCGGTCGTCACCGTCGGTTCCTCCTCGGCCTTCGACACCTTGGCCGGCTATCCGCACTACGCGGCGTCGAAGGCCGGCGCGCACGCGCTGAGCCAGGCCGCCGCCAAGGAGGCGATCGCGTTCGGCGTCCGCGTCAACACGGTGGCGCCGGGGCCGACGGAGACGGGCATGGCGGCGCGCACTCCCGCGGCGCTTCGGCAAGGCTTCGCCGATCCACGGGTCCGGCCCTACGCCAAGCCCGAGGAGATCGCCGACATCGCCCTGTTCCTGGCGAGTGAGGACGCGGCGAATCTCGTGGGCGCGGTCCTGCTGGCCAACGGCGGACGGTTCACGGTGTGAAGGAGGTTCGGATGGTCCGGCTCGATGCCGATCCCGCGCTGCTGCTGGAGACCGAGGAGCGGCGTCAACTACGCATGGTGCTACGGGATGTGCTCACCGATTCCTGCGGACCCGGGCAGGTGCGCGACCAGGCCGCGAGCCCGCGCGGATTCGACCGGGCGCTGTGGGACAGGCTCGCCGGCGAGATCGGCGTGCACGGCCTCGCCGTTCCCGAGGCGTACGGCGGCGCCGGCTACACCCACGCCGAACTCGCCGTCGCCCTGGAGGAGACGGGGCGCGTGCTGTGTCCCGCGCCGCTGCTGCCGACCGTCGTGCTGGCCGGGGAGGCCCTGCTGGCCGGCGGGGACCCGAGGGCCAGCGAACGCTGGCTGCCGGGCATCGCCTCGGGAGCCCGCACGGCCACCGTCGCGGGAATCCTGCACCCGGCTGACGTCACGGCCGAGCGCGGCCCCGACGGCTGGGTGCTGCGGGGCGAGGCGGACTTCGTGCCCGACGGCGAGGGCGCCGATGTGCTGCTGGTCGCCGCCCGCGCCCCGGACGGGGAGCGGCTGTTCGCCTGCGCACCCGACGCCGCGACCTGCCGTCGTACGGCGCGCCGCGTCCTCGACCCCACCCGGCGCCAGGCACAGGTCCGCTTCACGGGAGCCGCGGCCGATCCGGTCGGCGAGCCGGGGCAGGTTCCGGTGATCGCCGCCGCGGTGCTGGACGCCGGACGGGTGGCACTGGCCGCCGAGCATGTGGGAGGCAGCGCCCACGCGCTGGACGCGACCCTGGACTACGTGTCCCACCGAACTCAGTTCGGTCGAGCCATCGGATCCTTCCAGGCGGTCAAGCACCGGCTGGCCGACCTCCTCGTCGCGGTCGAGGGTGCCCGCTCGGTGTCGTCGTACGCGAGTGCCTGCCTGGCCGCGCGGCGGCCGGACCTACCCGTGGCCGCGGCTGCCGCGGCGGTCGCCTGCACCCGCGCCTATCGCCTGGCCACCACCGAATACGTCCAGCTCCACGGCGGAATCGGCTTCACCTGGGAGCATCCGGCCCACCTCTACGTGCGCCGCGCCAGAGCCGACGAGGCACTGTTCGGCACGGGTGACGACCACGGCCTGCGCCTGGCCGGGCTGCTCGGCCTCGCCGGCCGGGGCGACTGACCACTCGTCGGCCGCCGATCTTCCGGACCATTGACAGGGGCATCTACCGCCCCCAGAATCGAACTCAATTCAGTTCAGTTTGGAGGGGCTCATGGCAGTCGAAGACGAGATCCAGTTCGAGCGGGATGGGCAGGTGGCGCGGGTCTGGCTGAACCGCCCGCACAAGAAGAACTGCGTGACCGTGCCGATCCTCAACCGCCTCGACGAGATCATCACCGAGGTCGACGCGGACCCGGAACTGCGGGTGCTGGTGCTGCGCGGGCGCGGCAACACCTTCTGCTCCGGGTTCGACCTGGACAGCCTCAAGGCCGACTTCGTCGGCAGGTCCAACGCGATCGACGTCGCCGTGCTGTCGGCCAAGGTCTGCGACCGGCTGTACTCGATGAAGACCCCGTCGATCGCCGTCCTCGAAGGGCATGTCACCGCCGGCGGCTTCGAGCTGATGATCTCCTGCGACTTCGCGATCGCCGCGGACGACGCCCTGATCGGCGACTTCCACATCCGCCGCGCCCTGTTCGGCGGAGCGGGGCCGATCTACCGGGTGCCCCGCATGATCGGCGTCCGCAAGACCAAGGAGCTCATGCTCACCGGCAAGCTGCTCACCGGGGTCGAGGCCGCCGAGTTCGGCCTCATCAACTCCTCGGCACCCGCCGACAAACTCGACGCCACCGTCGAGGAGTTCGCCGACCAGCTCGTCGACAAGAGCCCCTTCACCATGTGGATCACCAAGATGACCATCGACCGGAGTCTCGACGCGGACATCCAGTCCCTGATGGTCATGGAACACCTCGCCGTCGGCGTGATGCTCAACTCCGAGGACGCGGCGGAGGGCGTGGCGGCCTTCCTGGAGAAGCGGGAACCGCAGTGGAAGGGCCGCTGAGCGCCCCGGCGGGGACCGGGAGCCGGCTGCGCGGTTCCCGGTGCGCCGACTGCGCGGTGGCCGCCTACCCGGCCCGCCCCGGGTGCCCCCGCTGCGGGGGCCCCGCCGAGCCGGTGGTGCTCTCCGCCACCGGCACGCTGTGGACCTGGACCGTGCAGCGGTACGCGCCCAAGTCGCCGCCGTACGTCCCGCCCGCCGCCGGGTTCACGCCGTTCACCGTCGGATACGTCGAACTCCCGGAGGGCGTGAGGGTACTGGCCGCCCTGGACATCCGGCCCGAGGACGCGGAGATCGGCATGCCGGTCACCGTCACCGCGGGGGACGGTGTGCCGAGGGCCACGGGAGCCGTCGTATGACCGCCGAGGACGTGCTCGTCTGCGGCGCCGGGATCACCTCCTTCGCCCGGACGGAGGCGAGCGGCCGGGAACTGGCCGTGCAGGCCGTACATGCCGCTCTCCAGGACGCCGGACTCCCGTGGTCGCGGGTGCGGGCCGCGTACGGCGGCAGCGACGCCGCCGGCAACGCCGACACGCTGGTCTCCGAACTCGGCCTGACCGGCGTGCCGTTCACCAACGTCCGCAACGGCTGCGCCACCGGCGGCAGCGCGCTGGTGTCGGCGGTCCACGCGATCCGGTCGGGGGCGGCGGACGTCGCCCTCGCGGTCGGCTTCGACAAGCACCCGCGCGGCGCCTTCGCCCCACGGCCCGCCGACTGGGGGCTGGACGAGGCCTACGGCCGCGACGGGCTGATGGTCACCACGCAGTTCTTCGCGATGAAGATCCAGCGGTACATGCACGACCACGGCATCAGCCCCCGCACCCTCGCACTGGTCGCCGAGAAGGCGTACGCGAACGGCGCGCTCAACCCGCTCGCCTGGCGGCGCAAGCCGCTCGACGCCGACGAGATCCTCGCGTCCGGCATGGTCAACGACCCGCTGACCCGGTACATGTTCTGCTCGCCCGGCCAGGGCGCGGTCGCGCTGGTCCTGTGCAGCCGCGCCGTGGCCCGTGAGCTCGGCGGTACCCCGGTCACGCTGCGGGCGGCCGTCGTACGGACCCGCCGGTTCGGCTCCTTCGAGGTGTTCAGCCCCTGGGCACCGCCAGGGACCCCGACCAGCGTGAGCGCGGACGCCGCGCAACACGCCTTCGAGGAGGCCGGGCTGGGCCCCGGGGACGTCGACGTGTGCCAGCTCCAGGACACCGAGAGCGGCGCCGAGGTGATGCACCTGGCCGAGTGCGGCTTCTGCGCACACGGCGAACAGGAGTCGCTCATCCCCTTCGGGGCGACCGGGATCGGCGGCTCGCTGCCCGTCAACACCGACGGCGGCTGCATCGCCAACGGAGAACCCATAGGAGCCTCCGGGCTGCGCCAAGTACACGAGGTCGTCCAGCAGTTGCGCGGCCGTGCGGGCGAGCGCCAGGTGCCCGGTGCTCCGATGGCCGGCTTCACCCACGTGTACGGGGCGCCGGGCGTCAGCGCCTGCACCGTGCTGACCCGCTGAGCGCATCGAGAAGAAGGGAGGTCGGAGAACCATGAGCGGCATTCCCGAGCCGGCGGAGTTCCGCGCCGAGGCCCGGAACTGGCTGGCCGGCGTGGCGAAAGAGCGCGTCGCCCACCAGGACTGGGGGCACGGCGACGACTCGGTGGCGGTCTTCGAGAACCGGACCGAGGCGGAAGAGCGTGCCCACACCGACCTGATACGGCGGTGGGAGCGCACCCGGTACGACCAGGGCTGGGGTGCCCTCGACTGGCCGGCGGAGTACGGAGGCCGCGAACTTCCCTCGTACTACGAACAGTTGTACCGAGCCGAGGAAGCGGCGTTCGACGTGCCGCGGCGCACCGAAATCTTCCCGGTCACCCGGCAACTCGTCGCGCCTGCCATCCGTATCTGGGGCACGGACGAACAGCAGCGGCGCTGGCTGCGCCCCATGCTCCGCACCGACGAACTCGCCTGCCAGCTCTTCTCGGAGACCGAGGCCGGTTCCGACCTGGCCGGCGTCCGTACCCGGGCCGTGCGGGAGGGCGACGGCTGGGTGGTGCGCGGACACAAGGTCTGGACGTCCGGCGCCCGGGTCGCCACCTGGGGCGTCGCCGTCTGCCGCACCGACCCCGACGCCCCCAGGCACGCGGGCATCACGGTCCTCCTGGTCCGGATGGACGCGCCGGGCGTGACCGTGCGGCCGATCCGGCAGATGACCGGCGGCTCCAGCTTCAACGAGGTCTACCTGGACGACGTCTTCGTGCCCGACACCGACCGGCTCGGCCCGGTCGGCGAGGGCTGGCGGGTCACCCTCACCGTGCTCGCCGCCGAGCGCCTCGACTCCGGCGGCCTCGGCCTGGACAACGCCGAGCGCGCCCTGGACCTCGCCCGGCGGCTGCCCCGCCCGCTCACCGGCGGCGAACAGCTGCAGGCGGCCGACCTCTACGTCCGCACGCTCGTCCAGCGGCTCACCGGACTGCGGGTGACGGCCGCTCTGGCCGCCGGCAGGGAACCGGGCGCCGAGGCATCGGTCGGCAAGCTGCACGCCACCGCGACCATGCGCGCCACCACCGACCTCGTCCAGCAGCTCCTCGGACCACGGCTGGCCGCCGACACGGGGGAGTGGGGCACCTTCGCCTGGACCGAGCACCTGCTCGGCGCCCCCGGCTACCGCATCGCCGGCGGCAGCGACGAGATCCAGCGCAACATCCTGGCCGAGCGCGTGCTCCGGCTGCCCAAAGAGCCGAAGGGGACCAGCAGGTGAGTACGACGACCGAAGTTGCCGAACTCGGACGGCGGGTCCGCGCAGGGCTCTCCGCCCGGCACCCGCACGAGCCGCCCGGTCACCTGCAGACCCTGCCCGGAGGGCACTCGGGCCTCACCTACTCCGTCACGGCGGGAGAGGTGCCGTACGTCGTGAAGGCGGTGCCACCGGGACAGCGCGCCGTCGGCCGCAACGACGTACTGCGGCAGGCCCGGATCCTGCGCGCGCTCGCCGGGTCGCCGGTCCCCGTCCCGGCCGTCGTGGCCGTGGACGAGACCGAACCGGCCTGGTTCGCCATGGAGTTCGTGGACGGCGAGGCCGTCGAACCGGTCCTCGACGAGCACCGCCTGGATCCCGGACTGTGCCGGACCCGCATGCTCGCCCTGGCCGGCGTGCTCAGGGACCTGCACGGGACGCCGTGTCCCGAGGTTGCCGAACCCCTCGACGCGGCAGGAGAGTTGGAACGGTGGAGCCGCACCATGCGAGCGGTTCCGGACGGACTCCGCCCCGGCTCCGAGGAAGTCCTGGGCGCACTGGCCGCGGGCATCCCCGACAGCACGGCCCCCACCCTCACCCACGGCGACTTCCGTCTCGGCAACGTCCTGTGCCGGGGCGAACGGCCGGCGGCCGTCGTCGACTGGGAGATCTGGGGGTACGGCGATCCGCGCATCGACCTCGCGTGGTTCCTGCTCTTCACCGACCACCGCAACTTCCCCCGCCTCGGCCGCGCGGTCCCCGGTCTGCCCACCGAGGAAGAACTGCTCACCGCCTACCTCGACGGCCGTCCCGAACCACCCGCCCTCGACTGGTTCCGCGCCCTGGCCCGCACCAAGATGGCGGCGATCATGGGACACAACCTGCGCAGGCACCGCGAGGGCAAGCACCACGACCCGGACCAGGAGCGGCTGCCCCCGACCATCGCGGCGATGATCCGCACGGCCGCCGACCTGCTCGCCGGAACCACCCGGCGAACCCGACGGCCCTGAAGGAGCCACCCCATGGATTTCGGACTCTCGCCCAGGGCCGACGAACTCCGTTCCCGCATGGCCGCGTTCATGGCGGAGTACGTCCTGCCCGCGGAACCCGTCCACGACCGTCAGCTCGCCGAAGCGGACGACCCGCACCGGCTCCCGCCGATCATGCGGGAGTTGCAGGAGAAGGCGCGCGCCGAGGGGCTGTGGAACCTCTTCCTCGCCCACGGCGACTGGGGCGCGGGCCTCACCAACCTCGAATACGCCCCGCTCGCCGAACTGGCCGGACGCTCCGTCATCGGACCCGAGGTGTTCAACTGCTCGGCCCCCGACACCGGCAACATGGAACTGCTCGCTCTGTACGGCACCCCCGAACAGCAGGACCGCTGGCTGCGACCGCTGCTGGCCGCCCGGATCCGTTCCTGCTTCGCCATGACCGAGCCCGAGGTGGCCAGCTCCGACGCACGCAACATCCGCACCCGGATCACCCGGGACGGCGACGAGTACGTCGTCAACGGCCACAAGTGGTACACCTCCGGGATCCTGGACCCGGACTGCCGGCTGATCGTCCTGATGGGGGTCACCGATCCGGACGCACCCACCTACCGGCAGCAGAGCATGCTGCTGATCCCGCGCGACACCCCGGGCATCACCGTCCTGCGCGATCTGCCCATGTTCGGCTACACCGACCGCTGCGGCCACGGAGACGTGCTCTTCGAGGACGTACGGGTGCCGGTGTCCGCGCTGCTCGGCGGCGAGGGCGAGGGATTCGCGCTGGCCCAGGGGCGGCTGGGGCCCGGCCGTATGCACTACGCCATGCGGGCGGTCGGATTCGCCGAACGCGCCCTGGAGCTGATGTGCCGCCGGACCCTGACCCGTACCGCCTTCGGCGGTCCGCTCGCCGAACAGGGTGTCGTACGTGAGTGGATCGCGCGCAGCCGGATCGAGATCGAGCAACTGCGCCTGCTGGTACTGAAGTCGGCCTGGCTGATGGACACCTCGGGCAACGCGGCCGCCCGCACCGAGGTCGCCGCGATCAAGGTGGCCGCGCTGGAGGTGGCCCACCGGGTGGTCGACCGGGCGGTCCAGGCGCACGGGGCGGCCGGGGTCAGCGACGACACCGTGCTGGCCCGGTTGTACGCCATCACCCGGGCGCTGCGGATCGCGGACGGCCCGGACGAGGTGCACCTGCGCACCGTCGCCCGGCGCGAACTGGCCCGGTATCCCGAGGAGTCGGCATGAACACACAGGCACCGAACGCACAGGCATTGGACGGGCGGGCGCTGGACGGGCGGGTGGCCCTGATCACCGGCGGCTCCCGGGGGATCGGCCTGGGCATCGCGAAGGCGTACCGGGAGGCGGGCGCCCATGTGGTGATCGCCGCCCGCAAGCCGGACGGACTGGCGGCCGCCCGCGAGGAGTTGCTGCGGGTCAAGGGCGACGGCGAGGTGCACGAGGTGGTCGCCCACGCGGGCCGGCCGGAGGACGCCGAGCGGTGCGTCGAGGAGACCATGGGCCGGTTCGGCCGGCTCGACGTGCTGGTCAACAACGCGGCCACCAACCCCTACATGGGCCCCCTCCTCGATCTCGACCCACCGCGCGCGCAGAAGACCGTGGAGGTCAACCAGTACGGCATGGTCGTCTGGACCCGGCACGCCTGGCAGGCCTGGATGCGCGAACACGGGGGAGCCGTCGTCAACATCGCCTCCGTCGGCGGACTGGTCGTCGATCCGCACATCGGCTGGTACAACGCCACCAAGGCGGCGATGCTCCACCTGACCCGGCAGCTCGCCTACGAACTCGGGCCGTACGCCAGGGTCAACGCGATCGCGCCCGGCCTGATCAAGACCGAACTGGCGCGGGCCGTATGGGAGCCGAGGGAGCCGATCCTCACCGCGAAGCTGCCCCTGCGCAGGCTGGGAACGGTCGAGGACGTGGCGAACGCCGCGGTGTTCCTCGCGTCCGGGGCCTCGTCCTGGATGACCGGCCAGACACTCGTCCTGGACGGCGGGGCGACCGCACTGCCGATCGGGGTGGAAGGGTGACCGGCGCGGGCGTGGACCTGTTCTCGCTGGAAGGCCGGACGGCCGTGGTCACCGGGGCCTCGTCGGGGCTGGGCGCGCGCTTCGCCACGGTGCTGGCCGCCGCCGGGGCCACGGTGTTCGCGGCGGCCAGGCGGCCGGACCGGCTGAAGGAACTGGCCGACGGCGACCCGCGCATCCACCCGGTCGTCTGCGACGTGGCGAGCGAGGCGGACCGCGTCCGGCTGGCGGAGACCGCCTTCGAGCACGGCGGCCGGCTCGACGTCCTGGTCAACAACGCGGGCGCACCCGGGGCCGTTCGCGCCGAGGACGAGAGCCCCGGCGATTTCGCGGACGTCCTGGCCGTCAACCTCGTGGCACCGTTCCACCTCGCCCGGCTGCTCGCCGAGGCACGGAGAGATCATGACCTTACGGGATCGGTCGTCAACGTCTCCTCCGTCCTCGGGCTGGTGGCCGGTGCCCCGCTCGGCGGGGCCGCCTACGCCGCCTCCAAGGCGGGGCTCCTCGGGCTGACGCGCGAACTGGCCGGGCAGTGGGGACAGGCGGGGGTGCGGGTGAACGCCCTCGCACCCGGATGGTTCCGCTCCGAGATGACCGACGGACTCTTCGCCGACGAACGCTCCCGGCGCTGGGTCGAGCGCGGCACGATGCTCGGGCGCGGCGGCGCAGCGGGCGAGCTGGACGGAGCGCTGCTGTACCTGGCCTCGGACGCGTCCTCGTACTGCACGGGCCAGGTGCTCACCGTGGACGGCGGGTGGACGGCGCGATGAGGGTCACCGTCGAGATCGACGACGCCGGGGTGGCGCACGTCGAGATGTGCCGGGGTTCGGGCAACGCGATCGACCTCGCGACGGCCCGGGGACTGCTGGAGGCGGCACGGGAGTGCGAGGCGGCCCGGGTGCGGGCGGTGCTGCTCACCGGGCGGGGGTCCTCTTTCTGTGTGGGCGGCGACCTGAAGGAGTTCGCCGCCGTGTCCGGGGAGGGGCTGGCCGGGCACCTCACCGACGTCACCGGCGCACTGCACGGGGCGCTGCGGATCTTCGCCGGCCTCGACGCTCCGCTGGTGGCGGCCGTGCAGGGGGCGGTCGCCGGGGCCGGTCTCGGGCTGGCCATGGCCGCCGACCTCGGGTTCGCCGCCGCGGACGCCCACTTCACGGCGGCGTACACCGCGATCGGGTTCTCGCCGGACGCCGGGGTGAGCTGGCTGCTGCCCCGGCTCGTCGGCCCCAAGCGGGCGCTGGACCTCCTGCTGACCAACCGGAGGGTGTCCGCCGCGGAGGCCCTGGAGATCGGGCTCGTGAGCAGGGTGGTCGCGCCGGAGCGGCTCCGGCAGGAAGCCGAGGGTGCCGCGAGGACACTGGCGCGCGGGGCCACCGAGGCCTACGGCGTGACCCGGCGGCTGGTCGCCGGCGCGTTCTCGGCCGGGCTGGACGAACAGCTCGACGCGGAGGCCCGGCGGCTGGCCGCGGCCGCCGTGTCCGGGGAGGGGCGGGAGGGCATGGCCGCGTTCCTCGGCCGGCGGCGGCCGGACTTCACGCGTGCGGCAGCGCGGTGACGGGCGGGGCCGCCCGCACCCTTGCGTCCCGTCGATTCGAAGCCAACCTGAACTTGGGTCTACTCTCGGACGACCGGACGGTGATCGGAACCGGCCGTGGAGCAGAGGGAGAGACGATGGCAAGGGCGCGGATCGTGGATCCGGAGGAGGGGCCCAGGTCGAAGCGGGCGGCCATCCTGGTGGCCGCCGTGGAGCGGTTCGGGGAGGACGGCTACGAGAGCACCAAGTGGTCCGAGGTCGCCGACCGGGTCGGCATCGGGCAGACGGCGCTCTACCACTACTTCGAGTCGAAGGCCCACTGCCTGCTCACCATCATGCGCCTGGAGCTCCAGCGCTCCCACGACCAGTTCGTCGAGGCCACGAAGGACGTGACGGAGCCGGTCGAGGAGGTACGCGCGGCGGTGCGCTCCGCCTTCGCGGTCACCGAACAGGAGATCCGCCAGATGCGCATCCTGCAGGCGAACATGTCCCTGCTGGCCAATCCGCGCAAGTCGAAGCGGGAGGAGACCGAGCGGGTCGCGGCCCGCCAGCTCGTGCAGATGGTCGAGCGGGACTGGACCAACCTGCTGATGCGGGGCATGTCCAAGGGGGCCTTCCCGCTGCGTGACGCCCACACCCTCGGCCTGGCCGTGCTCGGCATGATCGTCAGCGTCTGGCGCTGGTACCGCCCGACCGGGGCGATCCCGCTCTCCGAGATCAGCGAGCTGATCGAGGGATGCGTGGTGCGCATGGTCGCCGAATAACCTCCGGGTCCGTCCCGCCTCTTGCCGGGGCGGCCGTCCTGGGATCAAACTGAACTGAACTCAAGTTGCTACAGGATTTCGGTAGCGAGATGTCCGTAGGGAGAGCGATCGGCAATGGTGCTTCGCGAATACATGGCCCGAATGGACGGCCAGGATCCGGAGAAGGCCCTGGAGCTGGTGGAGCCCGGATTCCGCTTCCTCATCGCCCTGCCCGGAGGTGAGCGCAGCGGAACCTCGCGCGAGGAGTTCGCCGTGTACATAGCCGGGCGCCGGGCCGTGGAACGTACCCATGAGATCAAGAGGTACGCGGTGGACGGCGACGTCGAGACCGCGTACGGCTTCGTCGTCGAGAAGGGCGTGACCACGGGGGCGTTCCTCTCCGCCGCGCGGGTCTCGCCCGCCGGGCTGATGGCGCGCTACCAGTCCTTCTTCACCACCGAGTTCGACCTGGTGGACCGGCCGTGACCGCCCCGGCCGCGCAGTCCACCGCAGCGTTTCTGACCCGCTGGTTCGCCATCCTCGACAGTGCGGACGCGGACCGCATCCTGGATCTGATCAGCGACGACTTCTCGTTCTCCATCCTCTTCTCGACCGGTGACGGCGGTGCGACCGACTTCCACGGCGGCCGGGCCGAGCTGACCGGCTACCTCGCCCAGCGCGAGGTGGGCGTCCGCACCCATCACCTGCTCACGGCGGGCACCGTCGGCCGGGACGAGCTGTTCCTCGGCGAGGTGCGGCGCTCCGGAGTGCCGGAGGCGACCTTCGTGGCCGGCGCGCGGCTGGACGAGACCGGCCGGCTGCGGCGGCTGATGATCGGGCGCTCGCCCGAGGTGCTGTTCACCTGAGAAGCCCGAGGAGGCGCGATGTACAACCTGATCCTGCTGGCCGCCCGGCCGCCCGAGTGGACGCACGAGCGGTTCATCGGCTGGTGGCGCGGCGAACACGCCGAACTCACCCGCGCCCTGCCCGGCCTGCGCTCCTGGCGGCACACCGACATCGACGCGGCCCTCGAACCGCGCTCCGAGGGCTGGGACGGGGTCTCCGTCCTGGGCTTCGACACCGCCGAGGACCTGCACAAGGCACTGGGCAGCCCCGAGTGGGCGGCCGCGGTCGCCCAGGTCGGGGACATGCGGGGCCGAAGGATCGCCGTCCTGGGCGGCGAGATGGAGATGTTCCCGGGCTGAGCACGCCCGCCGGAGCCGGACAGCCACCACCACCTTTCGCGCGAAGAGGCGAGGAAGCAGCGGATGCGACAGACAGTGCGGGAGTTCCAGCGACGCGCGGAAAGGGCCGACTTCACAGCCGTCGTCGACGACACGGGCCGGCACGGCGCGCACGACCTGCTGGCGCGCGCGGCCGATCTGGCCGGCGTCATGGCACCGGACGGCTCGCCCGGCGGGACCGTCCTGCTCCAGGCCGACAACTCCTGGCGCACCGTCGCCGCCACCCTCGCCGTGGGGATGACCGGCGGCGTCCTGGCGCTGGTCAACCGCCACACGACCCGGGCCGAGTTCGCGGCGGCTCTGGAGGACATACGCCCCG
Organism: Streptomyces sp. NPDC013157; assembly: GCF_042899865.1. Lineage (NCBI taxonomy): Bacteria > Bacillati > Actinomycetota > Actinomycetes > Kitasatosporales > Streptomycetaceae > Streptomyces > Streptomyces sp. NPDC013157. The sequence continues at coordinate 557,871 of NZ_JBIBAK010000002.1, read as the reverse complement.
ACGCGATCATCGCCGAGCCGTCCGCGGTCGAGGGATGGCGGGCGCGGGAGGGCGTCGCGGGCGCGCGGACGGCCGAGGCCCTCGACGGCTGGACGGTCCTCCCCGGTCACGGCCCGCGCGATGTCTCCCGCTGGTCCGGCGGCGCGCTCATCGGCCTCACCTCCGGCTCCACCGGACGGCCCAAGGGAGTGGTCCAGTCCGAGAGCGCCCTGCGCTACGCGTGCGCCCGCACCGCGGAGACCAACGGGCTGCGCGACGGCGACGCGGTGGCCGCCCTCGTGCCCCTCTCCTCCACCGCCGCGTACTGCTTCGGGGTGGGCATGGCGCTGATGCTCGGCGGCCCGCTGGTCCTGAGCGGCCGTTGGGACCGCGAGGAGGCACTGGCGCGGATGTCCGCGAACGACGTCCGGTGGACCATGTGCGTGCCGACCATGGCACTGCAGATGGGCTCGGCGGCCGCCGGATCGCGGGTCCTCGAAGGCGTCCGCTCCATCACCGTCGGCGGTGGCCCCATGGACCGCGGCGCCCTCGCCCGTGCCGAACGCTCGCTCGGCACCCGGATCCTGCGCGTCTTCGGCATGTCCGAATGCCTGGGGCACACCTCCCCTCGTCCCGACGACCCCGAGGAGATCCGGCTGGGCCGGGACGGACGCCCCTTCCCCGGTACCGAGTTGCGCGCGGTCGCCGCCGACGGCACCGTCCTCGGCCCGGGAACGACCGGCCGGGCCGAGGTCCGCGGCCCCTCGCTGTTCCTGGGGTACGCCCGCGACGGCAAGACGGAGCCGCCCGCCCTCACCCCGGACGGCTTCTTCCCCACCGGGGACCTGCTGGTGACCGGTGACGACGGGACGGTCACCATCATGGGCCGGGAGAAGGACGTCATCATCCGAGGCGGCCGCAACCTCGACATCACCGAGATCGAACGCGCCGTCGCCGCCCACCCGGGTGTCGCCCGGGCGTGCGTGGTGCCGGTGCCGGACCCGCTGCTCGGTGAACGCGCGGCCGTGCTCGTGGTCACTGAGGACGGCCATGACGACCTCGACCTCGGCGACCTCACCGCACACCTCGACCGCACCGGCCTGTCCAAGGCCAAGTGGCCCGAGTTCGCCTTCACCGTGGCGGAGTTGCCGCAGACCACGGTGGGCAAGCTCGACCGCCCCGGAGCCCGCAGGCTGGCACACGACCTCCACACCCGGCTCGTCCCCGAGCCGGCCCCGCACCCCCACCGCCCGTCGCACCGGCAAGGAGACGCATGACCTCCCCCACGACCCGCACCCCTCGCTTCGACCGCGGCCGGTGGGCGGAAGCGGGCGCCGAGACCGTACGGCCCGGCGTCCACCGCATCCCGCTGCCGCTGCCGGACGACGGGCTGCGCGCGGTCAACGTGTACGCGCTGGAAGGCCTGGCGGAGGGGCTGGTCCTGATCGACGGAGGCTGGTCGGTTCCCGAGTCCCACAAGGCGCTGGAGGACGCGCTCGCCGGCCTCGGCCACGACCTCGGCGACATCAGCCACATCCTGGTCACCCACATCCACCGCGACCACTACACCCAGGCCGTGGCGCTGCGCCGGCTGCTCGGCTCCCGGGTCTACCTGGGCGCCGGCGAACGCGCGGGCCTGGAGCTGCTCGGAGCACTCCGTACGACGCAGCCGGCCGGTTCGCTGGAGACGCTGACGCGGTCCGGTGCGGGCGAACTCGCCGAGCAGGTGGCCGCGATGGACCACGGCGACTTCGACCCGGACGTGTGGGAGGCCCCCGACCGCTGGCTGGAGGCGGAGGAACTCCGGTTCGGCGACGCGAGGCTGCAGGTCGTCCCGACCCCGGGCCACACCCGGGGGCACGTCGTCTACCTCGACCACGCCCGCGGCCTGCTGTTCTCCGGTGACCACGTCCTGCCGCACATCACCCCCTCCATCGGCTTCGAACTCGGCCCGGCAGGGCTGCCGTTGGGGGACTACCTCGACTCGCTGCGCAGGATGACGACGCTCGCGGACGCCCGGCTGCTGCCCGCGCACGGCCCGGTGGGCGACAGCGTGCACGCCCGGGTCGGCGAGTTGCTGGCCCATCATGACGACCGGCTCGCGCAGACCCTGGCGGTCCTCGCCGACCGTACGCTCAACGCCCACGACGTGGCGGGGGAGTTGGGGTGGACGCGGCGCAAGGTCGCCTTCGCCGAGCTGAACGCCTTCAACCAGATGCTCGCGGTCAACGAGACCGCGGCCCACCTCGACGTGCTGGCGGCCCGCGGTCACGTCCGGCGCACCCGGTCCGGCGACGGCGTCGACCACTACACCGCGCACCCTCGCATCAACGCCGAAAAACAGGCCGGGTGAAGTCAACTGCGGTTCGGCGGCGCCGCAGCAGGGCGCTGGGGGTACCCCCAGCCGAAGGCTGGGGGAGGAACTGCGCGACCAGCTGCTACGGCGCCGCGGCCGCCGGACGACCCGATGAGGCACTGCCGGCGGAGCGCCTAGCGCGCCGTCCAGCCTCCGTCGACGTACAGCTCCGAGCCGGTCATGAAGCTCGCGTCGTCGGAGGCCAGGAACGCCACGGCCGCCGCGACCTCCTCGGGCGTGCCGAGCCGGCCGAGGGGCGTGCCGTCGAGCATCGCGGCCAACCGCGGTGTGCCCCGCCACAGTTCACGGGACCGGGGCGTCTCGATGAAACCGGGATGCAGGGAGTTGACCCGGACGCCGCGCCGCGCCCAGTGCAGCGCGGCGTTCTTCGTCATGAGTCGTACGGCGCCCTTGGCCGCGTGGTACGAGAACTGGGAGCCGAAGCCGCCGACCGTACCGAAGATCGACGCGACGTTGACGACCGAGCCGCCGCCCGACCGTTCGACGGCCGCGCCGGCGTGCTTCATGCCCAGCCAGACACCGGTCTGGGTGACCGCGATCACCTGGTCCCAGGACTCCCGGGTCTCCGTCTCGACGGTGCGCATCGCGGCGATCCCGGCGTTGTTCACCAGCACGGACAGGGAGCCGAGCCGGCCGGTCACCCGGTCCACGACGGCCTCCCAGGCCGACTCGTCGGTCACGTCCAGCGCGAGTCCGACGGCACCGCCCCCGACCTCCTCGGCGAGCTTCTCGCAGCACTCCGCGTCGACGTCCGTCACCACCACGGTGGCGCCTTCGGCCGCGAACCGCCGTACGACGGCGTCGCCGATGCCGCCGGTCGCGCCGGTCACCAGGGCCACCCGGCCGCCCAGCCTCGTCTCCATCACGCCCGTCCCTCCCTCAGTCCTTGACACCGCGCCAGGCCAGCGCGCCGCCGTCGATCACATAGGCGGCGCCCGTGATGAACGCCGCGCTCTCCGAGGCCAGGAAGCAGGCGAGCCGGGCCACTTCCCCCGGCCGCCCCAGCCGGTCAACCAACTGCGGGGCCAGCAGCGCCCGTTCCGTCGCCTCGCGATCCCCGGCGGCTGCGAAGTGGTCCTGTGTCAGCCGTGTGTCGATGACGCCGGGACAGAGGCAGTTGCAGCGCACCGGGGCCAGATCGACCGCGGTGACCTTGGTCAGGTGGATGACACCGGCCTTGGTGACGCCGTATGCGGGGCAGTTGGGGAAGCCGACGAGGCCCGAGACGGAGGCGGTGTTGACGATGGCCGGGCCGCGCGCGGACCGCCGCAGATGGGGCGCCGCGAACTTGGTCGTCAGCCAGACGGCCTTGAGATTGACCTCGTAGACGACGTCCCAGACCTCCTCGGGGAGCGAGGCGACACCGTGGTCCTGGCCGGTCGTGAACGCGGTGTCGATCACTCCGGCGTTGTTGGCCAGCACGTCGAGGCCCCCGAAGCGCTCGGCACACCGCGCCACCATGGCCTCGATGTCGTCGCGCACCCGCAGATCGCACACGATCGTCTCGGCCTTCGCCCCCTCGCCACGCACCATCGCGGCAGTCTCGCCGACGGCCGTCTCGTCGATGTCGGCGACGGCCACGGCCGACGCGCCCTGCCGGGCCAGCTCCACCGCGACGGCCCGGCCGATGCCCTGGCCCGCACCGGTGACGAGAGCGACCCTGTCCAAGAGGGCGCCATCCATCGTCCGCTCCCTTCCGCCCGCGGCGGATCCTGAACTGAACCAACTTCAGTTCACTCCGAGTGTAGGTTCCTGCGGGGGAGAGCGACAAGGGGTGGGACCGCCGTCGAGGTGCCTCAGGGCCGGTAGACCATCCCGGGCTCGGGCTTGGCGGGGGCGAGCAGTTGCGAGACCGTGACGACGGTGTAGCCCCGCTCCTTGAGTGCGTTGAGAATCCCGGGGACGGCGGGCACGGTCCCCTTGTGCAGGTCGTGCAGCAGGATGATGCCGTCGCGGTGGGTCTGGTCGAGCACCCGCTGGGTGATCAGGGCGGAGTCGGTCGTCTCGTAGTCCTTGGCGGTGACGCTCCACAGCACCTGAGCAAGGCCCAGCTCCCGGCAGATCTTGGCCACCTTGCGGTTGGTGCGGCCCTCCGGCGGACGCATCAGGACGGGCCTGGTGCCGGTGATCTTCTCGATGGCGTCCTGGGTCCGGGTCAGCTCCGCACGGGCGTCGGCCTCGTCGAGATCCGTCAGCCTCGGGTGAGTCCAGGTGTGGTTGCCGATTTCGTCCCCCTCCTGCGCGATCCGGCGCAGGATGTCGGGGTACTTCGAGATGTGGCCCCTGCCCTGCACGAAGAACGTGGCGTGCAGATGGCGCTGCTTGAGGATGTCCAGCAGCTTGGGAGTCGTCGGGCTGGGACCGCCGTCGAAGCTGAGGGCCACGCACTTCGCCTTGCGGCAGTCGACGTCTCCGGCCACCGATCCCGATGCCTTGGCCCGGGCGGCGCGCGGCGAGGTGTGGTCGTAGGTCGTCACCGTCAGAGCCAGGGTGACGGCGACGGCCACGACGGCGGCCGCCGCGGTCGCGACGGCGATGAGTATGCGAGACCGTCTGGTACGTGTGTTGAAGAGCATGCGAGACCTTTCTTCGGTGGAGTCGCGGGGTTATCGCGTGCGGGTGAGGGCGGGCCGCGCGGAGAGGTCCCGCGGCCGCATGTCGAGCGTCAGGCGGTGTCTCAGGCGGCGTCCGAGCCGACGCTCCACCAGCCTGTGGACCAGCAGGGAGAGCCCCAGCATGCAGACGACGGACAGCGTCGTCGCGGGCAGCGGCCCCAGCCACGGGAACGCCCGGACCAAGCCCTTGGCCAGGGGGATTCCGAGGCTCTGGTGGACGAGGTAGAAGGGGTAGGTGAGCGCCCCCGCGGTGACCGGCCAGCGCCATCGCAGTCCGGTGAGCGGGCCGATTCCGGCGAGGGCCAGCAGCCCGAGGCAGCCGGTGAGCACGACCGCGCAGACGGCCCAGGAGGGCCGGCTCTCGCCGGGAGGTACGGCGGCGTGGTCGGCCACCCTCAGTTCGAGCACGGTGAGTTGGTAGCACCAGGCGAAACCGAGCAGCAGCCAGAGCAGAAGACTCCGTCCGAATCTGTGCATGAGGTGGAGCACGATCCCGGCGACGAACAGGCCGGTGTACCGGGTCAGGACGAATTCGTCGAGCAGGGGTGAGTGGAGTTCACGGGCGATGACACCGGCCAGGAGCCAGGCTCCGCAGAAGGCCACCACCCGCCGGTAGGACAGACCGAAGACGAGGAGCGCGGCCATCAGCAGGTAGAAGCGTGCCTCCACCCAGAGGGTCCAGCTGACCCCGTCGACCGGATCGAGTCCCAGCGGCCCGGGGGCCATGGTCAGGTTCCCCAGGACCGTACGCGGGTCGATGCGCGTGGCGGCGGGCCACCGGCCCAGCCGTGAGACCAGGACGAGCAGGACGACCAGGAGTACCGCGCACCAGTAGGCCGGGAAGAGCCGTGAGACGCGGGAGACGGTGAACTGCGCCGGGGTCCGTCCCCAGCAGCTCATGCAGATCACGAAGCCGCTGATGAGGAAGAAGAACTCGACGCCGAGCCAGCCGTAGGCACTGATCCCGTGCAGGAGCGGGGCGGAGTCCCGGAGCTCGGTTCTGCCCCAGAAGTGCGGGGTGGGCGTGCCCAGGAAGTGGTACGCGGCGACCATCAGCGCTGCCACCAGGCGCAGCCCGTCGATCGCGACGAGGCGCGACTGCCCGCTGTGGGGTTCGGGGGACGGCATGTCGGAACCGGGGCCGGGTCAGCAGACGGCCGGCAGCGAGCGGCTGACGCATATCTCGGACCGGCCGTGCGGGCGCGGTTTCTTCGGCGAGTCGGTGTCGGCGGGCATGACGAAGCGACCTCCGTAGGGAAGAAAGAGAAGAGCGGAATCCAGGTGAGGGGTGAAGGGTGAGGGGTGAGCGAGACGGTAGGGCGACGACGTCAGACGCGGCGGCGCAGGAGCAGCACCGTGACGATCGTGAGCAGGGCGGCGAGGCCGCCGAGGACCGCGGTGTCGGTCCACTGGAAGGTCCAGTAGTCACCGGCCGGGTTGGCCTCGTAGAAGCGGGCCACGTACCCGTGGGCCGTCATGCACTCCTTGAGCTGGGTACCTGACGGGTAGGCGCAGTTGAACACGGAGTCGTGGCGGCCGGAGGCCGTGATGAGGCCGTAGTTGCCGGTCGACCACTTCTCGCCCATCGGCGCCTTGGGGGTGCTGCCGGCGCTGACGTAGGTGTGCGGCGGCACCAGGAGCCGGGTCCAGTGCGTCCACTCCAGCAGGAGTGCCGTCGTCCCCGTCACCAGCAGGGTCAGGCCCATCGCTGCCAGGACCCGGCGGGCCAGCAGGCCCAGCAGGGTGCCGGCTGCCAGGCCGAACAGGGCGGCCGCGACGACACGGGGGCCCGAGCCGCTCAGGGCCGTGGTGTCGTACCAGAACAGGCCGTAGCTGCGGTCGGCGGCCGGCCGCCACCACCAGGCGAACACGCCCGCGAGCAGGCCGGAGAGGGCGGTCGTGGTCGCCGCGGCCAGGGCGAACCGGGAAGCGAACCACTGACCGCGGCTCAGCCCCTGGGAGAGGACCAGGCGATGGGTGCCCAGTTCCCGGTCGCGGCCCAGCAGCGGGGCTCCCCAGAAGACGCCGATGACGACGGGCAGGACGATGTTCAGCGCCCCGAGGTACTTCAGCGGCTCGACGTCGAGCAGGAGCGGCAGGCCGGTGTCTGACCGTGTGCAGTACAGCGGCCCGGTGGCGCAGTGGTCGAACAGCCCGCTGTGCAGGGCGTCCAGCATGCCCGAACGGTAGTACGCGGCGATCGCCGCGGTGAGCAGCAGGGCGGCCGCGCCGACGCCGGCGGCGACGCGCTGCTGGCGCCAGGCGAGCCAGAGGGAGCCTTTCACGCCGCCGCCTCCGTCCGCTCGGCCGCGGCGGGGAGGCCCGGCGCCTCCTCGGCCTGGAGATGGCCGATCAGGATGTCCTCCAGCCGGGGCCGTGCCGCGTGCCAGTCGCCGCGCAGCGGTCCGCGTTGCCGCACCAGGGCGGTCAGCTGTCTGCCGGCGGTACGGCGGTGTACGACGGTGTGCTGTGCGGCCAGGGCGTCGGCCCGGTCGGCGGGTCCGGTCAGTACGGCGTGACTCTCGCGCAGTGCCTCGGCGTCCTCGCTCAGTTCGGCGCGGCCGTCGCGCAGCATCAGCACCCAGTCGCAGGTCTCCTCCAGCTCGGGCAGCACGTGCGAGGAGAGCACGATGCTCGTGCCGCGCTCGGCGGCCTCGGCCATCAGCGCCGCCATGATCTCGCCTCGTGCCACGGGGTCGAGGTCGGCCAACGGCTCGTCGAGCAGCAGGAGTTCGGGCCGTTTGCCGAGGGCCAGGGCGAGCGCGACGCGGGTGCGCCGGCCGGGCGAGAGTTCGCCGACGCGGGCGTGGAGCGGGATGCCGCCCTCGTGGACGATCCGCTCGGCGGCCCGCCGGTCCCACGAGGAGTTCAGCTTCTCGCCCATCAGCAGGGTGTCCGCCACGGTGAAACGGGGGTAGAGCGGCTTGTCCTGGGTGAGCAGGGCGACCCGGGTGCGGGCCTCGGTGGTGCCGGGCGCGGCGCCCAGCACCCGCAGGTCCCCGGAGCCGGCTCGCAGGAGGCCGCCGGCCAGGTGCAACAGGGTGCTCTTGCCGGCACCGTTGCGTCCGACGAGGGCGGCTATACGACCGCCGGGTACGGTGAACTCGCAGTCCCGCAGGGCCCAGTCGCCCCGCCTTCGGTACCGGAATCCGAGTCCCGTGGCGCGCAGCGCGGCCGGCGCGTCAGGCCCGGTCATGCGTCCTCCTTCCTGCGTTCCCGGTCGCCCGGGGGGTGGCTGTCGTGTTCGTTGTCGTGGGCGTCCAGGGCCGCTGTGACCATGGCGAGGACATCGGCCCGTTCCAGGCCTCCGGCCCGGGCGCGTGCCACCCAGCCGGTCACCTCCCGGCGCAGCGGCGAGTCGTCCTCCGCGCCGGGCCGGGCGAGTGATCGCGTCACGAAGGTTCCGAGGCCGCGGCGCAGTTCGACCAGGCCGGCCTGCTCCAGGTCGCGGTAGGCCCGGAGCACGGTGTTGGGGTTGATGGCGGTCGCCGCCACCACCTCCTTGGCCGTGGGCAGCTTGTCCCCGACCTTGAGGAAGCCCATCCGGAGCGCTCGTTCGGTCTGCTCGACGATCTGCACATAGGCCGGTACGCCGCTGCCACGGTCGATCCGGTAGTCGATCACGTCGTCTTCCTCGGTTCCACCACGCTTGTGCTAATGAATTAATGGAAGCATGGTGGATCTCCGGTCGCGCTGTCAAACGCCTGTGAGCGCGTGAACGGGGACGGGGTGCCGCCGGGGCCCTGCCGCCCGGGTGGGACACGAGGGGAATCAGGCGGTGCCGGGTTCCTCGTACGGGATGCGGTTCAGGTGCAGCACCTCGCCGAGAGTGCCCCATTCGTCGCCGCCGAGCTTGGTCAGGGGGCGCAGCAGCTCGCTGCTGGGGCGGCCGTCGGCGAGGTAGTTCTCGTCGGCCGCGGCATGGAGCACCCGTCCGAAGACCAGGGTGCAGTTCCCCATGCGCAGGGTTGTGTGGGAACGGCACTCCAGAGCCACATGGGCGGCCGCCACCCTGGGCGGACGCACGCTTCGGCTGGCCTCCCGCTCGATGCCCGCGGTGTCGAACTCGCTCACCGAGCGCGGGAAGTCGACGGCCGTGGCGTTGATGAGCTGCAGGAGCGGTTCGGACGAGAAGTTGACGACGAACTCCCCGGTCTCCTCGACGTTCCGCAGCGAGTCCTTACGGCCGATCGAGGTGAACTGGACGATCGGGGGATCGGTGCTGGCGATGCTGAAGAAGGAGTGCGGGGCCAGGTTCTCGGTCCTTCCGTCGGGTGTGATCGTGGAGACCCATGCGATCGGCCGGGGAATGACGACCGACGTCAGAAACCTGTAGAAGTCCGTGCTGCTCATCGCCTCGGGGGCGTATTCCACACGCATGGACCGAGTATCGGACCGGCACGCCTGGGCCTCCCGCAGCCCGCCGGGTGTGTCGTGCCGGCTCACGCACCGTGCGTCTCGTCGGGTGGCCCGGCGGCTCCGAGCGCCCGTGGGTTGAGGGTGCCGAGCATGCGCTGGAGGTGTTCGCGCACCTGTTCCTGCTCCTCGGGCAGAAAGGCCTGGAGGGCTTCCCGCTCGCACGGTTCCAGTACGCCCTCGCCCTGCAGTGCCAGCTCCACCCCGGCGGCGGTGACGGACATCTCGACGATCTTCCCGTGGGTGGGGTGGGCCTGCCGCCGGACCAGCCCACGCTCCACCAGGTCGCGCAGCGCCGTGCCCATCGACTGGGCGGTGACGCCGCAGCGGCGGGCGAGTTCGGCGCTGGACATGGTGCCGTCCCGGGTCAGCCGCACCAGCGCGCTGTACTGCGCCTGGGTCAGCCTGAGCGGGCGCAGCGCCTGTTCGATGCGCTGCGCGTAGGCCTGCGAGAGCTGCCAGAGCAGATAGCCGATGCGCTCGCTGGGATCCCACACTGTCACTGCATACTCCACGTATCTGTTAACTTATATCAGGTACCTTACATCATGAGGATCGGGGAACCGTGCCCAGCACCACCACCTCCACAAGCCAAGATCATCTCCCCGGTGCGGACCCAGGGCCGGCGCGACACCGTCACCGTCCCGGTCCGCAGACCGACGCTCCCCCCGAGCGTTCGGGGCTGACCGGCCGGCAGGCGGTGCTCAAGCCCGTCATCACCGTGCTCACCATCGGTCTGGTCTTCGTCAGCGTTTTTCTCGCCGCCTTCCATACGCCCAAGGCGCACCGCCTGCCGATCGCCGTGGCCGCGTCCGACAAGACCGCGGCGCTCTTCGACGTCCGGCTCCAGCGCGTCTCGCCGGACGCCTTCCAGGTGGACCGCTACCAGGACGACGCCTCGGCCCGCTCGGCGGTCGAGCACCGCCGCGCGTACGCCGCGCTGCTGGCCGACGACGGCACGCCCAGGATCGTCTACGCCGGCGCGAACGGTCCCGCCGTGTCCGCGCTGGTGGCACCCCTCGGCACGCTGTGCGGCTCCGGCTGCCAGGCGGCGGGTCACAGGATGCCCGTGACCGACATCCTCCCCCTTTCGTCCGGGGACAGCCGCGGCCTGTCGGTCTTCTACGCGTCGTTCGGCCTGGTGCTCTCGGGCTTCCTCTTCGGCCAGATGACCTATCAGGTGGCACCGCGCCTGTCCTTCGGGCAGCGCGTGTCCAGTCTGGCGCTGTTCGCGGTCGTCGGCGGGCTGGGGGCGACCCTCATCGCGAGTACGGCCTTCGGCGCCATATCCGGCCCCTTCCTGGGCATCGCGGGACTCGTGACGCTGATGGCGGGGGCCGTTGCGGCGGCCACCGTGCTCCTGATCCGCATCTTCGGTCCGGTCGGGGTTCCGCTGGCGTCGATCTTCATGCTGGTCATGGGGAACGCCACCAGCGGTGGAGTGCTGCCTCCCGAATTCCTGCCCGGCTGGCTGAAGCCGCTCGCCTCGGTCATGCCCGCGGGCGTCGGCGTCCGCGCGCTGGACGGGATCGCCTACTTCCACCACGACGGACTGACCAGCGGCATAGTGGTGCTGTCGACATGGATCGCGCTCTGCGTGGCGGGGCTTTTCCTGCTGGACCGGATCGCCGCATCGGCCGGGATCGTGCACGCCGCGAGGTCATGAGACCGCCCTGTCACACCTTCTGGCCCTGTCTTGTCTAAGGGGTGTCGAACAACAAACAGAGGGTCTGATGCGCGAAATTGTGATCGTCGGTGGCGGCTATGCAGGCTTCTACGCCGCATGGGGCCTGGAGAAGAGGCTCAGTGCGGCAGAGGCGCGGGTCACGGTTGTCGACCCCCGCCCGTACATGACGTACCAACCGTTTCTGCCGGAGGTGACGGCGGGATCGGTCGAGGCCCGGCACGCCGCCGTGTCGCTGCGGCGGCACCTGCGCCGCGCCCGGCTGATCGCGGGAACCGTGACGGCGATCCGCCACGCGGACCGGACGGTCACGGTACGACCCGCCGACGGAGCGGAGTACGAACTGCGTTACGACACCCTCGTCGTGACCGCCGGTGCCGTGACCCGCACCTTTCCCATCCCGGGGCTCGCCCGGCACGCGATCGGTCTGAAGCACGTCGAAGAGGCGGTGGCCATCCGCGACCGGCTGATGACCGCGTTCGACCAGGCGGCCTCCCTGCCTCCCGGCGCCGAGCGGCGGCGGCTGTTGACCGTCACGTTCGTGGGCGGCGGGTTCTCCGGGGTCGAGGGCTTCGGGGAACTCCTGTCGCTCGCGACGGCGATGCTCAAGTCGTACCCGGAGCTGAGCGCTGACGAACTCTCCTTCCACCTGGTCGAGGCCCGGGGCCGGATCCTCCCCGAGGTGGGGGACAAGCCGGGCGCCTGGGTGGTGCGCTCCCTGGAGCGTCGTGGCGCGCACGTTCACCTCGACACACAGATCCGCTCCCTCGCCGACGGCCGTGTAGTGCTCTCCGACGGGGAGGAGTTCGATTCCGCGCTGGTCGTGTGGACCGCCGGCAACGCCTCCAATCCGGTCGTGCACAACCACTCGGATCTTCCGATCGACGAACGGGGCCTGCTCGTGGTCCGCCCCGACCTGCGCGTGGGCACCGGCAGCGAACCCGTCCCGGACGCATGGGCGGCCGGGGACGACGCGGCCGTGCCCGACCTGGCCTCCACGGTGCCGGGGGCTCACACGGTGCCGAACGCCCAGCACGCCGTACGGCAGGGCAGGCGCCTCGCGAAGAACATCGTGGCCGACCTGCGCGGGAGGCGCATCAAGAACTACCGTCACAGCAGCCTGGGGGTGGTGGCCACGCTCGGGCTGGGGCGGGGCATCTTCCAGTACAAGAGGATCGTCATCAAGGGACTTCCTGCCTGGCTGATGCACCGGGGCTACCACGTCCTGGCCGTGCCCTCATGGGAACGCAAGATCCGCGTCCTCACGGTCTGGCTCACGGCCGCGGTCTTCGGCCGGGATCTCGTCTCTCTCGCCTCCGTCCAGCATCCACGCGACGCGTTCGTCACGAGCGGCGATCCGCAGCACGCCGGCGAGAGCCCGACGAGCGGTCGTACGGCCGCATGACCGTGGAGCACACCATGAACACGAGCAAGGAGGCCGCGCGCGGCCTGACCGACATCGAGACCTTCCTGTACCGGCACGCCCATCTGGCAGCGGCACGGCAGCGCGTCACGGTCTTCACCACACGGGTACCGGGGCTGACCCGGGAGCAGAAGGTGGACATCGAGAGCTGGTACCTGAAGGAACAGACATACGTCGCGCGCATCGTGACGGAACACATCGCGGCACACGTCACCGAGGTGCAGGAGCGGCACCGGGTCCGCTTCACGCGCTGGCTGCGAGGAACGCTCACCGCGATGATCCTGACCAGCGTGGCCATGGCCCTGTGCTTCGCCGTGCTCCTGAAATCGTTGAGCTGAACGCCGGCTGCGAACCGCGTTGACGCTTCCGCTGCCGGAGCCGCGGCCCGGAGCGGCGGCCGCGTCACGGGCCCGTACCTCGACGCCGTCGGCCGGCCGCGTCGAATCACCAGATCATGCGATGCGCCCCGGGAGTGCACCGAGCCACTCCGGCCGTTCGGACCTGCCCTGACGCGGTGCCCGCGGGCCGCGCGATCCACCGCCCGTCCCGGGGCCGGCCGAATCACTCGATCATGCGATGCGCCCGGACACCGCTATGACCCAGTCTGGCCTGGTTGGCGAAGAATGCATGTACTACCTGAACAGAGTCCTGAGGTCAGCCGAGGGGCGGGCCGCGAGACCACGATGTCTCCGCCTGACCGCCGTTGCTCCGACAGAGGAGCGGGGCCGATCCGGATCTCTGGTTCAGCTGCGACGGGACCAGTCGTGACTTCCAGTTGCCGCTTGTCCCCTGGACCGCTTGCCGAAGCCGTCCGCGTGTCCGCGGTAGCGATGTGATCCCGCCACGCGACTGCCGTATCCGGAGGAACGAGGACCACAGGACCATGTATCTCAAGTCGTCCCCTGCGACGAGTGACCTTGACGAGGCTGTCTCTGCCTTCGTGCAGTACCGGGCGCGCCTCTTCGGGATCGCCTACCGTGTGCTCGGCAGTGTGGCCGAGGCCGAGGACGTGGTCCAGGAGGTGTGGCTGCGCTGGCAGAAGACCGACCGCTCCGTGGTGCTGAGCCCCGTGGCCTTCCTGTCCAGCGCGACGACCCGCCTGGCCATCAACGTGGCGCAGTCGGCGCGGGTGCGCCGGGAGACCTACATCGGGCCGTGGTTGCCCGAGCCCGTCGACACCGGTTGTGATCCGGAGGTGGGCGCGCAGCGGGCGGAGGCTCTGGAGCTGGCCCTGTTGCTCGTGCTGGAGAAGCTGAGCCCCACCGAGCGGGCCGCGTACGTCCTGCGCGAGGCGTTCGACTACTCCTATCCGGAGATCGCCGAGATCCTGCAGCTCAGCGTCGTCAACGTCCGCCAGATCGTGAGCCGTTCGCGCAAACGCCTTGCGGGCGAGCCGCGCTCGAGTGTGGACGCGCTGGAGCATCGGCGCCTGCTGGACGCCTTCGTCTCAGCGGCTCGCACCGGCGATGTGGCCTCCCTGGAAGCCGTCCTCGCCCCTGACGTCGTCAGCCTGTCCGACGGCAACGGTCTGCGGGGGGCCGCCCGGGTACCTGTGGTGGGGCCTGCGCGTGTGGCCAACCTGGCCACCGCGACCCGCCGGTTCTGGCAGGGCACGGACCTGCGGCTGGTCGAGGCCAACGGCCGTACGGGCGTGATGATCTACCGCGACGGTTCCCCCACCACGATCCTGACGATCGCCGCTTCCCGGGAAGGCATCCGCAGGGTGATGTGGGTGTTCGACCCCGGCAAGATCGCCGCGTTTCTGGACTCCGGCGCCCGAGGCGCAACTGCGCCCGGCCTTGCGGCGGTTGACGGATGAGCCGCACTCCCCGGCTTCCTCAACCGGGCTCGAACGCCGCGGTGCGGTACATCTCGGCTGCGGTGACGGAGGCGGGCACGCCGAGTTCGGCCGCGACCGCCCTGATCGCGCTCTCGCCGACCTCGAGATCGGCTCGGCCGTCGTCGGTGAAGTACGGCTCGATGAACGTCTCGTAGTGTGCTCGGACCTCTTCCGCGGTCTGTCCGCCGAGGAATGTCCGGATGTGCCGCAGCGTGGTCCCGGGGTCGTCGTGGATCACCTGCAGGGCACGGCGGTGCGCACGTACGACGGCCTGGACCGCGGGGTCGTCGGGCGGGATGTGGGTGGGGTCCACGGCCACGCCCACGGTGGGGATCTGGAAGTGGTCGCCCACCCAGGCCAGCAACTGCCAGCCGTGCTCGGCGGCCACCGCCTCCGGCGCCATGGTGCTGCCCACGTAGGCGGCGTCGATGCTGCCCTCGTGCAGCCCGCGCAGGTCCAGGCCGTAGTCGCCGGGCGCACGGACGACGGTGTGCAGGTCGCGGTCGGGATCGAGACCGGCCCGGCGCAGCACGATCCGGGCGAAGCATCCGGGTGCGGTGCGGGGGGCGTGCACGGCCAGCCGCCGGCCGGCCAGATCGGCCAGGGAGGTCAGGCCGGGGCGGGCGAGGAACCAGAACAGCGGACGGTGTGTGTTGACGTTGAGGGCGACCCAGGGAGTCCCGTCGGCCAGCCGTGACAGCAGTGCCCTGCCGAGCCCGATGGTGGCGCAGCGGCGCAGCCGCTCCTCGTCCCACGTGCAGCCGTCGCGCAGTGCGACGTGCACTCCCTCGTCGGCGTAGTAGTCCTGCTGGTCGGCGACATAGGCGGCCAGTTCCTCGTGCAGGCCACGGCCGACGTAGGCGAGATCGATGGTGTGCATGACGGCCTTTCTCGGTCGTGCGGTCCGGGAGGTCGGCGCTCCGTGCGCGCCGGACGGCGGGTGCGTCAGTACATCGTCATTCCGCCGTTGACCGCGGCGGTGGTGCCGGTCATGAAGGTGTTGTCCTCGCCGGTGTAGAAGGCGATCGCCTGGGCGACGTCGGCCGGGCGCGCCAGGCGGCCCAGCGGGGTGGCGGCCACCTGCCGCTCCCTGACCGCGTCGCCGGTCACGCCGGCCATCCGGGTGTCCTCCACCGCACCGGGCGCGACCACGTTGACCGTGATTCCGTGCGGACCCAGTTCCTGGGCGAGATAGCGGGCCAGCCCTTCCAGCGCGGCCTTGGCCGTCCCCAGCGCGACCATGCCCGCCCGGGGGCGGCGGCTCAGGCCGGTACCGAGGTAGACGATGCGTCCCCAGCCCTGCTCGGTCATGTGGGGCAGGACGGCCTTGGTGACCGCGAACGCCGCGTGCAACTCGGCGTCGAGCTTGCCGCCCAGCTCCCCCCACGTCATCTCCTGGAACGACTTGACCGCGTACGGGATGAGCGCGTTGTGCACGAGTACGTCGATGCCGCCCCACGCGGCCCGGACCCGCCCGACCATGTCCTCGATCGCCGCTGCCTCACGCACGTCGGCCTGGACGGCCATGGCCCGGCCGCCGGCGGCCCCGATGCCGGCCACGACCTCCTCGGCCGCTTCGGCGCTGCTGAGGTAGTTGACCACCACGCCCGTCCCCCGTGCGGCGAGGAGCCGCGCGGTGGCCGCCCCGATTCCGCTGCTGGCGCCCGTCACCAACGCCACTCTGCCGGGTGTCCCGGTCATGAGATCACCTCCTTCTCGTCGTCGCGGCCCGTCGGAAGGGCCGCGCGCGGTTGTCCTTCGCATCGCACCGACCTAGCCGGTGGCGGTGAGCCCGATGAGCAGCAGGGCGATGTCGTCCGTCATGGGGGCGGTACGCCGTGCGTGGTCGATCAGGGCTGTGGCGAGCCGGTCCACGGGCTGGAACCGGGTCCGGGCGAGCTGGGTGGCGAGCGCGGCCATGGCGTCGTCCAGGTCGACCCCGGGAGTTTCGACGAGTCCGTCGGTGTACAGGGCGAGGACGGTGCCGGGCGTCAGCGGGATCTCGGCGGCCGGATAGTCCGTGTCGGGGTCGATGCCGAGCAGCAGTCCGGGCGGCAGGGAAAGGACCTCGGCGTGTCCGTCGGGGTGGCGCAGGATCGGCGGGGGATGCCCGGCGGTGGCCAGGACGGCCCGGCGGCGTGCGAGGTCGAGATGCGCGTAGAGGCAGCTGGCGAAGCGGCCCGGGTCCAGGTCGACCAGCTGGCGGTTGGCGTGTGTGAGGGCCTGCGCCGGCGTGGTTCCGGTGGCGGCGTAGGAGCGGAGGAAGGGACGGATCCGGCCCATGACCGCGGCGGCGGTGACGTTGTGGCCCTGGACGTCGCCGATGAACGCGGCCGCGGTGGTGTCGTCCACCCGGACCAGATCGTAGAAGTCGCCGCCGATGTCCATGCCACGGGCGGCGGGCAGGTAACGGGCGGCCGCGTCCAGGCCCGGGACGTCGGGCAGCGAGTCGGGGAGCAGGGCGGCCTGCAGGGTCTGCGCGAGCTCCTTGCTGGCGTCGTACAGGCGGGCCCGTTCCAGTGCCTGGGCGACGAGTCCCGCGAGTGCGGTGAAGACGACCCGTTCCTGCTCGGAGAAGGTGTGGGGGCGGTCGAAGGCGAACACGCACGAGCCCACCGGGCGCCCGGAGGTGACCAGCGGCAGAAAGACCCAGGCGTGCAGGTCTTCCTGGCGGACGGCGGCCGGGTAGGCGCGGGACAGTTCCTCGAACGTGGCGAAGAAGGCGGGCCGACGGGTGGCGAGGACCCGAACCGGGGGTGCCTGGCAGGTCAGCGGTGCTCCGTCGAAGAGTTCCAGGAGTCCGGGGTCGTATCCACGACGGCCGATGACGCGCATTCTGCCGTCCTCTTCCGTGAGCAGGGCCACGGTCCGGGCGCCGAAGGCCGGCAGCATCTCCTCGGTGAGCAGATCGACCACGTCGCGCACGCCCACGGCCTCCGAGAGGGCGGCGGCCAGGTGGAGCACCTGGTAGACCTCGCCCAGGGGGATCTGCTCGCCCAGGAACGTCCCCGTCCGTGCGGGCCCGGCCGGTGGGGCCGGGCCCGGAACGGTCGGCGAGATGCGGACGCTCACCCCGGACGCGTCGGGGTAGAGCTCGAAGGCGAGCCAGTGGTCCGGCGGATGCAGGGCGGTGAAGCAGGCGGGGCCGCCACTGACCAGGGCGTCGCGGAAGCGGTCCTCGACGGGTGAGCCGGCGCACCAGGGCAAGGACTGCCAGGGACGTGTGCCGGTCAGCTCGGGGACGCTGCCGCCCAGCAGAGTCGCGGCGGTGGCGCTGACGTAGGTGAACGTGCCCTTGAGGTCGAGCGAGCAGTTGCCCTCCGGCAGCCGTTCGACGAGGCCCGCCGCGGCCAGCGCCTCGGCCGGGTCCCGGCTGCGGGCCGGCGGCTGCAACAGGGTGCGCGGTGCAGGTCCCGGACGTACGGCGTCGCCGGTGTCGGCGGCCTCGCGCAGGAACCGCCCCAGGCGGCGGCAGGCGGCGGCAACCCGGTCGGGTCCCGGACCGGCGGCCCCGGCGGCCCTGGCGGTGTCGGCCCCGGGCCACAGGAGCAGCAGCGTGCCCCAGGCCGTGGTGCCGGTGACGATCGGTGCCGCGGCCGCCGCGCAGTGGTGGCGAAGTGCGATCGCCGTACGCGGATAGCGCCGGGCGAACTCCTCGGGATCGCTCAGCCAGACCAGCCGTCGCAGGCGGAGCGCCTCCGCCACCGCGACAGGGCTCGACAGCGCCACCCGGGACCAGGGCGTCAGGTACTCCGCCGGCAGCCCCGTGGTCACCTCCAGCCGCAGCGTCTGCCCGTCGGACGCCAGCAGGAAGACCGCACCCGCGAGCACCCCCGTGTCGCGCACGGCGAACTCCAGCAGCCGGTCCAGCTCCGCCCGGCGTGTCGGCCCGGAGGCGGCGGAGGACGGACGAGGCCCGTAGGGCGGTACCGCGCCGTCTTTCCACGTGGCGCACATACCAGCACCGTACGTCCGCACCGGCCGGCCCCGCGCGGGAGAGCCGCCGGGACCGCCGTCGCGGCAGTGGCCGCTGTCACAGATCAAAGCGCCGTCCGGTCAATGCCCTGAAAAGGGACAAGTAGGGGCGCAATCGCGCTCATGTCCGACAGCGGAATCGAGCACGGTGACGAAGCACGGCGTGCCACAGGTGCCTGCCTCGCCGCCACCTATCCGAGGACGACGATTCGATGATCAGCACAGACACAGCGACACCCCGCAGGCAGCCGAACATCCGCGAGCCCTCGGAGTCGGCGATCGCGATGCTCGACGAGCAGGGGACGGTGGTCGGATGGACGCGGGCCGCCGAGCGGCTGGTCGGGTACTCCGCCGGCGACGTGGTGGGCCGGTCGGCCTCGGCCGTGCTGCCGTACTCCGAAGAAGCGCCTGCGACCGCGGAGTTCGTCGACCGGTGCCGGGCCCGGCGCGGCTGGTCGGGCACGACGACGGTACGGCACCGGGACGGGCACGGGCTCGACGTGAGCCTGCGGGTCTCGATGCTGTGGGGGCACGGCGAAACGGTCCGGTGGCTCGTCTCCGTGACCGACATCGGTGAGGCCTCAGGGGAAGCGACGAACGAACTGGTGCGGGAATCGCTGCTCGCCCGCGTCCCCATGGGCGTCGTCGTGCGGGACCCGCAACTGCGGTGCACCTGGGTGAACGACACGATGGAGAGCCACGACGGCATCTCCCGCGACCGTCGGCTCGGACGGCGGTTCAGCGACGTGCGGCCGGGTGCCGAGGCCGAAACACTCGAGGCGGCGATGCGTGAGGTGATGCGGGGCGGGCCCGTGAAGGTCCACGACCACCGGACGTGGCTGCCGTCGAGCCCGCGCCGGGAGCACACGTACGCGGCTTCGGTCTTCTGCCTCCAGGACGCCGACGGTCAGGTGCTGGGGGTGTGCGTCATCAGCGTCGACCTCACCGAGAGCCGGCGGGCGCGCGATCGCCTGGCCATCCTCAGCGAGGGCAGTACCCGCCTCGGCGGCAGCCTGGACGTGATGCGGACCAGCCAGGAACTGGCCGACCTGGCCGTGCCGCTGCTCGCCGACTACGTCGCCGTGGACCTCGAACAGTCGGTCCCGTTCGGCGAAGGGCCCCCGGTCTGCATCGGGGCCACGGGCCGGCGCCTCCCCGTTTTCCGGCGCGCCGGTCTGGCATCGATCCACGACGGGGTCCCGGAGTCCCCGTGGGCGCACGGCGAGGTGGTCCCCTGGCCGCCCGCCTCACCCTTCACCGACGTCCTGCGCACCGGGATGCCCCACCTGGAGCCGGTCCTGGACGCCGCTCCGGGCACCTGGATCGACGAGGACCCGGAGCGGGCGCGGACGATCCACGAGAACGGCATCCACTCCCTGATGCTCATACCCATCCGTGCGCGGCGCGTCCTGCTGGGCATGGTGCTGTTCATCCGCACCTCGGACCCGGGGCCGTTCCAGGAGGTCGACGTGCTCCTCGCCGAGGAACTCGTCGGCCGCGCCGCGCTGGCGTTGGACAACGCGCGCCAGTACGCCCGCGAGCACACCGCCGCCCTCGCCCTCCAGCGGAACCTGCTCCCGCACCGTCTGAAGGGCGGCGCGGCGGTCGACACGGCGTCGCGCTACCTCCCCGCCGACATGGATCACGGCGTCGGGGGCGACTGGTTCGACGTGATTCCGCTGTCCGGCGCGCGGGTGGCCCTCGTCGTAGGCGACGTGGTCGGACACGGGATCGACGCCGCCGCGACCATGGGCCGGCTCCGCACCGCCGTACGCACCCTCGCCGACATGGAGCTGCCCCCCGACGAACTGCTCACCCACCTCGACGACACGGTCCAGCGGCTGGCCGAGGACGATGCCGACGCTCCGGAGCAGTACTCCCCGGCCGTCGGCGCCACCTGTCTGTACGCGGTCTACGACCCGGTCACCCGCTGGTGTGCCATGGCGAGGGCCGGGCACCCGCCGCCCGCGATCATCGACCCGCAGGGGCGGGTCGCCTTCCCCGACCTGCCCCCCGGAACCCCGCTGGGCATGGGCCTGGGCGTCCCCTTCGAGGCCGCGGAGCTGGAACTGCCCGAGGGAAGTCTCCTCGGCCTGTACACCGACGGACTGGTCGAGACCCGCGACCACGACATCGACGTGGGAATGCACCGCCTCGGCAGCGCCCTGGCCCAACCGGGCCGCCCCCTCGAAGAACTCTGCGGCAGCGCGATGGAGACCTTCCCGGGGCAGGCGCCCTCCGACGACGCCACGCTGCTCCTCGTCCGCACCCGTACGCTCAGCCCCGCCCAGGTGGCTACCTGGACGCTGCCCGGCGACCAGACCGCTGCCCGCAGCGCCCGGCACATGGCGGCCCGTCAGCTGACCGAATGGGGCCTGGACGGTGTTGCGGACGCCACGAAGCTGATCGTCAGTGAACTGGTCACCAACGCCGTCCGCCACGGCAGCGGCCGGATCACCCTGCGGCTGATCCGGCACCAGGTCCTGACCTGCGAAGTGTTCGACTCGAGCGCCTGCGCCCCACGTCTGCGCAGCGCATGCACCCATGACGAGAACGGCCGCGGCCTCTTTCTGGTCGCCCAGTTGTCCCGCAGATGGGGCTTCCGCACCGTGCCGGGCGGCAAAGTGGTCTGGGCCGAAGAGGATCTGGCCCCCGCAGCGGCAGACCCACTGGCCTCCGGGGTTCGGCCCGCGCCCGCGGAACGACCCGTCCTCGTCTCCGCGACGGCCGCGGACTCCGGTGTCGTCGCGGGACGCGGGCCCTTGCCCTGGTAGCGGGTTCGCCATGCCGCGCGCTCCTGGTTTGTGAGGGCCGCCGTCCGGATGCAGGGTGGTTCCTGGAGCAGCAGTGCCGGACCATCCGCTCCGGGCAGCCCTACGGAGGTGCAGCAGTGTCGGCAGAGGACCCGGCGGCCGGGACCGCCGGACAGGACAACGGGTCGGCGTTCGGCCCCAGGATGCTGGCGGACGTCAAGCCGCCCTTCGTTCCCGAGGGTGCTTCGGGCATGACCGTTCTCGTCGAGTGGCCGCCCGGGGACCCCGGGACTCCACCGCACCGTCACTCGGGGCCGTGTTTCGGCTACGTCCTCGAAGGAGCGGTCCGGTGGGAGCTCGAGGGCGAGCCGGAACGTGTGATCAAGGCCGGTGACACGTTCTGGGAGCCGGGCGGTGAGGTGATCCACTACCAGAACGGCAACGCCTCGTCGGAGGTGCCGGCCAAGTACATCGTGTTCATGATGTGCGCGCCGGGCCAGCCGATGCTCACCCTGGTCGACGACGAGGAACTGGAGAAACGGGCCCACTTGCGCGCCCCACGCCCCAGCGAGTGATCCGCCGGCTCGCAAGGAGGGCCCCGGCCGACATGGCAGGGGGACCGGCGTTGAGGGCGCATATGGCCTGCGGCATGCTTGCCCCATGCGCAGCACAGACCCCACGGGCCACCTGGACCCCGGGCGCGAAGACCAGGCCGGGACCGGGCTGCGCCTCCGAGGACGGGACCGTGAGATCGCGGCCGTCCGCGAGGCTCTGGTGGCGGTGCGTGGCGGACGAGGCGCCTGCGTCGTCGTGGAAGGCGCGCCCGGCGTCGGCAAGAGCCGGCTCCTCGCGGAGCTGGACGACCGCGCGCGGCGGTGCGGGTTCGACGTGGTCTCCGTACGGGCCGACGAGTTCGATCAATATGCGGCAGGAGCCGCCCTGCAGTCCGTCCTGCAGGCCCACGACGGTTCCGCCCGAGCCGCCGCGGGCCTGGACGACCAGCGGCTCCGGTTGCTGGACAGCATCGCGGACGCGCTGGAGGACCGGGCTCAGCGCGCGCCGGTACTCGTGCTCGTGGACGACGCACAATGGTCGGATCCGGCCACGCTCTTCGCGCTGCGCACGCTGCCCGGACGACTGGCCACCTCGCGGATCCTGTGGGTGCTGGCGGTACGGTCGGAGACCGAGCGCCCGACCGTGGCCAGGGTGCGGGAGGACCTCGAACGCCTCGGCGCCCGATGGCTGACCCTCGGCCCGCTGCCCCAGCGGGAACTGGAGCACATCGCGGCCGACGTGCTCGGGGCGCAACCCTCACCCGGTCTGGCCAGGATGCTGCGCGGCGTCGCGGGCAACCCGTTCCTGGCGATCGAACTGGTGCGCTCTTTCCCTGACACGGAGGCCGTCGAAGCAGGGACGGGCGCGGCAGGCCGCCTGTACCGCGACATACCCGTCGGCTTCCGGCAGGGTGTCGCCGCGCGTCTGCACCAGCTCCCGGAGGACGCCGCACGTCTCCTCCAGATCGGCTCCGTCCTCGGCCGCGAATTCGACCTCGGCACGGCGGCCCGCATGCTCGGGAGGCAGGTCGGCAGCCTGCTGTCCGGCGTGGAAGCCGCCCTGAACAGCGATCTGCTCTCGGCGGACGGCCCGCGGCTCGCCTTCCGCCACGACCTCCTGCGCCAGGCCGTCCACGAGAACCTGCCGCCGGCCGTACGGACCGCGCTGCACCGGGAGGCCGCCGAGAGCCTGCGCGCCGACGGGGCACGGTCGGCGGAGGTGGCCTGGCATGTGGTCATGGCGGGCGGCCCGCTCGAGGACGACGCCGTGACCATGCTGCACACCGCCGTACGGGAACTGTCGTCGACGGCCCCCGACGCGGCCGCGGACCTGGCCCAGCGGATCGCCGGCCTGCTGCCCCCGCGCGACCGGCGCCGCGTCGGACTGCTGACCGACGCCGCCGAGTACCTCGGCCGGACCCGCCGGGTTCACGAGGCGCTCGACCTGGTCGACGCGACCCTGTCGGACGGTCTGGAGCCGCCGCAGGAGGCGAACCTGCGCCTGGTGGCCGCCGAGATTCACCAGGCCGCGGGGGACGACGACGCGGCCATGACCCACCTGCAGCAGGCCCTGGACCTCCCCGCGCTGCCGCACGACCTGCGGGTCCTGCTGCTGAAGACCCAGGGGACGGGCCACGTGTACCTCGGGAACATCGCCGCCGCCGAGCAGACGGACACCGGCCTGGTCGCGGACGCCTACCGAAGCCACGATCCAGCCGTCGTCGTCAGCGTCATGGTGTTCCAGTCGCAGACGTCCTTCTACCGTGGCCGCCTCGGCCGAGCGCTGGAGCTCGCCGAGGCCGCCACCGCCCGCGCCTACGCCGAGCCCACCGTGCCCTACCTGCGGCCCCCTAGAATTCCGGCGCTGTGGCTGGCCACGGTACTGACCAGCACCGACCGGCTCGGGGACACCGAGCGGGTGCTGCGTGAGGGCCGGCGCGAAGCGGAGGCGCTGGGCCTCGGCTGGTCACTGCCGCACTGGCATGCCCGCCGTGCCTGCGCCCTGCTCGAACAGGGCGCGCTGGACGACGCGGCCGTGGAGGCCGAGGCCGGCCTGGCGGTGGCGGACGAACTCGAGATCACCCAGCCGAATCCGCAGGCCCGCGCCGTGCTGGCACTGGTGGAGACCAGGCGCGGTGACCTCGCCGGGGCGAGGGACCATCTCCGCGCGGCCGAAGCCGGTTCCGGCACGAACGCGCGGCGGTACGCCCTGTGGGTGTCGCTCGCGCGCGCCTGCCTGGCGGACGCGGAGGGCAGGCACCAGGCAGCGGCGGCGGCACTCACGGGCAGCTTCGAGGGCAGCGAGCCGACGCGGCTGCTCACCCTTCCGCCGTCCCACTGGCCCTCGATCGTGCGTATCGCGCTGCGCGGCGCCGAGCAGTCGGTCGCGCAGGCCGTGTCCGGTGCACTGGGCACCCTGACCGCGCGGGACGACAGCCAGCGGATCGGCGCGGCCGTCCGTGCCCATGTGGACGGCCTGCTCAACAGCGACCCGCGTGCCCTCATGTCCGCCGTCGCCGGCTACCGGAGCACCGGCAGGCGACTGGCTCTGGCCGCGGCGTGCGAGGACCTCGGCGAGCTCATGGCCGCCTCGGCCGAGACGGCGCAGGCGATCGCGTACTTCGAAGAAGCGGGTGAGCTGGTGTCGGCCTCGGGTGCCCGGGGCGACGGCGAACGGCTGAAGCGGCGGCTACGGCAGCTGGGCGTGCGCGCGGGCGCCCCCCGGCTCGACACGGTCGGCTCCCCGGGGTGGGGGAGTCTGACCGAATCCGAGCGGAAACTGATCCCGCTCGTCGTGGCCGGGCTCACCAACCGGGCGATCGCCGACCGGCTCCACGTGTCCGTGCACACCGTCAACACCCACATGAGACACATCTTCACCAAGCTCGACATCAACACCCGTGTCGAACTGACCCGGCTGGCCGTCGAACGGGGCGATGTCGCCGACGGGACCGGGTGAGGGGTGCCCCGGCTCCGGAGGCGCGGGCTGCGGCGCCGAAGGCCGCACCTCAGACGAAGGCGCTCTGCCCGGTTATGGACTTGCCGACGATGAGGGTCTGCATCTGGCGGGTGCCCTCGTAGGAGTAGAGGGCCTCGGCGTCGGCGAAGAACCGTGCGACGTCGTAGTCGAGGACGATGCCGTTGCCGCCGAAGATCTCGCGGCCGGCCGCGACGACCTCGCGCATCCGGGACGTGGTGAACCCCTTGGCCAGCGCCGAGTGGTCGTCGCGGAAGATGCCCTGGTCCTGCAGCCGGGCGAGCTGCACCAGCATGCCCCAGGACGCGGTGATGTCGCCCAGGCTCTTCACCAGCAGGTCCTGCACCATCTGGAATCCGGCGATCGGACGCCCGAACTGCCGCCGCTCCTTGGCGTAGCCGAGGGCGAGCTCGTAGGCGCCGATCATGACGCCCAGAGCCTGCCAGGCGACACCGCTGCGGGTGAAGCGCAGGATCTCCGCGACGTCCCTGAAGGAGTTGATGTTCTGGAGGCGGTCGGCCTCCGGGACCCGTACGTCGGTCAGGGTGATCTCGGCGTTCTCTACGATCCGGAGCGCGATCTTGCCCTCGATCTTCACCGGCACGAACCCGGGGGTGCCCTTCTCGACGACGAAGCCCTTGACCTGGTTGTCATCCACGTCCCGCGCCCACACCACGACGTGGTCGGCGAAGGTGGCGTTGCCGATCCACCTCTTCGCGCCGTTGAGCACCCAAGTGCCGCCCCGGCGCTCGGCGGTGGTGCGCATGCCGCCGGAGACGTCGGAGCCACCCAGCGGTTCGGTCATGGCGAAGGCGCCGATCTTCTCCATCGAGGCCATGGCGGGCAGCCACCTCTTCCGCTGCTCCTGGTCGCCACCGGTGAGGATGGAGTAGAAGCTGAGGCCGTTGTGGACACCGAAGAAGGTGGCGACCGAGGCGTCGACGCGACTCATCTCCATCGCGAGCATGCCGCCGAGCAGATGGCTGGCGGCGGGCAGGTGGTCACCGTACCCCTCGTACGACAGGGCGGTCAGGCCGCTCCCGCGGAACCTCTCGATCAGTTCCACGGGGAACTCGCCCTTGTCCCAGTACCCGTTGACCAACGGTTTCACCTCGTCACGAAGGAAGGTGCGGGCCTTGCGCAATATCGTGCGTTCCTCGTCCGGGAGAAGCGCCTCGTAGAGGTAGAAGTCGGCGGCGAGCAGGTCGTCCGACAGCGCAGGGGGAGTGGTGGTCATGTCGTTCTCCTGGAAGGTCTTCGTTTCGGTCAATGGGGCATCAGAAGCATGACCAGCGTTCCCATGGCCGTCGCTCCGTCCCAGAAGCGGTTGCACACACTGCTCAGGCTGGTCGAGTCGGCCACCGTGCCGGTGGTTGCGCGCAGCGCGGGCATGTCGCGGGTCAGCGCCTGCAGAGCACAGGTGAGCAGGTACAGCGCCAACACTCCGGTGACGACGCTGCCGGCCCTCGACTCGCCCATGGAGTGGCTGACCTGCATGGCCTGGTGTGCCGTCGGAACGCCGTCGGCCATGGTCTGGTGCCCATGCCCCGCCGCGCGGTACGACATCCAGGTCATCGCCGCCATGCCCACCGCGTAGGGCAGTCTCCGCACCATTGCCGACAGCTGTCCCTCCTGACCCCTCCTGACGGCGGTCAGCGGGAACCACAGTGCGGCGGCGGCGAAGAAGACCGACTGCGGCAGCGCGGGCAGGGCGCCGCCCCAGCCCCACGGCATCACGGCCATGGTCAGCGCCATGGCGGCGTGCAGCAGATGGTCCACGCGGCTGCGGCAGCCACCGGTCCGGGCCACGACACTCTGCCGGAGCGCTCGGACAGCGGCCGCCGTGAACAAGGCGGTCAGCATGTAGTGGACAACGTCGGAGGCACTCATGCCGAGTCGCACCCTCCCACGGAGCTGTCGGGATCCGTGTCGGAATTGGCGTGTGTGAGCGGGTGGGTGGTCAGCCGGTGGGGCGCGGGGCGCGCAGATGGGCCCGTTCGGCCAGTTCCTTCTCACCGACGAGTTCGAGCATCGGCCTGCCCGGCGCGCACATCATGGTCACGACGAACCGGGTCCGCGCATGCGTCAGCGCGTTGCCGTCCTGGTAATGGATCACATCACCACCCGGCTCCCAGAACGTCCCACCGGCTTCGACGACGCGCTCGGGCTCGCCCTCCAGCTCGAAACGGACCGCTCCCTCGATGACGTACCCGAAGGCCGGTCCCGAGTGGCGGTGCGGCGGCGTTCCCGGGTCGCCGGGCTCCCACTCGACCTGAATGGTCATCGCCGACGCACCCTCGGGAATGGCGAGCGGTGCGGCGTCCTGAAGCACCGTCACCGCCGTCTTCCAGCCTTCCGACTTCTCCGGCATCGTGTTGCACCTCCATAGATCCACTGCGTCCTGGGCCAGACATACCGCGCGACCGGAACATCTCCGGACAGACATGCCGCCGGCCGGCCGGGTGTTCCCACGTCCTGGTCCCACGCACGTACGGCAGTGATGACCGGACGCACGGTGAATCCGTGACACAGCAGGCTGCGCCTCGATGTCACAACACCGGCGCGAACGCCGGACGGGGCTCCGGCATGAGGGCGACGCCCAGCAGTTCCCCTAGCCGCGTCGTGGAGTGCTCTGCGCTGCGATGCAGAACAGTGGCCATTCCCAGGGCCTCGGCGGGCGGCAGGTTCTCCGCGTTGTCGTCGACGAAGACGCAGTCCCCACCGGGCACTTCGAGCATCGTGAGGAGCAGCCGATACGCAGCCGGGTCCGGTTTGCGCAGTCCGTGCTGCCCGGAGACGAACGCCGCGTCGAAGGCCGTGTCGATGTCGAAGCCCCGATACATGTTCCACGGCGCCAAGCCCATGCTGTTGGACAGCAGACCCGTCTTCAGTCCGCAGGCGCGGGCCCGGGTCAGCACCGACACCATGGAATCGTCGAGACGGGAGTCCGCGAAGATCCGGCCCAGCAGGTCGGTGCTGTCGATGCCCAGCGCCCGGCCCATGCGCCGGTTCCAGTCGGACTGAGTGGCCGTGCCGCGTTCGAGGTCGTGAGTGAGCGCGACCATCGCCGGGTTCCGGTACCAGCCGTGCTCCACCGCCCCCTCGGGCAGGCCTTCGCGGGCTTCGAAGCCGCGCACCGCATCGTCGAGCGATGTCGTGAGCACACCGCCGAAGTCCACTATGAGACATGTTCTCGGCACAGTCTTCCGAACCTCTCTCCCACACCGTCTGCCGGCACCCGGGGCCGCACTGTCACGCACGGTGCTTGTCGGTGATCTCCCGGTACTCCGGCAAGGTCGGCTTGGGGATCTGCGAGCCTTCGCCGTAGAGGGCACGGCTGACCCCGACCCGCAGGCGCCGGGCGAGGCGGGCGCCCGCGGGTCGGTCGCCCGTGTCGCCGTTCGCGCAGGGGGCGATCGGTGTGTACTGCTCATGCTGTGTCAGGAGGTGGAGCTCCGCCTGACCGAGAGGCTCGTGCACCTCGACGAACTCGCCGTGCGGCAGGCGCTTGACGATGCCCGTCTCGCGACCGTGCAGCACCTTGTCGCGATCCCTGCGTTGCAGACCGAGAGCCCACCGCTTCGCCACGGCGTAGGCCGCGACAGGCACGACGAACAGGCCGATGCGGACCGCCCACGTGACTGATTCGACCGAGAGGTGGAACCGGGTGGCGATGATGTCGTTCGCGGCGCCGATGAGCGACACCAGATAGAAGCCGATCCATGCGACACCGAGTGCCGTGCGCACGGGGCGGTTGCGCGGTCTGTCGAGAAGGTGCTGCTCACGATCGTCCCCGGTCACCCAGGACTCGATGAACGGATACGCGCCCATGGCCAGGAAGAAGCCGACGCCCGCCACCAGCGGAATCAGGTTGTCCAGAGCCAGGGTGTGGCCCCACAGGGCGATCTCCCAGCCCGGCATGACGCGCAGCAGTCCGTCCGCCACGCCCATGTACCAGTCGGGCTGCGAGCCGGCCGAGACCTGGTCGACGCGGTAGGGGCCGTACAGCCAGATGGGATTGATCTGCGCGAGGGCCGCGATCGCGAAGATGACACCGCCGACCAGGAAGAAGACACCCGCGGACTTCACCGCCCGCACCTTGAGCGGCAGGCCCACCAGGTTCCTGTTGCTCCGGCCCGGGCCCGGATACTGCGTGTGCCTGTGGTGGAGCAGCAGGATCAGATGGGCCACGAGCAGTCCCACCATGATGGCCGGGATGACCAGGACATGGACCGCGTTGAAGCGCGCCACCAGTTCACCGCCCGGGAACCCGCCTCCGAAGAGAAACATCGAAAGGTAGGTTCCGACGACCGGTATGGAAAGGATCGTCCCGTTCACGACGGCGAGCCCGGTGCCGGAAAGAAGGTCGTCCGGCAGGTCGTATCCGGTCAGTCCTCCGAACATTCCGAGGACCAGCAGCAGGAAGCCGAACAGCCACTGGAATTCACGGGGTTTGCGGAAGGCCCCGGTGAAGAACACGCGCAGCATGTGGACGAGCATGGCCCCGATGAACACCAGGGCCGCCCAGTGATGCGCCTGCCGGATCAACAGGCCGCCCCGGACGTCGAAGGAGACGTGCATGGTGGAGTTGTACGCCTCCGACACCGTCTGCCCCCGCAACGGCAGGTAACTGCCGTTGTACTGCACCTCTTTCATCGACGGATGGAAGTACAGGCTCAGATAGACCCCGGTCACGACAATGACGAGGAAACTGTAGAGACAGATCTCCCCCAACAAGAAGGACCAGTGGTCGGGGAAAGCCTTGCGTGCATTGGCCCGCAGCAGGCTGTACGGGCCCAGGCGTCCGTCCGCCCAGCGGGCGATGCGCTCCCCATCGCCTCCTTCGGCCACTTCTTCCTTCTGGCTCGGATCATCCATGCCCCGGCAACCATTCCTCACCCGGCCCGAAAAGGGACGCTCGCGATGCCATGAGCCCGTCTTGCTGCCCGACAGGGAACGGATACGGCAGGTCAGTCGCTTGTCGTGGGCGGAACCGAGTCAGCGGGCCGCCTGGTCCGCACTCCCTGGGCGAGCAGGCTCATGACTGCTTCCACCCATATGACCGAGCAGGACGCGTGGATGTGACACGCCTGGCCCCGAGGCGGTCGTCAGCGTCGTCGCGCCGCCTCATCAGGCGGCGCTCGCCTTCCGTCGTACCGCCCCAGATGCCTTCCACCCGCTCGACCCGCATGGCCCAGCCGAGACACTGCTCCATGACCGGACATCGACGGCAGACGGCCTTGGCCTCGGTGATCTGAACCTGCGTCAGGCCGCCGTCGCCGATGGGGAAGAACAGATCGGGGTCGACGCGCAGGCAGGCTCCCCGTTCACGCCAGTGCGTTGCGTGGTCGCGTTGTGCTGTAGCCATGACAGAGAAAACCTCCAGTGGGTTGTCATCTGAGACGGGGCACCCGGCCGGTGTGTGACAAGGCGGCGCGCACCCGCTCAGAGCACGATCTTGCGGGGGTTGAAGTTGCCGCCCGGGTCGGCGGCGCCGAAGAGGCCCGACATGATCGCGACACCCTGGGGGGAGATGTCCTCCGCCAGCCAGGGCGCGTGCTCCAGGCCCACCCCGTGGTGGTGCGAGATCGTGCCGCCGGCGTCGATGAACGCCTGCTGGATCGCGCGCTTGACGGTGTCGTACTCGCCGAGCGGGTCGTCGCCGAAGACGAAGGCGAACGTGAAGTAGAGACAGGCTCCGGAGTGGTAGGAGTGCGACATGTGCGACATGGTCCAGCCGGTGCGGCCGATCCTCTCGTAGGCGAGGTCGGCCGCCTCGTAGACCGCCGCGTGGATGCCGCGGAGCTTCGACCACGGGCCGGCGGTCTCGCTCACGTCGCCGGCGGCACCGCGGTCGAGCAGGAAGTCGCGGATGTAGGGCGTGTCGAACTTCTTCTGGTCGTAGAGCGCACCGGGTCCCGTGCCGACGCCGATGCCGTGATGCCTGCGCACGATCCGGTCGACGATCGACTTCTGCCGTTTCACGTGTGCCTTGTCGCCCTCGAAGCCGATGAAGGAGAGGCACATCTCGTCCAGGTTCCAGCCACGCCTCCTGAGGTAGGCCATGAGGCCGGCCTGCGCCGTCTTCCGAATGCCCTTCGACTCCTTGCTCGTCGCCAGGGAGAAGCCCGTCTCGTGCGCGTCCGAGACACGGGTGACCGAGGGCGACACGTCGCTCTCCGCGATCTCCTGCATCGCCGCGAGGCCGTGGTCGAGATTCCTGAAGAAGTAAGCGTGGATCGCCCGCTTCGCGGGGAGCCGGTGCACCTGCACCGTGACCTCGGTGATGACGCCGAGCCGCCCCTCGGAGCCCACCACCATCTCCCGGACGCTCGGCCCGGTCGACGCGCTCGGCACGGCACGGATCACGAGGACCCCGTCGGCCCGCACGACACGCAGCCCCTTGACGATGTCCGCTATGTCGCCGTACTTGTCCGACTGCATGCCGGACGAGCGCGTGGCGACCCACCCGCCCAGCGTCGAGTGGGTGAACGAGTCGGGGAAGTGCCCCATCGTCCAGCCCTCCTGGTTGAGCCGGGCCTCGAGATCAGGCCCCTGCGCCCCGGCCTGGACCCGTGCCAGGCCGGAGCCGGGGTCGATCTCCAGTACCCGGTCGAGGCGGCCGAGGTCGAGTGAGACGACCACCCGGTCCTCGTCCACGTGCGGCTCCAGGCTGCCCGCGATATTGCTGCCGCCCCCGAAGGGAATGATCACGGCGTCCGCTTCGACAGCCGCGTCGACGACCCTCCGCACCTCCGCCTCGTCGGCCGGGTAGACGACCACATCGGGACTGCGCCCCATCTCGCCGGCCCGGATGCGGACCAGGTCACGCAGGCTCTTGCCGTAGGTGTGGACGACGCGGGACAGGTCGTCCACGACCGCGTTCCCGGCTCCGACGATGTCCGTCAGCAGCGTGACGAATCCCTCCGGCGCCGTCGAGGGCGGCACCTTCAACTGCGCGAAGTCCGGCCCTTCGGCGGTGCGTTCGGCCGCCCGGAGATCGAGGCCGATGGCCCGCTGTACGAACGGCGCGAAACCAGGCTTGTCCTCGTGTCGGAAGCCGACACCTTCCACGCCCCAGCCCCACCACTTCATGTGTTTCACATCAGCGGTGCGCGTCGCGTCGGTGCGGCCGGCAGGTTCGGTCACGAGCGGTCTCCTTCGGGAATACGACGTGAGGTCGCACTCACGCCGAGGATGCGTTCGGAGTTCTCCTCGGTGAGGGTGAGGATCGCCGAGCGGATACGTTCGGTGAACTCGCTCCTCAACTCCCCGGGAAAGGCAGTGAGCGGTTCGCCGAAGACGACCCCGACCGGCAGCCGGCCGGGCTTCGGCCAGTTCGAGCCGCGAGGATGCGCCGCATGCGCGCCGATGACCGCGACGGGGAGCACCGGCACCTCGGCCGACGAGGCGAGTGCCGCCGCCCCCGGCTTGAACGTTCCGAGCGAACCGTCGCGCGACCGGGTCCCCTCCGGAAAGATCAGGAGCGGCACTCCCCGGTTCAGCAGTGCCTTGGCGCTCACGGCGCGGGTGCCCACTCCGCGCGCGTTCGCTCCGGTGCGGTCGACCGGGAAGGCGTTGAAGAAGAGGGCCGTCAGGCCGCGCCGCCGCCACACGTCGAAGAAGTAGTCAGCGGCGGCTCCCACCGCGAGGTAGCGCGCCAGCCGGCGCGGCAGCGCGCCCATGATGAGTGGCGTGTCCAGATGCGAGGTGTGATTGGCGACGACGACATACGAGTCCTCGACGTTCGCCAACCGCTCGCGCCCGAGCACCGTGACGCTGGTCACGCTCCAGACGAGGGGCTTCAGCAGCCCCCGCTGTGCGATGAAACGCGCCGCGGCGTGTGAGCGTGAGGTGAAACGGTCGCGTACCGTCGCCGGCATCCGCTTCCTTCCCGTGCGGGTTCGCCCGCACTGATTCCTTCAGTCAGTGAGAATGTCCGTGCGGCTGGACGAGATCCGTCGCGAGATCCACCGCACCGTGTGGCGTGGCAGATGACGTGCGCACCAGATGAGCAACCGGTACCGGAAGCTCGGCACGGAGATCACCCGTCCGCGGCGGACGTCGCGCAGAGTCGTCTCGACGACTCGCCGGGCGTCGAGCCAGAGGAAGTCCGGAATGCTCGACGAGCGGATTCCGGCCCGCGTGTGGAATTCGGTGCGGACCCAGCCCGGGCAGAGTGCCGTCACGGTGACGCCCGTTCCGTGGAGCTCGTTCGCCAGTCCCTCCGAGAGCGAGGTCACGAAGGCCTTGACCGCCGAATAACTTCCCATCGTGACGAAGCCGGCCGTGCTCGACACATTGACGACCGCACCGTGCCCGCGTTCGCGCATGGCCCGCCCGGCGGCGCCGGCGAGCACCAGCACCGCACGCCCCATGACCTCGATCGCCCGGTCGTGCGGAGCGTTGTCGGCCGAGGTCATCGGTGCGTGCACGCCGAAACCGGCGTTGTTCACGAGCATGTCCACCGGACGGGCGGGGTCCGCCAGCCGGGCGGCGACACGTGCGACGTCGGCACGCTCGGCCAGGTCGGCGGGCAGCACCTCGACGGCACGGCCCCGGGATTCGAGCTGGGCGGCCACCCGGCCGAGCCGCTCCTTGTCGCGCGCCACCAGGACCAGGTCCCATCCGCGGTTTGCCAGGGCGCGCGCGAACGCCGCCCCGATCCCGGAGGTGGCACCGGTGACAAGTGCGACCCGGGTACGGCTCAGCACGGTCTCACCCGCCCTCTGCTCGACATCCGAGATCCCCGCTCGGCCGACGACCGGCTCCGACGAGCCGCACCGGGTGACTTGCCTCGTACAACGGCAGAGGGCTGAGTCCACGCGCCTGACACACCTTTCGTTTCCGGGGTCATCGCGTTAGACCGGGCACGCCCCCGCCTTGTGACACGAGCTTCCACACATGACCGAGGCGAGTGCTGTCACACATGTGCCGGTTGCGCGGTCTCACGTGACGGTCCCGGCGGCTTCTCGCAGGCTTCGGGACTGCCGCAGAGTTTCCCCCGCTCCCGCCCAGAAAGCCCGTGCATGAACTCGAACAACGAGACGACGACCCTGCCGCCCGAGACAGCGGGCTTCGACGTGCGTGAGTTCGCCCGCACGGCACATGGCAGCCACCGTGGAACGCTCGACCTCGGGCCGCTCGCCGAAGAGCCGCTCGACGCCGACTCCGTCCGACTCGTCCGCGCGCTGCGCGACATGGAACGTACGACGCTTCACCGCGTACGCGACCTCCTCGTCACGGCGACACACAAGGACGCCCGGGTCACCGCGTTCCTCACCACGTGGATGTTCGAGAGGTTCTGGACAGCCGACGCTCTCGACGCCGTCCTCGATGCCTCTCCCGCCGCCCGCGACCTGCCTTCGAGCGCCGGTCCCGCACGGCGGGTACCTGCGGAGCGCCGCGCACGCCGTGGCCCGATCCGTCGCTCTCTCGTCGCCGGCATCACCGGTACGCAGATCGTCGCCGAACATGTGACGACGGGCCTCGTGGACGAATGGATCACGCAGGCGGCCTACCGGCGCCTGGCCGGCGTGTCCTCCGCCACGGCGTCGATCATCAGCCCCGTGGTGGAGATCAAGAACCGTCACATCCGCTTCCTCGCCGAGGAGGCCGAGCGCCGGCTACGCGACTCCGCCCGCGCCCAGCGCATCACCTGCCGCGCTCTCCGGCACGCCGCCTGGCCGCTCGGCTCGGTCGACCGCTCCGGGCACGAACGCGCCTTCTTCGAACGCCATGTCTTCGGCGACCAGCGCGGACGGGCCGAGGCGCGCCGTATCCGCGGGATGGTCGCCGCGCTCCCCGGCATCCGTCCCGGTGTCGCATCCACCGTGGAATCGAGGCTCCTTCCGTGACACCGCACCACGCGAACACCGAACTCGGCGACGCGCACGTCCTGCTGACCGGCGCCACCGGCTTCGTCGGGCAGGCCGTGCTGGAGCGGCTGCTCAGCGACCACCCCGCCACCCGTATCTCACTCCTCGTGCGCCGCAAGGGCAGTCAGACCGGGCAGGACCGGCTCCGACAGCTGCTCCGCAAACCCGTCTTCCGGCGCTGGCGGGACACCGTGGGCGCCGAAGAGGCCGAGCGCATCGTCCGGGCACGGATCACCGTGCTCGACGGCAGCATGACCAGCGTCCCCGAGCTGCCCGCCGACCTCGACGTCGTCATCCACTCGGCGTCGACCGTCTCGTTCGACCCGCCCATCCACGAGGCGTTCGACACGAACGTCAACGGCGCCGTGGGCCTCTACGAGGCCCTGCTCGCCTCCGGATCCGACCCGCACGTCGTCCACGTGTCGACCTGTTACGTCGGAGGGCTCCGCCGTGGTGTGGTGCCCGAGGCCAGGCTCGAACACGATGTCCTCTGGCACACCGAGTGGACCCTGGCGACCCGGACCCACGAGCAGACCGAACTCACCTCGCGGGAACCGGCGATGCTCGAGCGGTTCATGTCCCGCGCCCGCGGCGACCACGGGAAGGAGGGCCCGATCGCGGCGGCCCGCGCGAGCGAGAACGCGCGGCGCGAGTGGGTGCGTTCCCAGCTCGTCGCCGCCGGCCGGCGGCGCGCCCAGAGCCTGGGGTGGACCGACGTCTACACGCTGACGAAGGCACTCGCCGAACGTGCCGCGGAAGACCTCTGGGGGGAGGCCGGACACCGGCTTTCGGTGGTCCGGCCCGCGATCATCGAGAGCGCGCTCCGGCACCCGTTCCCCGGCTGGATCGACGGCTTCAAGGTCGCCGATCCGCTGATCTTCGCCTACGGCCGCGGCCAGCTGCCCGACTTCCCCGGGCTGCCCGACTCGATCCTCGATGTCATCCCCGTCGACCTCGTCGTCAACGCCATCCTGGCCGTGGCGGCCAACCCGGTCCCCGTCGACGAGCCGCGGTACTACCACATCGCCTCGGGCGCGTCGAATCCGCTGCCCTTCCACCGCATGTACGAGAACGTACGCGACTACTACACGCAGCACCCGCTTCCGAAGGACGGCGGATTCGTCGAAGTGCCGGACTGGAAGTTCTCAGGCGAGCGCAGGTTCAACCGCGCACTCCGGCTGGCGAGGACGAAGGCCGACCTGTGGGACGCCGCCCTGCGACTGATGCCGAACAACGACCGCAAGCGCGCACTCGCGACCGGGAACGCCAAGGTGCGCGCCGGTATCGCCACCCTCGGCAACTTCGTCGACCTCTACCGCGCCTATGCGCAGACCGAGATCGTCTTCGACGACCGCAACGCCCGCGCGCTGAACAACGCCCTTCCGGCCGGGGTGCGCGAGGACCGTGGCTTCGGTGTGGAACGGATCGACTGGGAGGAGTACCTGCAGAAGGTGCACCTCCCCGCCATCACCGAACTGACGGCGGCCCACCGTCGTCGGAGAGCCGCGGCCGTCCGGCCGTCGGGCGCCCGTCCGAGACGCGAACTGCCGCGGCGTACCGACGTACTGGCCGTCTTCGACCTCGAACGCACCGTCGTCGACTCCAACATCGTCGAGCAGTACCTCTGGGTGCGCACCGCGGGCTTCCGCAAGGCGGCCTGGCCGAAGGAGGTGGCGGACCTGCTCGTCTCCCTGCCCGGCTACCTCCGCGCCGAGCGACGTGACCGCGGTGAGTTCATCCGCGCCTTCCTGCGCCGCTACCGCGGCATGCCCGTCGCCCGCCTGGAAGAGGTGGTGCGGCGCGGCTACGCCGACACGATGCTGCGGCACACGAGCGCGGACGCCCTGGCGCGTATCCGCGAGCACCGCGCGGCAGGTCACCGCACCGTCCTGGTCACCGGCTCGGCCGGCCTTCTCGCCGCTCCGCTCGCCGACCTGTTCGACGAGGTCGTCGGGAGCTCCATGCACGTGAGGGACGGGGTGCTCACCGGCTACCTGGCGAAGCCGCCGCTGGTGGACGAGGCGCGGGCCGCGTGGCTTCTGCGGTACGCCGAGGAGGGCGGCTACGACCTCGCCGCCTCCTACGGCTACGGCGACAGCCACTCCGACCTGCCGTGGCTGTCCCTGCTGGGCAAGCCCTCGGCGATCAACCCCGACGCGGAACTGGCGCGCGAGTCGCACCGGAGGAACTGGGACATCCACCGCTGGAAGAGCGGCGGTTCGGGTGTGCGCCGCGAGGTCATCGCGGCCCGGGCGACGAATCCGACGCGCACCGACGGGAAGAGCGACTGATGGCCTTCGACATGGACAAGTACACGAAGAACTCCACCGGCGTGCAGTGGGCCGACCTCGACTTCGACGAGTTCGAGCGCAACCCGCTGCCCGAGGAGACGCTGCGCACACTGCGCTACATGTGTGACATCGAATACCACACGGTGTGCTACCTGCGTGATCTGCTGACGACCCCGTCTCACGACGAGCCGGCGGTGGGCGCTTTCATGACGATGTGGAACCGCGAGGAGTTCTGGCACGGCGAAGCCCTCGCGGCCGTGCTGGAGCGCCACGGCCTCCGAGTCGACTTCGACGAGCTCAAGGCGACCCGCCTGAAGCTCGGCTGGCGGGACCGCCTGGGGACGGTGAAGCAGACGGTCATAGGTCGGCTGGTCGGAAACGACTTCGTCGCCGTGCACATGGCGTGGGGAGCGGCGAACGAGTGGTCGGCGACCGCGGCGTACCACCGACTGGCCGCGCTGGAGAGCCACCCCGTGCTGCTGCCGCTGCTCAAGCGGATCGCACAGCAGGAGACGAAGCATGTCGCGTTCTACGCGTCGCAGGCACGCGACCGGCTCGCGGCGAGCAAGAAGGCCCGCGTGGTCGCCCGCCTGGCGCTCGAAAGGGCCTGGGGCCCGGTCGGCTCGGGCGTCATGCCCGAGACCGAGGTCACGCATGTCATGACCCACCTCTTCGGGGGCTCCGAGGGCCGCAAACTCATCCGCGACATCGACGCGCACATCGCGAAGCTGCCGGACCTGGACGGGCTGCGCATAGTCGAGGACGCCATGGACAGCCGCGGCATCGCTGCCTGACACTGCCACGCCCGAGGGTCACCTTCTCGTACGGGACTTATTCGTCGACGAAGGTGACCGTCTGTTCGAGCGGTGCCCGGCCTGTACGGGTGTAGGGCACTGCGATGTCCTCGAATCCGATCGACATACCGCAGAACAGGATGAGGTCGTCGGGGGGCGAGAGGACCTCCGCGACGGTCTTGCGGTAGACCGACCACGCCATCTGCGGGCAGCTGTGCAGGCCTTCGGCGCGGAGCAGCAGCATCACCGTCTGCAGGTACATGCCCAGGTCGGACCACTGGGGCCGGCCCAGACCGCGGTCGATGTAGCAGAACAGGGCGGCCGGTGCGCCGAAACACTCCCAGTTCGCGGAAGCGGCCCGCTGGCGCGCCTCCCAGTCCTCGCGCCCGATGCCCAGTGAGCTGTAGCGCTCGGCACCGAAGGCGGATCGGCGCTCGCGGTAGGGGGACCTCAGTGTCTGCGGGTACATCTCGTATTCGCGCTCGTCCCAGGAATCGCGCGCGGTCACACGCCCGCCGGCGAGCTCCTTGAGTTCGTCCAGCGGCCGGCCGGTCAGCACGTAGACATGCCAGGGCTGGAGGTTCGACCCGGAGGGCGCCCAGGCCGCGGTGGAGAGCACCCGCTCGAGCACCTCCCTCGGGACGGGCCGGTCGATGAATCCACGTACGGCTCGTCGGCTCGTCACCGCCTCGTAGACGTCCAAGATCACCAGGCTCCTCGTCTGCCCTACATGCCACCCTTGCCAGTCGGAAGACTATGAAATGTAACAATATGCATGAAATGCCATGGATCGTAGCCCCGCCGACTCGCGCCTTCCACGGCGGTCGCGTCTGGACGGGAAGTCGTCAGGGGTCAGTCGTGGCCGGTCGGTCGGCCGGTGAGCTGCTCGCAGGAAGGTGATCTTCCGCCCACAGGAACAGAACGGCCAGGGGGACGAGGAACGCCTTGCCGTGCGGAGAGAGTGCGTAACGGGGCCGCGACGACAGCCCGGGCCGGACATCCCGGGTGACCAGGTCGATCGCGGTCAGCTCCTGGAGCCGCTGGGTGAGCATGCGGCTGCTGATGCCGGGGACGCGCTCGCGAATCTGCGCGGAATCGGCCGGCCCTTTGGCCAAGGCCATGAGGATCAGGCCGTTCCAGTCGTTGCTGAGCAGGGCGAAGGCCCGGGCGATGGCCGGAGAGGTGTCGGCGGACCGCGGATGCTCGGTTCGGTCTGCCGGGTGAGGGTCTTGTGGGGTGGGCATGGTGCGTGTCCGTTCCGGTACGGCGCGAGCCGTCGCGGTGCGACAACTCGCGCTGTATTCGGTGGTCGTGGGTGTGGTCGTAGCCGTAGCTGTGTCGGAAGTCGGCCGGGCCGCTTCCCCGGTTGGTGGTGCGTCCCCGCCAACGGGGTTGTCGGCTCCTGCGGGCGGCCGTGCGCTCGGGGAGTTGCCGGCGCGCGTCAGCGCCTCATCGGTCTTCGGTATCGGCCTTAAGTTCCCGGCGGCCACGTCGTGATCGCGCACATGAAGTGCTCGGTATCAGTCCTCCCCGTCATGGCGACGGGCGTGCGCGTGGCGCCGCACCGTCAGGGCGGTGCCGGACCCGGGCAGTGCCGGGAGCAGCTCTCCGGAAGCCGGCGCACCGCTCTTCGTGCCGCGGCCTTCCCTGATGACCCAGTGGCCGCACATGACCGCCGTGAGCCCGCAGACGGTCCACAGGACGAGGACGGCAAGGTGACCGGCGTCGGCGTTGCCGTCGAAGTACGTGATGTCGCGCAGCAGGCCGGCACCGGCGCCTGGGGGCAGCCACTGGCCGACGTAGTCCACGCCCTTGGGAAGCATCTCCGGAGCGGAGGTGGCGCCGGAGAAGGCGTTTCCGACGAAAACCATGAGCGCGGCGCTGAGCCCGAGGCCTGCCGGCCCCAGGAGCCGGATCACACCGGCGGCGGTGGCGCTGACGGAGAGCAGGTCGAGGGTCAGGATCGCCCACGTGGCCACGTGGTTGTGGGGCAGCGCCCCGAGGAAACCCTGGGCCACGACATAGACGCCGAGGGCCGCGACGGCGCATGCGACGAGAAGCGTCAGCACCCGGTGCCGCGGGCGTGCCAGGCCGCGAGCCATCGTGACGAACGCCCCGATCAGGATGCCGCAGATCGTGAGCGGGAAGACCGATGAGCTGAACACCACACCCCGAGGGTCGTCCGCGGCGACGGGCACCACGTCGACCGACTTCGCGAGGATCCTCACCGGGGCATCAGCGCCGGCGGCTCCCTGCTGGGCGGCTGCCTGCTTGTGGGCCTTCGCCGGCGAACGCGCGCCGCCGGCCTGCTGCTCGGCAGCTTTCTGCTCGGCCGCCTTCTGCCGGGCGGTCGCCTGCTCGGTGGCCTTGTCCGCCAGCTGCTGTCCGACATCGGTCAGGAGCTGGGCCACGGAGGGGCTTGCGGCGGTGGCCTTCAGCACGGTGATGCCGTGGCCGGAGATGGCGAAGGCTCCGTAGACATCCCGGTTCCTGATCGCCGACCGCGCCGCGCGCTGGTCGGGGTAGAGGCGGAAGTCGAAGGCGCCGGGCTTCTGCTGAGTCAGTTTCTCCACCGCGTGCTGACTGGCCGGCCCCGTGCCCACGATCCCGACCGGGACGTCGCGCGGCGAGATCCGCCCCGCCGGCCAGGCGAACGTCATCACCGCCAGAGTGATCACTATGGGCAGCACCACGGCGGCAATGGCTACTTCCCGCCATGTCTGGTGTCCTGACAAGGGGTTCCTCACGGCCCGCCCTCTCATAAAAAGGAATGATCGTTTTTCTTGAGGGTTCAGTCTGGCCCGTGGGGTCGGCAAGCGTCAACACGAACGTTCGTTTTCTTTGGTAGCCTTGTCTCATGCCCAAGGTCACTCAGCAGCACATGGATGCCCGCCGCAAGCAGATCCTGGACGCGGCGCGCCGTTGCTTCCTGCGTGACGGGTTCCACTCCACGTCCATGCAGGACCTGTTCGCGGAGTCGGGGCTGTCCGCGGGCGCGGTGTATCGGCACTTCACCAGCAAGGACGAGATGATCCTCGCGATCGCCGAGGAGAACATGCGCGATGTCCTGGACATCACGGTCGCCGTCGCGGCGAACCGGCGGGGCCAGTCCATGGGGGCGGTCATGGCGGAACTGCTCGACGTGATTCGGGTCAAGTCCGCCGAGGAGGACGTGGCCGGCCTCGCGGTTCTGGTCTGGGGAGAAGCCATGCGCAACCGCTCGCTGGCGCGCAAGCTCGACGACCTCATGGGCGGCATGCGCGCCAATCTCGTCACTCTGGTCCGCGACCACCAGGAGCGGGGCGGTTTGCCGACGAACGCGACCGCAGAGGGGATCGCTTCGACGATGCTCTCCGTCCTCCCCGGCTACATCCTGCAAGTGGCTCTGCTCGATCCGGCCGTGGTGGCCGAGGTGCCTGACGCGGTGCGGGCGCTGTGGCCGGGACCGGCCGGTGAGCGCTGAGCGGTCTCCGGAACATCGGGCAGCCGCCCTCGACGGTGTCGTCGAGGGCGGCGTTCGTGATGACCATGCCGCCGTACTAGTGGCCTAACAGGACGATCGGGCTCTTGAGCGTCTTGAGGTAGCCGGCCAGGCAAGCGGCATCGGCATGGGTGGTTCGGGCGCGGCCTGTGCGCCCTGTCACTGGTCCAGTCGCACGGCGCGGATGTCTGAGGTCAGCCGCACCTTGTCGCTGATGAGAACTCCGCCCGTGGCCAGGGCCCTGTTGCCGCCGAGCCCCCAGCCGGAACGCTGCACCGTGGCCCTGCCCGTGAAACCGACACCGTTGTGACGGCCGGTGTCCCGGCGCCCCGCGGAGAACCCGAGGTCGACGTGAACGGGCAGTTCGATGCCCTTCATCAGGAGGTGTCCCGACATGCGGAACCGGTCGTCACCGGCATGGCGGACTCCGTACGAGCGGAAGCTCATCAGAGGGAAAGTCGCTGCATCGAGGAAATCCGGGCCGGCGACATGCACATCGCGCTCCGGATATCCCGTGTCGACACTGCAGGCTTGGACACTGAGGTAGGCCTCGGACCGAGTGGGGCATCCCCCGTCGAGCTTGAGAATCCCCTCGAAGGCGGTGAATATTCCACGCACGTTCGTGACCATGCCGTACCGCACGGAGAATGCGACTGTGCTGTGGACCGGGGTTGTGGCGTACACGCCGGTCAGCCCTCCGAGGGGGTGGCGCGAAAGGGGGTGGGTTTCACGCGGTCGGGTCCGGCCTGCCCCTGACTGCCGCCAGGGGCCGCTCGCAGGACTTATCGCTGCTGCCCGAGCCAGTCGGTGAACCGGGTCTCGGCGATGTGCGCGTCAGGACCCGGCACGAGCGTGGTCTCCTCCAGCCCGGCACCGGAGTACGGGGCGCTCGGGTCCGTGACGACCGTGCGTGTGTCGTCCTTGTCGGCGAGCAGCTGACGGATGAGTTCGTCGAGCTGGAAGACGTCCGGGCCGGCGACCTCCACCACGCCGTTGACCGGGGCGCCGACCGCGGTGCGGCCGACGGCCGCGGCCACGTCGTCGGAGTGGACGGGCTGGAACTTGACGGGGGCCAGGCGCACGGTGTCGCCCTCCGTCGAGATGTCCGCGATCCCGTTCACGAACTCGAAGAACTGAGTGGCGTGGACGATGGAGTACGGGATGCCGGAGGCCTTGATCAGCTCTTCCTGCGCCTGCTTGGCGCGGAAGTAGCCGCTCTCCTGAAGGCGGTCGGTACCGACCACGGACAACGCGACGTGGTGTGTCACACCGGCGTCCGCCTCGGCACGCAGAAGGTTGGCGGTCGAGGTGCGGAAGAAGTTCATGACGTCTTCGTCGACCCACGAGGGGGAGTTCGACACATCGACCACGACCGACGCGCCCCGCAGTGCCTCGGGCAGCCCTTCGCCGGTCACGGTGTTGACGCCGGTGTTGGGCGAGGCCGCGACCGCCTCGTGCCCGTACTCGCCGAGCTTGCCCACCAGCTTCGAGCCGATGAGGCCGGTTCCACCGATCACTACGACCTTCATAGCGGTGTCCTTTCGTAGGTATTCTTCGTGGGCATTCATTGCAAGAATCGAGAAAGTTCCCGGACCGGACCCCGGCGTTATTCGGCGAGCTTTCCGTCGGCCGAGACCTCTGCCATCAGGGAGGAAATCTCGTCGGGGATGGCAGGAATGCTCTCCCGGGTGATACCGGTCGTGGGCGACCACACGAGGTTGACCTGCTGAGCGGGGTCCAGGTGGGGGTAGTCGCTGCGGTTGTGGCAGCCGCGGGTCTCCCGGCGCTCAAGTGCCGCTTCGAGGGTGGCCCGGGCCGCCAGCGCCGCGGACTTGAGATCAAAGGCGTGTGCGAGGTCCTGGAAGCCGGCGATGTCCGGGTGGACGCCGACGTCCTCCATCCGCTTCTCGATCGCCGCGAGCTCCGTGAGCCCGGCGCGCAGGCCTTCTTCGTCGCGTACGACTCCGGCGTGCTCGGTCATGGTGTTGCGGATGGCGCGCTGCAGGGCGCGGACGTTCTCCGGTCCGTCGGCCACCAGCAGCTCGTCGATCTCCGCGCGGGCCTGTGCGACAGCCGACGCCGACCGCGGCTGGGCGGTCAGGGACCGAGAGTAGGCGGCGGCCGCCTGGCCCGTGATACGGCCGAACACCAGCAGTTCGATGAGACTGTTCCCACCGAGGCGGTTGGCACCGTGCAGGCCGCTCGACGCCTCACCGATGGCGTACAGGCCGCGCACGTCGGTGCTGTGGTCCTCGGGGCGTACCCACACCCCGCCCATCGAGTAGTGCGCGGTGGGCGCGATCTCGATCGGATCGCGGGTGATGTCCAGCATCTGCAGATCGAGCAGGGTCTGGTAGACACGGGGGAGACGCGTCATGATCGTCTGCCGTGGCAGATGGGAGACGTCGAGCCACACTCCGCCCTTGGGCGTGCCCCGCCCTTCCTTGATCTCCGTGTAGGAGGCCAGGGCCACGCGGTCACGGGTCGACAGCTCCATGCGG
The DNA here is from genome assembly GCF_042899865.1 of Streptomyces sp. NPDC013157. NCBI lineage: Bacteria > Bacillati > Actinomycetota > Actinomycetes > Kitasatosporales > Streptomycetaceae > Streptomyces > Streptomyces sp. NPDC013157. Next base: position 514,333 of record NZ_JBIBAK010000002.1, on the reverse strand, counting down.
GCGGGGTCGTAGCGGTTCATGAACCGCTCGCCGAGCGCGTTGCGCAGGATGCCGCCCTCACCGCGCGCGGCCTCGCTGACGAGGGTGCCGGCCGCGTTCTCGGGCTCGATGATCCCGGAAGGATGGAACTGCACCAGCTCGGGGTCGCGAAGCCGGGCGCCGGCCTCCACGGCCAGGCGGAACGAGTCGCCTGTGTTCTCGTCGCGCCGGGAGGACGTCCGCCGCCAGATGCGGGTGTGACCACCCGCGGCGAGGATGACCGCGTCGGCGTGGATCAGGTACCGCGTGCCATGGGTGAGATCGAAGCCGTAGGCACCGAAGACGGCGCCGTCGTGGACCAGCAGCCGGGTGATGTAGACACCGTCGAGCACCGGAATGTTCAGCTGCTCCGCGCGCCGGATGAGCGTGCGCTGGATCTCCAGACCGGTGTAGTCGCCGGCGAACGCGGTCCGCCGGAACGTGTGAGCGCCGAAGAAGCGCTGGGAGATCCGTCCGTCCTCCTCGCGGGCGAAGGCCATGCCGTAGCGCTCCAGGTCGCCGATGCCCCGGGCGGCACCCTGGGTGACGATCTCCACGGTGCGGGGATCGGCGAGCAGGTAGCTCTCCTTGAGCGTGTCGGCCGCGTGCTGCTGCCAGCTGTCCTCGGGATCCATGGTGCCGAGCGCGGCATTGATTCCTCCGGCGGCAAGCGCCGTGTGCGCGTCCTCCTTGGGGCGCTTGCCGACCGCAAGGACGTCGACACCGGCCTCGGCCAGTTCGATCGCCGCGCGCAGCCCGGCACCTCCGGTTCCGATCACCAGCACCGTGGCGGAAATACGTTGTTCGGTGAGAGTCACGACCTACTCCGATCGCCGTGGGATTGTCACCCACTAGGACCGCGCCGTCCCGGAACCTGTGACAGCGCCCGGATCAGGCGTCGGCCGTCACAATCTCGTGGGCTCCACGGTCATACCTCCGGTCGTACTCCCAGGTGTCCTCCGGGCATGAGGGCGTTCCGGGCGTCCCCACCTGGTCGTGCCGAGGCCATGGGCGGCCGGTGGCGATGGCGTCCGCGGCGAGGGAATGAGGGTGTAGGTGCGAATGACCGTTCGATCCGAAGGCCGGGCCTCCCGGCTGCGCTCCGCTTCCGGCGGCACTGACCGCCTCGACCTCCGTGCGCGCCACGAGCGGCTGGTGTTCGCCAGGGTGCGTACGTCGCAGGACCGGTTCGCGGACGCGATCACGGCCTTCGCGGGCACGATGGGCTTCGTCTACGTGCATGCCGTCTGGTTCGCGGTGTGGATCGCCCTCAACCTCAGGCTGTTCGGCGCCGCAGCGGTCTTCGACCCCTACCCGTTCGGGCTGCTCACCATGATCGTGAGCCTTGAGGCCATCTTCCTGTCCACCTTCGTCATGGTGAGCCAGAACCGGCAAGCCGTACGGGAGAACGTCCGGGCCGATCTGGATTTCGAGACCAATCTTCGTGCCGAGATCTGGGCGGTGCACACAGGCAAGGCGCTCGGCCTGAATCCGCAGGAGATCGAGCAGCACGTCCAGGAGATCATCAAGCAGAGCAGGAGCGCGCTGGAATCGGGCTCCGACGTTCCGCCCGTGGCCCCGGATGCGCTGTGAACGTGGTCTTCGGGTGGCCGGTATCGGTGGTGGTGGGGAGTGGTGGGCGGCACTCTCTTCCGACGGCTGTCGTGCGCAAGCGCGAGACACACGACAGCCGTCGAAGCGAATACGGCCGGGCAAGCAGCCGACGCCGTCGGCTATGGGGCCAGCCTGATGCTTGTCGGTGTTCCCCGCAGGGCCATCTTCGTGTAGGGGCAGAGCGAATCGGCCTTCTCCACGAGCGGGGCGGCGACGGCAAGGTCGATGTCCGGCCACTTGACCTCAAGGTCGACGTGCAACAGGTAGCCGCCGTCTTCCGGGTCCCGTCCAAAAGCCACGGTCGCTTCCACGGAGATCGCTGCGGGGTCCAGTGCGGCCTGCCGCGCGACCAGACTCAGCGCTCCGTGGAAACAGGCGGCAATACCGGCGGCGAACAACTGCTCGGGATTCGTCCCCCGGCCGTCTCCGCCCAGTTCCGCGGGCATGCGCAGGTCGAGATCCAGGACGCCGTCGCCCGAGCGGGCCCTTCCCGAGGCCCGCCCGTGATGCGCCATCCCCCCGTTCACCGTCACGGTGGTGGTGTAGATCGGCGCGAAGGCCTCTCCGTCGAAGTCCTTGTCGGTGGACAGTTCGGGCAACCGGGTCGGCTCGTTCACGGCATGTCTCCGTCGGCGTCGCAGTACACAGCCGGGCGCTGAGCCGAAAACGACGCGGTAGGGCTCACGTTCGTCGGCCTGTGTGCACGCCGCGGCCTGTTTGTACCGAGCCGCCGTGCGCTGCGGGATTCCGGGCGGCCATGGGCAGAACCCGACGGACCGGTGATGTCGAATGCCATAGGGGCACCTTCGCGTATGGAGGGTTTCCAGATGCGGACAGTCAGTTGACCGACAGATCCCCGCCGTTGTGACAGTCGCCGTCGAGGCGGGTGCGGGTGGGTCGCCTCGCGGCTGACGGAGGCTGCCGCGCACCCTGACATGTGTCCGAGCCGAACCCGTGGCGCCCACATATAGTGACTTACGTAACTTTCCGGACACGCTACCGGCGGAAGGGCATGTCATGAAGTTCGCGGTCATCGGCGGGACGGGACTGATCGGGTCGCAGGTCGTCAAGGAGTTGAACGCCGCCGGGCACGAGGCGGTGCCGCACTCGCAGTCCACAGGAGTCGACATCCTCAGCGGTCAGGGCCTGGACGAGGCGGTCATGGGAGCCGACGTCGTCATCAACCTGACGAACTCCCCGACCTTCGACGACGCCTCCCTCGCGTTCTTCCAGACCTCGATGGACAACCTCCTGGCGGCGGCCGACAAGGGCGGCGTCGGCCACTTCGTCATCCTCTCGATCGTCGGCACGGACCAGGTGCCCGAGCTGGACTACTACCGCGCCAAGGCGCTTCAGGAGAAGATCCTCGCGGACGGTCCGATCCCCTATTCGATCGTCCGGGCCACGCAGTTCATGGACTTCATGGATGCGGTGCTGTCCTGGACCGCCGACGCGGACACCGTCCGGCTTCCCGCCACGCCCATTCAGCCCATCGCCTCCCAGGACGTGGCGCACGCGGTGGCGGAGGTGGCCGCCGGCGCCCCGCTGAACGGGATCCGCAACATCGCCGGCCCCGAGATCTTCCCCCTGGACGAACTGGGCCGGATCACTCTGTCCCACAAGGGCGACCCCCGTACCGTCGTCACCGACCCCACCGCCGGTATGTTCGCCGTGGTCAAGGGCGACGTCCTCACCGACAAGAACGCGCATCTCGCGCCCACCCGCTACACCGACTGGCTTTCCTGACCAAGGCGCGGTCGGGGCGTCCGGGGGCGCCGTGCGTCCGTCCGGGGCCGCCCGCTTCAAACGACGGCACCGCCATGGCGAGATCCATGGCGGTGCGCAGGGGAGGGGCTGCTCGCTGTCGTCGGCCAAGGTCCCGTGACTCCGTCGGGAACCGGCCTGTGCGCAGGCGGAGCTCAGTCGGTGGGGCGGGGGGCCCGCAGGTGGGCCCGCTTCTCCAGCTCCTCGTCGTCGACCAGGGTGAGCATCGGCTGGTTCGGCGCGCACATCATGAACACGATGTACTTGGCCGGGACCTCCGAGGAGGCGTTGCCGTTCTGGTAGTGGATCACCTCACCGCCCGGCTCCCAGAACGTCTCACCGGCCTTGATCACGTGCTCCGGCTCGCCCTCGAGCTCCCACCGGACCGCTCCTTCGATGACGTAGCCGAAACACGGCCCCGAGTGGCGGTGCGGGGGAGTCCCGGGGTCACCTGGAGCCCACTCGACGAGGACGGTCATTCCCGAAGCGCCCTCGGGAATGAAAGGCGGCTTGACGTCCGCCAGCATCTTCGGTCCGAATCCGTCCTCTGAGTGCATTTCGTGCATGGTGCTACCTCCGTGTACCGGCCCGGAACGGACGAGCTCGCGTCAGCGGTTCCAGGCTCACAACGACTTGTTCTACAGCGAAGACAGAACGCGGCCCACTTCTGTGACACGCCGCGAGCCTCCCGCGTCACGCGCGGCGGGCCGGTGTTCGCCCGCCGCCGTTCGGCCGGCTGCGGTACCGGGAGCGGCGACGTCGGCGCAGCGGTGCCCGGCTCCGAGGAAACCGGCTCGGCCGACCACCTGCTCGAGCGCAGTCGGCCGGCGCCCGAACGTCGTTCTCCGCGCCGAAGGCATCGATGACGGGACAAGGGTTGTCCCTGCCCGGCTGCCTCCCGGCCCCGGCATCCGGCCCCGGCATCCGGCCCCGGCTTCCAGCTCAGCCGAACATGCCGACCTGGTAGCCGCCGGCCGGCTGCTGGGTGATGATGTTGATGCGGTTGTAGGCGTTGATGACGGCAATCAGGCTGGTCAGCGCCGCGAGTTGGTCCTCGTCGAAGTGCTTCGCGGCGTTCGCCCAGGCCTCGTCGGTGACACCACCGGCCGCGTCCGCGACGCGGGTGCCCTGCTCGGCCAGCTCCAGCGCGGCGCGCTCGGCCTCGGTGAAGACCGTCGCCTCCCGCCAGGCGGCGATCAGGTTGAGCCGCACCGAGGTCTCCCCGGCGTGGGTGGCCTCCTTGGTGTGCATGTCGGTGCAGAAGCCGCAGCCGTTGATCTGGCTGGCGCGGACCTCCACCAGATGCTGGACGGTGGCCGGCAGCGACGAGTCCGACAGCGCCTTGCTGGCCGAGACGAGGTGCTTGAGCACCTTGCCCGCGAGCGGATTGCCGTAGTAGTTGAGACGCGCGTCCATGGGTCCTCCTTGCGGAAATGCTGGTACGCACTACTGACCGGGCAGCCCGCCGAGGTGTGACACCGAAGCATGATGTGACCCGGGTCTCAGTCGTCATGTCGTCACCGCGCCCGGTTCGAGGGTTCGCGAGTTGTGCGCCCACCTTGATCGCGAGATGCCCGTCACCGCACGGGGCCGGCGGACACGTCGTCCATGTGCCGAAGACGGTCACAAGAACGGCATTCACTGCGGTCCCAGGTGTCGTGACCGGCTGGCCTCCCCCGCGGCAAGAGCCGGTCCCTCACCCACCCGCGCTGTGACAGAAAGGCGCGCCCCGGGGCCCGTTCTGGCGGTCAGCGACTGGATGCGGCAGGTGCCCGACCAGATCAGCCAGTGGGTCGAGCAGGACTACACGTCGCTGGGCACGGACGGCTTCGGGCTGTCGGACACCCGTGATGCCGTACGCCGCTATTTTCACGTCGACGCCGAGTCGATCGTCATCGCCGCCCTGGACAGGTTGGCGCGCCAGGACGCGATCGCCCCGGAGACGGTTGTCGAGGCTCGTGATCGCTACGACCGCCCGGGGCGCCCTGACATCGTGTGAGCAGTGACCGGGAGTGCGGCCGCACGCGCGTGGCGAGCGGCCCGGAACCGGGAGCTGGTGCCCAGGTGCACCGAAGGCGGGACCGCTCTCCTTTCGTGTCATTCGCTACCGTATCGGGTGAGTGGACAGCTGATAGCGTGGAGCTGTGACAGCCGACACTCCGCACCCCTCGGCCGCCTCGCGTGCCACGGACCGCCCCGGGGACGCCTCGCCTTTCGCTCTCGGCCTGCTGTTGCGGCGGGCGCACTGGCGGGTGGCCGGGGTGATGACGGAGGCGCTGCGCCCGCTGGGTATCGAGTTGCGGCATTTCGCGGTGCTGCTGGTGCTGGTCGACCGGGGGCCGACGGTGCAGCGGGACCTGGGTCCGGCGACGGGGTCGGACAAGGCGGGTGTCATGAGGGTCGTGGACGATCTGGAGCGGATGGGACTGGCCGTCCGCAAGGCGGTTCCGGGGGACCGGCGGGTGCGGGCGGTGGAGATCACGCCACGGGGGGTCGAGCTGTTCGATGCGGCGCATGTGGCGGCTGAGCCGCTGGCCGAGCGCCTGGTGGCCGGTCTGGAGCCGGGCGAACGCGAACAGCTGACAGGACTGCTGACCCGGTTCGCCCACCCCACCGAGCACGGCAAGGCATGAACACGCCCGGACGGGGACCGGTTCGCACACGGCCGTATGGAAACGGGTGAGGACGGTTTTCTACGGAGCGACGGAGGGGATGCCACCGGGCGCTGAGCAGTCGGACGGGGTCGTCGGCAGACCGTCCTCGCCGGCCGGCTCCTGGACATCGCCCCGCCCGGCGGCCTGGGCCACCAGCAGTGTGTCCGCGGCCGCTATGGCCTCGTCGACGGTCCGGGTGCCCATCGTGATGCACAGCGTGTAACTCACGTCCTCGAGCTCGCGTGCCCTCTCCCGTCCCTCGTGCTCGGCGAGCGCGATCCGCAGGCACGCGTACCGGGTCAGCAGTCCTCTGACGACCTTCGGATCCGGAACAACGAGCACAGCCAGGCCCTCCCCTTCGACGTTCGAGTCACACCGGCGTGAGGGAAGACCGGTTGTCCCCGGCTTGTGTGACGAGATGGGCTCCGGCCCGATGCATTGCTGAGATGCGCGGCCGCGGGAGACAGCCGGTGTCACACGACGCGTGCATGCCCGGTCAGAGGATTGAGCCGAGGAACGTACATGTCTGTGCTGCGCTGTGCCTGGTGAGGGGGAGAAAGCCATATGGACGACGCTGACGCGGTGCCGGTCGCGGAGTTGCTCGACGAGCGGCGGCACCTGCTGGAAGTCACCTACTGGATGCTGGGCGACTCCCGCGAGGCGGAGAACGTGGTCGGTGAGAGCTACCGTCGGTGGTACGGCCTGTCCGACGCGGAGCGTGGCCGGATCACGGCTCCCCGGTACTGGCTCACGAAGACCGCGGGCGGGATCTGCCTGGGCCTGCTCGCCCGCCCCCGTCGTGGCGTGACCGGTCGGCGTGACCGGACATCGGAGCGCTCCACGGAACCACCAGACGTCGGCGCTCAGGCGGTCCTGGCGGAGGAGGTCAGCCGGGTTCTGCTGAACGCCCTGGACTCCCTGTCGCCGGCCGAGCGGGCGGCGTTCGTGCTCAACGACGTCTTCGGGATGGCCTCCGACACGGTGGCCGACATCGTGGGACGTCCGGAGCCCGAGTGCGCCGAGCTCGCCGACCGTGCCCGCCGCAGCCTTCGGATGCAGCGCTCGCGCTCCACCCCTCCTGATGAACAGGATCTCCTCGCCCGCACCGTCCGCCAGGCCTGCGTGGACGAGGATGCCGAACTGCTCGAGTCGCTGCTGTGTCCGGACGCCACGGCGTTCTTCGACGGCGGCGGCAAGGTCCGCGCACTGAGCAGGCCGGTGCACGGCAGCCGTCAGGTCGCCCACAGCCTGCTGACGCTCCTGGCCCGCCACCCTCGCACCACCCTGACCACCCACTCCGTCAACGGGCGTACCGGCCTCGTCGTCCGTTACGACCGCCAGGTCGCCGCCGTCATCAGCCTCGACATCGCTGAACACCATGTCGCGCAGGTGTGGGTTGTCCTCAATCCCGACAAGCTGCGGTCCTGGAACCAGCCCCCCACCATCCCGGACTCCGGCTCGCACGGGGGCCCGTCACGGCAGGGCGACGGCTCGCTCTGATCGCCGGTGCCGCCGGGTCAGCAGCCGCCGACGAACGTGACTGTCTCCTCGAGCGGCGCCCGGCCGGTACGAGGTTGGCTTGCCGTGACGTCCTCGTGCCCGATCGACATGCCGCAGAAGAGAAGGAGTTCATCCGGCGGCGACAGGACCTCCGCGACGGTCTTGTGGTACTTCGCCCAGGCCATCTGCGTGCAGCTGTGCAGCCCTTCGACGCGGAGCAGCAGCATCACGGACTGCAGATACATGCCCAGGTCCGACCACTGGGGCCGGCCCATGCAGCGGTCGACGTAGCAGAACAGGGCGGCGGGTGCCCCGAAGCATTCCCAGTTCGCGGCAGCGGCCCTCTGCCGCGCCTCCAGGTCCTCGCGCGGAATGCCGAGGGCGCCGTAGCGCTGCTCGCCGAAGGCGGATCGGCGCTCCTGGTAAGGGCTCTTGAGGGCTGGGGGGTACTGCTCGTACTCGGGCTCGTCCCAGGGGTCGCTTGCGGCTATGCGTTCGCCGGCACGCTTCTTGAGCTCAGCCAGCGGTCGGCCGGTCAGTACGTAGACGTGCCACGGCTGGAGGTTCGATGCGGATGGTGCCCAGGCCGCGGCGGACAGCACGCGCTCCAGCACCTCCCGCGGTACCTGCTGGTCGGTGAATCCCCGCACGGCTCGCCGACTCGCGACAGCCTCGTAGACATTCATGATCGCCTGCACCCCTTTCTACTTGACACCCCACAATCGTCTCACTCGAAATAGTATCGGTCAATACCATCTCGGACGAGCGGGATGGTGGGTGGAGAGAGTGGGCGTGTTCATGCCTTGCCGTGCTCGGTGGGGTGGGCGAACCGGGTCAGCAGTCCTGTCAGCTGTTCGCGTTCGCCCGGCTCCAGACCGGCCACCAGGCGCTCGGCCAGCGGCCCAGCCGCCACATGCGCCGCATCGAACAGCTCGACCCCCCGTGGCGTGATCTCCACCGCCCGCACCCGCCGGTCCCCCGGAACCGCCTTGCGGACGGCCAGTCCCATCCGCTCCAGATCGTCCACGACCCTCATGACACCCGCCTTGTCCGACCCCGTCGCCGGACCCAGGTCCCGCTGCACCGTCGGCCCCCGGTCGACCAGCACCAGCAGCACCGCGAAATGCCGCAACTCGATACCCAGCGGGCGCAGTGCCTCGGTCATCACCCCGGCCACCCGCCAGTGCGCCCGCCGCAACAGCAGGGCGAGAGCGAAAGGCGAGGCGTCTCCGGGGCGGTCGGTGGCGCGTGAGGCGGCCGACGGGGCGGCTTCGTGAGGTGCGTGGGTGGTCACGAGGTCACATTACAGCCATAGGTGCATTCGAGACGGTTTCACATGAGCCGGTCGCAGATGGACTGAGGAGCCGTGCTCCGGCCTGAGCCGCGCCCTCGTAGTCACTTGACTGATGCATCGGGTTCTCAGCCCGTTCCAGGCTCGTGGTAGCGGGCCCATGCCCTGGGCACGGCTCCGTGGACGCCGATCCACAGCCGTCGCGACGGGAAGACGAGAGAGGGCGAATCATGAGCGGCAAGGTCTTCGACACCGATGACGAGCCGGGGTGTGCTCGCAAAGCCGGGTCGGACGGCCACGCGAGGTGGGGTGTCGCGCCGGAGCCGGTGACCTGTCGGACGGTCGTGGCTCTTCTCGAAGAGGGGACGCCGCTGCCGGTCATGACAGATCTCCGTTACGACAGCGCGGAGCCGTACTCCGTGACCATGGCGTTCAACGCGGGCAGTGATCCGGTCATCGAGTGGGAGTTCGGCCGCGAGCTCCTGGCCTCCGGCAGGCGGCGGCTCGACGGTTTCGGTGATGTGCAGGTCTGGCCCGACGAAATCCGTGGCCATGGGTTGGTGTACCTGTCGTTCCGGTCGGGTCGGGAAACGTTCGTCGTAGCCGCGTCCGCGGTAGTGATCGATGAATTCCTGACCTCCACCTTCGACGTTGTGCCCCTCGGGGAGGAGAGGAGCTTTCTGGGGCCGGAGGGTTTTGCCAGTCAGTTGTGGGACGAGACGTGACGTCAGAGAGTCGTTCGACTGATGGTCCACCCTCACCGACAGGAGGGTCGCACCCGACGAGTAGCATGCTGAGCGGACCACCCCCCTGGCGGAGAGAAGCTTCACGTGCTGTGCCCCCTGCTTGTCGTGCCGATGCATGGACGTCCGGCGCCTGAGCATCCCGCGGACGCACGTGTCGGGACGCGGTTGCCGCGAACCCCGCAGAAGGCGGGATCCGCACGCGTGTGAGGGGGCGGGACGAGGAACTGCGCACCCTGCGGGGTCTGCTCGCGGACGCCGCGGCCGGGCACGGTGGTGCACTGCTGGTCCACGGCACCGCCGGTGTCGGCAAGTCGGCTCTGCTGCGCACGGTCGGGGCCGAGGCCGCGGAAAGCGGCTTCAAGGTGCTCCGCACCTCCGGGGTGGAGCCCGAGCAGTGGCTGCCGTTCGCCGCACTGCAGATGCTGCTGCAGCCGGTCGCCCGCGGCATGAAGGACCTGTCGGATCCGCACCGGTCGGCGCTGAGCGCCGCGTTCGGTGCCGGGGACACCGAGCCCGAGATATACCGGGTCGGACTGGCCGTGCTTGAACTGCTCGCCGACGAGGCCAGCCTCCAGCCGCTCCTGCTGCTGGTGGACGACCTGCAGTGGATCGACTCCTCAAGCCGGGACGTGCTCAAGTTCGTCGCCCGGCGCACCCATGACCTCGCCATACAGGTGATCGCCGGCGCCCGGGTCCAGTACTCCGAGTCGTACGGACACCTGGACCTTCCGCTGCTACCGCTCAGCCGGCCGGCCGCCGCCGAGCTGCTCGATGCCGGCGCGCCCGACCTGCCTCCGTCGTTGCGGGCGCTCATCCTGGAGCGTGCCGCGGGCAATCCGCTGGCCCTGGTGGAGCTGCCCAAGGCCGTCCAGGGCGTGACCGCGCAGCTGGACGACCTGCCGCTGACCCAGCGGCTGGAGGACGCGTTCTCCGCACGTACCGATTCCGTGAGCCGGGAGTGCCGCACGTTGCTTCTGGTCCTGGCCGCCGAGCCGGCCGCGCCCCTGAACCTCCTGCTGGATCTGGCGAGCCGCCTCTCCGGCTCGGCGGTCTCCGTCGACGCGGTGCAGGAGGCGGTCGACGCGGATCTGGTCACCCTGGTCGGTTTCACCGCCGAGTTCCGCCATCCGCTGATGCGCACGGCGATCTACACCCATGCGACACTCGCCGACCGGCTGGCCACCCACCGTGCCCTCGCAGCGGTGATGGAAGGGACCCCCGAGCGCCAACTCGCTCACGAGGCAGCGGCCACGATCGGGCCGGACGAGGAGCTGGCCGCTCGGCTCGAGCGTTTCGCCGACGCGTCGCAGGCCGCAGGGAAGGCGGCCGCAGCCGTCCCGGCGCTGCGTCAGGCGGCCGACCTCGTCCTCGATGCTCAGCGCCGCACCGGCATCCTGGTCCGGGCGGCCGGGTTGTCCAGCGAGATCAACCACCACATCAGCGTCCAGGCGCTGCTGGACCGCATGGACATGAGCGTGCTGGACCCGGTCGACCGGGCTCGCCTGATGGTGGTGTCGGACAGTTCTGCTTTCGAACCGGGCGAGCCGGAGCGACGGATCCAGGACATGGTCACCGCGGCGGCCGGAGCCTTCGACGCGGGAGCCGGAGACGTCGCGGAGAACCTGTTGTGGCGAGCCAGCGCGCGGTGCTTCTTCCAGGACGGCGACGCGCAGGTGCGGGCCCGGGCCGCAGCGGAACTCGATCGATGGAATCCCGATCCGAACGCCCCCCACGTACTCGCGGTGCGGGCGTATACCGAGCCGTACCGGCACGGGGCCGACGTGATCGCGCGGCTCGGCGGTATCGGAGCAGACCATCAGGACGGCCGGATCCTGCATTTCCTCGGCAGCGGTGCGATGGTGACGGGCGACGTCAGCCGCGCCGTCCAGTACCTCGCGGCGGCGGCCGCGGCATGGCGTTCGCAGGGCCGGCTCGGGCTGCTCGCCCGTTCACTGGCCGCCGCCTGGCCGCAGGTGTACCTCGGTCAGCTCGAGCGGGCTCGCGAGGAGTCCGCCGAAGGACTGGCCCTGGCCGAGGAGACCGGGGAGTGGATCGTCTGGCTGGGGTTGAAGGCTACGGCCGGCCTGGTGGCGGCGCTGCGCGGGGAAACCGAGCAGGCGACGCGTACGACCGGCGAACTGCGCACGCACAGCCTGTTCCTGGAGATGCCGTTCGTCACCGTGATGGCACAGCAGACCGACGGCCTGCTCGCGCTCTTCGAAGGCCGCGCAACGGAGGCGTACGACGTACTGGCGCGCGCCTTCGATCCCGCGGATCCGCACTACCACTCGGTGAGCCGCTGGCTGCTCGCACCGGACCTGGCGGACGCCGCGGTCGCCGCGGGCACCGTACGGCAGGCCCGGGACCTACTGGCCGGTCTTCCGGAGCTGGCCGGACGGCTGCCCTCGGAAATGATGGTGGTGGCGCACGCCTACACCGACGCGGTGCTGGCTCCGGACGACACCGCGGAGGAGCGTTACGCCGCGGCCCTGACCGCACTGCCGGGCGCCTGGACGCTGTCGCGTGCCCGGCTCCGTCTGCACCACGGCCGGTGGCTGCGCCGCCGACGCCGCAACGTCGACGCCCGGCACCCGCTGCGGCTCGCCCGCGCCGAGTTCGACCGGGTCGGCGCGCAGCCCTGGGCCGAGATGGCCCGCGAACAGCTGCGTGCCACCGGCGAGTCGAGCGGTCGACGGCACGCGAACACCGGCGATCAGCTGTCCGCCCAGGAGATGCAGATAGCCGTGCTGGCGTCGCGGGGGCTGAGCAACCGGGAGATCGGCCAGCGCCTGTTCATCTCGCACCGCACCGTCGGAGCGCACCTCTACCGCATCTACCCGCGCCTGGGCATCACCGGCCGCGGCAGGCTGGCGGCCGCCCTCGCCGCGCTGCAGGACGAACAGTCCACGTCCGGCGTCTGAGGGCCTGGGCGCCGGGCCGTGCGAGGGGGGAGTGGCCAGGGACCAGGTGCTGCATGATCCCTGCAGGCCGTGACTGCGGACCCGAGCCCCGCACCGCCGCGTGGTCCGGGCCCCTGGAACGGCGTTGCCCTTCTCGCCGGTGCGGGTCAACGACACTTACGCCAGGGCAAGTTCACGGAACTGGGCGCCGCTGTCGGAGACCACCGGGTCCCAGTGCGCGGAGACGCAGGAGGAGGCCCACTTCAGGGTGGCGTTCCCGCCGGGCGCGCCGGACGACCCGCCCGCGCGGGCGCTGGACGGACCGTCGGCTCCGAGAAGCCCTGAATGGGCCAGACCCACGTAGCGCCGGCGACCGCGGGCTCGGACCACCACCACGGTGAGTCCGGGACCGCGATCCACATCGTGGGCGGGCACCCCGAGTTCGTCCTCCTGGACGACAGGGGCGAGCAGCCCGAGGAGGTACGGTTGGGCACCTCGCCGGGCGACTACATCTTCGTCCCCCCGTTCGTACCGCACCGCGAGGAGAACCCGGACCCCGCCGAGGGGGCCGTGCTCGTCATCGCCCGCAGCACCCAGGAGGCGATCGTGGTCAACCTGCCCGGCCTGTACGCACCTCCGGCCCCCGACGCGTGACCTCCGGGGCTCGCCCTGTTCCTGCCTGAGCAGCCTCGGGGTGCCGGCCCAGCTCGGGCGCGACGAGGTGCCGGACGTCGTGCAGGATCTGCTCGTACTCCTCCCGGTGGAACTCGTACGGCAGCTCCAGGCGCAGCTCGGACACTTCGGCGAGCACCGGATCGGTCGTGAGTGCTTCCAGGATCTGCTCCGCGGTCCCGACGACGTCCGGGGCGAACAGGATGCGCTTCGGGCCCTGCGGCGCGAGGGTCCGCTCGTGGCGGCTCGCCGCGTAGGCCCGGTAGCGGGCGCGGGTGGCGGCGTCGGCGCTGTCGAGGGGGACGATCACCCGGCCCACGGCAACGCGCGGCGTTCGGTCCGGCGGCAGCGCGCGCCGGTACTCCGACAACAGGTTCAGCTGGGCCGTGGTGAAGTCGTCGGTGTCCTCGCCGGTGACGATGTTCCCGGACAGCAGACCGAGGCCCTGCCCGGCGGCCCAGCGGACCGAGCGCAGGCTTCCGCCGCCGTACCAGATACGGCGCGCCAGGCCGGGGTTGTGCGGTTGCAGCCGGGGGCGCTGGACGTTGCCCGGTGAGTGGATGACGGTGTCCGGGCCGCCGAGGTAGTCGCCGCGCAGGTTCTCCACGACCCGGGCGATCCTGCCGTACGACAGGTCGAAGCCGCGCCAGTCCCCGTCGTACACGAGGTCGCCGAGCAGGTCGGCGTGGGGCATGCCGGTGCTGAAACCGATCTGGAGCCGGCCCCGGGACAGGACGTCGGCCAGCGCCAGGTCCTCGGCGAGCCGGAAGGGGCTCTCGTAGCCGATCGGGATGACCGCGGTGCCCAGTTCGATGCGCTCGGTGCGCTGCCCGGCCGCCGCGAGGAAGACGGCCGCCGAGCCGACGCCGTGTTCGAGGTGGCGCTGCCGGATCCAGGCGCCGTCGTAGCCGAGGCGCTCGCCGTACTCGAACAGCCGGAGGGTCTCCTCCAGGCCGGGGTAGGGGTCGTCGTCCGCGAAGTTGCCGGGTGTCAGGAAGGACAGGGAGGTGAGGGTGGGAGTGCTCATGCTGGTCCTTGACCGGTGCGGGTTGCCGAGGCGGGGGACGGGACACGGCTGCCGGGGATCGCCGCCAGCAGCTCGCGGGTGTACGCGTGGCGGGGCGCGGAGAACAGGTCCTCGGGCGGGCCCGTCTCGACGATCCGGCCGGCCCGCATGACGGCGACCCGGTGCGCGATCTGCCGTACGACGGCCAGGTCGTGGGAGATGAACAGGTACGCCACGCCGGTGTTCGCCTGCAACTCGGCCAGCAGTTCCAGGACCTGGGCCTGCACGGACACGTCGAGCGCGGAGACGGGTTCGTCGCACACCACCAGGTCGGGGGAGAGCGCGAGGGCACGCGCGATGGCCACCCGCTGGCGCTGTCCGCCGGACAGTTCGGCCGGGCGGCGCTCCAGCGTCGCGGCGGGCAGCGCGACCCGGTCGAGCAGTTCGCGGGCGCGGTCGAGCCGGGTGGCGCGGTCGCCGACCTTGAACGCCCGCAGCGGCTCGGTGATCACCTCGCCGATGGAGAAGCGCGGGTCGAGCGAGGCGTACGGGTTCTGGTAGACCAGCTGGGCACGCCGGCGCAGCTCCCTGACCCCGGCGCCCTTGGCGGTGGTGACGTCGGTGCCGTCGAACAGCACCTGTCCGGAGGTCGCCTCGGCCAGGCGCAGCACCAGCCGGGCGGTGGTGGACTTGCCCGAGCCCGACTCCCCGACCAGGGCGAGGGTCTGCCCGCGCCGCAGGGTGAGGCTGACGTTGTCGACCGCGCGCAGGGTCCGGGCCTCGCCGCCGGCCCGCGGCAGCCTGAACTCCTTGACCAGGTTGCGTGCCTCGACCAGGGGAGGCGCCGTTTCGGGCGGGGCGGTGGAGACCGCGGTACGGGGGCGGGCCGTGGTCAGGCTCGGGGCGGCGGCCAGCAGCCGTCGGGTGTACTCGTGCTGCGGGTCGGCGAGGACGGCCCGGGTCTCGCCCGCCTCGACGACCTTGCCCTGCTCCATGACCACCAGGCGCCGGGCCCGGTCGGCGGCCACGCCGAGGTCGTGGGTGACCAGCAGGATCGCGGTGCCCGACTCCTCGGTGAGGTGCTGGAGATGGTCGAGGATGACCCGCTGCACGGTGACGTCCAGCGCGCTGGTCGGCTCGTCGGCGATGATCAGCCTGGGCTTCGCCGCGATCGCGACCGCGATCAGGGCCCGTTGCCGCATGCCGCCGGACAGCTCGTGCGGGTACTGCCGGGCCCGGACGGCCGCGTCGGGCAGCCCCGCCCGGTCGAGGACGGCGACCGCCTCGGCCGCCGCCGCACGCCGGGTCGCCAGGCCGTGGATGCGCAGCACCTCGGCGACCTGCTCGCCGATCCGCTTCACCGGGTTGAGCGAGACCGTCGGATCCTGCGGGACCAGCCCGATCTGCGCGCCGCGCACGGTACGCAGCTCCGCCTCGGAGAGGGTGGCCAGGTCGTGCCGGCCGAAGCGGACGGTGCCCGCGTCGATGGTGCCGTTCGCCGCCAGCAGCCGGGTGACGGCGTGTGCGGTGGTGCTCTTGCCGGAGCCGGACTCGCCGACCACGGCGGTCACCTGCCCTGGCCATACGTCGAGGTCCACGCCCCGTACGGCCGACACCGTGCCGCCCCGGGTGCGGTACGACACGGACAGGCCGCGGATCTCCAGGACTGGTGTGGTCACGTCCTCACCGTTCTCGCGTGCGTCGCCGTTCTTGTGTGCGTCATCGTTCTCGTGTGCGTCGTCGGTCATCGCTGCCGCGCCCATTCGCCGTCCAGGGCCCTCGCGACGCGGTTGGCGGCCAGCACGGTCGCGGCGATCGCCAGACCGGGCAGCGCGGTCAGCCACCAGGCGTTGGCCAGGTAGTTGCGGCCGTCGGAGATCAACGTCCCCCACTCCGGGGCGGGCGGCGGCGCGCCGTAGCCGAGGAAGCTCAGCGCCGAGACGGCCAGGATCGAGGAACCGAAGTCCAGGGTGGCCAGCACGATCACCGGCCCTGCGGCGTTGGGCAGCACGTGCCGGCCGAGCACCGAGTACCAGCGGGCGCCGCAGGACCGGGACGCCTCGACGAACACCGCCTGCCGCACCCGCAGCACCTCCGCCCGCGCCACCCGGGCGAAGGAGGCGACACTGGCGATACCGACCGCGACGGCCACCTTCACCGTCCCGTACCCGAGCGCGGTGACCAGCGCCAGCGACAGGAACAGTGCGGGGATGGCGAGGAGGACGTCCACGAAGCGCATCAGCACGTCGTCCACCCAGCGGCCCACGAATCCCGCGACCACCCCGAGCAGACCGCCGACCACGAACGCGACCAGGACCGCGATCAGGGTGGCCTTGAGGGAGAGCTGGGCGCCGTGGACCACCCGGGAGAAGACGTCGCGGCCGAGTTCGTCGGTGCCGAACCAGTGACTGCCGCTCGGGCCGCGGAAGTTCTGGGACGGCACCCCCTTCAGCGGGTCCTGCGAGGTGAACAGGTCCGGCCAGAAGGCGGCCAGCACCACCAGCACGAGGACGACGACGGACAACAGCAGACCGGGGCGGCGCAGCAGGAAACGGAGCACCCGGCGGATCCCGGCGGGGCGGCCGGGTTCCGCGGGGGTTCCGTCCCCGATCGGCCGGGGGAGGCCGAGGGCGGCCCCGGCCCGGTCGTCGACAAGGCTCTGACTCATGCGAAGCTCGCCCTTCTGTCCGAGGCCACCACGATCCGCGGGTCCAGCAGCGGATAGACGAGGTCCACGAGCAGGTTCGTCGCCACGAAGATCAGTGCGCCGAACACCACCACCCCCTGGACCAGCGGGATGTCCTGGGTGGTGACCGCCCCTGCGGTCACCCGGCCCAGACCGTCGCGGGAGAACACCGTCTCGACCACCACCGAACCGGCGATCAGCTGCCCGACCAGCAGGCCCACGACCGTCAGCGCCGGCAGTGACGCGTTGCGCAGCGCGTGCCGCAGATGCACCCGCCACCTGCCCGCGCCCTTGGCCCGCGCGGTCTCCACATAGGCCTGGTCCAGCGCGGTCAGCAGGCTCTTCGCCAGCACCTGGGCGACCTGTGCGCCGGTCGGGACCGCCAGCGTGAGCGCCGGCAGCACCAGCCCCTTCAGCCCGTCGTTGCCGAAGGCCGGGAACCAGTGGAGCTTGAAGGAGAACGCCTCGACGAGCAGCAGCCCCACCCAGAACGTCGGGACTGACACCCCCAGCGGGGGCAGCGACAGCAGCAGTTGCCGCAGCCACCGCCGCGAGGTGTACGTCGCCACCACCGCGAGGCCGCCGCCGAGGACCACCGCCAGCAGCAGCGCGGCACCGGTCAGCTGGAGTGTCTGCGGCAGCGCGTCGGCGAGCGTGGAGGTCACCGGGCGGCCGGTGGAGACCGCGTCGCCGAAGTCCCCGCGCACCGCCCGGCCCAGATACTCCGCGTACTGCACCAGCACCGGCTTGTCGAAGCCGTACTCGTGCCGCAGCCTGGCGAGTTGGACCGGGTCGACCTCCCCCGTGTCCATCCCGGCCCCGGCCATCGCCGAGACCGGGTCACCGGGCAGGAAGTCCAGTACCAGGAACGACACCGTGTAGGCCGCCCACAGCACCCCGACCGCCTGCGCCAGCCGTTTGATCACATAGCGGCGCATCGGCTACCCGATCCAGGTGTCGTGCAGCTGGACGCGGCTGCCGGAGTCGAATTCGAGATCGTGCACCTTCTTCGAGACGCCGAGCTGGGTCTGGAGCTCCACCACCGGCACGTTGTACGCGTTCTGCACGATCAGCTGCTGCGCCTCCGCCACCAGCTGCTCGCGCTTCGCGGGGTCCGTGGTCGCGGCCTGCGCGGACAGTGCCGTGTCCAGCGAACTGGCGGGCAGGTGGTAGAAGTTGCCCAGCTGGGAGGAGAAGGAGCTGCGCAGGATGTCCGGGTCGGCGCGGGTCACGTTCCCCCACACCACGTCGAAGTCACCCGACTGGAGCGTGGTGGCGAACTGGGTGACCGGGAGCTGCTTGAGCACCACGTCGATCCCGACGGCCTTGAGCTGCTGCTGGACGAGTTCCAGCGCGGGCTGGTTGGTGGCCGCGTTGGGGAACCAGCTGATGGTCAGGGTCAGCTTCTTGCCGTCCTTGGCGCGGATGCCGTCGCCGGCCGCCTTCCAACCGGCGGCATCCAGCAGCGACTTCGCCTTGGCCGTGTCGAGTGCGAGGTCCGAGGAGAGATCGGTGTAGTCGGGCGTGGTGTGCGCCAGGATGCTGGTCGCCGGCCGGGTGCCGGTCGGGAAGACCGTGTCGGCGATCTGATTCCGGTCGATGGCGGCCGAGATCGCCTGACGGACCTTCGCGTCCTTCAGCAGGGGCCGGGAGTTGTTCAGCCCGAGACCGAACACCACACCGGGGTTGGCCCGGCTCTGGAGGGTGACCTGGCCGCCCTTGAGGGCCGCCTCGTTGGCCTTGCCGACGCTGCTGATCGCGTCCACCTGCCCGGACTGGAGACTGCCGGCCCGCACCCCTGCCTCGGGCACGACCTTGAACACCAGCTTGTCCAGGTAGGCCTCGCCCTTCTTCGACCACAGCGAGGAACCCCAGTCGTACCCGGTGCGCCTGTCCAGGGTGATCGACTGGTTCTGCACGTACTGCTTGAGCACGAACGGCCCGGACCCGACCACCCCGTCGCTGCACTTCTGCTGCGGGCTCTTCTTGACGCTCGCCGAGGACTCGATCCCCAGCGAGTGGGTCGAAGTCGCCTGGAGGAACTGGGCGTTGGGCTGCTTGAAGGACACCTTGACGGTGAGCGGGGCGACCACCGTGGTGCTCTTGACGCCGCTGAGATAGCCCTCGGCGAGGGTGCCCAGGGCGCCGAGGTTCGGCACCGCGTCGAAGTTGTCCTTGACCACCTGCGCGGTCAGCTTCGAGCCGTCGCTGAAGGTGACGCCCGACCGCAGGTGGAACGTGAACGTCGTCGCGTCGGCGCTGATGTCCCAGCTCTTGGCGAGCCATGGCACGATCTTGCCGGTCTTCGGGTCCTGGTCGGTGAGGGAGTCCACGATCTGGCGCACCGAGTAGATGGTGTCGTTGCTGCCGACCTGCTGCGGGTCCACGCAGCCGGCGTCGGATCCCACCGCGAAGGTCAGGGTGCCGCCGGACTTCGCCTGGCCGCTTCCGCCGCCGGAGCCGTCGTCGCCCGAACCGCACGCGGTCAGCAGGACGCTGGTGGTCAGGAGCGCGGCCAGGGGCGCCCATCGGGAAGGTCTGAAATCCGGAAGTGCAGTCACGGAGGGCTTTCTCCTACTCGTGTCACCGGGGCACGACCGCGCACGGATGTGCGCAGGCATGACGGTGTGTGCGGCCCGGGCGGATCGACTCCGGCCGGGGATGCGCTGTGCAGACAGGGAGTTGGCATGCGGACGACACCGGGAACCGGTGGCGAGCGGGAAGGGCGGCGCGCAGGGGCCGGGGCCGGTGACGGACGTCAGCCGGCGGCGGCCGGGCCGGTCAGGCCCGACAGAGGCAGCTGGTCGAGCGCTTCAGATCGATGTGGCGCCGGCGCGAGAGCCGGGAGTACGCCGTGGCGTCGGTGAGGGAGGCAGCAGAGTCGTCGCTGTGCCGCATGCCGAACCTCCCCGTCTCCGGCCCCGGTCACGGGGCCACGCGCTTGCGGGAGTCATCGGTGACCCCGCCGGGCTTTCACCTGGAGCACCCCACCGCGCGGGAGGGTTGCCGGTCAGCGAGCCAGGGCTTGACGCTGACACTCAATGCCGTTGGTGATGCTACGGATCGATTTTGTCGTACGTCAATGCCGCAATGTGACGCCCTGTTCGGGAGAACGGGGTCGTCTCACGTGCCGGGACGGATGGTGGACGCACCTTGTTCCGTGTGCTTTGATCCGGCCATGGAGACCGCAGGTCAGGCACGCACGCTGCTGCTCGACCCGTTCTGGTCGGGCCTCCGCGCCGACCAGTTCGACCAGACCTGTCGCTGACCACTCGCTCCCCGTCGCATCCGCCTCCGCCGCGCCGCGCCCTCACCTGGCTCCGGACCGGCGTCGCAGGCATCCCCCGACGCGCCCGCGTCCAGCCCCCGCCCGCTCGGAAAGAGCCGCATGGTCGTCAACAGCACTGCCACCGGGAGATCACGGACGTCGTCGACACCGCCCGCGCGCTGTGGGACTCCTGGGAGGACGACGCGGTCGTCAAGGACGTCGCCACCGGCCGCTTCCCGGACCCGGTCCGCGTGCACCACATCGATTTCGAGGGCGCCGGCTTCTCGGTGAAGGGCCCCCTGATCACCCCCCGCCCACCGCAGGGACAGCTCGTCGTCCTCGCTCCGGACGCGCTGGACATCGACGAGCGCGCCGACGTGGTCCTGGTGGCCCGCCCACGCCCGCCGACATCGCCGCCCGCGCCGCCACCGCCCGGGAGGCCGGTGCACCCCTGGTCTTCGCGGAGGCGGAGGTGGTGCTCGACACGGCAGTCCCGGCCGCCGACCGGCTGGCCGGACTGGACAGCCTGGCCGCCTGGCCTCGGACCGGCCGGCTGCGCCACGTCGGCTCCCCGGAGGCGCTGACCGAGCTCCTGGCCGAACTCGTGCGGTTCGTCGACGGCGTACGGCTGCACCCGGCCGTCCTCGCCGACGACCTGCCGGTGCTGACCGACCGGGTGCTGCCCGCCCTGGTCACCGCGGGACTCCACCGACCGTCCCGCCCCGGCGACACCCTGCGCACCACGCTCGGCCTGCCCCGCCCCGCCAACCGTTTCGCCGCCACGACGGTGTCGATCAGGCAGTTGGTGCTGGAGGTGGCACCGGGACACCCCGCGTTCGTCGGCACGCCGTCGGCCGTCGCCGACGAGTGGACCCGCTACGTCACCACCCGTGCCGTCGACGGTTTCAACCTCCTGCCGCACCTGCTCCCGTCATCGGTCACCGACGTCGTCGACAAGCTCGTTCCGGAGCTGCAGGCCCGCGGGGTCTACCGCACCGAGTACCGGGGCACGACCCTGCGCGAACACCTGGACCTGCCTCCGCTCACCGGGGCCCAGGCCGACTGAGCGAACGGAGGAGACGGGCCGGGGCCGAGGCGCCACCCCCGGCCGCCGCTGTCCAGCCGCAGTGGCCGTGCCCCGCGCCGTCAGCCGCTCTCGGCCGGTGCCGGTGCCGCGCGCAGCCGGAAGCCGGCTTCGTACCGTCGGAGAAGGTGACACCCTTGCACAGGGTGACCACCCAGGGCGACGCAACGGTCTCTTCCCGGAACACGCCACCCGCTACGCCCACGTCAACGTGTGGCCGCCGCGGGAACCCGGCCTGCGCGCCGCGACCCGGCGCGTGCTGGACGTACCCGCGGAGACCTTCCCGCTCGGCGACGACGTCCACACGACCACGTCGTCAACAACTACCCCAAGTGGCCGTACGACGACGCGTCCGACGACGAGAAGCTCCTCCTGGACCTCCGTACCGATCCGGCCCGACGCCCTCCAGGTGTTCACCGGCACCCTGCTGACCAACTGGACGGTGGGCAGGCTGCGCCCCGGACGGCACCGCGTGGTGGCCGGCGGCACGGCGACGCGCTATTCCTCCGCGGTGTTCGTCCACTCGAGCCTGGACACGGTCGTGGCACCCCTGTCGGCCTTCGCAGACCCGGACGGCTCCGACTTCGAACCCGTGTCGGTGTGGGAGCGTGCCCCGTGGCAACGTCGAGGAGTACCTGCGGATCGTCGGCCGCCCCGAGCAGCTCGCGGCCTGGCGGGAGAGCCGCCCCTACGTCGCCGAAGTCACCGCGTGAACCAGCCGAAGGAGAGCCGCCCATGACCACGTTCCCGACCGCACAGGCCGTGCGGACCACCCCCGAGGGGCTCCTGTGGGAGCCGAGCGAGCGCTGGGTGCGCGGCCGCAAGGGTGACGTCACGGTGGTCGACAGCCGCCACCCCGTCCTCGTCTGGGAGCCGGGTGTTCCCGTACCGCTGTATGCGTTCCCGCGCGCGGAGGTACGCGAGGAGCTCCTCCGGCCCGCCAAGAACCCGCCGACGGGTACGCACACCGGCTCGAGGATCTTCTACGACGTCGAGGTCGACGGCGAGCTGCTGGAGAACGCGGCCTGGACCTTCCCGGCCGCCGACCTGGCCGGCCACATCGCCTTCGAGTGGTTCCGGCGCGTCGGGCGGGGCCTGGACCACTGGTACGAGGAGGAGGAAGAGATCTTCGTCCACCCCCGTGACCCGCACAAGCGGGTGGACGCCATCCCCAGCAGCCGTCACCTCGTGGTCGAGATCGACGGCACGGTCGTCGCCGACACCCGTCGGCCGGTCCTGCTCTTCGAGACCGGCCTGCCCACCCGCTACTACATCCCGCGCGAGGACGTCCGCCTCGACCTGCTCGAAGCCACCGACCACCACACGGGCTGCCCGTACAAGGGCACCGCCGAGTACTGGTCGTGGCGCGCAGAGGCCGCCGTCCCGCCCAACGTCGTCTGGAGCTACCCGGACCCGCTGCCCGCGGTGGGCGCCGTCCAGGGGCTCCTCGCCTTCTACAACGAGGCCGTCGACATCACCCTCGACGGGGAGCGGGTGGCGCGCCCCGTCACCCACTTCACCAAGGCGCTCTCGGAGCAGCAGCACACCTGACGAGCAACGACCGCCGCGTCCGGCCCGACGGACCGCGCCGGTCCGCGGTCGGGCACACCGCGACGGGGCCTGGCGTGTCGCCCGACAGCCAGGCCCCGTCGGCCGTTGCGCGACGACCTCTCCGGAGCGGCCGATGTTTCCGCAATGTGAGGGCTGTCCGGAACATATTGACCGACGGCGCGGACCTCTGCACAACTCACCTTCCATGACCCCGCGCGTGGATTTGACCCGGAGGCGCCACATCGACCTGGCGCACGTCTCCAGCGCGTTCTGTTGGCGTTGATCCGGAAGGCGAGTCGCTGATCCGCTGAGCGCCGGCATCGGCCGGTGTGCGCCCCTGGCGTACGTCCGGAAGGGGCGGTGCGCGGCGTCCGCCTCGGCGGTGCCCTGCTCACGGGCGCGCGGCGACCGCCGCGCGCCCGCTTCTCCCTTCCGGCTCCCCGGCTCCCTCGGGGGCAGTGCGCAGAGCCCGAGCCCGGCCTCCCTCCGGCATCCCACGCGAGGTCGCAGGGCTCTCTCGCCGCGACCGGACCGAGCACCCGCCTCGGCGCCGTCCACCGTCGCTCGTCACCCCTTCACTCCGACTCCCAGCATCCGGCCCTGCGCCCCCTTCCTGGAGAGGGACCCCCTCATGCCTCCGACCATCCGCAAGCTGACGGCCCGTATCGGCGCGCTCGTCGACGGCGTCGACCTCGCCGCGCCCACCGATCCCTCGACCGTCACGGCGCTCCGCCGTGCACTCGACGAGCACAAGGCGATCGTCTTCGCCGACGCGACCCTCGACAACGCCGGCCAGGAGCGGGTGGCCGGCTGGTTCGGCGACCTGACGACCGCCCACCCGAACGTGCCGGCCGCCGACGGGACCACGAACGTGCTCGCCGTCGAAAGCGAGACGTCGAAGGCGAACGAATGGCACACGGACGTCAGCTTCGTGCTCAACCCGCCGCAGCTCACGACGCTCCGGTCCGTCGTGACCACGCCCTACGGCGGCGAGACGCTCATCGCGAACGCCGCCGCGGCCTACCGCGACCTGCCCGAACCGCTGCGGGCCCTCGCCGACACGCTGCGGGTCGTGCACACCAACCAGTACGACTACGCGCGCCCCGCCCCCGCTACGCCCGAACGGCAGGAGTACGACCGGGCCTTCGTCTCGACGCCGTACGAGACGGAGCATCCCCTCGTACGGGTACATCCGCTGACGGGCGAACGCGGGCTGTTCATCGGCGGGTTCGCCAAGCGCATCGCCGGCCTGCCGAACAGCGACTCGGCCGATCTGCTGCGCGTCTTCCAGTCGTACGTGACCCGCCCCGAGAACATCCTGCGCTGGTCCTGGGCCCCCGGCCAGCTGCTGATCTTCGACAACAGGATCACCCAGCACTACGGGGTCGACAACTACGACGACCACCCGCGCCGCCTCAACCGTGTGACGGTCGCCGGCGACGTGCCGGTCGGCGTCGACGGCCGGCGCAGCGAGCAACTCGTCGGCGACGCCTCGCACTACAGCAAGGTGCTGGAGGTGGCGGCATGACCGAGGTCGGTCTCAAGGCGCCGGCGGTCGTCCCGGCGGCGGCCGGGTCGCCGAGTGCGTCCGGCCGCGAGGTGTTCCTGCCGAGCGACGCCCGCCGCCGGACCCCGCTGCGCACGCTCCGCGGCCGGCTGCGCTGGCCGCTGGGCATCTACACCACGCCGGTCGTGGTCCTCGTCGCCTGGGAGATCCTCGCCAGGGCCGGAGTGCTGCAGAAGACCTACGCTCCGGCGCCGACCTCCATCGTCAAGTCCGCCGTCGACCTGTGGCAACAGGGCGTCCTCGGACCCGACCTGGCCGTCTCGCTGCAACGCGCCGGCATCGGCCTGGCCGTCGGACTGACGGTGGGCATCGTCAGCGGGGTACTGGGCGGGCTGCTGCGCAGCGGCGAGTACCTGTTCAACGGGGTCGTGCAGATCCTGAACACGATCCCGCTGCTGGCGGTGCTGCCGCTGATGATCGTGTGGTTCGGCATCGACGAGCTCACCAAGGTGCTGCTGATCTCCTTCGGAGCCGGCGTCCCCATGTACGTAAACCTCTTCGCCGCGATCCGCGGTGTCGACCAGCGCCTCATCGAGATGGCCCGGACGACGGGGGCGGGCACCTGGCGGCTGGTGACGCGGGTGCTGGTGCCGGGGGCGCTGCCGGGATTCCTGGTGGGCCTGCGGTTCTCGCTCGCCTACAGCGTCCTGGGCCTCGTCGCGGCCGAGACGGTCAACGCCGACAAGGGCCTCGGCTTCCTCATCACGCAAGGGCAGACGTACCTGCAGACCGACCAGGTCTTCGTGGGGCTGGTGATCTACTCGCTCCTCGGTCTGCTCGCCGACCAGTTCGTCCGGGTTCTCGAGCGGGTGCTGCTGCGGTGGCGTCCCAGTTATGAGGCGTCATGAGCACCACCGTCGAGACACAGCTCCGGCAGCAGACCGGCGCCGTCGTGGAGAAGGTCGTCCGGCGGTTCGGCGACCGGGTCGTCCTGGACCGGCTGGACCTCACCATCGCCGACGAGGAACTGGTGGTCCTGCTGGGCCCCTCCGGCTGCGCCGACATCAAGGCCAGGACCCGCGCCGCCGGACGTGACCCGGACGGCGTGATCGTGCTGCCGGGGATCGTCCCCTACATCGGGTCGACCGAGGAGGAAGCGCGGGCGCTGGCGAAGGAGTTCGACGACCTGCGGGTACCGGAGTACGGGCTGCGCCAGCTGGCTTCGATCTTCGAGACCGAGCCGTCGGTGTTCGAACTCGACGCCCCGCTGCCGGACTTCGTCCTCGCCCGGCCGAAACTGGAGGGCTCGCAGAGCCGCTCCGACCTCATCATCGAGCTCGCCGTACGCGAGAAGCTGACGGTCCGCCAGATCATCTCGCGGCTCGGGGGCGGCCGCGGCCACTTCGAGTTCGTCGGCACGCCCGAGCAGGTGGCGGACACGATCATCGCCTGGTTCGAGGGCGGTGCCGCCGACGGCTTCAACATCATGGCACCGGCCCTGCCGTCCGGCCTGGCGGCCTTCGTCGAACACGTGCTGCCGATCCTGCGCGCCAAGGGCCTGTTCCGGGAGGAGTACGAGGGCACGACACTGCGCGAGCACTACGGGCTGCCGGTGCCGCCCAACCAGTTCCATCGGGCGCGGACGCGTGGGTCCGGTGGCTGACACCGGACCGCCGGCCCTGCGCGTCCAGGGGCTCAGCAAGACGTACGAGGACGGTTTCACCGCGGTGGCCGGGCTGGACCTGGAGATCCCCGACGGGGCCTTCTTCGGTCTGCTCGGCCCGAACGGCGCCGGCAAGACCACGCTGATCGGCTCGGTGTGCAACATCGTCCGTCCCAGTACCGGCACGCTCACCGTCTTCGGCCACGACCACCGGACGCGCGAGGCCCGGCGGCTGCTGGGCCTCGCCGAGCAGGAGATCAACGTCGACCGGTTCCTGTCGATCCGTCAGATGCTGATCTACCACGCCGGTTACCACGGTATCGGGCGGAGAACGGCGGTCCGGCGTGCGGACGAACTGCTCGGGGTGTTCCGCCTCGACGGCAAGGCCGACGCCCGCGCCTACGAACTGTCCGGGGGCATGCAGCGCCGGCTGGTCATCGCCCGGGCTCTCATGCACCGCCCCCGCCTGCTCATCCTCGACGAGCCGACGGCCGGTGTCGACGTGGAGCTGCGATCGGAGATCTGGCGGCTGGTCGAGGGGCTCAACGCGGCCGGCACCACCGTCCTGCTCACCACCCTCCCCCACTCTCGGCTTCGCCCGAGCGGGGGGACCCCCATCCTGGAGGAGGCCGAGACGTTGTGCGACGAGATCGCGCTGCTGCGGGCCGGCCGGATCGTCGACCGCGGCTCCGCGGCCTCCCTGCGCAGCCGGTACGCGGCGCGGGACATCTCGGAGGTCTACGACCGGGTGATCACGGGAGAGGGGGCGGCGTGACGAGCACCCCGGCGGACGCGGCTGCGCTCCCGTCGTACGACGAGCCCTTCGAGCCCGAACGCTCCCCGTTCATCTGGCTGTTGGAGCGGGAGGTCCTCCGCTTCCTGACCATCTGGCGCTACAGCGTCGTCGGCCCGGTGCTGTCGACCGTGCTGTTCGTCGTCGTCTTCGGCTCCGCCGTCGGCGGGCACGTCGACACGATCGACGGTGTCTCCTACGGCCGTTTCATCGTGCCCGGCCTCCTCGCGCAGGCGATCGTCAACGTCGGCTACTTCAACGGGACGACGAGCCTCTTCGAGGCCCGGCGCGACCGGTACATCCACGACGTGTTCGCCAGCCCGCTGCGCTGGTGGGAGATCAACGCGGCACTGGTGAGCGGCGGCATCGCCCGAGGCGCGGTCGTGGGCGGCGGAGTCCTGGCGGTGGCTCTGCCCCTGACCGGAAGCGGCAGCGTGGCCCGGCCCCTCGTGCTGCTGCCCGGCACCCTCGGCGTCCTCCTGGTGGCCGCGCAGGTGGGCGTGATCGCGGGCAGCCTCGCCAAGTCACTCGACCACGTCTACTCCATGGAGTCGATCATCCTGCTGCCGCTGGGCTTCCTCGGCGGCGTCTTCTACTCGGTCCGCCGGCTCCCGCCCGTCTGGGACGTCCTGAGCCACCTCGACCCGGTCTTCTGGCTGGTCCAGGTCGAGCGGATCGGCTTCCTCGGCCGGGGCGACGTCGGCGCGGGCTGGGCGCTGCTCGTGGTCTGGGCCCTCGCCGCCGCACTCTCGGCATGGTCCGCCGCCATGTTCGCCACGGGCCGCCTCAAGCCCTGAACCCCGCCGTCCTCGCGCAGGGAAGGAAGGAGGACCCGGCCCCGCACTACCGGCTGCGCGGCCGCTCCCGCTTCGCGTTTCCGTGATGTGCGGGAGCTGGAGGAGTCCGGACTGCTCGGTGGGTATCGCCGCGAACTCGGCTGGGGCAAGGGCAGAGCACTCGGTGCGCGTACGGCCGTAGGGCCCCTGAACCCCGACTGAGAACCGGCGTCGGTCCCGCCACCGGCGACGTGTCGTCACGCCTGACCGAAGGTGCGCAGGGCCAGTCCTTGGCGCAGCCGGGTCAGCCGGTCGATCTCGGCGTCGAGGGCCGCGAGCCTGCGGGCGATCACCCCGGAGCCGGGTCGGTCGCTGTCGGGGTGCCTGCATCGCCCCGGAGGGAGCTCGCCGAGCAGGGCGAGCCGGTCGGCGAGACCGCGCAGGTCCTCGACGGTGAGACCGAGCGCCAGCAGCTCACGGATGACCCGGACCCTGGCCACCTCGTCCGGTCCGTACTCACGCTGCCCGGCGGCCGTGCGCCGCGGTGGCGGCAGCAGTCCCCGTTCCTCGTAGAACCGCAGTGCCCGCGGGGTGGTCCCCGCCGCTGCCGCCGCGTCCCCGATCCGCATGTCCACCCCCGAGCCTCAGCCTCCGTCGCCGCGACCGCGCGCCGACGTGTCACCGCGGCGGCAACTCCACGACGACGGTTCCGAAGTGCCGCCCCTCGAACAGTTCCTGCAACGCCCATGGGGCCCTGTCCATGCCCGGGATCCGTGCCTGAGGGAAGGTGATCTCGCCGGAGCGCAGCCAGTTCCCGAAGCGCTTGGTCCACTCCGCCCCGACGTCGGGATGGTCCTGTCCGCTGTAGCCGTGCAGCGAGATGCCCTGGCCGACGAGGCGGAAGGTGTCGATCTCCGTGGGTGAACTGCCCCCGCCGCGGCTCGGCGACAGCTGTCCCGACAGCGCGCCCACCAGGGCGAAGCGGGCGCCCCGGCGCGCGATGCGCACGGCCGCGGTGAGCTGCTCACCGCCGACGTTGTCCAGGAGCACGTCGATGCCGTCGGGTGCCGCCGAGGCCAGTTGCTCGTCGAGGGGCCGGGTCCCGGGCACCACGACCGCGTCGTAGCCCAGTTCGGTCCGCAGCCGCTCGGCCTTGGCCGGCGACCGGGTGCTCCCGATGATCCTCCCGGCGCCCAGCAGCCGGGCGATCTGGCCCGCCAGCGTTCCCACGGCTCCGGCCGCTCCCGTGACGAACACCGTGTCGACGGGGCGGACTTCGGCGAGCCGGGTCAACGCCCCGTAGGCGGCCGACCCGGACGAGAGGTGGGCCACCGGGTCGGGCAGGAGGTCACCGAGCGGAGTGCAGTCCGTCGTCGCGACGAGCGCGTACTCGCGCCACCCGAGCAGATGCGTGACCGTGTCCCCCGGACGCAACGGACCGCCGGGCCCGGCCGCGACGACCTCACCCACCGCGGGACCGTACAGCGTGTCGCCGGGGTGGATGCGGGGGAGCGGCATGCCGTCGGCCTCGTCCCCGATCAGTGTGCGCAGCCCGGGGAAGACGAGGAAGTACTGGTTCCTGACGAGGACTTGCCCCGGCCCGGGGTGGGGGACCGACCTCGGCGTGATCGTGAGGTGTGCGGGCCCGGGCAGCCCGCCGGGTGTGT
The DNA here is from genome assembly GCF_042899865.1 of Streptomyces sp. NPDC013157. Taxonomy (NCBI): domain Bacteria; kingdom Bacillati; phylum Actinomycetota; class Actinomycetes; order Kitasatosporales; family Streptomycetaceae; genus Streptomyces; species Streptomyces sp. NPDC013157. The sequence continues at coordinate 485,173 of NZ_JBIBAK010000002.1, read as the reverse complement.
CGGACAGCAGGATCTCGCGGGATGTGGAGGGCAGGTCGGCGGCCATGTCGGGGCTCCTGAACGGGTTCGGGGGTGGGGGTGCGAGGACTGCGGCAGCCGGTCCGGTCGGGCTGCCGGAGCGCAGAACCTAACCCCTGACGCGTACGTCAAGGGCAAGTCGGTCCTGATGCCTCTCTACGGCGCCACGGAACAACTCCGCTACGACAGAGGCACGTTTGGTGAGTCAGGCCCTCGGTCGTGCCGACTCGGACGCTCCGTTGACACCCTGCGCCCCACGTGCTTGCATCCCGCCATGCCGTCGCCGGAGCCTCTGACTCGCCGCCGCGCCGTGGACCTCGTCCGGGTCGCCGCCGCGCTGTGTCGGACGAGCGGCTGACCGCCCCCTCCCCTCGCTGACGGCTCGCTGACAGCTCGTTCAACCGCCAGTCGGGCACGCCCAGTTGTGTCGGCTTCCGCCGGATGCCCGGGCCCCCGGCCCGCGCCGCCCCCTGCCGTGCTCCTTCGCCCCCTCATGACGAGGACCCGCCATGTCTGCTGCCAACCCCTCCGGTCACCGCCACGAAACCGACTACGATCGCCGGAGGCTGCGCCAGTGGCTCGCCGGTGAGGCCAGGGCCGACGGGGTCACCCGCCGCCGGCTGCTCACCCTGCTCGCCGCCACCGTCGCCGGGACCGCACTCGGGAGCCCCCGCTCCGCCCGCGCCGCCGTCGCCGGAATCGTCAAGCCGCTGCCGCCCGAGTGGTTCATCGAGCGCGGCACCAACGCCGAGACCCGCTGGGAGGCACTGCGCGGGACCGGCCACCACACCCCCAACGAGCTGTTCTTCGTGCGCAACCACACCGCCACCCCCGTCCTGGAGGCCGACGACTGGCGGCTGAGACTGTGGGGGAGCGGACTGCGCGGCGGCCCGGGCGAGGACCGGCCGGTGGAGTTCGGGTACGACGACCTGCGCGCCCTGCCGGCCGTCACCCGGACCGCCTTCGTCGAGTGCGCCGGCAACGGCCGCTCCCACTACACGACACAGCAGGGCGAGACCGTCACCGGCACCGCGTGGACCCTCGGCGCGATCGGGGTCGCACGCTGGCGCGGGGTGCGCCTCGCCGACGTGCTGCGCAGGGCCGGGCTCTCCCATGACGCCGTGGACGTGCAGCCGCGCGGCCTGGACGCCGAGTACGTCAGCGGCGGCGAGAGCCTCGGCCGGGTACGCCGTCCGCTGCCGTTGGCCAAGGCACTGGACGACGTACTGCTCGCGTACGAGATGAACGGTGAGCGGCTCCCGTACGACCACGGGTATCCCGTGCGGGTGCTGGTGCCCTCCTGGGTGGGGATCGCGTCGATCAAGTGGGTCGGTGACATCGAGGTGTCCGCCGAGCCGCTCTACTCGCCCTGGAACACCACCTTCTACCGCCTGTTCGGCCCCGCCTACCCGGAGGGCGGCAGCGCACCGCTCACCCGGCAGGCGACGAAGAGCGCCTTCGAGCTCGCCGACGGTGCCACGTTCACGGCGGGGCACCGGCACGTACTGCACGGACGGTCGTGGTCGGGTGCGGGCGCCGTCGACCGGGTCGACATCAGCACCGACGGCGGGACGAGCTGGCGGCGTGCCCACCTGCGCGACCGGCCCCGCGCCGGTACCTGGACCCGCTGGACCCTCGACTGGCAGCCGGAGGAACCCGGCGCCACCCACCTGCTGGCCCGGGCCACCGACACCGCCGGCCGCACTCAGCCGGACGTCGCCGTGCCCAACACACAGGGCTACCTGTTCGACGCGGTGGTACGGCATCCGGTGAGCGTGGTGTGACGGTTCGCCGACCCACCTTCTGATCCGGGGACGTCCTCGGACCGCGACGCTCAGCGGACTTCGGAGAGCCTGCCCGTGGCCACGTCGAAGACGAAACCGCGGACGCGGTCCTTGTGCACGACGAAGGGGTCCGCCTTGATGCGCGCGACGGACTGCCGCACGTCCGTGTCCAGGTCGGCGAAGGCCTCCGCCGCCCAGGGCGGACGGATTCCGGTGTCCTTCTGGATCGTGTCCTTGAACCCGTCGTCGGTGAAGGTCAGCATGCCGCAGTCGGTGTGGTGGATGAGGATGATCTCCTCGGTGCCGAGCAGCCGCTGGCTGATGGCGAGCGAGCGGATCTCGTCCTGGGTGACCACACCGCCCGCGTTGCGGATGACGTGGGCCTCGCCGTCGTTCAGGCCGAGGAGCGCGTAGACGTTCAGCCGGGCGTCCATGCAGGCCACGACGGCGAGCTGCCGGGAGGGCGGCAGGGGAAGCGGGCCGGAGAAGGACTCCGCGTAGCGGGCGTTGTTGGCCAGCAGTTCATCGGTCACGGACATGGGGGCCTCGGCTCTCTGGTGCGACGGGTGACGGGCGACACGGGGTGGGCGATGGCACGGTGCGGCCCCGGACCTCCCGGGCCGCGGAGCACTGTCACGCGGCCCGGCTACAGAACCCGTCGAAGAGATGGACGCGACGCGAGGGCCAGAAGCCCGTCAGCGTGGCGGCGAAGGTCGCCATTTCTCCAGTGAACCGGCGGACGCACCCGTCGGCAAGAGAATGGATGTTCGGTCACCTCCTGACGGCCGCGAGTATTGCGGCTCCGTGAAATGAAGCTGTGCGGGCGGCGGAATCGCCCCCTGTGCTGCATACAGTTGCATGCACTTGACCGCCGACCGCGTCCGAGAGCCACGGAGACACCCCGCCATGGAAGAACTCACCTGGGAGAGCCCCGAGATCACCGACGGCATCGCCGCCATCCGGTCGGCGTCGCCCTTCGTCTACGGCCTGACCAACTACGTCGCCGCCAACCTGAGCGCGAACGTGCTCCTGGCCGTCGGCGCCGGACCCGCCATCGGTGCCGCGGCCGACTTCCCGACCGTCTTCCCGGCCGGTGCCGGCGGGGTGTGGATCAACACCGCGGCGCTGATCGGCAACCCGGCCGAGCCCCTGGTCGACGCGGCCCGCACCGCACACGCGGCCGGCACGCCCTGGGTGCTGGACCCGGTCGCGGCCGGCGCGGGCGCCACCGAGTACGACGCCTTCGTGAAGGCCCTGCTCGACCACCGGCCCACGGTGATCCGCGGCAACGCCAGCGAACTCGTCGCGCTCGCCGGCCGCGACTTCGCCGCCCGCTGGGCCGACGTCGTCTTCTGCAGCCACGAGTCACTGGAGTCGGCCGTCGCCTTCTACGCCGACGTCAAGGCCCGCGCCGCCGCCCGGGGCCGCGACCCCGACCAGCTCAAGATCCTGCCGGCCGCGACCACCGTGGTGGGCACCGATCTGCGCGACGCCCTCGCCAAGCACGAGGCGTTCACCGAACTCGTCCACCCCGAGGCGGGGTTGTCCCGGCTCGCGTACCACGTCGACGTCGATCTCACCCGCTACGACCTCGACGGCCCCCTGCCCGCCCTCGACGAGGTCGGCGTCGAGGGCCACTACCGCGAGGTCGTCGAGTTCGCCGAGCGGGAGAAGCTGAGCGTGCGCGAGATCGGCCGCTGGTACGGGGCCCGTACCGAGGGCAACATGATCGGCTCCGCGTCGGACATCGCCGACACGATGGAGCTGTGGCTGGACAGCGGCGCGGCGGACGGCTTCATGATCCAGGCCACCCATGTGCCCACCGCCTTCGAGGAGTTCGCCGCCCACGTGGTACCCGAACTGCGTCGGCGCGGCCTCGTGCGCACCGACTACGCGGGCGCCACCCTGCGCGAGAACCTGGGCCTCGCCCGGCCGGAACGCGGCGAGTGGCGCAACCGCGCCGCGTCGACAGCGACGCCGCCGGCGGGGGAGCGGCCATGACATCCGGCACGAGCGCCCTCGTTGACGCCGCCTGGCTGCGCGACCGGCTCGGCGAGGTGGTCCTCCTCGACGCCACCGTGGACCGGCACACCGGCCCCGACGGCGGCAAGATCTTCGTCAGCGGGCTCGGCCTCCACACCGAACGCCGCATCCCCGGCGCCCACTTCGCCGACCTGATCGCGGGCTTCTCCGACCCTGAGGCCCCCTTCAACTTCACCTGCCCGTCCCCGTCCCGGATCGCCTCCCACGCCCGCGACCTCGGCATCCGTGAGGACTCCACCGTGGTCGTCTACGACCGGCTCACCGGTGCCTGGGCGGCCCGTGTGTGGTGGGTGCTGCGCACCGCCGGGATCACCCGCGTCCGCGTCCTCAACGGCGGCCTCACCGCCTGGGAGGCGGCCGGACTACCGGTCACCGACGGCCGCGAACCCGCCCCCGCCCGCGGAGACGTCGTCGCGCGCCCGGCCGGTGACGGCTTCGTGGGGCTGGAGCGCATGAAGCGGATCGCCGACGGAAGCGACCCCACCCCGGCGGTCTGCGCCCTGCGCCGTACCGAGTACCTCGGCACGCCCGGGCGGCCGCGTTCCGGCCACATACCGCGCACGACCAGCCTGCCGTACGCCGACCTGCTCGGCCCCGACAACACCCTCGCCCACGAGCGGACCGCACGCCTCGCCGGTGCCCACGGGATCCGGGCCGGCGACGGCACCGTGCTCTACTGCGGTGGGGCGATCAACGCGGCCGGGCTCGCCCTGGCCCTGCACGAGATCGGCATCGACGACGTGCTGCTGTACGACGGCTCGCTCTCGGAGTGGCGGGCCGACCCGGCGCTGCCGCTGGTCGTCGGCCCGGAGGCGGACGACGCCGCCGAGGGCCGGGACTGACCACAGCCCCGGGCATCGGGCATGATCCGGGTCAGCCCGCGAACCGTTTCGCGGGCCGCCCCGCGACGAGGACACGGATGAAGAGCACAAGGGACACGATCTACGACGAGCTACGGCACCGGCTCACCGCCGGCCGGTACCCGCAGGACGCCTCCCTGGTCCCGCTGGCACTGAGCGAGGAGTTCGCGGTGTCGCGCACGCCGGTCCGCGAGGCCCTGGCGCTGCTGGAGCGCGACGGACTCCTGGTGAGCACCCGGCGCGGTTTCGCCGTACGGCAACGGTCCGACGAGGAGATGCTCGAACTCTTCGAGCTGCGCGCCGTGCTGGACGCCCTGCTCGCCTCCTCGGCGGCGGTCCGGCGCAGCCCGGTGGACCTGGCCCGGCTCGACGCCCTGCTGGAGCACGCCGGGACCCTGGACGACCCGGGGCAGATCCGCCGCAGCCTCAACGAGTGGCACGACACGGTACGCGCCGCCGCCCACAACGCCACCGTCTCGTCGCTGCTGCACACTGTCGACGCGCAGGTGAAGACCAGCGCGCCGTGGCAGACCCGCACGGTCGAGGACACCTTCGACGCGACGCTCGCCGAGCACCGGGCGATCACGGAGGCGATCCGGGAGGGGGACGGCGAGACGGCCCGGCTGCGCATGCTGGAGCACCACGAGCACGACCGGGACACGCGCATCCGGCAGAAGGTGCGCCGGGACACCGGCGGGGGCCTGCCCGCCGGCTGACGGTGGCCCCGGACCACCGGGGACCGCCGGGGACCGCCAGGGACCGCCGGGACCGCCCGTTGCGGGGTGCCGCATGCCCAGTCGTCTGGAAAGTGCGCTCTTGTCATGACAGGGCGGGACGGCGGACTCTGGCAGCAGGCACGGCGGTACGCGTACCGGACGTCGGATCCCCGACGGCCCTGAGGCGGCTCAGGAGGCTCCCGGATGTCGGTTTCACCGGAGTGCGGCGTTGACGGCCCTGCCGTCACCGAACAACAGGCGGAGGCGCTGGTCGAGGGGGTCTGTTTCAAGACGGGCCCGCCGCGCAGCGTGGGCGTCGAGGTGGAATGGCTCGTCCACCGGGAGCGTGCGCCGCACGAGTCCGTCGGCCGGGAGGAGCTGGCAGCGGCCCACGCCGACCTGCGAACCCTGCCGCTGACGTCCGGGCTGAGTATCGAGCCCGGCGGTCAGGTGGAACTGAGCTCCCGGCCGGCCCCGTCGCTGGCCGCGTGTGTCTCGGAGGTCTCCGCCGATCTGGATGCCGTACGCGCCGCACTGCGCCGGCACGGCCTGGCCCTGGCCGGGATGGGCGTCGACCCCTGGCAGGCCCCGCGCAGGTTCCTGCGGGAGCGGCGCTACGACGCGATGGAGGCCTGCCTCGACCGTACGGGCCCGGCGGGGCGCACCCTGATGTGCACGTCGGCCTCCGTCCAGGTGTGCCTCGACGCCGGACGGGAGGAGCCCGGGGTCATGGGGTTCGCGCGCCGCTGGTGGCTGGCGCACCACCTGGGTGCGGTCCTGGTCGCGGTGTTCGCGAACTCGCCGATGGCCGAAGGACGCGCCACGGGCTGGCTGTCCACCCGGCAGCTGAAGTGGACGGAGCTCGATCCGGGACGCGCCGGCGGGCCCTCCCCGGCCCACGACCCACGCCACGCCTGGGTCCGGCGGGTCCTCGACGCGCCGGTGATGTGTGTGCGCCGGGACGGCCCCTGGGAGGTTCCGGACGGAGTGAGCTTCCGCGAGTGGACCCGCTCGCGCACCATGCGCCCGCCGACCCACGCGGACCTCGACTATCACATCAGCACTCTGTTTCCGCCGGTCAGGCCGCGCGGGCACCTCGAACTGCGCATGATCGACGCACAGCCCGGCGACGACGGGTGGATCGTCCCGCTCGCGGTGGTCACGGCCCTGTTCGACGACCCGGAGGCCGCCGCTGTCGCGCACCGGGCCGTGGCGCCCCTGGCCGAGCGGGCCGCCGGTGCGCCGGCGCCGCACAATCCGCTGTGGACCGCGGCGGCACGCCACGGACTGGCCGACCCCGGACTGCGGCGCGCCGCCGTGACCTGCTTCGCCGCGGCGCTGGAGGCCCTGCCCCGGCTGGGTGCGAGCACCAGGGTCATGGACACGGTCGCGGCCTACGCCGACCGCTACGTCCGCCGCGGCCGCTGCCCGGCCGACGACGTACTCGACCGCGAGGCGTCCGCGCGGCTCCGAGCGGAATGGTGAGCTGCGCCGCTCTGTTGCTCCACGAGAGTTCGGGGACGTCAAGTCGCCTGTGGAGCCGGAGAGTTCGGGCCGCGTTGTGCTCCAAGGCGATGCCGTGAGACGTCCTCCGGACAGTGCATCGATCGAACAGGGGAGGACGCTGCGTGCGTGCCTACGGATTCAAGTCGAACGGCGGACCGGAAGTCCTGGAAGAGATCCGGGTGCCGACTCCGCGGCCGGGCCCGGGCCAGGTGCTGATCGAGGTCGCGTACGCCGGGGTGAACTTCGCCGAGGTGCAGCACCGCCGAGGCGAGTTCGGCGAGCCCGACGGCCCCGGCGGCTACGACGTGCCCGGGCTCGAGGTCTCCGGCTCGGTGGCGACGCTCGCAGCGGGGTGACGGAACGGGCTGTCGGCGAGCAGGTCGCCGCCTACCTTCCGGCCTTCGGCGGATACGCGGAGTTCGCCGTGGCCGACACGGACTTCGTCCAGCCGGTGGGGGCCGGCTCCCGATGGCGCTCGCGGCCGGGGTGCCCTGCGTCCATCCGACGGCCTACGGGGTGCTGACGGACGCGGGACGGCTGCGCGAGGGCGAGACGGTCCTGATCCACGCGGCGGCCGGCGGAGTCGGCTCGGCCGCGGCACGGATCGCACGAGGGCTTGGCGCCGCCAGGGTTCTCGGTACGGTCGGATCGGCGGCGAAGACACAGGTGGCCGACGAGCTGGGCTACGACGCGCTGTTCCACAGGGAGGACTTCGAGCACGCGGTCCGGGAGGCCACCGCGGGGCGTGGGGTGGACCTGGTGCTGGACCCCGTCGGCGGGCCGGTGCGGCGCGCGAGCCTGGGGGTGCCGGCGCCCTTCGGCCGGGTGGTCGTCTACGGGGATCTCGGACGTGACGCCGACTGGACGGCGGACGTCTGGGACCTGTGGAAGAACAACGGGACGGTCGCCGGGTACAACATCGGTGACGTCGCCCGTCGTTCCCCCGCCGCCATCGGCCGGTACCTGTCCACGGCCCTGTCCGCGCTCGCCTCCGGAGAGCTGGCCTCCGTCCCCCCGGCCGTCGTTCCGGCGGCGGAGGTTGTCGAGGTCCACCGTCGCCACGAGGCCGGGCGGACCCACGGGAAGACCGTGCTCGCGTTCGCGGGGCCCGAGGCCGGCTGATCAGGGCGGAGCGTTCCGCCCCGCCGCGCCGACGGACCGGCACCCGGTGCCGGTCCGTCGGCGGCGCGGTCCAGTCGCCGAAGTGCTCAGCCCGCCTGCTGCCGCTCGGGTGCGGAGCGGTGGGTGAGGGGGGCGCGCAGGCCGAGGTGTTCGCGGAGCGTGGTGCCGGTGTACTCGGTGCGGTAGATGCCGCGTTCCTGGAGTTCCGGGACGAGCAGGTCGACGATGTCGTCGAGGCCGTCGGGGATGAGGTACGGCGTGACGTTGAAGCCGTCGACCGCGCCGTGCCGCACGAAGTGGGCGAACTTGTCGGCCAGGCCGGACGGAGTGCCGACGTGCCCGCGCTGCGGGCCGAGCGCGATGACGGTCTCGCGCAGCGACCAGCCGTGCGCCTCCGCCTTCGCCCGCCACTCGGCCACCACCGCGCGCGGGTCGGCGATCCGCCGGGCGCCGAAGGAGCCGTCGTTCTCGGCGACGACCGGGTCCTCCTTCGGCAGTGGCCCGTCGGCGTCGCGGTCGGACAGGTCGATGCCCCACAACAGCCCGGCGATCCCCAGGGCCGTGGCGGGGGTGACCTGCTGGAGCCGGATCCAGCGCTTCTTCTCCTCGGCCTCCTCTTCGGTGGCGCCGATGATGATCTCGGTACCGGGCAGGATCCGCAGGTCGTCGTCGGGTCGGCCGACGGCGCGCAGGCGGTTGCGGATGTCCTCGGCGAAGGCCAGTGCGTCGGCGAAGTCGTTGCCGTGCGCGGAGAAGACGACGTCGGCGTTGCGGGCGGCGAAGTCGCGCCCCTCGCCGGAGTCGCCGGCCTGGAAGATCACCGGGTGGCCCTGGGCGCTGCGCGGCAGGGTGGGGGCGAGGTCGACGTCGAACTGCGGTCCCCGGTGGCGGACTTGGCTCACGGCACCGGGCGTCGACCAGGTGGGCGCGGCCACGGACGTGGCGACCGCTGTGTCGTCCCAGCCGTCCCACAGGGCGCGGGCCACGGTGAGGAACTCCTCGGCGCGCCGGTAGCGGTCGGCGTGGTCGAGGTAGCCGCCGCGGCGGAAGTTGGCGCCGGTCCAGGCGTTGTCGGTGGTGACCACGTTCCAGCCGGCGCGGCCTTCGGAGAGGAGGTCGAGGCCGGAGAGGCGGCGTGCGAGGTCCGTGGGCTCGTTGAAGGTGGAGTTGGAGGTGGAGACCAGGCCGATGCGGCGGGTGACCGCGGCCAGCGCCGCGAGCTGGGTGATGGCGTCCGGCCGTCCGGCCACGTCGAGGTCGTGGATCCTGCCGTCGACCTCGCGCAGCCGCAGTCCCTCGCCGAGGAAGAACGCGTCGAACAGGCCCCGTTCGGCGGTCTGGGCGACGTGCCGGAAGGAGGCGGGGTCGATCTGCGAGCCGCTGTCGGGGGCGGACCAGATCGTCCAGTGGTTGACGCCCTGGAAGAACACCCCGAAGTGCAGCTGGGCGTGCGGCCGGGGGACGTCGAGGGGGTCGGTGCGGGTCATCGGGTCTCCTCCTGGACGGCAGCGGCCGCGAAACGGTTGGCGGGGCGCTCCAGACCGAGGGCCGAGCGCAGCGACGTGCCGGGGAGCGGGCGGGCGGTGAGCCGCCGTGCGGACAGGGTCGGCAGGACGAGGCGGGAGAGGACGGGCAGATCCTCGTCCAGAACGAGGGGATGCAGCCGCACCCCGTCCACGTGACGGCGCAACTCGACGAGGACTGCCACCAGTTGCTCTGCGGAGCCGATGTGCCGCAGCCGTCCGCGGTCGGTCCAGGGCGCGTACCGTTCCAGGTCGGCGACGCGCTCGGCGCCGGTCGCGTCCGGTGTGTCCAACGCGACCTCGACCTCGGCGAAGACGCGGGGCGTCCCGGCGCCGGCCGCGGCCGTGGCGACCGACGCCGGGTCGTGGCCCTCGACCAGGGCGACGTCGAGCTGTGCGGCGGGCACCCGGTCCGGGCGGCCCAGGACGACGAGCTGCCCCTGCGGCGGGCGCGGCACGATCGCCGGGCCCTTGACGGCGTAGGTCTCCCCGGTGAAGTCGATGTAGTGCAGCCGGTCGCGGTCGAGGTAGCGGCTCGTGGCCACGGACCGGATGACCGCGTCGTCCTCCCACGAGTCCCACAGGGCCCGGGCGACCTCGATCCCGTCCCGGGACTCCCGGGCCCGCGCGGCCGCGTCGGCGACCAGGGGGCGCCCCCAGACCCGGGCCGCCTCGGGGTGGTCCTCCTCCGTCACCACCCATCCGGCGCGGCCGGCGGAGACGTGGTCCAGGGACGCCAACTGGCTGGAGACATGGAAGGGTTCGGCGTACGTGACCGGGACGACGGGCGCGATCCCGATCGTGCTCGTGGACGCCGCGACGAAGGCCGCCCGCTCCACCGCGCCGATACGGCCGACGGGATCGGGCCCGGTACCGGGCGGCAGCACTCCGTCGTCCAGGGTGATCAGGGTGAACCCGGCGTTCTCGGCCACGGCGGCGAGCCCGGCCGCACGGCGCGGGGTGAGCAACTGGTCGGGTGCGTGGGCTGCGCGGCGCCAGGCCGCGGGGTGGGAGCCGTCACCGTCGAGCTCGACGGCGAGGTGCAGGGCGGGGCCGGACAATGGATGGTCCTTCCGGGAAACACGGGGACTCGGAGCCACGGGGCACGGGGCCACCGGGCCACGGTGGAAGAGCCGGGCGAGGCCACGGCGTGAGGGGACCGACGCGACGGGTCGGCAGAGATCAGCGGCGCGCGGAAGGACAGACGGCGGAGCAGGTCCGGCAGTAGTCGACATGCCGACGCACGATCAGTCGCACGCCACAGCGCTCACCTCGCGGTGCCGCGCCGGCTACGTGCATCAAGGGCCTCCACCCATCAGAAACCGATCGGTTCACCGTACGTCGCCCGCCCCCACCGGTGTCAAGAACAAGCGATGAGGCCCGCACCGCTGTCACCGTTCCCTCGGCTCGTGACCCGTCTGGTCGTCTTACCGGCGCCACAGCGGTTCGCGGGACGGCGACGGCCGGAGCGCGCGATCGGACAAAGGCCGCCTCGGCGTCCGGCGAACACCCGGCTGAGCGGCCTGGTTCGAGGAGCATTCCGACTCATCGATAACCTGCGCCACCATGATGCGTGCCTGGATCCTGCCGATACTGTTCGTGCTCTGCGGCGCAGCCCTCGCGACCGGGCTGATCTCCAAGGGGAGCCCCGGCACAGCCGCAGCACTCCTGCTGATGTTCCTGGCCCTCGCCGGCGTGAACTCGCCCCTGGTCTTCCCGAGGTCGATCGGCGCACTGGAGGCGCGGCGACGCAGTGCGGTCGACGGCCGGCCGGTCGTCTTCTGGCGGCCGGGCTGCACGTACTGCATGCGACTGCGCATCCGGCTGGGCCGCAGCGCCCGCCAGGCGCACTGGGTCAACATCTGGCGAGACCCGGCAGGAGCGGCGGCCGTGCGGGCGGCCAACGACGGCAACGAGACCGTGCCGACCGTCGTCGTGGTGGGCCGGCCTCACACCAACCCCGATCCCGAATGGGTGCGTGGACAGCTCTCTGCGTCCCCGTGATCAGAAACCGCGCAGCACGGTTCGCGGCCACCGGTTCGCACGCAACTGAACGGCTCCGGCAGGATGAGCACATGCTCATCGTGATCGGCGGACTGCCCGGCACGGGCAAGACCACCCTGGCGCGACTGCTGGCCGCACGCATCGACGCGGTTCACCTACGCGTCGACACCATCGAACAGGCCATAGTCCGCTCCGGCCTGGCACAGCACCCGGTCGGACCGGTCGGCTACGTCATCGGATACGCCCTGGCCGAGGAACATCTGCGGCAAGGACTCACCGTGATCGCGGAATCGGTGAATCCCCTGGCCGTCACCCGCGACAGCTGGCAGAGCGTGGGGATCCGGGCGGCCGCTGACGTCGTCGAGGTCGAGGTCATCTGCTCGGACCCGGCCGAACACCGGGACCGCGTGACCACTCGATCGATCGACATACCTGACCTGCCACTGCCCGACTGGCAGCAGGTTCTCCACCGCGACTACGAGCCGTGGAACCGGGATCACATCGTCATCGACACCGCCGGCCAGGACCCGCAAGAGTCACTCGCCTTGCTCCTCAATCGTCTTGAGCACCCCGGCGGACGCTGAGCAGAGCCCGCGCGGACCGACGAAACCGTACTATGTCAGGGCCTGATCGGAACCAGGCACTGACGACCGCAGCTTGTCGTACCCCACGAAGGTGAAGAGCCGTGTGCCCCTCTGGAGAGACCGGGGCCGAGCAGTGGAACGGTGCACTCCCACGGCCTGGAGCTCGTCCGGGGCGGTGACCCACTCGCGTTCGAAGCCGCGCTCCTCGAACCAGTCGCAGATCAACGGCACACGATCGGGCGCCTTGCGGTTCCTTGTCCAGATGACCCGGCCCCCGGCCTTGCACAACTGCGTGCACGCGTTGATCGTGCGCTCGATGTCCCGGTCCACGATGTTGCCGAAGACCCCGCAGATCAGCACCACGTCGGCCGGCACCATGCCGGCGTAGTGATCGAGCAGCGCGGCGTCCGCGGTCATGGCCTCGATACCGTGCAGCCCAGCAGACCTGGCCGCCTCGGCCGCCACATCCACGTTCCGCGGATCGAGCTCCACCAGACGCGCACGCACGTCATGCGCACGAGGGTGACCGGGAAGCACTCCCAGCAAGTCGCGCCCCTGACCCGCGCAGAGACTGACCACCTGCAGGGGACCGGGCGGACAGTCCTCCAGCGCCAGACGAATGCGCTCCTGCACGGTGACCAGACGGCGAGCGAGGGCCGAGTCAGCGGTGTCGTACCGGTCCTGCCACTTGTGCCAGTCCATGCGCGGACCCTACGAGAACCCCGCGAACCCCGCGAACCCCTCCAACGCCTTTTCGGCCGCGGGTACTCACCACGACGACGCGTCCGCTCACCGGGTGCTGGGGCTCCCGGCGCACAGTGCGTGGTCGATCAGGGCACTGGCCGCACCTTGCCCTGCACCACTCCCGGCAGCCATTGGTCTCCCGTGTCGCCCAGCGACAGCCTGCCCTCGGCCTCCGGTTGGAGGACCACGGTGGCGATCAGCGTCCTGGACGTGCTGGCCATGCGGAAGTAGCCGCCGGACGAGTCCGAGGCTCCGGCCACGGACCGCGGCCCGCGCGGACCCGCTGATCGCGGCCTCGTGGTCCGTCGATTGAAACCGTTCAATCACCCTGGGGCGCATTGTGTGTGCCGCTCGTCTCCATGGCGACCGCGGATCGGTGGCGTCAACAAATCGCCTGCACGACGATTGACCCCCGCCTCACCCGGCTTTACGTTACCCACGCCCCTCCGTATTGAATCGATTCAAGCAACGCTTCGTTCCATCCGTGTGAGTGAGGAGTCGCAGATGATCAGCAGGAGGAACATGCTCGCGGGCGCGGCCGCCACGGTCGCGGCGGCCGCCGTCGACGGCGTGTCCGCATCGACGGCGTCGGCTTCCGGGCGGCCTCAGGCGCAGGCGCAGGCTCAGACGCAGTCGGGCAAGGCGGGTGCCGGGCTGAGCGTCGCCGCGCCGACCGTCGAGTACGTCCGGCACCCTCTGGGTCTCGACGTCCAACGCCCGCGGCTGAGCTGGCCGTTGGTCTCCGACCGGGTGGACGTGTGGCAGAGTGCCTACCAGGTGCGGGTCGCCACCACGGCCTCGGGACTTTCCCGCCCGGACGTCTGGGACAGCGGGAAGGTCGCCTCCGGTGAGTCCGTCCTCGTGCCGTACTCCGGTCCCGCGCTGAAGTCCCGGACCCGCTACCACTGGTCCGTGCGGGTGTGGGACGGCGAGGGCAGGGTCTCCGGCTGGAGCGCGCCCTCGTGGTGGGAGACCGGGCTGATGGGGACCGGGCAGTGGACCGCCGACTGGATCTCGGCACCGGCGAACCTCACCGACGCACCCTCGTTCGACGGCGGTTCGTGGATCTGGTTCCCCGAGGGCGACCCGACGAGCAGCGTCCCGGCGGCCACCCGCTGGTTCCGCCGCACCACCCAACTGCCCACCGGGATCACGGCGGCGACGCTCGCCATCACCGCGGACAACGTGTACTCCATCTCCGTGAACGGTGTCGAGGTGGCGCACACCGACCTCGACACCGACAACGAGGACTGGCGCCGCCCGGCCGTGATCGACGTACTGGACCGCGTTCAGGCCGGCGACAACGTTATCGCCGTCTCGGCCACCAACGCGACCGTGGGCCCGGCGGGGCTCGTCGCCGTCCTCGTGGTGCGTACCGCCTCCGGCGAGCAGAAGGTGTTCACCGACGCCACCTGGAAGGCCACGGACACGGAACCGGCCGACGGCTGGCGGGGGCCGGGGTTCGACGACGGGGGCTGGCCCGCCGCCAGGGTGGCGGCCGCCTGGGGCGGCGGGCCGTGGGGGAGGGTCGTCCCGGTGTCGTACGCCGTCACCCAGCTGCGGCACGAGTTCCGGCTCCCGCGCAAGAAGGTGTCCCGGGCCCGCCTGTACGCCACGGCGCTCGGCCTGTACGAGGCGCACCTCAACGGCAGCCGCGTGGGCGACGACCAGCTCGCGCCCGGCTGGACGGACTACCGCACGCGCGTCCAGTACCAGACGTACGACGTCACCGACCTCCTGCGGCCGGGCACCAACGCCATCGGGGCGTACCTGGCACCCGGCTGGTACGCGGGCAACGTGGGCATGTTCGGGCCCGGCCAGTACGGCCAACACCCGGCCCTGCGAGCGCAGTTGGAGGTGGAATACGCGGACGGTACGAGCGAGCGCGTCACGTCGTCCACCGACTGGCGGGCCGCCGCCGGGCCGATCGTCGCGGCCGACCTGCTGAACGGCGAGACGTACGACGCCCGCAAGGAGACCCCCGGCTGGGCCTCACCCGGCTTCGACGACGCGAACTGGCCCGGCGCGCGCGGTGAGGGCGACATCGGCCCCGGGCTGATCGTCGCGCAGGTGGACGGGCCGGTGCGCGTGGAACGGGAGTTGACCCCGAAGGGGGTGACCCAGCCCAGGCCCGGGGTCTACGTGTTCGACCTGGGACAGAACATGGTCGGCTCGGTACGGCTGCGGGTGTCGGGGGATGAGGGCACGACCGTGCGGCTCAGACACGCCGAGGTGCTCAACCCCGACGGCACGGTCTACACCGCGAACCTGCGGAGCGCGGCGGCGACGGACACGTACACCCTCAGGGGCGGCGGGGAGGAGGTCTACGAGCCGCGCTTCACCTTCCACGGGTTCCGCTACGTCGAGGTGACCGGATTCCCGGGTACCCCCACGGCCAAGGCCGTCACCGGGCGCGTCATGCACACGGACGCCCCCTTCACCCTGGGCTTCGAGACCGACGTGCCGATGCTGAACCAGCTGCACCACAACATCACGTGGGGTCAACGCGGCAACTTCCTCTCCGTGCCGACCGACACTCCCGCGCGCGACGAGCGGCTGGGCTGGACCGGCGACATCAACGTCTTCTCGCCCACCGCCGCCTACACCATGGAGTCGGCCCGGTTCCTGTCCAAGTGGCTCGTCGACCTGCGGGACTCGCGGACCGCGGCGGGTGCGTTCACGGACGTGGCGCCGGTGGTCGGCACCCTCGGCAACGGCACCGCGGGCTGGGGCGACGCGGGCGTCACCGTGCCCTGGGCCCTCTACCAGGCCTACGGTGACCGCCAGGTCATCGCGGACGCCCTGCCGTCCGTGCGCGACTGGCTGACGTACCTGGAGCAGCACAGCGACGGACTGCTGCGCCCGGCCGAGGGGTACGGCGACTGGCTGAACGTCGACGACGAGACTCCCAAGGACGTCATCGCCACCGCGTACTTCGCGCACAGCGCCGACCTCGCGGCCCGGATGGCGGCGGAACTCGGCGCGGACGCCGACGCCACGACGTACCGCGGCCTCTTCGGCCGGATACGGGCCGCCTTCCAGGGCGCCTACGTCACCGCCGACGGGAAGGTGAAGGGAGACACGCAGACGGCGTACGTCCTGGCCCTGTCCATGGACCTGCTGCCGGACGCCTCGCGCCAGGCCGCGGCCGACCGTCTCGTCGCCCTGATCGAGGCCCGGGACTGGCACCTGTCCACGGGCTTCCTCGGCACGCCCCGGCTGCTGCCCGTCCTGACCGACACCGGGCACACCGACGTCGCCTACCGGCTGCTGCAGCAGCGCACCTTCCCCAGCTGGGGCTACCAGATCGACCGGGGCTCCACCACCATGTGGGAGCGCTGGGACTCCATCCGGCCCGACGGCAGCTTCCAGGACCCGGCCATGAACTCCTTCAACCACTACGCCTACGGCTCGGTGGGGGAGTGGATGTACACGAACATCGCCGGCATCGCGGCGGGCCGGCCCGGCTACCGTGAGATGGTCATCCGGCCCCGCCCGGGCGGCGCCGTCACCACCGCCGACGCCCGCTTCGTCTCGGTCCACGGCCCCGTCGCCACCAAGTGGCGGCAGCGGTCCGGCCGCTTCACCCTGACCTGCACGCTGCCGCCCAACACGACCGCGGAGGTCTGGATCCCGACGGACACGCCGAAGAAGGTCACCCACACGCACGGGACCTTCCTGCGCCAGGAGGACGGCTGCGCGGTCTACCAAGTCGGCTCCGGCACCCATCACTTCACCGCCTGACACCGGCTCCATCGGCCCCGCGAGGCGGACACCGCACCGGCACGTCCGCCTCGCGACGGCCCCCCCGGCCGAACGGTGCGGGCCCGCCACCCGTCGGCCTGACGGCCCGCCAGGGGCCGTACCGCCCGGTGGGGTGGGGTGCCGTCGCTGTCGTCTCGACCGTGTTCTCCCGCCCCATTGTGTTGAGCTGTGTGCCCCCTTAGTGTTCGACTTTGCCCGAGTCTGTTTGGTGTTGATTGCTCAGTCGGTCTGGAGGCCGTGGTGCGGAGTGATCGGATCGGTTCAGAGCCCGCGAGACCCGGTTGGCGCAGATGGTGGCGGCCCGTCCTCGCGGCGGCCGCGACCATTGCTTTGGCCGCGGGCATGACCGCGCCCGCGGCGGCGGCGCAGGACGTCGGCAAGCAGGCGCCCGCCGCCGACACAGGGGCCGCCCCGCAGGCGCACACCGTGAGTCTGGACGGCTACTCGTTCCTCGTCGACGGCAAGCGAACCTACCTGTGGTCCGGCGAGTTCCACTACTTCCGGCTCCCGAGCCCGGACCTGTGGCGCGACATCTTCCAGAAGATGAAGGCCGCGGGCTTCAACTCCACGTCGCTGTACTTCGACTGGGGATACCACTCGCCGCAGCCGGGCGTGTACGACTTCAGCGGGGTCCGGGACGTCGACAAGCTGCTCGACATGGCGCAGGAGGCCGGGCTCTACGTCATCGCCCGCCCGGCGCCGTACATCAACGCGGAGGTCGACAGCGGCGGCCTGCCCGGCTGGCTGACCACCAAGGCCGGGAACAACCGCAGCGACGACCCGCGGTTCCTGAAGTACGCGGACGAATGGCTGACCCAGATCGACCGGATCATCGCCCGCCACCAACTGACCAACGGCACCGGGTCGGTCATCGCCTACCAGGTCGAGAACGAGTACTACAACGGCTCGGCCGCCGGCCGCTCCTACATGCAGCACCTGGAGGACAAGGCCCGCGCCGACGGCATCACGGTCCCGCTGACCGGCAACAACAACGGCACCTTCAACTCCGGTACCGGCGCCCTGGACGTCGACGGCCCCGACTCCTACCCGCAGGGCTTCGACTGCTCCAACCCCGCGAAGTGGAACGGCGTCCCCGACATCAGCTACGACCACCCGGCCGGAAAACCGCTGTACTCCCCGGAGTTCCAGGGCGGCGCCTTCGACCCCTGGGGCGGCCCGGGCTACGACAAGTGCGCCCAGCTGATCAACGACCAGTTCGCCGACGTGTTCTACAAGCAGAACATCGCCGTCGGCACGACCGCGCAGAGCTTCTACATGACCTACGGCGGCACCAACTGGGGCTGGCTGGGCATGCCGGAGAACTACACGTCGTACGACTACGGGGCCGCGATCCGCGAGACCCGCCAGCTCGACCCGAAGTACTACGAGGACAAGCTGATCGGGTACTTCACCCAGTCGGTCGCCCCGCTGACCAAGACCGAGGCGATCAGGGCCACCCCGCCGGACGACTCCGCCGTCGTCGACACCGCCCGGATGAACCCCGACACCAAGACGCAGTTCCACGTCCTGCGGCACGGCAACTCCACGTCCACCGCGGTCGACAAGACCCACATCTCGCTGGACTTCAACGCCCAGCCGGCCGCGGACACCACCTACACCTGGGACGACCCCGACTCGGCGCTCCAGTACGCCGGTTCGTGGTCGCACGTCGCCAACACCAGCTACACCGGCGGCGACTACAAGCACACCGAGTCGTTCTCGAACAAGGCCGGTGACTCGCTCACCGTCCCCTTCGACGGCACCGCGATCCGCTGGATCGGCTCGAAGACCAATAACCACGGCTACGCCGACGTCTACCTCGACGGCACCAAGACGGCGACGGTCGACGACTCCGGCGGCGAGAACCAGGCCGTGCTCTTCCAGAAGACCGGCCTCGCGCCGGGTGCGCACACCCTCAAGATCGTCGTCGACGGGACCCACAGCTCCGGGTCGACCGACAACTACGTGGCCGTCGACGCCATCGACGTGCCGACGGGCGACTCCGCCGCCGAGCCGACCTACCCGGTCGTGCCCCAGCAGCCCGGCACCGCGATCACCCTCGACGGCCGCGACTCGCACGTGATCGTGGCGAACTACCGGCTCGGGGACGCCCAGTTGCAGTACTCGACGTCGGAGATCATGACCAGCGAGACGATCGGGGACCGGGACGTCGCCGTGCTCTACGGCGACCAGGGCAGCGACGGCGAGACCGTCCTGCGCTACGCCACCGAGCCCACCGTCACCGCCACCGGCGGCACGGTCACCACCACCTGGGACGCGGCCACCGGCGACCTGCGCCTCAACTACACCCACAAGGGCCTGATCCGCATCAGTATCAGCGGCGACGGGAAGCGCCCGCTCCTGCTGCTCGTCGGCGACAAGGCGACGGCGGAGACCTTCTGGCGCCAGGACACGGCGACCGGCCCGGTACTCGTGCGCGGCACCCACCTGCTGCGCACGGCGACCAGCCTGGACGGCGGCCGCACGGTGGCCCTCACCGGCGACAACGCCGACGACAAGAACATCGAGGTGTTCACCTCCGCCGACCGGGTCACCTGGAACGGCAGGACGGTGCGCGGCGGGGCCACCGACACGGCGAGCCGCACCGGGACCATCCCGACGGCCGCCCCGGTCCACCTCCCGGACCTGACGAACTGGAAGCACGCCGAGGAGTCGCCCGAATCAGCCCCCGGTTTCGACGACTCCGGCTGGCAGGTGGCCGACAAGGCGACCACCGACAGCGTCTCCGGCAGCGACGCCCAGCCGGTGCTCTACGCCGACGACTACGGCTTCCACACCGGCAACACCTGGTACCGCGGCCGCTTCCGCGCCGTCGGCAAGGAGACCGGCGTCCACCTGGTCTCGGACTCCGGCGGCGGCGCGCAGGCGTTCTCCGCCTGGCTCAACGGCACCTTCCTGGGCAGCTCCACCACCGGGAGCGCCGACTTCGCCTTCCCGTCCGGCTCGTTGAAGTCGTCGGGCGACAACGTCCTCTCCGTGCTCACCGTGAACATGGGACACGAGGAGGACTACAACTCGACCAACGGCAACAAGACCGCCCGCGGCCTGACCAGCGCCTCCCTCACCGGGGCGCCGCTGACCTCCGTCACCTGGCGGGTGCAGGGCGTACGCGGCGGCGAGGACCTGCAGGACACCGTGCGCGGCCCGCTCTCGACGGGCGGCCTGTACGGAGAGCGGGCCGGCTGGTCGCTGCCGGGCTACCCGGACAAGAAATGGGACCAGGTGTCCCTGCCGACGACCGACACCCGTCCCGGCGTCTCCTGGTACCGCACCGACGCCGACCTGGACCTGCCGCACGGCCAGGACACCTCGATCGGGCTGACGTTCACCGACGACCCGTCCCGCAAGTACCGTGCCACGGTCTTCGTGAACGGCTGGCAGCTCGGCAACTACGTCAACTACCTCGGCCCGCAGCACACCTTCCCCGTGCCCAACGGCATCCTCAACCCCAACGGCCACAACAGCATCGCCATCGCCGTGTGGAACCTGGACGGAAGCACCGGCGGCCTCGGCAAGGTCTCCCTCACCGACTACGGCAGCTATGCCTCGTCCCTGCGTGTCGCGCAGAACGACAGTCCGCGCTACGACGCCGAGAAGTACGCGATGCCGAAGCGCCCGGGCGCGGACGTCACCCTGGACGTGCCGGACACCGCGCAGTCCGCCCAGGCCTTCACGGCCGAGGAAACGGTACGGGTGCCCGAGGACCAGCCGTCCGCCTCGCACCTGACGGCCGCGCTCTCCGCCCCCGACGGCTGGAGCGTGACCGAAACGAGCCCGGGCTCGGTCGATCGGGTACGACCGGGCGGTTCGGCCACCTTCACCTGGACGGTGAAGCCGCCGGACGGGACCCTGCCGGCCGCCTCGGCACTCACCGCCACGGTGGACTACGTGCAGGGCGGCCGGCAGGCCACGGGCAGTGACGAGCGCATCGTCGGCGGGATCCCGCCGGCCCCGCCGGCCGGGAAGAGCGCGGTGAGCGACCTGCCGTTCCTGTCGTCGACCAACGGGTGGGGCCCGGTGGAGCGCGACACCAGCGTCGGCGAACAGGCGGCCGGCGACGGCCGTCCGATCACCGTCGCCGGCGTCGGCTACGCCAAGGGCCTGGGCACCAACTCGGTCAGCGACGTCCAGCTCTACCTCGCCGGACAGTGTTCCCGGCTGACGGCGCAGGTCGGTGTCGACGACGAGACCGGCGGCGCGGGAACGGTGACGTTCTCCGTGATCGCCGACGGCAAGACGCTGGCGACCACGCCGACGGTCCGCGGAAAGCAGACCGCGATGCCGATCGACGTCGACGTAACCGGCGCCCAGGTGCTCGACCTCAGGGTCGGCGACGCCGGCGACGGCAACGGCAACGACCACGGCGACTGGGCGATGCCGACGCTGACGTGCGGCTAGCCGGACGACACACCGGGCCCGGCTACCAGGGCAACGGAGTTGGTCCCACGGGCACTTCGCGGTGTCCGTTCTCCTGGCCGACCAGACCGTTTCGGAACGGACTGGTCGGCCAGGCGGTTGCGTGCTGCGAGGGCGCGACCTGGACCGGGCGGTTGAGAAGGGGACAAGTGGCAGCTAGCGCCGAGGAGTTCTGTTCCGCTGGTGCCGTGCCGGGGCGCACCCGCCGTGTCCGGCCGCGGTGGAGAAGGTGCGTGCGGGCAGCTTGACGCGCCCGGGGGTACAGGGGCGGGCCGTTCGTGTCGGGGTAATGTGTTCAGGAATCGAACAGTTCTCCGTGGGAACCGTGATGACGGCTGAGACGGGAGAGCAGGCCGTCCGGGCCACCCGCATGTGACCTCTGAAGATGGAGCCGATGAACGTGTCGACTCGTGGCGGACGGCTGCGGAGCCGAGCCGTCACAGCAGCCTTCGTCTGCGCGATCGCCCTGTTACCCGGCCCGAGTTACGCAACCCCGGGCGAACCCGATCCGCGCAGCGAGAAGTCGATCGAGGACATCCAGGACGAGTTGAACGGCCTCTACCGCCAGGCGGAGGTGGCGACCGAGGCGTACGACACCGCCGACGTGAAGGCGGCCGAGCAGGAGAAGCGGCTGGCGTCGCTCCACCAGGACCTGGCCCGTACCGAGGACAGGCTGGCCAGTCTGCACGACCTCGCGGGCGCGGCCGCCCGCACGCAGTACCGCGGGGGCAGTCTCGACTCCACGGGCCTCCAACTGCTCCTCGGCGACCACCCCGACCACGCCCTGGACGACGCGGCCCAGGCCCGCCAGGCCCTGCGTGACGTGGTGACCGTGTCCGAGAGCCAGGCGAACGCCCGCGCGGAGCTGAGCCGGCAGACGGACGCCGCCGCCGAGAAGCTGCGGGAGCTGAAGAACACCCGCGCCGACAAGGCCGAGGCGAAGCAGAAGATCGAGAAGAAGATCGCCGAGGCCGAGCAGATCGAGGCGGGGCTCAAGAAGGAACAGACCCGCAAACTGGCCCAGTTGGAGAAGGAGGAGGCGAAGGAGGCCGAGGCCAGGTGGACGGGACCCGGTTCCGGCGGCAGCACCTCGACCGGTACCGGTTCGGTCGGCGGCCATACGAAGGCGAGCGGAGCGGCCGCGAAGGCCGTCGCCTTCGCGCTGGCACAGATCGGCAAGCCGTACGTGTGGGGCGCGGTCGGCCCCTCGTCGTACGACTGCTCGGGACTGACCTCCACCGCGTGGGCCGCGGCCGGCCACCCCATACCCCGCACCTCGCAGGCGCAGTGGCAGGGACTGACCCGGGTCAGCCTGGCCTCCGTGCAGCCCGGCGACCTGATCATCTACTACGACGCCACCCACGTGGGCATGTACATAGGCGACGGACAGATCGTCCACGCCCCGCGGCCCGGACGCACGGTCACGACCGCCCCGGCCGCCTCCATGCCCATCCTCGGTGTCGTCCGACCCGGAGTCTGAGCGGATGACCTACTCACTCACCCCCCGCAACGAGGGAAACCTGCCCGCGCTCAGCGCACCGCCGCTGATCCGGCTCGACGCCTACGTGGCCGAGGACGGGTCGACGGTGGTCAACGGCCACCTGCTGGAGATGGGCGGCACTCGGCCTCCCAACGAGGCGATCCTCGACGCGATCGCCATGTTCGCCCGCACCCTGGGCGCCCCGGTGGCGGCCACCGTCATCGACCGCAGCGTGCTGCAGGTGGCGCGCCTGCGGGTCCACCCCGACGGCTCCAGCCGGACCATCGCCGACGAGGAGGACCTGCCGCCCGGGCGCGAGCGCACCGCCGCGGAGGAGGAGGCCTTCCCTCCGCTCGCCCGCGTCGAGCGCATCATCGAGCACGCGCAGCGCGGGGAGCTGCACGCCGCGTCCGTCCTCGCCAGCGCCCTGCGGGAGCACCTCACGCTGCGCAGGGGAGCGGAGGACGAACTCTCGCTGGAGGCACGGGCGATCGAGGCGTACCTCGCGTACCAGCGCGGCGACTACATGCTCTCCACCGTCCTCGCGCTGACCGTCGCGCGCATCCGCTGCCGTACCGACCTGAACCGCGCGGCACCCGAGGTGGCCCGCGCCACCGCGGCGTGGCAACGGCTGACGGACGACGGCCAGGTGGCCACCCGAGGGCAGGAACTGCTGCACATGTGGGAACACCTGGCCGGGCAGGGCATCCAGCTGGAACCGGCCCACCAGGCCATGGCGCGGGCGGTCCGGAGCCGGCTCGAACGGGGCAACCGCTCACTGCCAGCCCCGGCTCCGGCCTCCGCACCGGCCGTGACGGCGGGCCAGGGGCCGGTCGCCCCCGAAGACACGCCCCTCAACCCCACGCGCCGGGGACTGCGACGCTTCACCCGGCGCGCCGGCCGCTCCGCCGAGTCGCAGTCCTGAGTGGGTCAGGTGCACGCGCCCCGAAGGGCGCTGGGGGTACCCCCGGCCGAGGGCTCGGGGAGGAACTGCGCGACCAGCCATGACGGCGTTGCAGGCGAACGACGGGGTACAACGGCACTTCCTGGGGCCGATCTCAGCCGTCCGCGGACGTCACAGGCCGACCGGTGAACGCGTCGAGGAGCACGCGGTCCCCGAGCGGCCTGCGCAGCCCGACCTCGACGTCCTGCTCGATCAGCTGGGCGGTGCAGGCGCCGTCCCGCGCTCCCGTGACGGAGGCGTACAGGACGACGCTCGCGTCCGTCTCCAGCGCACCGACGACGGGGCCGTCGTCGCACGCCCCGTGCGTGGCCCGCACCGTGACGGACCGGCCGTCCGGCGCCGTCCCCGTGAGCCGGGGGATGATCCTGAGGCCGCCCGCGGCCCCCTCCCGGGCGGGAGCGACGGGTGCCCCGGGAACCTTCGACGCGCTGACCGCGACCCGCTTGAGCGGGCTGTCGTAGCCGTCGAGCGTGAACAGCCAAGCGGGGACGGTGGCCGTGCCGCGGCTCGTGGTGATGGCCGTCGTGCCGAGCCTCGCTCCCGTCACGGTCAGCCGGGACCCCGCACTGTCGTTGCGGGCGAAGGACCCGTACGCCTTCCGCGCTCCCCAGAGCGGACGGGTGAGAGTGCCCCCGCTCGCCCACTCGACCTTCCCCTGACCGGTGGTGGCGGCGGGCAGATCGCCCCGCAGCGCGAAGTTCCCGGTCTCGTAGGCCTGTTCGTCCGCCCTGCTGTGCCAGCCCGACGCCGGAACCTGCACCTCGTCCGCCATGGGGTAGAAACCCCGGCTCCAGGCGGTGGCCGCCGCGGATCCCCGCCAGGCGTCGGCCACTTGCCGGGCCCGCTGCACCTGCGCCGACCGGGCCTGCCCGTCGTCGCCGGCTCGCGAGCCGGCGACGCAGCCCGCGAGGAGGCAGCCGCCCAGCACGGGCGCGACAAGCAGGCCGACCAGACGTTTCGCTCGTACGTGCATGACATCCCCCGGAGTTCGTTTCCCGGCGCGGCGGCTCAGGGTCCACGTCTTCGACGCACGGGACGGCGTTGACGTTCGCCCGCAACTCTGGTGCCGTGTACGAATCTTGTTTGCCCGCCGTACGCCTTCCCCGTGTGTGATGTGGGGCGGTTGTGAACGAGGTGGGAGCGATTCCATCCGTCCACCGCCGTCTCGCCCTGAGTGGGCACGCTCCGGGCCGTTCCGGGTCGACAACGTTGTCCCGGTGGGGACCGGACGTGCGTGTGAACCGCGACGATGGAGAGGTTCCGTGCCTGTCAGACCCGATGCCTCCGTGCCCCGCACCCTTCGTACGACAACCGCACGCCGGCGCGGCCGGCCGCTGCGCGCGACGATCGCCGTACTGCTGGCCGGGGCGCTCGGCCTCGTCGCACTGGCGGGCGGGGGCACAGCCGTGGCAGTGCCCGCCGCGCCCGCCTCGGCGGGGACCGCGGGGACATCCGCCGGCACGGACTACACCAAGCTCGTCGACCCGTTCGTGTCGACCGGCGGCGACGACGGCAACGACCTGCCGGGCGCCGAGGCACCCCACAGTCTGGCCAAGGTCAACCCGCTGACCACGCCGAACCGCAACCACTCCGGGTACGACCACGACGAGGACCACATCGCCGGGTTCACCGCCACGGACCTGGACGGCGTCGGCGGCTCGGGAGGCGGCGGCGACCTGCTGGTCGTCCCGACCTCGGTGCGGTACGACAGCCGCCCCGCCACCGGCACGTACGCGCACGCGTACAGCCACGCCGACGAGACCGCGACCCCCGGCTACTACCAGGTGGGGCTCGGCGCCCTCTCCGGAACCGGTTCGTCGGTGACGCAGGACGCCGGCACCATCGACGCCGAGACGACCGCGACGACCCGCACCGCGCTCGAACGCTACAGCTTCCCCGCCGGGTCGAGCCCCGAACTCGTCCTCGACCTCGCCAACAACTTCACCAGCCGCACCCGCGCGACCATGAAGGCGACGACGCTCCCGGACGGGACCACCTCGATCACCGGCCTCGTCGCGGGCTCGTTCAACGGCGCCGCCTACCGTCTGTACTACGACGCCACCACCAACGTCCCCGTGACCTCCCTGCGGAGTTGGGGCGACGATGGCAAGCTCAGCGACGCGACCGCGCAGGACGGCGCCGACACCGGCGCGATCCTCGGGTTCGACAAGTCCGCGGGGGACGACATCGAACTCCGCATCACCCTCTCGCCGATCAGCGCGGAACAGGCCGCGACCGACCAGCACAACGAGGTGGGCGACCTCACCTTCGACCAGGCACGCGCACAGACGAAGGCGGACTGGAACAGCACGCTCGGCGCCGTCGCCGTGAAGTCCTCGGCCACCTCCGACCCCGACTCCACGCTCACCAAGGAGTTCTACACGCACCTGTACCGCATGTACGCGCTGCCGGTGAACGCCACCAGCACCAGCGGCACGTACCGGGGCGTCGACGGAGCGGTGCACAAGACGAACGGCTTCACCTACTACGACGGATGGTCCACCTGGGACGACTTCCGCAAGTACTCCGTCGAGGCCTACATCGACCCGGCCGGCTACCGGGACCTGGTGCAGTCGCTCATCGAACTCTTCGCCGACGCGCACACCTCCGGCAAGAGCCTCGGCAGCCTCACCCACTCCGTGCCCACCGTGCGCTGGGAACGCTCGCCCGTGGTGATCGCCGACGCACTGTCGAAGGGCTACAAGAACTTCGACCGGCTCGACGAGGCCTACCCGGAGCTGCTGTCGTACACCGGCTACTACACGGGCGCGCAGTTGCGGCAGGGATACGTCTCCGGTGATCCCGGTACGACCGTCCAGCGCGGTTACGACCAGTGGGCGCTCTCCGCCATCGCCGGCGCGCTGGGCAAGGACGCGGAGGCGAAGCAGCTGCGCACCCGGTCGACCATGGCGATCGGCAACCTCGTGAAGTCCGGCGCCTGGACCGCGGCCGACGGCACCGAGGTCGGTCTGCTCACCCCGCGCGCCTCCGGCGGCGACTGGCAGAGCGCCGACTACGAGAAGTTCGAGGCGGCCGGCCTCTACCAGGGCACGCTCTGGCAGTACAACTGGTACGACGCCTACGACATGGGCGGCCTCATCCAGGCCATGGGCGGCGCGAAGGCAGGCAGGGCCGCGATGGAGCACATGTTCGGCGAGGACGCCGCCGCCGACGACGGCTCGACCATGCTCCACTCCAACGCGAACGAGATCGACCTCCAGGCGCCGTACCTGTTCAACTACGTCGGCGAGCCGAGCCTGACCCAGAAGTGGGTGCGTGCCATCTACACCGGCACGACCTGGAACCGCTACATCGCCACCGGTTCCACCAACGAGGCCCCCAGCTCCGGCGGCGAGTTCACCCCGCCGGTCGACACCCGGGTCTACAAGCTCTCCCCGCACGGCTTCCTGCCGACCATGGACAACGACGCCGGCACCATGTCGACCATGTTCGTCGCCGCCGCCCTGGGACTGTTCCCGGTGACCGCGGGCTCCAGCCAGTTCCAGATCGGCAGCCCGTTCTTCGACTCCACGACGATCACCTACGCCAACGGCAGCACGTTCACCGTGAAGGCCGACGGCGTCTCGCCGAGCGACTACTACGTGCAGAGCGCGACCCTGAACGGCCGCCGTTTCACGAACACCTGGCTCGACTACGCGCAGATCATCTCCGGCGGCACCCTGGACTTCACGATGGGTGCCGAGCCGTCCGCATGGGGCACCCGCACGGCGCCCGCGTACTCGTCGAACACCGACTCGGGCGACGCGGGTGCCGGAGACACCGAAACGGGCCAGGACAGCACTGTCGTCTCCGCCCGGCCGGGCACCGTCACCACCGACGCGGACGGCACCGCCGACGGAAGCGTGCGGCTCACCCTGACCGGTCCCGCGACCTTCGCCGCCCGCAAGGGAACCAGCCTCACCGCAACCGGATCGGCGACCGTGACCGGCCTCCCCGACGGCGTCACGGCCGACCTCCGCGTCACGGGCTCGCACACCGCGAGCCTGGCACTCACCGGCACCACCGACGTCGACGCGCGCTTCGGCATCACCTTCCGCGACGCGGCCTTCGCCCACGGCGTGCCGGCCGCCACGGTCACCGGCACCGGGATCTCTGCCACCGACCCGCTCCTCCTCTCCGCCGCCGCGGTCCAGCGCAAGGCCCTGAGCGCACTCGTCGGCCAGGCCTCCCTGGTGCGCAGCGGCCACTACTCCGACGGGTCCTGGACGCTGTTCCGCTCGGCACTCGACCACGCCCGGACCGTCCTCGCGGACACCGCCTCGACCACCGGCACGCTCATGGCCGCGGACGACGCGCTCCGGTCGGCCGTCGACGCGCTCACCATCGACGAGGGCGGCTACGCCGTCCTCCAGGCCGAGGACCCCGACCAGAAGGAGGGCCCCAGCCTCAAGAGCGAGGCGTACTACTCGGACGGCGACCTCGGCGGCGTCACCGAGGGATCGTGGGAACGGTTCACCAAGCTCGACTTCGGCGGGGTCGCCCCGCGGAGCATCTCGGTCCGCTACGCCAACCCGCAGGCCACGACCGCGCAGCCGAGCAGCGTCGACATCCATGCCGGCACCGCCGACGGCCCCCTCGTCGCCACCGTCCCGCTCCCCGGCACCGGCGGCTGGCAGAACTACACCAGGGTGCAGGCGGCCGTCACCGACCCGGACGCCCTGTCGGCCGCATCCGGCGCGACGTTCGTGTTCCACGCCCCCTCCGGCCGGCAGTGGGTGGCGAACTTCGACTGGTACCAGTTCTCGCCCGACGAGGTCTCCTCGTCCTCCCCGACCACCCTCGCCACCCTGACCGCGGCCGACTCCACCACGACCGGCGGCGGTTCGCTCCCGCTCGACCTCGCGAACGGCATCTTCGAGAACGTCACGAACGGCGCGTGGGCCGAATGGCAGGGCACCCACCTCGGTGCGGGCGCCGACACCGTCACCGTCAGCTACGACAAGCCCCAGTCCCGGGCGGCGTCCGACTCGCACATCGAACTGCACCTCGGATCGAAGGACGGCACCAGGACCGTCGACATCCCCCTCGGCTACACCGGATCGGGCTGGGGAACCGTCGCCACCACCACCGTGCAGCTCGACCGGGACGTCTTCACCGGCGTCCAGGACGTGTACGCCGACTTCGTCTCAAGCACGCAGACCAGCTCCCAGCCGTACGTGGGCAACGTCCACTCACTGACGCTGACCCGGGACGCCGACTCCCCGGTGGCCTTCGACGCCACGGCGTTCACGTCGAACAGCGGCGGCGGCCTCAAGAGCGAGACCGCCACCTGGAGCGACGCGGGCTCCGCCACCGACCTCGGCGGCACCTACAACGGAGCCTGGCTCGGCTACGGGGACGTCGACTTCGGCGCCGCCCCGAAGAACACCGTCACCCTCACCTACGTCAACAACTCCGCCCGCTGCGGCACCGGTTCCGCGGTCCAGCTCTACCTGGACTCCTTCGACCCCTCGAACCCCGGAACGCCGTACGCGACCGTCCCGCTGCCCGTCACGGGAGCCGCGTGGTCGTCCGGCGGGACCACGAGCCTCACCCTTCGCCAGGCGGTCACCGGCACCCACACCGTCCACCTGCGGCTGACGACGACCCCCGACTCCTCGCACCCGTACGTCGCGAACCTCGGCCGGATCACCTTCGGTCACGCCGGCACACCCGCAACCGCCGACAAGTCCGCGCTGCGCAAGGCGATCGACCAGTACGGGGTACTCTCCGGCGACGCGCGGCGCTACGACAGCATCGACTTCGGAGTCTTCCAGCGCGAACTCGCCGCCGCCCAGGCCCTCGTCGTCGCCGCCGACGCGACCCAGCTCGAGGTCGACACCGGCACCCGGAGCCTCACCCTCGCCGCCGGGCAGCTGACCCCGCTGCCGAGACTGAGACTGGAGGACCTGGTCGCGACCGCGTCCGCCCTCGACGACGCCCGCTACACGGACGCCTCCTGGCAGGCGTTCACCGGGGCACTCACCGCGGCGAAGACCGCACTCGCGGACGGCACGGCCACCGACGCTACCCTCACCGCACGGTACGACGCCCTCGACCACGCCGTCTCCGCACTCACCACGAAGCCCAGGACGGTCCCGACGGCACCTGGCGCGGTGTCGGCGACCTCGTCCGGCACCGGCGTGACCGTCGCCTGGTCCGCACCCGACGACGACGGCGGCTCACCGGTCACCGGCTACGAGATCACCCTCGACGACGGCCACCAGGTCCAGATCCACGATCCGGACAGCCGCAGCACGACGTTCACCCGGCTGCGGACCGGCACGTCGTACACCGCGCGCGTCCGGGCGGTGAACGCCGTCGGTGCCTCACGGCCGAGCCCCGCCACGGCACCCGTGGTCACCGGCGGCGGCAAGCCGCAGGCGCCGACCGTCACGGGTGTGCTCACCGACGGCAGGCAGGTCCGTGTGACCTGGCGGGCCGCCGCGGACGGCGGATTCCCGCTCATCGGGTACACCGTGGCCCTGGACGACGGAACCACCGCGCACGTCCCCGCCACGACGGACACGGCACTGCTCACGGCCACGAGCAGGGCGAAGGCGCACACCGCCACCGTGACCGCGGTCACCCTGGCCGGAACCTCGGCGGACACCGACGCGACGGGGACGGGCGCCTCCGCCACCTCCGATCCGACGACGTACGTCCCGTCCCCCTTCCCGGCCGACACGCTGAACGCGGCCTACTCCTCGGACAAGTGGCCGACGACCGCCGACGGCACCGACTACTTCGACGACCTGCTCAGCGGTATCGACGACCTGGGCTCCGGCACCCTCGGCGCCGACACAGCGGTACCCCACGGCACCGCGCTCACCGCGGAGAACGACGAGACCGCCGTCGCCGTCAACAACGCGGCGACCCAGCAGCAGGTCGACCGGGCCGAGGTGGACGCGACGAACAGCGCCACCGTCACGATGGCCGACGGCCTCGGTTCCCGCCTCGGCCGGGTCTACCTCGACGCCCTCGACGGCGGCGGACTCCCGAAGACCAGCGCCCTGTTCTCCCGCGTGACGCAGGGCCTGGACACCCACGACGCGGCGAAGGACCACTACGGCTACCTGCGCCCGTACGTGCGGCTCGGGTTCGTCGGCGACGGCGGTGACGTGTACGAGTCGCAGGACGGTTCGTACAGCAACCTCGCCACCACCGGTTCGTACCCGAGCGGCCACACCTACGGCGGCTACGAGGCCGGCACCGTCCTGGCCACGCTGCTGCCGGAGCTGGCCCCGTCGATCCTCGCGCGCACCTCGGAGTACGGCAACAACCGCATCGTCCTCGGATTCCACTACCCCCTCGACGTCATGGGCGGCCGCATCACCGGCCAGGCCACCGTGGCGCACCGGTGGGCGGACCCGGACTTCCAGAAGCTGCTGATGCAGGCCCACACCGAGATCGAGAACGTGCTGCTCGCGCAGTGCGAGAAGGAGGGGTACGGCGACACCCTCGCCGCCTGCGCGGGCGACCCGTACGACGGGCTCAGCACGGCACAGGACGTCGACCTCTACACCCAGCGCCTGACCTACGGCTTCTCCCGGGTCGGCAAGGCCGGCCAGGCTCTGCGCACGCCCTCCGACGCGGCGGCACTGCTGATCACGGCCTTCCCGGACCTCACCACCGAACAGCGCACCGAGATCCTGGAGCAGACCGCGGCCGACTCCGGGTACCCGCTCGACCTCACCGCGGACGGCGAGGCGAGCTGGCAGCGGATCAACCTGGCGGCGGCGATGGCGGCGGACGTGGTCGTCGGCACCGACGGGTCGGTCACGGTGACCAACTTCTCGGACGCCACGAAGGCGAGTGTCGCCGACGCCCGCGCCATCACGGTGGGCGGCGCCGCGATCGACGGATTCGCCCCGGACGTGACGACCTACGTCGTCGACTGGCCCAAGGACGCGAGGATCCCGGCCGTCTCCGCCGTGGCGGCCGAGCCGGGAGCCCGGGTGAAGGTCACCGACGGCAGCCCGGTCCTGTCGTCGACCGGAGCCCGTCTCACCACCCGCACCATCGCCGTGACCTCGCCGAACGGTTCGGTCACCCGGACCTACGCGGTCGGCTTCCAGCACACCTCGCACGCGCAGCGGCCGGTCGCGTCCGGCGACGGCCACGGACCGGGCTCCGCCGGTGGCACGGGGCTCTGGTCGCCGGCGACGGAGTGGACGGAGACACGGGGACTCCCGTGGGCACTGATCACGAGGTGACCGCCTGACCTGCCGCGCCCGGAGAGGGGCGCGGCAGGTCAGGCCGCTGCCGGGGTGCGCGTGCGGCGGTCCGTTCGCAGACCGAGCCTCAGTACGCGTGGTGCACTTGCCAGAACGCCCAGGCCTGGCAGGGGCTGCCGTACGTGGTGTTCATGTAGTTGAGGCCCCACTTGATCTGCGTGGCCGGATTGGTCTGCCAGTCGGCGGCGACGGAGGCCATCTTGTTGCCGGGCAGGGCCTGGACGAGGCCGTAGGCGCCGGAGGAGGGGTTGACCGCGAGGTAGTTCCAGGTGGACTCGTGGTCCACGATGTTGCTGAAGCACTGGAACTGGCCGCTGCCCACGATCTGCGCGGCCATCGCCTTGATCTGCGCCACGGTGTAGGAGCTCTGCACCTGGAAGCTGGCGGTGGGGTCGCCGGACGCGGCCTTGGCCGCCGCCCGTTCCTCGGCCGCGGACTTCTTGGCCTTCGCGGCCCTGGCGGCCGCGGCCCGGGCGGCCTGCTCGGCGTCCTTGCGGGCACTCGCGTCCGCCTGCACCGCCACGGTGTCGGCCTGCTGCGTCAGCGACGCGGTCTGCACCTGGGCCTGCTGCCCCGTGGGCAGGTCCGCGAGGAGGGTGGCGTCGGCCGCCGGCGCCTCCGCGTCGTTGTTCTGCGCGCTGCTGCCCGAGGCGACACCGACGACACTTCCGACAGCGGTGACCGCGGTGGCCGACGCCACCGCGATTCCCCGGACCGATATGCGGCTCACGCGCTTCTCTTCCTCTTCGCCCGGGCCACCGTGTGCGGCGGTCGACGGAAGTGTTTCGCTTGCTGGGTAAGGCAGTTGGAACACTCTTGCGTGCCGGCGCGGCCGACGCAATGCCGGAGGACGTGCGGATGCTCACACCGTCGCCGGAGCGGGGTACAGGGGCCACCATGAGCCTCGATGAACAGTGAGGGGAACCAGGGCGCGGGGTGGGTCGTCGGGATCGATGCCGGCGGCACCCGGACCCGTGCGGTCCTCGCGGACGCGCGGGACGGGCGGGTCCTCCGGGAAGGCGAGGCCGGGCCGGGCAACGCGCTGACCGTGCCGGGCCCGCAACTCGCCGCGCATCTGGCGGAGGCGGTCGCGGCGGCCGTGCCGGAGGCGATGCGGGCGCGGGTCCGCGCGGTGGCCGGCGGTTTCGCGGGGGCCGCCCGGGCGCCGGAGGAGGAGCGGGGCCGGGTACGGGCGTTGGCCGGCCTCACCGCCGCTCTGTCGCGGCTGGGGATCACCACCGGAGCCGTCGAGATCCACAGCGACATCGAGGCGGCCTTCGCCGGGGCGCCCGGGCATCCGGCCGACGGGCTCGCCCTGGTGGCCGGCACCGGAGTGGTCGCCGCGCGGATCGAGGGGCGCGCACTGGTCGCCACGTCCGGCGGGGACGGCTGGCTGCTCGGTGACGACGGCGGCGGGTTCTGGATCGGCCGCGAGGCGGCACGGGCGGCGCTGCGGGCTGCGGACGGGCGGGGCGGACCGACGGCGCTGACCGGCACCGTGGGCCGGGCCCTGGGAATCGCGGCGGGCGTACTGCCGCCGGCCGGCGGCGGGTGCTGGGCGCCCGCCCGGCGGGCCGCCTACCGGGCACAGCTGCTGCCCGCCGTGCTGGACCGCCCGCCCGTGCGGCTGGCCGACCTCGCGCCACTGGTGCCGGACGCGGCGGCGGACGAGGACGAGGTCGCCGGGGCGATCCTCCGGGAGGCGGTCGCCCATCTCGCCCGCACCGTGGCCGCGTTGCGGCCACGCCCGGGTGAGGCACTGGTCGTCACGGGCGGTCTGACCGCCCCGGACGGTCCGCTGCTCGCCCCGCTCGCGCAACGGCTCGGCGGCCTCACGCTCGTCCCGGTGGCGGACGGCCGTGCGGGGGCCGTGGCCCTGGCGAGGCTGCTCACCACCGGCCACCGGCCCCCTCAGGATCCGTGACCACCCGCACCCACTGCCTGCCTCGGGTACGGTCCGGCCGCGTCGGCCGCCGTGAACTCCGCGGAGTGGATCAGGAGTCGGCCCATGCCCGCGTCCTCCACCGTCACCGTGATCCTGCGCCGCTCGCCGGGCGCGAGCCGCTCGGCGGCCACGGGGACCTCCGCGTGTACGGTTCCGTCCTCGCCGACGGTGGCGCGGTTCTCGCCGACGCTGCGAACCCCCGGTCCCTCGACGGCGAGCAGTACCGGTCGGCCCGGGATGTGCTCGGCCCGAACGAGGACCACCTGCAGCGGTTTCTCAGGGGTGCCGGTGAAGAGCTCGGTCGACTCGACAGAGGTCACACGCATGGGGCTCCTACGAGTGCTGGTGGAGCCCCATCCTGGCATCGTGGGGTGGTTCAATCAACCAGCCGCAGTGGTCTGTTGTTGGTTCATTCATGCAGGCCGGAGGCGGGCTCAGTGCGATCGCCGGGCCTTCACCGCGTGCTGCCCGGCGATGTGGTCGGTCAACGCCAGTGCCGCGCTGGCCCGTTGGTAGGTGAGCTGGGCGACCCGGACGTACAGGCAGTCGATGAGGAGCAGCACCGAGTGACGGGCGCCGATGATACCGGTGGGGAAACTGGTCTCCGGGGTGGACGAGATGAGCCGGATGCCGGCGGCGCGGGCGAGCGGGGAACGCGGGTCGGAGGTCAGGGCGATCGTCGTCGCGCCGCGCTCCCTGGCCGTCTCGAACGGCTCGGTCGTCTCGCGGGTCGACCCGGAGTGGGAGATGCCGAGCGCGACGTCGGCGGGGGTGAGCAGCGCGGCGGAGGTGACCGCGGCGTGCACCTCGGTCCAGCCGCGTACCGAACAGCCGATCCGGAACAGCCGGGTCTCGGTCTCCTGCGCCACCGCGCCGCTGCCGCCCACGCCGTAGACGTCGATCCTGCGGGCCCGGGCCATGGCCTGCGCGGCCCGCTCGACCGCATCCAGGTCGATCCGGTCCAGGGTCTGCTGGACGGCCCGCAGGTCCGCGGTGCCGACCACCTTCACCACGCGCTCCAGGCTGTCGTCCGGGGAGATGTCCGGACCGATCTCGGCCGTGCCCCAGTCGGAGACCTCGCCGCGGCCCCGCTCCTGCGCGAGCGCGATCAGCAGGTGCTGGTAGGAGTCGAGACCGACGGCCCGGCAGAAACGGGTCACGGTCGCCTGGGAGGTGCCGGTGCGGCGGCCCAGCTCCGCGGCCGAACAGTGCGTGACGGCGGTCGGATCCGCCAGGATCAGCTCGCCCACCTTCCGCAGGGAGCCGGCCAGGCGCGGCAGCTCGGTTCGGATCAGTGCGGTGACGTCGGTCGAGGGCATGCAGAGACGGTACCTGCCACCTTATGAGTCGTCAGTTGAATACCGGGCCCGGAACGGCACGCCGTTGCCCCGCACACCGAGAGCGTGATTAATTGATTCGTCGATCGGGGTAGCTCGGGGGGTGTGCGCGTGTCCGTCGAGTCCGCCGGCGGGTCCGGGACCGGACCGGTGAACGCCGAACGCTTCGCCCGCGAGGGCCTCGCCGCCCTCCACCGCCTCACCGAGTCCGCGCGCGCCGACGTCGTCCGGGCCGCCGGACTGATCGCCGACTGCGTCCGCGCCGACGGGGTCGTCCAGGCCTTCGGCACCGGCCACTCCCAGGCGCTGGTCCTCGAAGTCGCCGGCCGCGCGGGCGGACTGGTCCCCACCAACCGGATCGGCATCGCCGACCTCGTCCTCTACGGCGGTGAGCACCCGAGCGTCCTCGACGACCCGCTCCTGGAGCGCGAGCCCGGCGTCGCCGCCCGCCTCTACGCCCTCGCCGCCCCGCATCCCCGGGACCTCTTCGTCATCGTCTCCAACTCCGGGGTGAACAACGTGATCGTGGAGATGGCCCTGCACGCCAAGGAACGCGGACACCGTCTCCTCGCCCTCACCTCCCTCGCGCACACCAGGGCGGTCCCGGCCGTCCATCCCAGCGGCAGGAAACTCGCCGACCTCGCCGACGTGGTCCTCGACAACGCGGCCCCGCGCGGCGACGCGCTTCTCGAACTCCCGGGCGGCGGCGCGGTCTCGGCGCTGTCCACGCTGACCGGGGTGATGCTGGTGCAGATGGCGGTGGCCGAGGCGGCCGGCCTGCTCCTCGCCTCCGGCGACCGCCCGCCCGTCTACGTCTCGGCCAACGTGCCCGGCGGCTTCGAGGGCAACCTGGAACTGGAGAAGCGGTACGCCGGACGGATCCGGCGCACCGCGAGCTGAGAGCGCGTCAACCGAGGGGCGGGCGCCGCCCGTGCCACGGGAGCGCGAGTTCCGGGGAGCGGGACACCTGGAGCGGCAGGTCCTCCCGCCAGGGCGCCGCGACGAGCCGGACGCGCACCGGCAGCCCGGTCACGTTGAACACCCAAGGGAACACCCCCATCGCCTCGCCGCCGGGCACAGCGCCGCTCGGGTCGCGGCGGAGATCGGCTGCGTCGATCAGTCCCACCTGCACCGGTACGGCACGGCCTCCGCCGGGGGGACGCCCGCGGTGGTGTCGACCGCGCCGTGGCCGGCGGTCGACGACGTCGCCTGGGCCACGCCTGTCTGTCGGGATCACCGCTCAGGGCCGCGCGGCGACGACGGGGTACCTGGACCCGGTGCCGCGTCCGGGCCGGCGGGCGCCTTCCGCGCACGGCGGTGCTGTGTCCTCGCCTGGGCCCTGGCGGCCTCGGCGAGGGCCGGCTGGAGGCGGCGGGCGGCGTCGACGTGGTCGCCGGTCCAGATGATCCGCACCGCGACGGGCGTGGCCCGGCCCTGACCGTCGCTGAGTTCGGTCCGGACGGACTCCACGAGCCGCGCCGCGCCCTCGGGCTGGAGCGGGACGGCGTCGGGGACGGACGAGCGGCCCCCGAGGCTCGCGGCGAAGCCGTGGTACCAGTCGGTGACCCGGGCCGCCGAACCGAGGACGGCACAGTGGGCGTCGGCCCGGACGGCCTGGACACGCGCCAGGCCCTCGCCCTTCCACAGGGAGACGACGGCGTCGGCGGCCAGCCGGAGCCCGACGACCCCGGTGACGAGAGTGGTCGCGCAGGACAGCGACAGCGGCTTGGCGCCGCGTTCGGCGAGGTAGGTGCGGAACGCGTCGTCGAGGCGACGGGCGGCGGCCGCCGCCACCCGGCTCTGCGGATCGGGGGCGGCGGGACTTCGGTGGCCCAGGGCGTAGTCCACCGCGTCTGCGAGGTAACGGGC
This sequence comes from Streptomyces sp. NPDC013157, assembly GCF_042899865.1. Taxonomy (NCBI): domain Bacteria; kingdom Bacillati; phylum Actinomycetota; class Actinomycetes; order Kitasatosporales; family Streptomycetaceae; genus Streptomyces; species Streptomyces sp. NPDC013157. Next base: position 448,235 of record NZ_JBIBAK010000002.1, on the reverse strand, counting down.
GCTGTCGTCGTACGCCTCGGCGAGCGCCCTGTGCACGGCGCCCCGGGCGCCGCGCGGCCAGAAGAACACGGCCACCAGCACGCTGACCAGGCACCCCAGCACGATGTCCTGGACGCGCAGCAGGGCGATGTGCCAGTTCGGGTCCTGGCCGACGTTGAACAGCACCACCAGGGTGACGGTGAACGCGGCCTGCCCGGCGGCGAAGGAGATGGCGGCGGGCGCGATCCCTGCGCACAGGATGGCCACGGGGAGCACGAACCACAGCGCCGTCCCGTGGTGGCCGATCAGATGCAGCAGCGCGGCACCCACCACGGACCCGGCCACCGTGCCGAGAACGGCGCGGACGGCGTTCTGCCCGGTGCTGAGCGCGTTGGAGCGGAGCACGGACAGGGTGCCCAGCAACACCCAGAAGGAGTGCCCCACACCGGCCACCCCGGCCAGGAACACGGCGATGCCGAGGCCGACGGCGCCGCGCAGGCTGTTGTGCAGCCACACCGAGTCGGGCCTGAGATGGGCGAAGGCGCGTTCCCGCGCGGCCGCGAGGGGTGCGCTCAGGGCGCCCGGCTCACGGCCGAGGAGCCGCTCGGGCCAGCTGCGCTGCCAGGCGGTGGCCGCCATGTCGACGTTGTCGGCGATCTGCAGCACGGCGAAACCGAGCTCCTGGGCGCGGAAGGACACGTCGAGCGTGGCGATGAACCCGTAGACCTCCGCCATGCTGGTGCCGCCCGGGTGTTCGGCGGGCACCTGGACGGTGGAGCTGTGCTCCATCGCGGCCAGGGCCGCGCGCAGGTCGTTCCCGCGGGTCCGCAGCGGACCGGTGTCCCTGTTCAGGTCCGTGAGCAGGTCGCAGGCCGCCTCCAGGACGTGGGCGGCGGCGCGGCGCACGGTGTGCGCGGCCGGGTCGCAGGCCGGGGGCTCGTCGGTGTACTCGGACCGGTCGACGAGGACGGCGCACAGCCAGGTGAGCTGGTCCACCAGCCGGACGAGAGCACGTGAGGTCGCGGACAGGCCGGTCGGGCGGGACGTCGTGGCGTCGAAGACTCCGCGCAGGTCCGCGCCGGTACGGGCGGTGTGCTCGGCCCCGGCCCGGCACCGCTCGGCGTCGGACCCCGGCCCGTCCGGCCCCGGCAGGGCCGCGCGGATCCGCAGATACCCGGCGGCGGCACGGCAGACGGCCGCCGCCGGGGCGCTGAGCAGGTCGGCGACGGGACGCGGCCACAGCAGGGCGACGGCCGGCAGGGCCACCGCCCCCGCCAGGCCCGCGCCGGCGAGGCGCGCGGGCAGCTGCGACAGGGGCACCGGGGCGCTGACCGGCAGCACGAAGGCCAGCAGCAGCGCCGTCGAGCTGCCGGCCAGGACCGAGCTGACCACGCCGGCGAAGAGGACCGCGAACCCGACCACGACCGTGGCCGCCACGGCGAGCCAGAGCCATGGCGCGGCCAGGGTGCCGAGGCAGATCAGCACCAGCCACGCCACCGCGAGTGCCGCCTGCGCCCGCAGCCGCTCCACCATCGGCCCGGAGTAGTCCACCAGCAACAGCATCGAGAAGGAGCCGAACGCGGCGTAGCTCGCCATCGTCGGGGAGTGCAGCACCTGGGTGCACAGGGCGAACAGGGCGGGCATCACCAGCGCCGTACGCCCGGCCCGCCGGGTCGCCGCGAGATCCGGGTCCTTGCCGCGCAACCACGTCACCCACCGTGGCGCCCGCCCCGACATGTCCACCTCCCGCCGGCCCCGGAGTGGCCGGCCCCGTCGCCGCACCGCTCACACCACCCATATGCGGTCACCGCCGGGCCGTCCGCAACATTTGCCGGGGCGGCCGGTGGACCGCTCGCCGGGGCGCCCTCGAAACGCTGCCTCGCCTCCACGGCCGAGGCGGTCCCGTCCTCAGCGCACCGGGAAGCCGAACGAGTACCCCTCTTCCTTCAGCCAGGGCAGCACCTCACGCAGGGCGGCGACCGTCTCGGAGCGGTCGCCGCCGGCGTCGTGGAAGAGGATGGTCGGCCCGTTCGGCAGCTCCTCCTTGACGGTGGCGACGATGACGGCCGTGCCGGGACGCTCGAAGTCCTTCGAGTCGACGTTCCAGCCCAGCGGGCGCATGCCGCGGGAGGCGGCGACCTTGCGGCTGTAGGGAGTGAAGGCGCCGCCGGGGGCGCGGTAGTAGAGCGGCCGTACACCCCCGGACGCCTCGGTGATCATGCGCTCGGCTTCGAGGATCTGCTGGGACTGGTAGGCCTCGGACTTGGTGTCCATGGTGACGTCGTGGGAGACCGTGTGGTCGCAGAGCCGGTGCCCGGCCGCCACCACCGCCCTGACCAGGTCGGGGTGTGCCTTCGCCTGCGGCCCGATCATGCAGAACGTGGCCTTCACGCCGTACTCCTCGAGCACCTGGAGCACCTTGGGGGTCCAGACCGGGTCCGGTCCGTCGTCGATGGTGATGTTGACGCCCCTGGCGCCCCGGTCCGAGGCGTGCGCGATCTCCACCGACACCGGCGCCGGAGCCGCCTTCGGCGCGGGGTGGTGCACCGAAGTCCCGGGTTCCGCGGTCCCGTTGACGGGACCGGCCTGCGCGGTCCACAGCGAGGCGGCCACGGTCACGGCCGTGACCCCGAGCGCCGCCGCGACCATCTGGCCGTACCATCCCCGTCCGCCGTGCCGCGCCATGTCCGCCCCGATCCTTGTCGTTCAGTCGATCTCGTGCACCCGTCAGGACGGAAGACGGGGGGCCCCGGATCCCTCCGTTACCGATCACGGACAATTCCGCGAGAGTTCTGCGACAGGCGCTCTGCGAGACCTTTAACGCCGGGCGGCGCGATCGGTGTTGGCGGTCCGCGCAGAACGGGGCACGGGGCGGGGCGCGGAGCCGGGAGCACCGGGATTCCGGATCGGGGAGCGGTGCCCCCGCGGCGGCCAGGCAGCAGTGCGAGCGGGAGAGCCTCGACGCGGCTCGATCGCTCGGCACCGAGCGCGGCGTCCGTGAGGTGACGCCGACGGACATCGCCGCCGCCGTCGGCATGCACGAGTCCGCGATGCTGGGGTACTTCGGGACACGGGAGCAGATCTTCCCGAGCCGCACCGCGGAAGGCCGGCGGGACTGATCGGCGGCGCTGCGGGCGCGGCAGGCCGAGACGGTCGCGCTCGGCGAAGTCGCCTCACGGGCAACGGTGTTGCAAGGGCAAAGGCTCCTGGGGATCACCGAGAGCGCTGCCGCGGACGTGGTCGTCACGGCAACGAGCACGGCCGGCGCGCTCTGGCAGACGGCCGCGCCCGGCACCCGGCTCCGTGAACGCTACGAGTCGCGCCCCGAGCCGGCACAGGCCGTCGTCGATGTCGAGCCCCGGCTCACGCGCACCCCGAGGTCCCTGCTGAACGGAGTGGGCGTGACGGCGACGGCGTCCCCGGCGGCCGGTCCGGCGCAGCGGTGGACGGCACCGCGCAGGGAGACGCAGGCCCGCCACGCCACCATGCGGTGACGCGGCGGGCCGGCGGTCCGGTCGGATCCGGCTAGGCGGCGCGCAGGGCCTCCCTGATGGAGTCGACGGCGAGGTGCCGGGCGACGTTCGTGGCTCTCGTGTCGCGCAGGCTGTCGAGCATCATGAAGTCGTGCACCATGCCCTGGACCCGCACGGCGGTGACCGGGACATCGGCCTCCCGCAGATGCGCCGCGTAGGCCTCGCCCTCGTCACGCAGCACGTCGGCCTCGTCGGTGATCACCAGGGCCGGCGGCAGGCCTCTGAGGTCGTCGACGGAAGCCTGCAGGGGGGCCGCGTAGCGCTCCCGGCGCTGGGCCTCGTCGCTCGTGTACTGGTCCCAGAACCAGATCATGCCTTCCCGCGTGAGGTAGTAGCCGTCGGCGAACTGCTGGTAGGACGGCGTGTCGAAGTCGGCGTCCGTCACCGGGTAGAGCAGGATCTGCGCGGCGAGTTCTATGTCGCCACGGTCCTTGGCCATCTGGGCGAGGACCGCCGACATGTTGCCGCCGACGGAGTCCCCGCACACGACCATCCGGGACGGGTCGAGGCCGTACTCGCTGCCGTGCTTCACCACCCACTGGGCGACGGCGTAGTTCTGCTCGATCTGGGTCGGGTACTTGGCCTCGGGGGCCCGGTCGTAGACGGGGAACACGACCGCCGCCCGTGCCCCGGCGGCCAGCTCCCGCACGAGGCGGTCGTGGGTGTTCTCGTCGCCGAAGACCCAGCCGGCGCCATGGATGTAGAAGATCACCGGCAACGTCCCGTTGACGCCTTCGGGCTTGACGAGGTGGGCGCGTACGGTGCCCCACTCACCGGCGTCGATGTCGATCCAGCTCTCGTCGGCGGCGGGTTTGGCCACCCCCTCGCCCGTCTGCAGACCGGCGAGAATCTCACGCCCCTGCGGGGGCGGTACCTCGTAGATCCGCGGGTGCGGTGCGGTGGCGTCGGCGAGTTCGCGGGCCGCGGGCTCCAGGTACGGGGTGGGCGGCGGGGGCAGATCCTTCATGACGAACCTCCAGAAAGGGCCGATGCCGCGGCGGCGGGGTCCGGCCGGCCGCTCGCCTCCGCCGGTCACCGCCGGTCGAGGGCGGCACCGCGGGTGTGTCGGCGGCAGGGCCGGGCAGGCGGCATCGTTCTCCAGCCTGACACCGGACCGCGCGGGCGGCATCACGTGGCCGACTCCGAACGGTGGGCCCGGCGCTACGGGCTGTGGGGGAGGGCGACCGGACAAGGGTCCCGGCCGGACGGTTCGCCGCGGGCGGTGCCGGGACCGGCTCACCTCGGCGCAGGCCGGAGCACATGCCTCCGTTCGCGACGGTCGCATGGAGATATGCCGAAGTCCTCGGGCGGTCCTGGCTCCGGGCCGCACCCGCCCTGAAACTGTCAACTGACGGTCGGCGGCGGCCTGTTCGAGCAGCGTGAGCGCCCAGAACCCGAGGGAGCAGTCATGAAAACGCGCCTCCAGTGGACCCACGGCCGCGGCGAGCACGCAGTCGTCGCACGCAAGCAGGCGTACGCGGCCGAGATCCTGGTCAAGTTCCTCGTCCTGGCCGGACTGGTGTACATGCCGGTCCTGCTCTTCCACTGGGGCGAGTGGATCCCGTTCGCCGTGGCCGGCGGCTACCTGCTCTGGGAACTGGGCCGCCTCAACAGCGCCCTCGGCGAGTTGGCCGACCTCTGGAACGAGCAGCACCGGCAGCGGCAGGAGCCGGCTCGCAGCGACGCCCTCGACTGACGCGGCCGGGCTCAGGCGGCCCCGCCGACCTCGTGGACCAGCTCGATCGCCCGCCCGAGCGTGGTGAGCCGGTCCTCCAGGCTCTCGCCCGCCGGGTAGAGGCGTACGGTGTCGACGCCGGCGTCGCGCCAGACCGCGAGGCGCTCGCGCACCATGGACTCCGTGCCGATCAGCGTCGTACCGAGCACCATCTCGTCGGTCACCAGAGCCGCCGCGCCGTCCCGGTCGCCTGCCTGCCAGCGCTCACGCACCTCGGCGGCGACCTCGGCCCAGCCCTGGCGGCTGTAGGCGCTGTTGTAGAAGTTGGTGGATGCCGACCCCATCCCGCCGAGGCTGAACGCGAGTTCCTTCCTGCGTCCGGCGACCATCGCGCCGAGCGCCTCCTCGTCGGCGGCGAAGGCGACCTCCGCGCCCTGGCAGACGTCCAGGTCCGCACGGGTACGACCGCTCCGGGCCAGGCCCTCGTCGAGGTGGGCGAAGTAGGCGTCGGCGGCGCCCTCGGGCACGAAGCTGGTGCCGAGCCAGCCGTCGGCGGCCTCGCCGGTCAGCCGCAGCATGGCGGGGGAGAGGGCGGCGAGGTAGACGGGGATGTCGTGCTCGGCACGCATGGACAGGCGCATCGGGACGGCCTCGCCGCCGGGCAGCGGCAGCGTGAACTCCTCGCCGGAGTACGAGATCCGGCCGCCGTCGACCACCCGCCGGACGATCTCCACCGTCTCCCGCATGCGGCGCAGCGGCCGGGCGAAGGGGATGCCGTGCAGTCCCTCGATCACCTGCGGGCCGGAGGCGCCGAGACCGAGCAGGAAACGTCCGCCGGACAGGTTGGAGAGGGTGATGGCCGTCTGGGCCACCGCCGTCGGTGTCCGGGTGCCGAGTTGCATGATGCCGGAGCCGAGCAGCATCCGGTCGGTGAGCGCCGCGTAGTAGCCGAGAGCGGAGGGCGCGTCGGAGCCCCAGGCCTCGGCCACCCAGCAGACGTCCAGGCCCAGCTTCTCGGCCTCGACGACGAAGTCGCTCGTCCGGGACCGGTGTTCGCCGCCCGAGGCCTCGATCGTGGTCGCCGTCCGCATCACGCCTCCGCCCGCTTCTTGATCTGCGCGAGGGTGGCGGTGATGCCACGCTCGAACTCCCGCAGCCGTACGAACACGATCTTCTGCTCCTTGTCGGGCATCCGGTCGATGGCGACCGACAGTCCGGAACGTCCCGGACCCAGCTGCATCCACTGCGACAGCTCCGTTCCGCCGTCCTTCGGACGGAGCCGGAACCGCCAGACCGCGGAGGGCTCGGACGGATCCTGCACCGCCCAGGCGAACACCGACTCCCGCTCGCACTCGATCACGTGGGAGGTGGTCTCCCACTTCCCGAACGCCTCGTGTTCGCTGCGGCCGACGAACCGTGCCCCCACCGCCGGAGCTACGGCCCCGTCCAGCCAGGCGACGGACCGCAGCTCCTCGCTCATGTCCGGCATCAGGCCGATGTCGCTGACCAGGGCCCACACCGTGGCCGGTGGGGCGTCGATCCAGGTCCGCACCTCGACCGTGGGTCTGTCCGCGTAGCGCGCGCCCGTCCACTCCACGACCGGCCTCCTTGCCGTCCGGGTGTCCGCCCTCAGAGTTGCTAAATAAGACTCAGCCTGTCAAGACGTCAATGGGTCAAGGCGCCACGGGATGCTCAGTCGACACCGAACCGCCGGCGGATGTCCGGCCGCTGCCCGAGCCGCTCGGGATAGCCCGGCCCCATCCGCATCGAGGTCTCCTCGGACCTGAGCGGCGTCCGGCACCGGGAGCAGACGACCTCGGCGGTGGTGTCGTGGCCGCACGCCCCGTGGTGGAACACCACGGGCACGCCTCGTTCCCCGGCCAGCCACCGGTCGCCCCACGCGGACATCGCGGCCAGCACCGCGAACAGGTCCCGGCCCTTCTCCGTGAGGACGTAGTCGTAGCGCGGCGGCTCGGCCTCGTACAGCCGCTTCTCCAGGATCCGCTCGTCCACCAGATGACGCAGCCGGTCGGTCAACGTGTTGCGGGCGATGCCCAGTTCCTGCTGGAACTCGTCGAAGCGGCGGATCCCGTAGAAGGCCTCCCGCACCACCAGCGGCGTCCAGTGGTCACCCAGCAGATCGACGGTCCGTGCGATGGAGCACGGCCACGTGGCGAACGACGTCCGTTTCATGGCCCCACGATAGCGAGTCTTGTGAAGAAACCCTGCTGACAGTCGCGGTCACGGATGTGAGCGGCCCGCGCAGGCCGCAGCATGAAGCGGGGGGCCTGGCCGTCCGCCGGCGGCCGTCGACCGTGGATCGAGGTGTCCGACCATGAAGATCGAGGGATCGGTCGCGCTGGTGACCGGAGCGAACCGCGGGATCGGGCTGGCGTTCTGCCGCGCCCTGCTGGCCCGGGGCGCGGCCAGAGTGTACGCGGGCGTACGGCGGCCGGAAGACCTCACCGAGCCGGGCCTGGAGCCGCTCCGCCTCGACGTCACCGACCCCGAGCAGATCGCGGCCGCCGCGCGCACGGTCTCCGACGCGACCATCGTGATCAACAACGCGGGCATCCAGGCCGGACCGGGCCTGCTGGAGGGCTCCCTGGACGGCGCGCGGCGGGAGCTGGAGGTGAACTACCTGGGCACCTGGGCCGTCTCCCGGGCCTTCGCGCCGGTACTCGCGGCCAACGGCGGCGGCGCCCTCGTGAACATGCTGTCCGTGGCCTCGTGGCGCTCGACCTGGCGGTTCCCCAGCTATGCCGCGTCGAAGGCGGCGCAGTGGTCGGTGACCAACGCACTGCGGGTCGCCCTGCGGGAGCAGGGGACGCTGGTCGTCGGCGTGCACGTCGGCTGGGTGGACACCGACGCCACCGCGGCGGTCGACGAGCCCAAGACGGATGCGGCCGAGGTGGCCGCGCAGACGATGGAGGCGATAGCCCGCGACGAGCCCGAGGTCCTGGTCGACGAGACCGCCCGCCGGGTGCGCGCCGCGCTGTCCGGGCCGCTCGATCTCCTCTACCCGACCGGCTGATCGCGCGACCTGATCGTGCGACCGTGGAGTCAGCAGACCGACTCGACACAACGGTGAGGTGGAGCCATGCAGACCGACTTCGACGTCGTCGTCCTGGGAGCCGGGCCGGGCGGCTACGTGGCCGCGATCCGCGCCGCCCAGCTGGGCCTGCGCACGGCCATCGTGGAGGGCCGCTTCTGGGGTGGCGTGTGTCTGAACATCGGCTGCATCCCGGCGAAGGCGCTGCTGCGCAACGCCGAGGTCGCCCAGCTGATCCTGCACGACGCGGAGAAGTTCGGCGTGAAGATCAGCGGGGAGGTGGGCCTGGACTACCGCGCCGCCTACGAGCGCAGCCGGGTGGTGGCCGACGGGCGCGTCAAGGGCGTCGGCTACCTCATGCGCAAGAACAAGATCGAGCAGTTCGAGGGGCAGGGCACCTTCCTCGACCCGTACACCCTTCAGGTGCGCATGCAGGACGGCGAGACCACGCTCTCCTTCCGCTCCTGCATCATCGCGACCGGCTCGACCGTGAAGCTGCTGCCCGGTACGACGCTGGGGCGGCGCGTCGTCACCTACGAGGAGCAGATCCTCTCCGACAGCCTCCCGTCCAGCATCGTCATCGCGGGTGCCGGGGCCATCGGCGTCGAGTTCGCCTACCTGCTGCGGTCGTACGGTGTCGAGGTCACGCTGGTGGAGTTCCTGGACCGGATCGCCCCGCTGGAGGACGAGGAGGTCTCGGCCGAGCTGACCAGGCGCTTCAAGCGGCAGGGGATCCGGGTCCTGACCTCCACCGCCGTGCAGTCCATCGAGGAGACCGAGGACGAGGTCCGCGTGACCGTCCGTTCCGGCGACTCGGAGCAGGTCCTGGAGGCGGAGAAGGTGCTGCAGGCCACCGGCTTCCAGCCGCGGACGGCCGGCTACGGGCTGAGCAGCACGGGGGTACGGCTCACCGAGCGCGGTGCCATCGACATCGACGGGTACTGCCGTACCAGCCGGCCGCACATCTACGCGATCGGCGACGTCACGGCGAAGCTGATGCTCGCGCACACCGCGGAGGCGATGGGCATCGTCGCCGCCGAGAGCATCGCCGGCGCGGAGACCATGGAGCTGGACTACCGCATGATCCCGCGGGCGACGTTCTGCCAGCCGCAGATCGCCAGCTTCGGCTGGACCGAGGCAGAGGCCCGTGCCCAGGGTTTCGACGTGCGGGTGGCGAAGTTCCCCTTCACGGCCAACGCCAAGGCGCACGGCTTCGGCGACACGGTCGGGTTCGTGAAGCTCGTGAGCGATGCCCGCTACGGCGAACTGATCGGCGGCCACCTGATCGGACCGGACGTGACGGAGCTCCTGCCCGAGCTGACGCTCGCTCAGAAGTGGGACCTCACGGTGCACGAACTCGCCCGGAACGTGCACGCCCACCCGACGCTGAGCGAGGCGGTCCAGGACGCCCTGCACGGCCTCGCCGGACACATGATCAACCTCTGACGGGCCTCGGGACCGGAGGTGGTTGAGACGTGCGGTCGTACCATGACGTGACCGCTCAGCAGCCGCCCCGAGGAGTCACCGTGGCCCGCCCCCGTACCGCCGCCCGCACCGTGGAGCACCCCGAGCTGTCCGAGGTCTCGCTCCAGCAGGTGCTGGAGGCGCTGGTGGACCCGGTGCGGCGCATGGTGGTGTCGCAACTGGCCCGTGCGGGGGAGGACCTGAGCTGCGGGACGTTCGTCGCGCCCGTCTCGCTGTCGACGCTGACGCACCACTTCACCGTGCTGCGCGAGGCCGGCGTGATCCGCCAGTACTACGTCGGCACCGCGAAGATGAACACGCTGCGCGCCGACGAGATGGAGCTGCGGTTCCCCGGGCTGCTCTCCGCGGTGCTGGCCGCCGCGGCGCTGGAGGCGGAAGCGGGTGCGGGCCGGGACGGCCGGTGACCTTATTTCGATCGAGCTCAAAATTTGACGGTCATGAAACCTTGGGGCAGGGTGAATGGAGGCGCCGGGCCGGCCCGGCGCGTCTCCGTCCCGGACCCTGCCCCCAGGACGGATGCACCATGGCAAGACTCGTTCAGTTCGACCGGATCGGCGGACCCGAGGTCCTCACCCTCCGCGATGTCGAGGTCGGCGCACCGGGCGCGGGAGAGGTCCGCATCCGCGTCGACGCGATCGGCCTGAACCGCGCCGGGTCGAGGCGGTCGGCGAGGGCGTGGCCGGCCTCTCCGAAGGCGACCCGGTGGCGGTCGTACCGCAGTTCCTGCAGACCGACTACGGCACCTACGGCGACCACGTCGTCGTCCCGGCGTCGGCGGTCGCGCCCCGCCCCGCCGAGGTCGACCCGGTCCGGGCGGCGGCCGTGTGGATGGCGTACATCACCGCCTACGGCCCCCTCGTCGAGAGCCGCCGGGTGCGCCCCGGTGGCCACGTCCTGATCACGGCGGCCTCCAGCAGCGTCGGACTCGCCGCCATCCAGATCGCCCGTCATGTCGGCGCGATCCCGATCGCCACCACGCGCGGCCCCGGCAAGCGGCAGCGCCTGCTGGAGGCGGGAGCGGCCCATGTGATCGTCACCGACGAGGAGGACCTGCCCGCCCGGATCGAGGAGTTCACCGGCGGCGAGGGTGTCCGCCCTGCCTTCGACCCGGTCGCGGGACCCGGCGTGGAGACCCTCGCGCAGGGGATCGCCCCCGGCGGCTTCCTGGTGGTCTACGGCGCCCTCGACCCGCGTCCCACTCCGCTGCCCAAGGCCCGGTCCTTCCCGGCGCTGAACAGCAGCACGTACACGCTCTTCGAGACACCACGAACCCCGAGCGCCTGCGCCGCGCGGTCGCGTTCGTCGACGCGGGCCTCGGCTCCGGCGCCTTCGACCCCGTCGTCGACCGCACCTTCGACCTCGCGGACACGCCGAGGCGCACCGTTACATGGCCGCGAACGAGCAGGTCGGCAAGATCGTCGTCACCGTCACCCACGAGGGTGGGGCCTCCTGAGCCCCCTGGCACCTCCCGCCGGCCGCTGACGGCGGACCCGCGGGCGGGGCGCCGGCGCGGAGACCGTCAGTGTCCCGCCTGTGCCGTCATCCGGGCGGCCGCGTCGTGGATGAGCCGGGCGTGCAGCTCGAACAGGGCCACCAGGTCGACGGAGTCGCCCTGGATCTCCCGGTGCGCGAACAGGCCGTCGGCGCCGGCCACGGCGTAGGTGGTGAGGGTGTGCACCTCGTCCTCGGTCACCCACTCGCGGTCCTCGCCCAGGCCGTCCAGCAGTCCGATCCCGACGGAGAGCTGCCGCGGGAAGAGCTCGTCGACCGCCTGCGCGCCGGCCTCCGTGATGGTGACCAGCGCGGCACGCCGGTCGGCGGGGTTGGGGGTGCGGGCGATGAAACCGCGCTGTTCGCCTACATCAGCGGCTCCAGCTTCGTCTTCGAGAACCTGCACGGCGTCTCCTCGACCACCTACTCCCTCATCTTCGCCACCAACGCCGTCGCCATGCTGGCCGCCGGGGCGTGTTTCGCCCGCCTCGCCGGGCGCGGCACCCGCCTGAACACCCTGCTCTCGGCCGGGGTCGGCATCGCCCTGCTGGGCGCGCTGGCACAAGTCCTGCTGGTGGTGACCGTGGGCGAGACCCTCGCAGGTACCTGGACCACCCTGTTCGTGACCGCCGGCGGCATCGGCCCGGTCTTCCCGGGCGCCATGAGCATCGGCCAGGCGGTCGGCCGTACGGCCCCGGGCGCGGCCTCCGCGCTCCTGGGCGGCTTCCAGTTCCTCCTCGGCGCCCTGGCCGCTCCGCTGGCGGGCGTGTTCGGGGAGGGCAGCTCCCGGCCGACGGCGATCGTCATGCTGGGCGCGCTGGTGGCGGCGGGACTGGCGCCGGCGACGCCGGCCCGGCCCCGGGAGGGGCACGGGAGCCGGTGCCCGCGGCGTAGCCGGCGAGGTTCCTTGAGCCCGCGACTCAGCCGGCGGGCAGGTCGGCGAGGAAGCGGGCCCCGGAGGTGTACGCGGGATCGTGGGACACCTCGCCGCCCACGGAGCGGGCCAGGCGCCGCGCGAGCGGCAGTCCGAGGCCCGCGCCGTCGTGCCCGTCGCCGGGATCGGCCCGGCGGCCGGGCTGGAAGAGGTCGCCCACGAACGCCTCCGGTACGCCGGGACCGTCGTCGGTGACACTGATCCGGACCCCGCCGGGCACCCGGCGCGCGGACACGGTCACCGTCGAGTGCGCGTACCGGAGCGCGTTCGCCAGCACGGGGCTGACGATGCGTTCGAGAAGCGCGGGCCGGACGCCCGCCGTCGGCTCCGGATCGGCCGTGTCGACGACGGCTTTCACCCGCTCCGGCGTCCCGAGACGGTCGACCAGCCGGTGCAGGACGGGCCCGACGGCCGTGGCGCCGGGGGCCGTGCCGGCGGTGCGCGCCTCCTCACGGGCGTCGTCCAGCAGGGTGTCGCAGATGGTGCGCATGGCCTGGGCCGCCTCGGCGATCACCTCGTGCGTCGCCCGGGTCTCGGCATCGGAGCGCGGCCGGGCCCGCCACCAGTCCAGCTCGACGACGATGCGGGTGAGCGGGGTGCGCAGCTCGTGGGAGAGCTCCCCGGTCAGCTGCCGCTCGTGCCGAAGCACGGTCCGGACGCGGTCCAGCAGCGCGTCGAGCGAGGCGCCCAGGCGGGCGAGTTCGGCCGGCTGGTCGGCGGCGCCGAAGCGCTCGTCGGAGCCCGCCGCGCTCCACTCGGTGGCCTGGTCCGTCATGGTGCGCACCGGGCGCAGCGCCCGCCCGACGGCGAGGCGGGTCAGCGCGTAGGTGCACGCGAGCATGACCGAATCCAGGACCAGGGACCCCAGCAGCACGGTGTCCGCCGAGTTGCGGTACGGGGCGAGGTCCAGGGCGGTGACGACCGTCGCCGTGCTGCGACGCCCTGCCACGGAGTGGGCGCACAGGCGCACGGACCGGGGATGCCCGGCCGTCACGGTCTCACAGCCGCCGTGTCCCCGTACGACCAGCCGCGCGGCGGCCGCGGTCAGGGTGCCGCCGGCGGTGGCGGACGGGGGTTTCTCCAGCAGGCGCGTCCCGGTGTAGATCCAGACGTTGGCGTCGAGGAGCCGGTCGTTGACGGTCTCCAGGATCCGTACCCGCGAGCCGCTGGTGTCCACCGTGGTGGCGACGGCGGCCGCACGGTTGCCCAGTTCGACGTCCGCCTGGTGCTGCAGGTGCCGGTCCATGACGGTGTTGAACGCCACGGTCAGGACGGTCATCAGGAGGGCCGCGGTGGTCACCGCCACGAGCGAGAGCCGACCGCGCAGCGTGCGCGGGGCCGGCAGCCGCAGGAGGCCGTTCATGACAGCCGGTGGCCGATCCCGCGCGCCGTCCCGAGGTTCAGGCCGCTGCCCGCCTCGCGCAGCTTGCGGCGCAGCCGGCTCAGGTACTGGTCCAGCGTGTTGTCGCTGACCTGAGCCCCGTCCGGCCACGCGGTCCGCACCAGGTCCCGGCGGCTCACGATGCCCCCTCCCGCGGCCACGAGCGTGGCCAGCAGCCGGAACTCCGTCGGGGACAGCTCGACCAGAGCCTCGCCGACGTGCGCGCTGTGCCGGGTCGCGTCCAGGACCAGGTCCCCGGCCGTGGACACCGCGGGCGGGGCGGACCGCTTGAGCGAGGCCCGCAGCCGGGCGACGAGTTCGGCGAGGTGGAACGGCTTGGGAAGGTAGTCGTCGCCCCCCGCGGAGAACCCGGACAGCCGGTCGGTGAGGTGGTGGTGGGCCGTGAGGAAGATGATCGGGGCCGCGAATCCGTTGGCGCGCATCGCCTGGCACACGTCCCGGCCGTCCGCGTCCGGCAGTCCGACGTCCAGGACGACCGCGCCGATGCCGTCGCCGGTCAGCCGCAGGGCGGTGGCGCCGTCGGCGGCGGGCACGGGCTCGAAGCCCTCGTCGGCCAGCCCGCGGCGCAGCACGTCCCGCAGGGCGTGATCGTCCTCCACGACCAGGATCTTCTGAGGCATGGTCCTCCGTCGGAGCTACGGCCGTACCGCGGCCGGGGCCGGGACGGTCACCCGCGTCCCTCCTCGGACCCGGCGGTCCGCCGCCCCCGGTACACCTCGGAGAGAACGGGGATCAGGGACACGACCACGATCAGCGCCACCAGCGGCAGCAGGTACCGGTCGACGTTCGGGATCGACGAGCCCAGCGCGTATCCCGCGAGGGTGAGGCCGACGCTCCACGCGAGTCCGCCGACGACCTGCCACTGGGTGAACGTCCGTACCGGCACCTCCAGAGCCCCCGCCATCGGATTGAGGACCGTGCGCACCACCGGCACGAAGCGCGCCAGGACGATGGCCTTCGCGTGGCCGTACCGGTCGAGGAAGTCCTCGGCGCGCTGCACGCCTTCGTGCAGGCGCTTGGAGCGGCTGCGTGCCAGCAGGGCTCCGCCCGCCTTCCGGCCGAGCAGGTATCCGAACTGTGCCCCGGCGAGCGCACCTGCGGCCGCCGCCACGAGCAGGGGGCCCAGGGACAGGTGCAGACTTCCCTGCGCCGAGCCGGTGCACAGCAGGCCGGCGGTGAACAGCAGGGAGTCGCCCGGCAGGAAGAACCCGACCAGCAGCCCCGTCTCGGCGAACATCACCACCCCGACGCCCAGCACGCCGAAGGCCGACAGCAGCGAATGAGCGTCGAGCACGTTCACGGCCAGCTGTGACGCCGCGAGGATCGGTGTGGTCATGAACGGGGGCCCTTTCCGGCGGACGGTCTCACATGAACACCTGAACGACTACATCTTTGTAGACGCCATGGGGAACTCTAGACGATCGCGGGTGCGCGACGAGCGGCCCACGGCCGTGGCACCCACCCGTGCCCGCACCCCCGTACCACCCACCCAAACGGCATGACCAGGGAGTTCGCCGTGTCGTTCAGGTTGCGTTCAGGTCCGGTGAGCGGACCTGAAACTCATGCACCAGAGGCGCCAAAACATTGGCAAAGACATCTGTGGCACCGGGAGTCCCGCATGTCATCGTGCCGACCATGACCACAGAGCACCTCCTCGACGACCGCTCCCGCGTTCCCCTCCGCACCATGGCGAACAAGGTGCCGGAAGTCACCGTCTACTTCTGGATCATCAAGGTGCTCACCACCGGGATGGGCGAGACCGCGTCGGACCTGCTGGCCCGGGTCCTCGGCCCGATACCGGCCGTCGGCCTCGGCGGTCTCGCCCTGGCGGTCTCCCTGGCCGTGCAGTTCGCGGTCCGCCGGTACATCGCCTGGGTGTACTGGACCGCGGTCGTCATGGTCAGCGTGTTCGGCACGATGGCCGCCGACGTCCTGCACGTCGGTCTCGGCGTGCCCTACACGCTGTCCACCCCGTTCTTCATCGTCGTGCTGGCCGCGGTCTTCGCCCTCTGGTATGCGGTCGAGCGGACGCTGTCCATCCACGGCATCCGCACCCGCCGCCGTGAGACCTTCTACTGGGCGACCGTCCTCGCCACCTTCGCCCTCGGTACCGCCGCCGGCGACCTGACCGCCACCGCCGGCCTCGGCTACCTCGGCTCGGTGGTCCTCTTCGCCGTCGCGATCTGCCTCCCCGCCATCGCCCACCGCGGCGGTGCCCTGAACGCCGTGACCGCCTTCTGGACGGCCTACGTCATCACCCGTCCCCTCGGCGCCTCGCTCGCCGACTGGATGGCGGTCGGCCACGGCCGGGGCGGCCTCGGCCTGGGACTGGCACCGGTGACCCTCGCCTGGACGGTCGCCATCGCCTGTTTCGTCGGCTACCTCGCAGTCTCCCGCCGGGACACCTCGGGCCTCGATCCGGCCTGAGCGGCTCGGCCCGCACGGCAGGTCCACCGGCCGGGGTACCGACGTCACGCCGGGCGGAGCCGTGAACGCGTGTTCTGCGTCTTGCTCTCCGGGGAGCCTCCGCCCGCGCGGCGCCACATTCCCGGCGCGGACGCGGCGGCGGAGCGCGTGGCTTCGACGTGAGGGGAACGGACGTTGCGCCGTGGGTACAAGTGGGTGGACCGTGAACTCGCGCGGATGGATCCGGAGACCGACTGGGAGCGGATGATTGCGCTCTATGTCGGTTACAGGGTCCCGGAGTTCGCCCTGGCGACGGCGCTCTACCCGGGCACCATGCGCATGATGCAGCCCGGCGCCACGGCCGCGACCCTCGCGCACACCGCGAAGCTGACGGCGAGACCCGAGCGGCGCTACCGGGACGCCAACCATTTCCTGATGGCCTGGATGGTGGACGGCCTGTCCAGCGGAGCGGGGCGCGCGGCCGCCGACCGGCTCAACCGCATCCACCTGGCGGTCGCCCGGGCCACCCCGCACCTGCCCGGCAACTTCGACGACACCGACGACTTCGTCTACCCGCTCGTCCTGCTCGCCACCTACGGCGACCGCCTGCAGACCTCGCTCGGACTGCCCGGCACGAGTGAACCCATGAAGACCGCCTGGCACCGCTGGGCGCAGACCCTCTTCCGCGTCCTGGAACGCGAGTCCGGCCCCCTGGCCGACGAGCACTTTCCCGAGGACTGGGACGCGATGTGCGAGTTCGCCGTGAAGTTCGACGCACGGCCGTACGAACCGACCGAAGCCGGCCACATCGTGGCGACCGCCATGATGGACCACTTCGCCCACCGATGGTTCCGCGCGCCCTTCCGGGCGTTCGGCAGGGACCTGACCCGCTACCTCGCGGGCGACCGGGTCTGCCGGCTGCACCGGATCGGCCGGCTGAGCCCCCGCCGCGAACGCGTCGTACGGCTCTTCCTGAAGTCCGCGTTCCGCGCCCTGAGTCTGCTGCCCGACTACCGGACACCGCTGCCCGAGCGCGTCCGGCGCGGCGCACGCACCCGGGCAACGGCAACCGGTCTCAGCTGCAGGTGAGGCGGCCCGCGGTCGCCTTGGCCGCGAGGATGCGGTGTACGGAGGCGGCGACCTTGGTGCGGAACGACGCGTCCTTCGCCATCTGGGCCTGCACCCCCTGGACCATCGCCGGGACGGTCGACGCCTTGACCGTGAGGACCATGTCGCCCCCGGCGCCGATGAACTGCACCGCCCGCTGCGCCGGGGTGTAGGCGCGCACCGCGACCGCCTGGCCGAGGTCGTCGGAGATGACGACTCCCTTGAAGCCGAACTTGGTGCGCAGCAGTGAGTTGATGACGGTCGGTGAGAACGCGGCGAGGTGCCTCGAGTCGATCTTCGTGTACTTCGCCGACGAGATCATCACGAACGGCGCCCCTGCCTTGATCCCGCTCTGGAACGGCTGGAGGCTCGAACTGGAGGCGGTCGTCACCGAGTCCACGACGTTCGCGGTGGTGTCGGTGTTGCCGGTCACCTGGCCCAGTCCGGGGAAGTGCTTGAACGTGGTCATCACCCCGGCCGCGCGGAAGCCCGCGGCGAAGGCGCCGGTGTGTGAGGTCACGACGGCGGGGGTGTGGCCGTACTCGCGGTAGAAGTGGCCGATGGGGGCGTTGCGGGTGCCGAGACTCGCGGGCACCACATCGGCGACCGGGGCGAGGTTGAGGTCCAGGCCCGCCGCCTTGAGCTGCCCCGCCCAGGTCGTGGCGCGACTGCGCAGGGTGGTGGTGCTCCACGTGCCCTGGGTCAGGGCGTTGGGAATGACCGAGAAACCGGGTCCGCTGAGCACCTGGACCTGGCCGCCCTCCTGGTCGGTGGAGACGAGCAGCCCGACCCGGTGCCCGCCGACCGTGTCGGCCTGCGGGCGGAAGGCGTCGACCACCTTCCTCGTCGCGGCGGTCCCGGCGGTGCTGCGTCCGGTGAGCATCACGGACCCGACGTGGTAGGTGCGCAGCGTCTGCAGGTCCGCGGTGCTCGGGCGGGTGGCGTTGACCCCGCCCATGAACAGCTGGCCGACGCGCTGTGCCTGGGTCATCTTCGCGTAGACCGTGTCGGCGCAGCTCGCGGCCGAGACGGCGGACGCGGGCCGGGCGGCCGCGTCCGCGGCCGGCACGGTGCACACACCGGCGGCGAGCGCGGCGGTGACGAGTCCAACAGAGGTGCGCCGGGCGGCGGAGCCGCCACGCGCGCGTCGACGAACAGGTGTCCCCACGATGCGCTCCTGACTGATGCGGGTGCACGTCACGGAGACCAACGGGCCGACGGACGACATCGGACCGCATGGCCCGCGACCGGTTCATTCCCACAACACGTTACGCCGAACGGGTGCCGACAGCACCCGGGCGGAGCCGTTGCCGCGGGCCACGGGGACGGCCTGCGACAACGGCTCCGCGAATCCTGTCGGGGACAGGGGCAGGCGAGGCTCAGGGGATGAGCCGCCACTGCTCGATGTAGCCGACGTCGATCGCGGCGTGGTCCTGGACCCGGAGCTTCCAGGTGCCGCTCAGGGGCTGTGCGGAGGCGTCGACGGTGAACGTCTGGTCGACGTTGTCGGCGGAGCCGCCGCTGCGGTTCAGCAGCGAGTAGACCGTTCCGTTCGGGCCGACCAGGTCGACCGTCAGGTCACCCCGGTAGGTGTGGATGATCTTCACGTAGACCTGGGTGGTCGCCGAGGCGTTCCCGGTGCGGTCGGTTACGGTGACCGGGGACTCGACCGCCGTGCTGTTGTCGGGAATGTCGACGCGGGTGGCGTTGGCGTAGACGTAGGCCACCTCCCAGGAGAAGCTCACCGTGCTGCTCGCCCCGGTGGCGTCGGTGACCGTGATGGTGACGTCGCTGGTGCCGAGGGTGGCCGGGGTGCCTGAGATCAGGCCCGTGTCACTCATCGTCAGGCCGTCCGGCAGGCCGGTCGCCGTGTACGTCAGGGCCGCACCGGAGTTGGTGGTGTACGCGTCCGTCTGGAGGGACACGGCCTGCCCGATGCCGCTGATCTGGTCGGCGACCGGCGCCACGTTGACGCCCAGCGCGACGCGATGGCCCACGTTGATCGCCGCCCACGCGTCGGCCACGGCGAGGTAGGAGGGGCTGTAGGCGCCGAACAGGTCGGCCGCGGCCTGGAGGGTGGCGGTACGGGCGCCCGCGTAGTCCGTGCTGGACGTCATGTAGGTGGTGAGCGCCCGGTACCAGACGCGTTGGGCGTTGTCGATGCCGATGCCCGTCACCGGTTGGCCGTCGTAGGTGGGGCTGTCGTAGGCGACCCCGTTCACGGTCTTCGCTCCGCTGCCCTCGGAGAGCAGGTAGAAGAAGTGGTTGGCCGGCCCCGAGGAGTAGTGGACGTCGAGGCCGCCCAGTGAGGAGCTCCAGTAGTCGCTGGACGCACCGTCCTTGGAGGGCTTGTCCATGTAACGCAGGGGGGTGCCGTCGCCGTTGATGTCGATCTTCTCGCCGACCAGGTAGTCCGGGACGTCGGCCGGCAGGTTCTCGTAGAACTCGACGGCGGCGGCGAAGATGTCGGAGGTCGCCTCGTTGAGACCGCCCGACTCGCCGGAGTAGGTGAGGCCCGCGGTGGCCGCGGTGACGCCGTGGCTCATCTCGTGGGCGGCCACGTCGAGCGCGGTGAGCGGGTGGGTGTTGCCCGAACCGTCGCCGTACGTCATGCAGAAGCAGCTGTCCTGCCAGAAGGCGTTGACGTAGTTGTTGCCGTAGTGGGCGCGGCTGTAGGCGGCGACGCCGTCGTTGCGTATGCCGTTGCGGCCGAAGACGTTCTTGTAGTAGTCCCAGGTGGCCGCCGCGCCGAAGGCGACGTCCACGCCCGCGGTCTGACGGTTGGCCGGGGTGCCGTCCCCCCAGACATCGTTGTCGTCGGTGAAGAGCGTGCCGGTGCCGGAGGTGCCCTGGTTCAGGTCGTAGGTGCGGTGTCCGGCGCGGTCGCCGTCGACGAGCTGGTACGTCGTACCGGAGAGCGTGGTGCTGAGGGGCACGGTCCCGTTGAACTGGCCGGTGCCGGTGCCGGTTTCGACGCCCTGGTACCGGAAGAGCTGCTTTCCGGTGTCCGCGTCGGTGATCACGTGGAGTTCGTTGGGGGTGCCGTCGTCCTGGAAGCCGCCGACCACGGACTCCCAGGCCAGGGCGGGTTTGCCCGAGGCGGCCCAGACGACCCGACGCGGGTTGCCGTCCAGCGCGGGACGTTCGGCGCCGGCCTTCGCCGCCGTGGTGAGTGCCTGGGCCTTCGCGGTGGCCGAGGAGACCTTCGCCTGGGTGGAGGGCAGCGCGAGGGCCGCCTTCGTGGCGCGCGACACCGTGAGGCGGCCGCCGCTGTCGTGCACGATCAGGTCGCCGCCCAGGACGGGCAGGCCCGCGTACGTGCGCTCGTAACGGGTGTGCGTCGTGCCGTCGGCGTCCTGGGTCACGTCCTTGACGAGCAGTTTCTCGCGGGCGCCGAGGCCGAGGGTCCTCGCGGTGCCCGGGGCGTCGGTGGCGGCGGCCTTGAGCAGCGCCCTGTGCCTGGCCGGCGAGAGCGGGGCGGGGGTCGCGCCGGCGTCGGGGGTGGCCAGGATCCTGGCGGGGGCGTGGCCGCCGGACGCGGCCACGGCGGTGCCGTGCTGGATCCCGGCCACGAGCATGGCGCTCGCGGCTGTCAGCGCCAGGGCCACGCTGTGTCTGGTGCGACGGTGATGACGGTCCTGCCGGAGCATGCGTTCTCCTTCTGTGGGGTGATCGGGCCCTGGTGGGGCCCGGGAGAGCGGGTCGGCCTGGTGAGGCCGTCCGGCGGCGCGGGTGGGTGGCACGGCTCGAAGCGGGTCAGGTCCTCGCGGCCGTGCGGGGTGAAGTCAGGGAATGGACAAGGGAGTTGTGTGAGACACCTGTGAGCAGGCGGTGAACTTTCGCAGAGCAGATTGACATCCGGGAGTCGCGAATGTCATGACCGCATCAGAACAACGGCTTGAACTGGCGGTTGCGAGCGGCGGGTTCGAACGCCTGAACACCGCTTTTCGGCCGCCGGGCCGACGCGGATCCCGGAGCGCGACGGCGCGCGAGAACGGGTCGCGCAACGAGCCATCGCACACGGCGACTTGGGAGCGGGTCTTGGTGTTCAGGGGGATCGGAGAGCCGGGCAGTGATCAACAACCGGGCATCAGCCTGGAGTCGGAGATGCGCCGCGCAAGACGCAATCTGCGCGTCGGCACGTTCAGCTACGGCATCACCTATTTCGTGACCCGCTTCACCCTGATCGTCACGTCGGCGATCGTCGCAGCGGACCAGAACCTCGGCGGTGGTGCCGTGAGCCGGCTCGTCGACTGGGTTCCGGCCCTGTCGCTCCTGGTCGCGATCGGGACGGCGTTCGACACCTGGTACAAGCCTCAGCAGAAGTGGAAGGGGTTCATGGAGTCACGTGATGCCCTCGCGGACCTGCTGATCCAGGTCAACCAGGGACTCCCGGAGGAAGAGGCCCGCACCAGGTTCGCCGAGCTGCGCAGACAGCACCGCCGGAACAACGTCTTCTGAGCAGTGCCGGGAGGCGCCTAGCCCTCGGCCTCCCCGTCATAGTGCTCGCGCGCCTCGTGGACCTCTTCGATGTGGGTCTCCGCCCACTCCTTCACGCCCGCCAGCAGCAGGGAGAGACTGAGGCCGAGCGGGGTGAGTTCGTAGTCCACGCGGACGGGGACGGACGGGGTCACCGTGCGGGCGAGGATTCCGTCGCGTTCCAGGGAGCGCAGGGTCTGGGTCAGCATCTTGGGGCTGACGCCCGCGATCTTGCGGCCGAGTTCGCTGTAGCGCATGGGGCCGGGGGCCAGTGCGCAGACGACCAGGCTGACCCACTTGTCGCTGATCCGGTCGAGCAACTGGTTGGTGGGGCAGGCCCGGATGAACGCGTCGTACTCCACGCGCGCCTGCTCGCGCCGCTGGGCCGCCGTCGTCGTCGGCATCGCTCACCTCTGGGAGACCTAGGCACCTTCAGGTAACTAGTTACCAATCGATAGTAGCTCTTCCTAGGGTTGCGGACAGCTGAGGAGAGACCGAAGCAGGAAAGTCGTAGAGGGGGCAACGCGTCATGCGCGCAGCAGTGGTGAACACGTTCGGCGGACCCGAGGCCGTGGAGGTCGTGGAGACGGAGCGGCCTGAGCCGAGCCCGACCCAGGTGCGGATCAAGGTCGCGGCGGCCGCGCTGAACCCCGTGGACGCAGGAGTGCGGGCCGGTTTCTTCGGCGGTGCGGGCAAGCGGATCGGGCTCGGCTGGGACGTCGCCGGAACCGTGGACGCGGCCGGCGTCGCGACCGCCTGGAGCGTCGGCGACCAGGTGGTGGCGCTGGCCCCCGGCATCGTGCGGCCCCTCGGCTCGCACGCCGAGTACGTCGTGGTCGAGGCGGGCGCGGCGGCCACGGCACCGGCCACGGTGGACGCCGTGCACGCGGCGACGCTGCCGCTGAACGGGCTGACCGCCGTACAGGCCCTGGACCTGCTGGAGCTGACCGAGGGGCAGTCCCTCCTGGTGACCGGTGCGGCGGGCGCGGTCGGCGGTTTCGCCGTCCAACTCGCCGCCCACCGGGGGATGTCGGTGACCGCGCTGGCCCGCGAGGCCGACGAGGAGCTCGTACGGTCCCTGGGGGCCGCGCACTTCGCGGCGGGCGCCGCCGAGGCCGGCGGCTTCGACGCCGTGCTGGACGCGGCGGTGCTCGGTGAGCCGGCCCTGGAGTGGGTGCGTGACGGGGGCGGCTACGTCGGTGTCCGGCCCGGCGGCGAGCCGGCGCCGGTACGCGGGGTGCGGACGACCGCCGTCGCCGTGACCTCGGACGGGACACGCCTGGCGGAGCTGGCGCGGCTCGTGGACGAGGGCGTGCTGACGCTCCGGGTGGCCGAGACGTTCGCCCTGGACGATGCCGCCAAGGCCCACGCCCGCCTCGCGGCGGGCGGGGTGCGCGGACGGCTGGTGCTGGTTCCCTGAGGGGGGCGCCGGGGAACCGGCGCCCCAAAGGGGCGCGGGGAACTGCGCGACTGGCCGCGACGGCGCAGCAGCCGGCTGACGGCACAGCGCGGCACTTCGAGCGCGAGCGCTTGTCCGGTCCGGGAAGGCCGGTCAGTCCGGACGCGGGCCGAACAGCCCCTCCACGATGTCGTGGAGGGGGCCCAGGAGGTCCTCGGGCGTCGCGTCGGCCAGGGGGCGCAGGCCCACGGCGGAGCGTACGACGGCGACCCCGACGCCGAGGGCGACCAGGAGCTCCGCCCGCAGCTGGGCGTCGGGTGCCGACGGGGCACCCGACGCTTCGAGCACCTGCCGGCCGAACTCCGCCAGGGCCCGCCGGCGCAGCACCGCCACCTGCTCGTCCCCGGAGTCCCGCAGCAGCATCAGCACCGGGTGCTCGCCGAACTCCGCCCACGCCCCGGCCGCCAGCTGCCGGCTCAGCGCCTCGGCCAGCGCGGCCCGGTCGCGCGGGAACTCCCCCTCCCCGCCCAGGAACCGGGGCGTAGACGCCAGCGCCGCCTTGAACAGGCCCTCCTTGGAGCCGAAGTACCGCTTGATGAGCGCCAGGTTGACCCCGGCGTCCGCGGCGACGTCCCGCAGCGTCGTGCGGTCGTAGCCCAGCTGCGTGAACCGGGCACGGGCGGCCAGCAGCAGGGCCTGCCGGGTCGCCGCGGCGTCCCGGCGACGGGTCCCGTCGGCGACCTGATCGGTCACGTCGTCCGAAGACACAGCGGCTCCTCTCCTCAACGCCACCCCAGACCCTGCGGCGGACCGGGGCTCCGCGAGTCCGCCACGAGGTAATCATGCGTTGACATGGTCCCGCAGCGGGGTCTACGTTGCCAAGTAATCGCTTGATGACTAACGGGGCCGCGTGGAAGGAACAGAGACGGTGCCTCAGCAAGCCCTCCTCGTCATGGATGTCCAGCAGGTCGTCGCCGACCGCTTTCCCGCCCCCGATTACCTCCCACGACTCAGCAAGGCGGTCGACGCAGCCCGCGCGGGCGGCGTCCCGGTGATCTACGTGGTCGTCGGCTTCCGTCCGGGATACCCGGAGGTCAGCTCCCGTAACAAGATGTTCCGCGGCCTCGTGGGCGCCGCCACCAGGCCGTCCGCAGACGACCGGGCCACGCAGGTCCATCCGGAGGTGGCGCCCGCGCCCGGCGAGACCGTCGTCACCAAGCGCCGCGTCAGCGCCTTCGCCGGGAGCGACCTCGACATGGTGCTGAGGGCGGGCGGGATCGACCACCTCGTCCTCACCGGCATCGCCACCAGCGGCGTCGTGCTGTCCACCCTGCGTCAGGCCGCCGACCTCGACTTCGAGCTCACCGTCCTGTCCGACGGCTGCCTCGACTCCGACCCGGAGGTGCACCGGGTGCTCACGGAGAAGGTGTTCCCGATGCAGGCGGAGGTCACGACCGTCGACGAGTGGGTGGCAGCACTCTGACGCCCGCCGTCAGGCGAGGGTGACCTCGACCGGCAGCTTCTTGATCCCGTTGACGAAGTTGGAGCGCACCCGCGGCACCTCGCCGACCAGGCGGATGCCGGCCAGCCGGGGGATCAGCTCCTCGAACATGATCCGGATCTCGGTGCGCGCGAGCAGGTTCCCCAGGCACAGGTGCGGGCTGCCCTTGCCGAAGGTGACATGGTCGTTGTCGGTGCGGGTGACGTCGAAGTCGTACGGGTTCCCGAAGACCTCCTCGTCCCGGTTGCCCGAGGCGTACCACATGACGACCTTGTCGCCCTCCTTGATGTTCTTGCCGCCGAGCTCGACGTCGCGGGTCGCCGTGCGCCGGAAGTGGTAGACCGGGGACGCCCAGCGCAGGAACTCCTCCACCGCCGTCGGGATCAGCGACGGGTCGTCCCTGAGCCGGGCCAGCTGCTCGGGGTGCTGGAGGAGGGCCAGCATCGAGTGGGTGATGGTGTGCCGGGTGGTCTCGTTGCCGGCCACCACCAGGAGCAGGAAGTAGTTGTCGAAGTCCTGCGCGGAGAGCGGGACTCCGTCGCGCGGGGTGGTGTTGACCAGCTTGGAGACCAGGTCCGTCCCCGCGCCGCCGCGTCGCTGCCGGGCCAGCTCCCGTCCGTACTCGAAGACTTCCAGCGAGGCGGGGGAGCGGAACGGCAGGTCGCGGTACTTCTCGCTCTCCGCGCTGTGCAGCAGCACGTCCGCGTAGTCGGGGTCGGTGTTGCCGATGATGCGGTTGCCCCAGTCGATGAGCTGCTGGTTGTCCTCCGGCGGCACGTCGAGGAGCCGGGCCAGGACGTTGATGGGGAAGTCCGCGGAGACCTCCTGCACGAAGTCGAAGCTCCCCTTGGCGAGCGCCGCGTCCAGCGTCTTCGCCGTCAGCCCGCGCAGGAAGTCGGTGTAGCTGTTGATGACCCCGGCCCCGAACTGCCGCTGGATGACACTGCGCAGGGCGCGGTGGCGCACCCCGTCCAGCTCCAGGATCGAGGCGCGTTTGCGGATCTGGTCCTCGTCGAGCTCCTCCAGGTTCACGAACCGCGTGGAGGTGAACGTCTCGGCGTCCCGGTCCACCCGCGCGATGTCGGCGTGCCGGGTGACCGCCCAGAAACCGGAGTTGGGCGCCTCCTCCGGCTGCCAGTGCACCGGGTCCTCGTGCCGCAGGGTGTGGAACATCCGCCAGGGCGTGACCCCGTCGGTGAAGTTGTCGAGGTTCGCGAGGTCGACGTCGGCGAGGCGCATCGCCTCGACGCCGGTGGTCGTGGTCATTGGTGATCCTTCACAGGTGGTAGGCGTACTCGGTGAACTCCCAGTCGGTGACATGCCGTTGGAAACGTTCCACCTCGTTGCGCTTGTAGGAGAGGTACGACGTGGTGAAGTCCTTGCCGAGCAGCTCGGCCAGGGCGGTGTCCGCCTCCAGCGCGTCCAGGGCGGCGGACAGGTCCATCGGGAGCACGGCCGCCTTCGTGGTGTCGTACCCGTAGCCCTCCAGCGGGGCGGGCGGCTCCTCGCCGGCCAGGACGCCGAGGAGTGCGGCGGCCGTGGTCGCGGCGATCGCCAGGTACGGGTTGGCGCTCGCGTCGCCGAGGCGCAGTTCGAGCCGGGCGCCGGTGCCCCGCTCGGGCGGTACCCGGACCATCGCGCTGCGGTTGTCCAGGCCCCAGTC
The DNA here is from genome assembly GCF_042899865.1 of Streptomyces sp. NPDC013157. Classification (NCBI taxonomy): domain Bacteria; kingdom Bacillati; phylum Actinomycetota; class Actinomycetes; order Kitasatosporales; family Streptomycetaceae; genus Streptomyces; species Streptomyces sp. NPDC013157. The sequence continues at coordinate 422,129 of NZ_JBIBAK010000002.1, read as the reverse complement.
GATCAGCCAGGGGGCGAGGGTGTCCGGCCCGAAGCGCTTGTACGAGTTGACGGTCGGGTTGAGCAGCGCGGCCAGGGCGGGCGCGTGGGCGAGGAGGCCGGCGATCGCGTGCCGGGCGGGGGCGGATAGGCCGTACGCGCCGGACGGGTCGTCGAAGGCGTTGCGGCCCTCGGCGTCGGCGCCGTCGGTGCAGGAGAGGTGCAGATGGAAGCCGGAGCCGCCCGCGTCGTTGAAGGGCTTCGCCATGAAGGTGGCGAGCCGCCCCTCGCGCCGGGCCAGTTCCTTCACGGCGGCCTTGAAGCGGAACGCCCGGTCGGCGGCGGACAGGGCCGGTGAGTGCAGCAGGTTGATCTCGAACTGCCCGCCGTCGAACTCGTGGTTCCCGCTCAGCACCCCGATGCGCAGGTCGCGCACCTGCCGCAGGGTGCGCAGGAGATGGTTGCCGGGGTCGGCGCGCAGTCCGGCCGTGTAGACGGCGCCGGGGGTGCTGCCGTAGCGCCGCCAGCCGCCGCCCGGGTCCGGCTCGCACAGGAAGTACTCCAGCTCGGGACCGACGACCGGGCTCAGTCCGTGTTCCCGGCACCGCTCCAGGACCGACCGCAACAGGTCGCGCGGTGACTCGGGGGCGGGCGCTCCGGTGGCCGGATCGGTGACGTCGGCGAGGCAGGCCGCCACGCCCGGCTCCCAGGGCAGTGCGACCAGGGTGCTGAGGTCCGGTCGTACGCAGACGTCCGGCAGCCCGGCGTCCAGACCGCCGCCGACCGGGACCACGTCCCCTTGCGGACTGGTGTGGTACACCGCCCGGCAGAAGGCCAGCCCGTGCTCCAGGACCCGGGGCAGCTCCTCCACGAGCACGTCACGCGCCCGGTCCGTGCCGATGAGGTCGGGATAGGTCACCCGGACCACATCGATGCCGTCGGCGGCGAGCCGGTCCAGGTGCCGGCGGACTTCTTCATGGTCGTGATCGCTCACCGTTGTCTCCTTGGGCGGACGGACGTCGGGACAGCACCTGCGGTACCGGTACCGGGTGGCAGGTGATGCGGGAGGTGAGGAGGTGTGGCCGGTGTGATGCCGTGGGCGGTCCTCCCGGCCTGCTGTTTGAAGCCAAACGGTAGGCAGGGGTGCACCTTGCCGCAAGAGGTCGGCCCGAAGAATTTATCCATGCGGATAGGTATTGACCAGGGGGTGACGACTGCCTACCTTGTTTGAAGCCAAACGAGTCCGGACCGCGGTCCGCCGCAGTCCGTTGGCGGGGCCCGGTCGGCAGGACCGGCCGGGCCCACTTCTGCTCCCACTCCCTCTCCCTTCGCTTCCGCTCCCTCAGGAGGACCGGCCATGAAGGTCGTCGTCGACATGAACAAGTGCCAGGACCACGGCCAGTGCGTCTTCGCGGCTCCCGACGTCTTCTCCCTGGACGACGCCGGCCACCTCGCCTACGTCTCCGGCCCGGACGACGCCCTGCGCGACGACGTCGAGGAAGCGGCCGACGTCTGCCCGCTCCAGGCCATCCGGATCGAGGCCTGACCGTGAGCGCGCGCATCGTGGTGGCCGGCGCCTCCATGGCCGGCCTGCGCGCCGCCGAGCAGCTGCGCGCGGCGGGCTGGAGCGGCGCGATCACCCTCGTCGGCGACGAACCGCACATGCCCTACAACCGGCCGCCCCTGTCCAAGGAGGTCCTGGCCGGCAAGGCGTCCTTCGAGTCCCTCGCCTTCCGGCCGCGTGCCGGCGTGGCCGACGTCGAGTGGCGGCTGGGCAGCACGGTGGTCGCCGCGGAACTGGACGAGCGGACCGTGGGGCTCGACGACGGCACCCAGCTGGCGTACGACGGACTGGTCATCGCCACCGGGATGCGGCCCCGGCGCCTGAACTGCCCGGGACCGCGGGCCGGACGCCACACGGTCCGCACGCTGGACGACGCCCGGGGGCTGCGCGCGGCGCTGACCCGGCCCGGTGCCCGGGTGGTCGTGGTGGGGGCCGGGTTCATCGGCTGCGAGGTCGCCGCGACCGCGGTCGGGCTCGGCGTCGCCGAGGTGACGGTCGTCGATCCGCTGCCGCTGCCGATGGCCGGGCCGCTCGGAGAGCTGCTGGGTCGGGCGCTGCTGAAGCGGCACGAGGAACGCGGGGTGCGCTTCGCGCTGGGGACCGGAGTGGCCGGGTTCGTGGGTGACGAGCGGGTGACCGGCGTGGAGTTGAGCGACGGTTCCGTGCTGCCTGCCGACGTGGTGGTCGAGTCGGTCGGTTCGGTCGCCAACACCGAGTGGCTCGACGGCAACGGGCTCGACCTGACCGACGGAGTGCTCACCGACGCCTGCCTGCGGGCCGGCGGCCGGCCCGACGTGGTCGCGGTCGGAGACGTGGCCCGGTTCCCCAACGCCCGCTACGACGGCGTACCGCGCCGGGTCGAGCACTGGTCCATCCCGACCGACACCGCCAAGCACGCGGCGAAGACGTTGGTCGCCGACGTCGCGCCGGCGCCCTTCGCGCCGCTGCCCACGTTCTGGAGCGACCAGCACGGCTTCCGGCTCCAGTCCTTCGGGGCGCCGGTGCTCGGCAAGGAGGACGTCCGCGTCCTCGACGGCGACCCGGAGGGGGACGTGCTCGTCGGCTACCACCACGACGGCCGGCTCGTCGGTGTCGTCGCGCTCGGCGGCCAGGCCGTGGCCGCGTCCGCCGCCCGTTACCGCGCCGAGCTGCTGAAGCAGCCCGCCCTCACTGTTTAAGGAGCCCCGAGTGGCCAGTCTCCGTGGTTACTTCCATCCGAAGACGGCGAGCGGTGCCTCGTCGCTGATTCCCTCGCCGCCGTGGCGGTACTCCGGTGATCTGCTGACCGTCGAGTACCGGACGGATCCCGCGCGGGTGCGTGAACTGCTGCCCGAGCCGCTGGAGTTGGCCGACGAGGATCCGGGCGCGGTCGCCCTGATCTGGGCCGACTGGCAGTCCTGCTCGGCGTCGGGGGAGGAACTGCTGGATCCGGTGCTCGCCCAGTACAAGGAGGCCTTCGCGGTCGTGCGCTGCACGTACCGCGGGCAGACGTACTCGCGGTGCGTCCACATCTGGGTCGACAAGGACTTCGCGATCGCCCGCGGGCTGCACCAGGGGTATCCGAAGAAGCTCGGGTCGATTCACCAGACGCGGCCGCACCCCTACGGGCCGGCTCCCCGGATCGAGGCCGGGGCGCGGATCGGGGCGACGCTGGCCGCGGCCGACCGGCGGCTGGCGCAGGCGGTGGTGACGCTGCGGGAGCCGTCCGGGACGAACGGGTTCGTCAACGGGCATCCGATGGCTCATCACCGGTGGCTGCCGTCGATCGAGAAGGGGAAGGGGCTGGCCCTGGACGAGCTGATCGAGTCGGGGGCGGCGGAGTTCGAGGGGGGACAGCCGTGGGTGGGCGATGCGGAGTTGGAACTGTTCGAGGCGCCTACGGAGGAGCTGGCCCGGCTGGAGGTGCGTGAGCCGATCGCCGCGTATTTCCGGCAGGTCGGGGTGGTCTGGGACGGGGGGCGGCTTCTCGAGTCCGGAACGTCGGGAGCCACCGTCGGGTGAGGCCGGTGGGTCGCTGTGGGTGCGTTGTGGCTGGTCGCGCAGTTCCTCCCCCCAGCCTTCGGCCGGGGGCGCCCCCAGCGCCCCTGGGCGGGGGCAGTTCCCCTCTTTCGAAAAGGAGCCCATGTCATGATCGACAAAATCGTCGTCGCCGGTGTTCCGGTCGACACCCGGCACTGGATCGGCGGTCAACGCGTCGCCTCCGCTGAGACGTTCACCGACAGCTCGCCCATCGACGGGCAGCCGATCGGTGAGATCGCTCGCGGCGGTCCCGCCGAGGCGGAGGCCGCCGTCGCCGCCGCCCGCGAGGCCTTTCCCTCCTGGGCGGCCACCACCCGTGCCGAGCGCGCCCGTATCCTCCACGCCATCGCTGACGGAGTCGAGAAGCGGATCGAAGAGCTTGCGATCGTCGAGACCACGGACAACGGCGCGCTCCTGCGCTCGCACCGCCGTGGCGTCATGCCCCGCGTCGCCCACAACTTCCGGTTCTTCGCGGACTGGCTGCTGACGCTGGAGCACGACGACTTCGAGACCCGCGGGCACACCAACCACGTCAGCTGGGACCCCGCCGGGCCCTGCGTGCTGATCACCCCGTGGAACGCCCCGCTCATGCTGGCCACCTGGAAGGTCGCCCCGGCCCTCGCCGCCGGGAACACCGTCGTCCTCAAGCCGGCCGAGTGGTCCCCGCTCACCGCCTCCCTTCTCGCCGACATCGCGGCCGAGGCCGGGCTGCCGGCCGGTGTGCTCAACGTCGTGCAGGGGTACGGCGCCGAGATCGGCGATGCGCTCACGTCCCATCCGGACGTGCGCCGGATCAGCTTCACCGGATCCGTGCCGACAGCCAGGCGCATCGCCGCCTCGGCCGCCGCCAACCTGACCCCACTGAGCCTCGAACTCGGTGGAAAATCACCCCTGTTGGTCTTCGCAGACGCCGATCTCGACCTGGCCGTCGACCTTGCGTTGGAGCAGTACGACAACGCCGGGCAGGTCTGCCTGGCGGGTACTCGGCTGCTGGTGGAGGAGCCGGTCGTCGAGGAGTTCACCCGGCGGTTCGTGGCGAAGGCCACCGCGCTGCGGCAGGGCGATCCGCGCGACGAGGCCACCGGCATCGGGCCCAACATCCATCCCCGCCAGCTGGAGAAGATCGACGGGTTCGTGCGGCGGGCGATCGGCGCAGGGGCGCGTGCGGTGATCGGCGGGCACCGCCAGGACGGGCAGTTCTATGCGCCGACGCTCCTCACCGATGTCGCACAGGACAGCGAGGTCGTGCAGGAGGAGGTCTTCGGGCCGGTCCTGACCCTGCAGACCTTCGCCGACGAGGAGGAGGCCGTCCGGCTGGCCAACGACACCCGGTTCGGGCTGGCCGCCACCCTCGCCACCGGCGACCCCGAGCGTGCCGAGAGGGTCACCGCACAGCTCGTCGCGGGCACGGTCTGGGTCAACTGCTTCTTCGTCCGCGACCTCCAGGCACCCTTCGGCGGCTCCCGGCTCTCCGGGGTCGGGCGCGAGGGCGGCACCTGGAGCTTCGACTTCTACTGCGACCTGAAGAACACCGTCACCGCACCGAAGGGCTGGAAGGACCATGGGTGAGATCGTCGGGGCGGGGCTCCTCGCCCACGTCCCCACCATCGTGCTGCCGGAGGCCGACCGGCTGGAGCTGAACGAGGGCAAGGAGATCACCCTTGTCACCGGTCTGCGCGAGCTGCGCCGGGAGGTCTTCGAGCGGGACGACTACGACACCGTCGTCGTACTCGATTCACACTGGGCGACCACCGTCGAGTTCGTGGTCACGGCCCAGCAGCGCAGGGCGGGACTGTTCACCTCCGAGGAACTGCCGCGCGGGATGTGCCGGATGCCGTACGACTTCCCCGGTGATCCCGAACTCGCCCGCAACCTGGAGAAGTTCGCGGACAAGCACGGCACCTGGATCACCGCGATCGAGGACGAGTACCTGCCGATCTACTACGCCACCATCAACCTCTGGAAGTACCTGGGCGAGGGCCTGCCCGACAAACGGTGGGTGACCATCGGGGTGTGCCAGACCGGGGACATGGAGGACCATCTGCGGCTCGGGCGGGCGCTCGCCGACGGGATCGCCGCCACGCCGGGGCGGCGGGTGCTGCTCATCGCCTCCGGCGCCCTCTCGCACACCTTCTGGCCGCTGCGTGAACTGCGTGACCACGAGGCCAGTGACCCGGTGCACATCCGTACGCCCGAGGCTCGCGAGGCGGACCACGAACGCATCGCGTGGTTCAAGGAGGGCCGGCACGACAAGGTCCTCGACACCATGGACGCGTTCTGGAAGTTCAGGCCCGAGGCGAAGTTCTTCCACTACCTGATGATGGCCGGCGCCCTAGGCGAACAGGCCTGTGTGGCCAAGGCCCGGCAGTACGGCGAGTACGAGAACTCCGTCGGCACCGGACAGGTCCACCTCTGGTTCGACCGGCCCGCCGACGGCTGGACCGGCACGGGTGAGCCCATGACGGCCACCGCACCCCACCACCCGCACCGCCGCGCCCAGGAGGCCCGCCCATGCCCGAATACCGCCGCATCCTCCTCGACGGTGCCGCCGTCCAGGTCACCGTCGACGGGGACGAACTCGTCGCCGGGGACGGGCGTCGAGTGAAGACCGAGGACGCCCGGCACCTGCCGCCGGTCGTGCCGTCCAAGGTGATCGCCGTTCATCTCAACCACCGCAGCCGCGTCGACGAGTTCCGGATCGAACTGCCCGACACGCCGACCTACTTCCACAAGCCGACCTCCGCCCTCAACTCCCACAAGGGCGCGATCGTCCGGCCCGAGGGCTGCAAGTGGCTCAACTACGAGGGCGAGGTCGCCATCGTGATCGGGAAGACCGCGCGGAACGTATCGCCGGCCGAGGCGGGCGAGTACATCGCCGGGTACACCATCGCCAACGACTACGGGCTGCACGACTTCCGGGACACCGACGCCGGGTCCATGCTGCGGGTGAAGGGGGCGGACACGCTCTGCCCGTTGGGTCCAGGCCTGGTCACCGACTGGAACTTCCACGGCAAGCGGCTGCGCACGTACGTCAACGGCGAGGTCGTCCAGGACGGGTCCACCGACGAGATGAAGTGGGACATGCACTATCTCGTCGCCGACATCGCCCGCACGATCACCCTGTACCCGGGCGACGTGCTGCTCTCCGGCACCCCGGCCAACTCACGGCCCGTGCAGCCCGGCGATGTCGTCGAGGTCGAGGTGGAGGGGCTCGGGCGGCTCACCAACCACGTCGTCACCGGCCCCACCCCCATCCGCACCGACGTCGGCGCGCAGCCCACCGAGTCCGAGGAAGTGCTGTCCACCGCGCTCGGCGGGGACTGGGAGTTCCGTGGCATCCGCGCGCCCCGCAGGTAGACGCCACGGCGGTCGCCGGGGACCGGCGGGTAGGGTCGCGACCATGACCGAATCCGCCGGCACCCCGCACCAGCCCGACGACCGGCCGGAGGACCGGTCGCGCAGGCGGCTCGGCTACGGCGAGGGGCGCGAGGCGCTGCTCAAGGCCGCCGTCCGGGTCGTCGGCGCGCGGGGGCTGCGGCACCTCACCTACCGTGCCGTGGCGGAGGAGGCCGGGGTCACCCACGGCCTGGTCGTCCACCACTTCGGCTCCCGGGACGCGCTGATCGAGGAGTCCCTCGCCTACGCCGTGCGCCTCAGCCTCAGCAGCAGCCTGCTCGAGCCCGGCACCGGGAAGCCCGAGGACTTCGTGGCCGGTCTGACGGACATGGTCGAGGACGACGCGGACGGCCAGGCGTACCAGTACGAGCTGCTCCTGGAGGCCCGCCGCCGGCCCGAGCTGCTCCCGCAGGTCCGCGCCCTGTACGACGAGTACTTCGGCGCTTCCCGGCGTGAACTGGCCCGCATCCTGCCCGGTGACGCGAGCCCCGCCTTCAACCGGCTGGTCTTCGCCGCGCTGGACGGCTTGGTGCTGCACCAGCTCACGGGCATCGGCGACCGTGCGGACACCGAGGCGGCCCTGGCCGAGCTGCGTTCCCTCCTGCGCACGCTGGGTGAGCGGCCACCCGAGAAGCACGACTGAGCGTACCCGGCCCGGAACCCCCCGTCGCGGCCGCGCCGGGGGGTTCGCCATGCCCTGGGCACGGTGGTTTCCCTGGCGTAAATTCCCCTTCCGACCCCCTTGTCAGATGGATAGTTCCGGCCCACCATGAGGCAACTCGTTTGGCTCAAAACGAAAACTCTCCCTTCCCCTCAGCAGGTGATCCGAGTGGACAGTCAGACGGTCGACGCCTCTCCACAGTCCGGAGCGGGCGACCAGCCCGCGGCCGCCCTCAAACGAAACGCCCTGGGTGTCCTGGGCATCCTCTTCTTCGTCCTGTCCGCCCAGGCGCCGCTCACCGGCATCGCGGGCGCCGTACCGATCGCGGTCGCGGTCGGCAACGGAGCCGGCGCCCCGGCCGCCTACGCCGTCTCCGGAGCGGTGATCCTGCTGTTCTCGGTGGGCTTCGTGGCCATGGGCCGGCACGTCGTCAACGCCGGCGCCTTCTACACGTACATCGGCAAGGGGCTGGGCCGGACGACCGGCAGCGGCAGCGCCGCCGTGGCGCTGTTCGCCTACTGCACGGTCCAGGCCGCGATGTACGGCCTGTACGGGGCCACCGTCAGCGGGCTCGTTGAGCACTACTCCGGCGCGCACATCGCCTGGTGGGTCTGGGCCCTGGTGACCATGGCCGTGGTCCAGGTGCTGGGCGCCGCCGGGATCGAGCTGGGCGCCAAGGTCCTCGCCGTGTTCGTGCTGGCCGAGTTCAGCATCCTGCTCGCCTTCGCCCTGGTGACCTTCTTCACGGGCGGCGGACCCGAAGGGCTCGACTTCGGCGGTACGTTCTCGCCGCACGCGGTGCTCCAGGGCGCTCCGGGCGTGGCCCTGATGTTCGCCGTCGCCTCGATGTTCGGCTTCGAGGCCACCGCCATCTACGGCGAGGAGGCCCGCGAACCCCGCAGGACCGTCCCCCGGGCCACCTACCTCTCGGTCGCCGTGGTCACCGGCTTCTTCGCCTTCGTGTCGTGGATGCTGGTCTCCTCGTACGGCCCCTCGAAGGTCACCGCGGCCGCGGGCAAGGCGCTGGCGGGCGGCGACTCCACCGTCTTCGTCTTCGCGCCGATCGCCGACCGGTTCGGCGGCTGGGTCGGCGACGTGCTGCCGATCCTGCTGGCCACCTCCCTCTTCGCCGGCATCCTCGCCTTCCACAACTCCGCCAACCGATACCTGTTCTCCCTCAGCCGCGAGGGCCTGCTGCCGGGTCGCCTGCGCACCCTCAACCACCGGCACTCGCCGTGGGCCGCGGGCCTGGTGCAGACGGCGATCGCGGTGCTCCTGGTGATGCCCTTCGCCCTCGCCGGCAAGGACCCGGTGCTCACCCTCTTCTCCTGGTTCAGCGGGGTCGGGGTCCTGGCCTGCATGCTGCTGTACTTCCTGACCTCGGTCTCGGTGATCGTCTTCTTCCGCCGCGAGCGCCTCGACACCCGGCCCTGGAACACGCGGATCGCGCCGGCGCTCGGCGCCCTCGGCATCGCCGCCATGATCTGGGTGATCCTGGCCAACTTCACGACCCTCATCGGCGGCGCCACCACCACGGCCGTCTGGCTCGTCCTGGCCGTCCCCGCCGTCCTGCTCCTCGGGGCGGGCACCGCACGCCTCGTCCACGGCCGCTGACGCGCCCCGCCGGGCCCGGCCCCGCACGGCCGGGCCCCCACCCCCCCGATTGGGAACACCATGCTGGACCTCACCCCCGACGAACTGCTCGGCCGGGCCAAGGCCCTCGACCTGCCCGCACACCACCACATCGACGGCACCGACGAGCCCGGGGGAGGAGCGGCCTTCGCCGTCGTCTCGCCCCGGGACGGACAGCTCCTCACCCGGGTCGCCGACGCCGGCCAGGCCGAGGTCGACCACGCCGTGGCCGCTGCCCGCCGCGCCTTCGACTCCGGGCCCTGGCCCCGGATGGCGCCCGCCGAGCGCGGCCGGATCCTGCTGCGGCTGGCCGAACTCCTCGAAGAGCGGCGCGAGGAGCTCGCCCTCACCATCACCCTGGAGATGGGCAAGCCGATCACCGAGGCGTACGCCATCGAACTGCGCGCCGCGATCACCACCTTCCGCTGGTACGGGCAGCTGGCCGACAAGCTGACCGACGAGTCCCCGCACACCGCCTCGGACGCCCTCGCCCTGGTCACCCGCGAGCCGACCGGGGTCGTCGGCGCCGTGGTCCCCTGGAACTTCCCTCTCACCCTGGCGAGTTGGAAGGTGGCCCCGGCGCTCGCGGCCGGCTGCACGGTCGTCCTGAAGCCGTCCGAATCCTCCCCGCTCTCCGCCCTCCTCCTCGGCCGCATCGGCACCGAGGCCGGACTCCCGCCGGGCGTCCTCAACGTCGTCACCGGCGACGGCCCGACCACCGGGCGGGCCATCGGTCTCCACCCAGGCGTCGACGTCCTGGCCTTCACCGGCTCCACGGCCGTCGGCCGCCACTTCCTGCGCTACTCCGCCGACTCCAACCTCAAGCGGGTCTGGCTGGAGCTGGGCGGCAAGTCGCCCAACATCATCCTCCCGGACGCCCCCGACCTGGACCGGGCCGCCGCCACCGCCGCCTGGGGCATCTTCTTCAACCAGGGCGAGATGTGCACCGCGCCCTCCCGGCTCCTGGTCCACTCCTCGATCGCCGAGCGGGTGACGGACGCCGTCGTACGCCGCGCCGAGGAACTGAGGACGGGCGACCCGCTCGACCCGGCGACCGAGATGGGCGCGCTGGTCGGGGAGGCACATCTGGAGCGCGTGCGGGGGCATGTCGCCACCGGGTGCGAGCAGGGTGCCCGGCTGCGCACCGGCGGCGAACGCACCCTGGTGGAGAGCGGCGGCAGCTACCTGCGGCCCACCGTCTTCGACCGCGTCGATCCCGGGATGCGGCTGGCTCGTGAGGAGATCTTCGGGCCCGTCCTGTCCGTCCTCGCCTTCGACGACCTGGACGAGGCGGTCCGGCTCGCCAACGCCACCGAGTACGGGCTCGCGGCCGGCCTGTGGACCTCCGGCCTCTCCACCGCGCACCGGGTCTCCCGCGCCCTGAAGGCCGGCACGGTCTGGGTGAACTGCTACGAGGAGGGCGACCTGACCGTGCCCTTCGGCGGGATGAAGCAGTCCGGCAACGGGCGGGACAAGTCCGCGCACGCGATCGACAAGTACACCGAACTCAAGACGACCTGGATCCAGCTGTGACCCGCCCGCACCGACAGCTCCGCCCGCTGATCGCCGTACCCGCCCGGTTCTCCGCCACCACCTCGGCCCTGCGCTTCGCCGCCGAGGTCAACGCCCGGGCCCTGATCGAGGCCGTCTGGCGGGCCGGCGGCGAACCCGTGAGCATCCACCCCGCCGACACCGACGTGCCCGGCCGGCTCGCCCGCTTCGACGGCGTGCTGCTTCCCGGCGGCGGCGACCTCGCCCCGTACCGCTACGGGGCGACGCAGACCCACGACACCGTGTACGACGTCGACGACCTCCAGGACGCCTTCGATCTTCACGTCGCCCGGCACGCACTGGAGTCGGGCCTGCCGCTGCTGGCGATCTGCCGGGGGCTGCAGGCCGTGAACGTGGCGCTGGGCGGCACGCTGGAGCAGGACATGGGCGGCCCGGACCGCACCCACCGGCACCTGCGCCACCCCGTCACCGTCCGTCCCGGCTCGCGGGTCGAGCAGGCGCTGGGGGAGGAGAAGCCGGACGCCTCCTGCTACCACCACCAGCGCGTGGACCGCCTCGGCACCGGCCTCACCGTCACCGCGACCGCGGCGGACGGCACCGTCGAGGGCCTCGAACTGGCCGATCCCCGGGGCTGGTTCACCGCCGTGCAGTGGCATCCCGAGGACACCGCTCACGAAGACCCCGTCCAGCAGCGCCTGTTCGACGCGTTCGTGCGGGCTACGGCGGAGTGAAGGTGCCTGATCAGGCGCCCTGATCAGGCCTTGGGGCGCCGTCCGCTGCGGCGCGGCGCGGGCTCGGCGCCGCCGAGCAGCTCCCGCCGCCGCCTCTCGCCGTGGTCCTCGACCTGGAGCACGACCCGCCGCAGCAGTTCCGCGAGGGTCCGGCACTCGGCGTCGCTGAGCCCGGAGGTCACGAAGGCCTCCTCCGCGTTGAACTCCGGGAACACCCGCTGCATCAGCTCCTCGCCCTTCCCGGTCAGGCTGAGCAGCACCAGGCGGCCGTCGTCCGGATGCCCGGAACGGCCGAGCAGGCCACGCGACTCCAGGGTGCGGGCCACGCCGGTGAGGGTGCCCTTGGAGATCCCGGCCTCCTCCGCCACGTGCCGGGTCTCCGACTCGCCCCACACCCAGACGACCCACAGCACCACGAACGCGGTCCAGGTGAGGTCCGAGCCGCGCAGCACGGAGTTCTCCAGGTGCTGGCGCACGGCGGAGGCGGCCCGGTGGATGTTCGCCACGGCCGCCATCTGGTCCCGGCGGACCGGGATCCCGCCGAGTTTCGCCGAGGCGAGCTTCTCCGCTTCGGTGATGGACCGGTGACCGGGCACGGGTGACTCCTTCTCGACTTTCGTTCGGCCTCAAATTGTACGGAACGAAGCGTGCCGTCAGCGGGCGGCAGGGTGGGGCAGGTCGTGGGCCTCCAGGCTGATCAGCTGCTCCGCCGTCGGGGCGGTGAGCTCGGCGACGCGCTGGGCCTGGCGTTCGGTCATCTCCTGGAAGATCTGGCGGGCCGAGCGGCCGTTGCCGAACCCCTCGCCCCGGGGCATCGCCTGGAAGAGGGAGAACAGTTCGGTACGGGCCGTGGGAGTCAGCTCGTAGCGGTGCTGCCCCGCCTGGAACTCGACGATCGACACCAGCTCCCCCGGCTCGTAGTCCTCGAAGAGGAGGGTGCGGCCGAAACGGGAGGCGAGACCGGGGTTGGAGCCGATGAAGCGGTGCATGTCACCGGGGTAGCCGGCGGCGATGACCACCACGTCGTCGCGGTGGTCCTCCATCAGCTTCACCAGGGTCGCGACGGCCTCGGTGCCGAAGTCGTTGCCGGCGAAGGCCGGGGCCAGGGAGTAGGCCTCGTCGATGAAGAGCACACCGCCGAGCGCCCGGTTGAAGGCGGCGGTGGTCTTCGGACCGGTGTGGCCGACGTACTCGCCGACGAGCGCGGTCCGGTCGACCTCGACGAGATGACCCCGGCGGAGCAGGCCGAGGGCCTTGAGGAGGCGGCCGTAGAGGCGGGCGACCGTGGTCTTTCCGGTGCCGGGGTTGCCGGCGAACACCAGGTGGCGGCTGAGCGGCGGGGCCGGCAGCCCGGCCTCCTCGCGGCGGCGGACCGTCTGCATGAGCTTGACCAGGGAGCCGACGTCCTGTTTCACGCGGTCCAGGCCCACCAGCTCGTGGAGTTCGCCGAGCAGGTCCTCCAGGTTCTCCTCCTCCGGCTCCTCGGAGTCGTCGGCGGCTTTGGTGGCGGAAGCGGAGGAGGAGGTGGCACCGGGTCTGCCGTTCGCCGGGGCCGCGGCCGGGGTGCCGAAGGTCAGCGGGGTGCCGTCGGCCGTGCAGTCCTCCAGGACCGGCTCGGCGCCCTCGTCGGTGCCCAGCGCCTCCGCGCAGTCCCGGATCCGGCAGTGCCGGAAGACCGGGTCGGCGCCCTTGGCGACGTGCAGGGCCGGGAAGCCCGCCCGGGTGACCTCGAGCGAGGTGAACGTGCCGCCCGCGCCCTCGGCCAGGAACACTCCGTTCTTGCCCGGCCGGTCGATGTGCAGCCCGGTCACCTCCGGCCTGGCGCCGGTCCACACGACGGCGCCGGAGCCCGCGCAGTCCTCGACCCGGCCGCCCGTCACCGTCGCCTCGGCGCCCTCGTCGACCACCAGACCGGCGGCTCCCGCGCCGCTGATCCGGATCCCGGCGAGGGAGACGGTGGCGCCCTTGGCGACCTGCACGCCGATCTCCTTCGTCCCGGTCACCGTGGTGTCCGCGACCGTGCTGCCGGCGGGGGAGCCGATGCCGATCCCGGCGGCGGACCCGGCGACCCGGCAGCCGGTGAGCGTGGCCACCGCCCGCTCCAGGACGCTGACGCCGGTCATGGCGACGTCGGATATCCCGCAGTCGGTCAGCTCGATCCGGGCCTCGCCCGTGGCGTGCACCCCGTGCTCGGAGCCGCCCCGCACCCGGCAGTCGGCGAGCCGCCCGACGGCCGTGCCGGCCAGGTGGACCGCGCTGAAGGTACTCCGGTCGATCCGGCAGTCGGCCAGCTCCGCCTCGCCCGAACCCGTGACCAGGAGCCCGTTGGCCCCCGCGTCGGCCACGGAACACCCCGAGGCGCTCAGCCGCGCGGTCTCCTGCACGACCAGCCCGCTGGCGGCGGCGCCCCGGATCCGGCAGTCGGTCAGCTCGGCCCGCGCCGAACCGGTCAGATGCACCCCCGCCGCCCCGGGCGTCTCGATCCGCGACTCCCCGGCCGTGGCCTCGGTCGAGTCCTCCAGGAGCAGCCCCGCCCGGCCACTGCCCGCCAGCACCGAGTCGGTCAGCCGCAGCCGGGACCGGCCGCGCAGCCGCACCCCGGACCCGGTGGTGCGTTCGAGCCGCAGCCGTACGGCGTCCAGGCTCGCGGTGCCGGAGAGCACCACACCCGTGCCGTCGACGCCGGTCATCGCGGTGTCCTCCAGGCGGCCCCGGACACCGCCCGCCAGGTGCAGACCGGCCAGCCTGGCCCCCTCCAGACGGCAGCGGCGCAGGACGACGGCCGTCGTACCGCCCTCCTCGTCGTCCGGGCCCTTCACCTGGACCCGGCCGCCTTCCACCGAGCACTCCTCCAGGACCAGCCCGGCGCCCGGCGACACGCTCACGGCGGGCAGGCCCGCGTCCGAACCCCACACCGTGATGTTGTGCAGGGCGCAGTCCGGCCCGTCCACGGTCACCGCGGGCGCCTCACCGGGCGGCGCCGCGATCACCACGCTGCCCCGGCCGTGCTCCGCCGTGAGCACCACCGCGCGGTCCAGGACCAGGTTCTCCGTCCAGGTGCCCGGGGCGATCACCACCAGGTCGCCGGGTGAGGCCGCGCGTATCGCCTCGCCGATGGTCCGGTACGCGCCCCGGCCGCCCTGCCCCTTGGGCGCCACGGTGTGACGGGTGGTCATCTGCGTTCCTCAGTCCTCGGTGCTCGCCGCTGCCCGGTCACGGTGCCTGGTAGTACGTCGGATTGATGCTCGCACGATACGTACTGGTCAGGTACAGCGACTGGATCGTCTTCTCGAAGATCTTGAAGGGTAGCTGGATCCAGAAGTCGGCGAAGCCCTGGCGGTGGAAGAGCCGGCTGCCGGCACTCATCACGAAGACGTTCTTGACGAGTCCGGTGGTGGCGGCCGTGGTGACCGAGGCGGCGGCGTTGATCCCGCCCTCCCACACCGCGTCCCCGCCGTGCAGCTTCACGGTCTGCCCGTTCGCGTCGGTCACGCCCCACACGGCCGCGTTCATGCTGCCGTTGACCCAGCCGGACAGCGCACTGCTCAGGACACCGAACGAGAAGTCGTACATACCGCCACGCCAGCGGGTCGGCGTCTCGTTGCCCGCCCACTCGTTGACCCAGGTCTTGTCGTGGTTGAGCGGACGGCGGGTCCACGGCTTGCCGCCGTCGACGTTGGCGATGCCCGTCTTGAACTGGCCGAGCCTCTCGAACCCGAGGGCCCGGTTCTCGTGCACCGCGGTGCTCAGCCCGGTCTTGATGGTCGCGCCGACCGCCGCGTTGGCGAACGACTTGAGTGCGTCCTTGCCTGTGAAGGGCTTGTTCTGGACGGCGGCCACGATCCCGTTGACGGCGAGGTTCGCGCCGAACTCCAGGATGAACTCCTGACCGAACTCCAGCGCCGCCTTCTTGGCCACGGACTGCCAGTACGGCTCGTAACGTGCCTCGCGCAGCGCCGCGTTGCCGTCCGGCAGGAGCGTGCCGGACCACGGCATGCGCTGGGCCTCACGGGTGGTACGGCCCCAGCCGCGGATCTCGGTGAGCGCGCCGCGGAAGTCGTACTCGTTGCCGACCAGCCGCCAGGTGTTGAACGTGTCCCGCTCGAACACCAGCCCGCTGTCGGTACGTTGACCGATCAGATCGCCGTTCCTGCTGTAACGGTTCCACTGGCCGCGCCAGGCGTCGGTCTCCAGGAACCCGCCGCCGTCCGCCTTGCGCTCCCGCACCACGCTGCCGTGGTCGAACTCCTTCCAGACCGAACCGGCCGGGGTGTTCTGCGTGACGGTCGTGCTGTACGCCCGCACCCGCAGCGGTCCGCCGTTGTGCAACGGGGTCTCGCGCAGGACGGTCGGCGCGGCTTGGCCCGGCACGCGCAGCTCGTCACGGAAGTGGCGGGCGCCGTCCGTCCATTGGTCCTGCCACGCACGGCCGTTCCACCAGCGGCGGACCTGCTCGCCGTTGCCCACGGCGATGGGCGTGCCGTTGCGTTCATGGGTGCTGGCGCGCCAGTTGCCCTGGTCGTCCCGCCAGGCGTCGACGTACCGGCCGGAGTCCAGCATCCGGCGCTCGCGGACCAGGTTCCCGTTGCCGTCGTAGTCCCGGTAGGAGTCGTCCCAGGGCAGCCGCGAGTCGTTCGAGCCACGGAAGAACTCCCGTCGGCCGCGGCCGAGTTCGGTGCCCTGGGCGTCCAGCTCACGCCAGGCCCAGCGGCCGGAGTCGGCGCGGCCGGAGCCCTGGATCACGTGTCCGGCGGTGCCGTCCGGGTTGGCGTGGCTCTGCCCGACGAGGTTGCCGTGCGGGTCCCGGTCCACCCAGGTGCGGTCACCGGTGAACTCCCGCACGACCCCGTTCGGGCGGCCCTCGCGGGCGGTCCGGGTGACGCCGCCGGCGTCCTGGTGGACGTCCTGCCAGAGCCTGCCCTGCGGGTCGTTCGCGAGCGGTTCGCGGTAGCCCCTGAGGTCGCCGGCCTGCCAGGGGTGGGCGGCCGGATCGGCCGGGGCGTGGCCGGGGCGCGCCGCGTGATCGCCGACCTTCAGGGACGTGCCGTCGTGCAGCTTGCCGCTGAAGCGCGCGAAGGTGCCGTCGGCCGCCAGGTCGAGAGCGCTGCCGTCCATGCCGACGTAACGCACCCCGGAGGTGGTGGCGCCGTCGCGCGCCTCCTTCGTCCAGGTGAACAACTGGTAGGTGTCGTCGCCCCGGACGTGGGCGTACGGCGGCCGGGTGTGCTCGGCGCCGGCCAGCCAGCGGGTGCGGACCCAGGTGGGCGGACGCTGCTCGCGCCAGCGGTCGGTGGTCAGGAAGCCGTCGCCGAAGGCCTCGCGCTTGCCCACCTCCTTGCCGTGCGGGGAATGCCGCTCCCAGGTGGCGCGGAGGGTCCCGTCGCCCGGGTTCATGGCGTGTTCCTGGTACTGCCCGGCCCGCTCGGGCCACTCGGCCATGCCCCACTGCCGCTGGGCGATCCGGCCGTCCGCGGTGCGGTCGGTCCAGCCGCTGCCGACGCGCTCCCGGGTCCGCGGGCCCGAGGCGATCACCCTGCCGTCGCCGTCGTAACGGTGCCAGGTCCAGGCCCCGTTGCCGTCGTCGACGCCCAGGGTGTGGCCGGTCCGGCCGTTGAACTTCTGCAGCCCGTCGCGGTACTCGCGCACCGTGCGGCCACGGCCGTCGGTGTCGCGCCAGCCGGTGCCCGCCGTGTCGTAGTGCCGGCTGCCCGTGCCGACCGGAGTGCCGGTGTCGTCCCACCGCACCCAGTGGGTACGGGGGTTGGTGCGGGCGAAGTCGATCGTGTCGGTCCGCCGGAAGGAGTCGACCACACCCCCGGAGCCACCCGGCAGCACCCGGCGTTCGAAGACCGGCACCTGCTTCTTGGTCGAGCTGAGCAGCTGGATGTGACCGCCCGCCGCGCCGGACAGGTCGGCGGTGCCGCGGTGGAAGGCCCCGGACGCCACCGGTGCACCGGACCTGGTGGTCCGCTCCCAGGTGTTCGTGGTGTGGTCGACGACGTACCGGTAGTCCGTCCGCCGCCCGTTGTCCAGCACGTTGAAGCCCTGCCGGGCGACGCTCCCGTCGGCCGCCAGGTGCACGAACTCGCCGTGCCGCGGGCTGGTCCGGTCGTTGAAGGCGATCCGGGTGGTGCCGTCGGGCCGCCGGGCGGCGTCCCAGTGCGCGAGCCGGCCGCCCGCCGCGTCCTCCAGCCAGGCGGTGGGGTGCGCCGCGGTCGGCGGATCCGTGACGAGAAGGCGTCCGCCGTGGCCCGCAGGCAGCGGGGTGCCGGTGGCCGTGACGGCGCCCTGGGCGTCGTACCGGGTGAAGGTCCCGTCGGCCAGGGTGGTTTGGTGACCTCCGCCGGGCAGCGGGACCGTCTCCTGGACGAACCGGCCGGTGTGCTGGTCGAAGACCTGGTGGCCGCCGCCGGGGCGGGGGATCTCGATGCGGCCGGCCGGGTCGAAGGTGACCGCCCGCGCCGGGTTGGGCGCGAAGGCGTCGTCCAGCCAGTGCGGAGCCGCGCCGAGCGGCCGGTCGAGATGCCCGGCCGGTACGCCGTCCCGTCCGGTCAGTCGCAGCCCGTCGCCCGCGAAGTCGCCGTCGGGCGCGAAGGTGCGGTGACCGGTGTCGTGGACGGTGCGGAAACCGCCGTTGTCCGCCAGCGCGGTGACGGTGTCGGGCAGCCGGTTGCCGTCGGCGTCGGTGAGACGGTGGCCGCCGGCGCCGTCGGGCTCGGCGAACCGGGCGCCGCGCTGCCCGCTGAGCGGGTCGGCCAGCGCGGTCGAGGTGGTCACCGGGCGGCCCTCGGCGTCGTACAGCACGGACTCGCCGGTGACGTCGTCGATCGTGCGCGGCCGGTTGCCGCCGACCGCGACCACCCGTTGGGGCAGCGGCTGCCCCGCCGCGTCGGTGAGACGGTGACCGCCCGCGCCGTCCGGTACGACGATCCGGCCGCCGCGTGCGTTCGCCGCCGGGTCGAACAGCGCGAGACCGACGTCCTGGTAACGGCCGTCGGCCGTGAACCTGCTGGTCGCGCCGCTCGTCTCGTCGGTCACCCGGAAGCCGGAGCCGCCGGGCAGCGTGGTGACCGTCTGGGGCTGCCGGGCACCGGACTCGTCGGTCAGCGTGAAGCGGCCCGCGCCGTCGTCGGCCAGGAACCGCTGCCCGCGATCGCCCCGCGGGCCGGTCAGCGAGACACCGGTCTCCTGGAGGCGACCCCCGCCGTCGTGGCGTACGGACACCCCGGTCGTCCCGTCGGTGACCCTGATGCCGTTCCCGTCACCCAGGTCCTGCACCCGCAGGTCCAGCCGGTTGCCCGCGAGATCGGTGACATGGACGTCGGCGCCGTCGGTGACCCACACCCGGTCGGCCTCGGCGGGGACACCGTCCCGGCCGGTGAGCTGGACGCCCTCGTCGAGACGGAGGCCCAGGGAGTCCACGCGCTGGGTGACGCCGGTGTCGAGATGGGTGATCCGCGTGGCGTCGTCGGGCAGCGGGAAGGCGGTCAGCCGGTCCGCTCCGGGGCCCTGCACCGTCAGGGTCTGGCGGGCGCCGTGGCCGTTGATGTCAGTGTGCAGGCGCAGTCCTGTCGGTCCGCCGTCGGCCCCGCGCAGCGGCATGTCGTAGGCGATCCGGTCGCCGTTCGCGGTGTAGGTGTCGACGGTGTCCGACTGAGTGTGCCGGACGTCGAAACCGCCGTCCGTCCGGGCGACGACCGTGCGCGTCGGGTCCGGGTGGAAGTGCTGGTCGACCATCCGCAGCGTCACCGCGCCGTCCTGGCCCACGCTCCGCTCGATGTTCAGGCCGTTCGGCCCGCTCACGCCCGAGTTGTTCAGAGCGACGTGGTTGACCACGGGCGGGGCGGTGTCGGGCAGCGTTTCGTGCTTGCCCGCGCCGAGCGTCGCGCCGCGCCGGGTGGCCCCGATCTGGATCTCCTGGATCCGGGCCTCGATCTCGGTCGGAGGGATTCCGAGGTCCTCCAGGTTCGTGTACGCGGTGCGGAAACGGTCCTGAGCGGCTATCAGTTCGTGGTTGAGCTGCACGTCGTACTCACTGACACCCCGTGAGGTGCTGGCTCCGCCCGGCGCGGTGCGCAGATCCTCGACCCGGTTCAGTTCGACCCGGGCGGACGACAGCTCGACCCAGGCCTCGCGGAACGGCCGGCCGTCGCCGCCCAGCAGCTCGTCGAACCGCGCCGAATCCTCCGCCCACGGCGTCTCCCCGGGCTGCCGTGAGGGCACGGCCGGACCCTTGCCACGGTCCGGCCGGGCAGGTGCGGCGGGGGTGCTGTCGATGTCGGGACGGACCGGTGCCGCGGGGCTGGTGTCGCCATCGAGGCGGGCGGGTGCCGCCGGGGTCGTGTCGCCGTCCAGCCGGGGCGGTGCCGCGAGGGTGGTGTCACCGGTGTTCCGGAGCGGCCGGGTGCCGTCCAGCAGGCTCAGGGCGTCAATCTGCCGCCGGGCCTGCGCGGACCTGTCCATGCCGTCGAGCACCGTCTGGAGTCTGGTCTGCGTGTGCGGGGTCGTGCCGCCGTCGGCGAGCGCGGTACGGACGCGGCCGGCCAGTCCGTCCCCGTCGCCGCCGAGCCGCCGGAAGTCGTCGAGCAGCCGGTGGGCGTTCGCCTCGGCCCGCACCTGGTGCAGCAGTTGTTCCACTCCGGCGCGGCGGACGGAGTCCGGGCGGTCCCGCAGGAAGCGCTGGGCCGCGTCGGCCAGGTTGTCGAGGGCCTGGGCCCGCTGCGCCAACTGGTCGGCGGGGACGCGGTGGAAGGCGTCGAGGGCGCGGTCGACGTACCGGATCTGCGAGCGGGCGCGGATGCCGTTCTCCCGGTACGTGTTACGGCGGAAGGCGGCCCGGTCGAGGAGGTCGGGCGCGGCCGGGCGAGCGGTGCCGGGCGCCGTCGTCGCAGTGGTGTCGCCGGTCCGCCGGGGCGGCCCGAGCATGTCGTCGAGGACGGCGTCACCGAGCGGCCGTGTGGACCGGCCGCCGCCGAGCCGTGTGTCGTCTCGCGGGGGCATCGAGGCGAAGTCGCCGTCGCCGGTGCGGTGCGGGGCGGCCGAGTGGACGTCGTCGAGATGCGTTGCGGCCGTGTCGGATTCGGTGGGGTGGGGCGGGGTGGTGTCGGTCTCGTCGGGGTGCGGCGGGGTGGTGTCGGTCTCGTCGGGGTGCGGCGGGGTGGTGTCGGTGTCTGCGAGACGGGGTGTGCGTGTCTCGGTGTCGGCGAGGTGCGGTGTGGTCGTGTCCGTCTCCGTGAGCCGGGACGGAGGCGTGCCGGTGTCGAGCGGGTGGGGCTGGAAGGTCTCCGTCTCGGTCTCGGCGGGACGGTGCGGTGTGATGGTGTCGGAGAGGCGCTGCGGCGTGGTCTCCGCGTCGAGGGGGTGCGTGGCGGCGCCGTGATTCGTCGAGTGCGAAACGGTGGTGTCGCTCTCCTTGATCAGCGGCGGCGCCGTCTCGGAGTCGATGCGGTGCGGTGCGGGCGACTGCGTGTCGGTGTCGTGCGGCGTCGGGGACTTGGTGTCGAGGTCGTGGGGTGCCGGAGACACGGTGTGCGTGCCGGCGTGGTGCGGTGCCGGTGATCCGGTGCCGAGGTCGTGCGGCGCCGGGGCGGTGGTGTCCGGGCTGTGGGACGCGAGGCCGTCGCCGGTGACCGCGGGGGCCTTGGTGTCGGGGCCCAACTGGGTGTGGGGGAGCTCGTGTTGGGCGTGGGCCGGGGTCGTGTGGACGTCGGTCGCACCGGACCCGGACGGCGCCGCTGTCTTGGTGTCGGCGCTCGGCGGCAGGAACAGCCGGCGGCCGTCGTCCGTGAAGTGGAGGCCCGCGCCGTCGCCGTAGACCAGTTTCGCCTTGGACAGGTGCTTGAACGCCTTGTCGAAGGCGGTCCTGCCCAGGTCGACGGCCGCAGTGGTCTGCGCGCCGACCTTGGAGTCCGGCAGGGACCGGAAGCCGTCCGAGTTGGCGAGTGCCCGGACCATCTTCTTCATCTGCTCGGTGATGCCCGGCACGGCCTTGAGCGCGTCCTCGGCCGCTTGCGGGAGCGTGTTCAGGTTGGGTCCGTTCGGCGCGACGGCCGACGAGGAGGTCCCGGCGCCCTGGTTCCTGCCCGGCCTGGGCTGCGTCTTCACTGCGTCCGGGTCGGGCTGCTGCTTCAGGGCGTCGATACGTCCGTTGATGTCGTCGAGAAGCTTCGTCCGCTCGTCGAGCAGCCCCTTCGCCATGTCCTTGCGGGCGCCCTGGGCGATGTCGTGGAACTGCTGCGTCAGCTCGACCGCCTGCTTGGCGAGGGGCTGTGCCTTGTTGAGGTTGTAGCGCTGCGCCTTCCTGTTGCCGCTGACGACGGCGTTGTCGGCCTGGCGCACCTTGTCGGACGCCTCGTCGAACGCCTTGCCCGCGGCCCGCGCGGCCGGGTCCACCGTGCCGTCGGCGAGATAGCGTCCGTCGCCCTCCATGTCGTGGACCTTGAGCGGCTTCGGCCACCGCGATTCGACCTGGCTGGAGAACGGGTTGATCGGCAGCCCGGAACCGAACTTGGCCTCGGGCCGGTACAGCTTGGAGACGACCGCGCCCATCTTCTCCACATCGACCGGACCCTGGACGAGCTTGAGGACATCGTCCTTGAACCCGCCGCCGATCCGGTGCACCTCGCGCACCACGGACAGGGCGAGCGCCTCCTGGACGTGCGCGCCGTGGAAGACCTCCTGGTCGAAGGAGACCGTGCGGGACTCGCCGCCGCCGGGATACTCGTACGTCCAGCGGGCCCGCTTGCCCATCTCGTCGAAGCCGTCGTCGTACTTGGCGCTGCGGACCGTGTCGTCGCCGAACTTCAGGTCGCGCATCGTCTCGCGGTCCAGCGGGTGCAGCTGGTCGTGCAGCGAAACCCAACCGCCCCGCTCCTTGAGGACCTTGGCGTCGAAGACGAGTGTGGTCGGCCCGTACCGGGTCGCCATCGGCTTGTCGCCGGCCTCCATCCGGAAGAAGACGAAGTCGTCGTTGCCGAGGTTGGAGGTGTTCTTCCCCGAACTTTTGCCGGACGCGAGGAACCTGATGCCCCGTCGGGTCAGGTCGCCCTGTGAGGACATCACACCGCTGTTGGCGATGGCGTGGTAGGCGGGAGTCGCGTGCTTGATGCGGTAGGGCAGGTTCTCCAGGCTGGTCAGCAGCTTCTCGAACTGTGCGCGCTCCGCCTGCGGCAGGCTGTTCAGCAGCTCGTCGACGTCCCGGCGCAACTGCGTGATGTTGCGTTCGGACAGCTTCTCCACGAAATGCGTCTTCTGCGCGTCGGAGAGTTTCTCGAAGTCCTCGAACTTGGGGAAGATCTTCTTCCACTGCTCCTGCGAGCCGGGCAGTTCGGCCTTCCACTGCTTTCCGGTGTGCACCTCGGCGTACGCCTTGTTGCTGCGGAGGTGGCGGGCGATCTCCGGCATGTCGCGCTGGAGGCGGGAGATCGAGAACTCCGTGCCGTGGAAGCCCTTCAGGGCGATGGAGTCGCCGGGCCTCGCGGCCTTGACGGCGTCGTCGACCTTCCTGGCGAGCTCGTGGGCCACGGTGGAGACGGGGGCGTGTTCGTTGCGGAGGGTGTAGACACCGCCCAGCTCGGCGGCGTCCTTGACGAAACCCTTGAGGGAGGCGTCGAGGTTGTCGGCCGCCTTGTCGAGGGTCTGGGCGAGGCCCTGGAGTTCCAGCGGGGTCTTCTTGCCCGACTTGACCAGGTTCTCCAGCCGCTGGGTGAGCCCACGCAGTTCGAGCGACTGCTCCTCGATCTCCTTGCCGGTCTTGATGAAATGGTCCGCGCCGGCGGCCTCGGGCGCGTGCCGGGCCTGGGCGTCCAGACTCAGGGCGTGTTCCTGGAACCGCAGGGCCCGCTGGATCTCGCCGGCGCCGGCGAACTGGTCGACCAGCAGGTTGAGGTCGCGCTGGGAGAGCCGGCCGTCGCTCAACGCCTGCGTCATGTCCTCGTCCAGGCGGATCGCGATCTGGGACGCCTCGTCGTTCGCCTTGTCCAGGGCCGCCTGCATGGCCGGGCGCTGGTTGTCGCCGGCGTTGGCGAGGTTGCTCTCGGCCTGCTGCACGCCGCGCTGGGCCTCGGTGTGCTCGCCGAGGGACTTGGCCAGCTGTTGCGGAGGCGTCAGCGGGGCGGCCGCCTCCGTCTCACTGTGGAGGGCCGGAGCGGAGTGGGCGGGCGGGGGAGTGGCGTCGTCGGCGGGCAGGGCCGTGCCGCCGAGCGCGCGGGGCCGCTCCTTCAGACTGAGCTGCCGCAGGGCGGAGAGGTCGGCCTCCATCCGCACCGGGTTGACGTCGAGGTCGGTCAGGCGGGTGCGGGTGGCGTCGTACTGCTGCCGGGCGGTGTCGACCCTGTCGCGGGCGCGGATCTCGGCGACGGTGGGGCCGTTGGAGCCGCCCGCGTGGCCGTTGTGCGGCAGCAGGTCCTCGGCCCGGCCCAGGTCGTAACGCGCCTGGACGTAGTCCCGCCAGGCGTCGCGACGGGCCTGCCGCAGCGGGTCGTCCGCGTGGCCGAACAACGCGTCGACGCGCTGCCCGTCCCGGAACCAGGCCTCCTCGATCTGGGCCGGCGTGAGCCGCGGTCCCCGCCCCGGCAGCTCCTGGCCACCGCCCGCACGCGGGGTGTCCGGCCGCGGTGCGGGCGCCGTGTCGGGGGTCCCGTGCGCAGTGCCCGGTACGGCCGTTTCCGTGTCGGGACCGGTGTGGGTGGCCCCGGGCAGGGCCGTCTCCGTGTCGGGCGTGCCCCGGGTCGGGCTGGGGACGGGCGTCTCCGTGTGCGCCGCGGTGGGGTGGGCGGGGCTCGGCAGCTCCTTGCCCCAGGACGTCGGCGTCGGCAGGGAGCTGAGCAGTTCGTTGTTGTGGAGGACGTGGCCGCGCAGGTCGGCGGCGAGGTCGTTGAAGCCGGTGCCGCTCCACTCCCTGGTGAAGGTGCGGTCGCCGCCGGTGATCGTGACGGACACCGCGTTGTCGTCCACCTTGTGGGTGACCGTGATGGTCATCTCGTCCGTGTAGCCTGGCCGGCCGACGGTGAACGTCTTCACGTTCGGGCCGTCCCCGCCCTCCCGCACGACCGCGTCGCCGAGGCCTTCCCAGCGGCGCATCGCGTCCTGCCCGAAGGCGCGGCCGAAGTCCTCGAACGCCTCGCCCGAGTGCAGCCCGGACCACTTCGCGTTGATGAGGTCGCCGAGCTGGGCCTCCGGGATCTGTTCGGCCCGTACCGGGATGACGGTGATGTCGCCCTCGACACGGGCCGGGCCGGTGCGCTTGAGCCGGGTCGGCGAGAGGGTGATCTCCCACTGGTCCTGGTTGAGCGCGAGGGCGTCGTCGGCGGCCTTCTCGTATCCCGGCGGGTAGGCCATGGCGAGCTTGCCGTGGTCGGCGGGAACGTCGATCTCGAAGACGACGCGGTTGCTGTTGACGCCGTTCTTCGCCCACTCCGCCTGGAAGGCGCGGTTGTTGGAGGTCGAGGCGGGCAGCCGCTCCACGAACACGTCGGCCTGGGCGGCCCGCGGGTCCATGGACACGCCCCGCCACACCGTCATGCGCTGGTTGGGACCCTCGAACATGAGGTCGCCGGCGACCTTGTTGAACTGCTTGACCTTGCCCACCAGGCCCGGATTGGCCTCCAGGGCACTGGGGTTGACGAAGCCGCCGTATCCCTTCTTCGAGGTGAAGGCGCCGCCGATGACGCCCTGCATGAAGAGCTTGGTCTCGTTGTCGGTGGCGGCCTTGCCCATGTGCCCGCGGGCCGCGTGGGCGGCGGCGTCCCAGCTGTCCGCGGCCGGGCCGGTGAGTCCGGCCGGGCGCGGGGGCAGGGCGACGTCCGGGGTGGACGTGCGCAGCAGGTCGCCGGTGGACCGGCTGTAGACGTGGTTGCCGGAGGTGGAGGCGACGACGATCTCGTCCTCGCCGCTCAGCCTCGCCGGCCAGGTACCGGCGCCGTCGCTCACGGAGTCCACGGACTTGCCCGCGACCTTGACGCTCACCCCGCTGAACGGGCCGTCGCCGAACCGCACGGTCTCCTCGGCGAGGCGGAGGCCGCCCAGCCGCTTGAACGTCCAGCTGTGCGCCACCGTGCCGCCGACGGCGTCCAGCTGCCGTACGACGATGGCGGTGCCCTGCTTCTCCACGGTGTACAGGCCCGACTCGACCGCGCCGCCGTGGAGTTCGGGCGTGCCGGTGCGCGGTGCCTTGAGCGCCAGCTGATGGTCGCCGGGCACCCTGACGACGTTGGGGTCCTCCAGGAGCTTGTCGAAGCCGTCGGAGTGGGCTGCGGCCGGCGCGGAGTCGAAGGCGTCGCCGCCGTGGCCGGCGGAGCCGGACGGCATGTCGATCGTGAAGCCCTGCTTCTCGACCGTGTTCACGAAGTCGACGCTCGCCCCGCCGAGGTAGGGGGCGCTCGTCCTGTCGGTGACGACCTTGACCCCGTCGAAGTCCTTCACGGTATGACCGAGGGCGGACTCGTCGAACTGCAGCTTGTACTTGTCGCCCGAGGCCGAGGCCGAGGCCGAGGATGCGGCGCCCTGCTCCGGCAGGTGCTCCGGGGCATGCCCGGACGTTCCGGTGGCCGATCCGGCCAGGCCCTTGTCGGCGTCCGTGTGGGCGGGAGTGCCGGCGAAGGCGGGGCTGTCGGTGGTGCGGGCGCTGCGGCCGGTGTCGACAAGGTCGAGGGCCGAACGGCTGTGGTCGCCGCCGGGACCCGGGTGCCCGGAGCCGCCGACGGGGGTCGGAGCCGCCTCGTGCGTCCCGGCGTTGACCGTGAACCGGTCGCCAGTGATGGGGTTCGCCGGGCTCGTCGTCAGCCGGTCCGGGGTGGCCGGGGTGATCGTGAGCCGGTCCGGCGTCCCGGGCGCCGGGGACGGCGATCCGTGCGGCAGCCGCTCCGCCGGGGTGCCGGGGCGTGGCGAGCCCGGCTGGTGGACGAGTTCGTCGAGGTGGAGACGGGTCTGGTGGGCGTTGAGGGCGCTGGTGGTGCGGTCGGCGAGGGCGTCGCCGGTGCCGGGCGCCACGGGGGAGTGCGGGGTGTTGTGGCGGGTGCCGGCGAGCAGGTCGAAGGCCGAGACCCCGGCGTCGACGCTGCCCGGTCCGCCGTGCCCGATGCCGGTCGGGGAGGGGTGGGCGACGGTCGTGGGGCCGGTGAGCAGGCTGTGCGGCGCCGCCACGTCGTGCGGGGCGCCGGGTGCCGGTGCCGAGTCGAGGGCGGTGTGGGCGATGTTCGTGCCCGGCGTACCGGTCAGCGTGGTGTGGGCGGCGCCGATGCCGGGGGTGCCCGGCGCGTGCACGGTGCCCACGCCCGGGGTGCCGGTGAACGCGGAGTGCAGGGTGCCCGCGGTCGGGTCGGCGGTCGGGAGGTCGCCGAGCGTGGCCGCGACCGGCGGCGGTGTGGCGTGGGTGCCGGTGAGGACGGTGCTGCCCGGTGTGTGGGTGGTGTTGTGCGCGCCGCCCGGCAGCAGCACGTCGGCGTGGGAGGTGAGGTTCGCCGGCGTCGGAGGCAGCCCGGTGAGCGTGGTGTGGGCGCCCCCGGAGACGGCCGCCACCGGCGTGTCGGTGATGCCGTGGGTGGCGCCGGGGACCCCGGCCGAGGCGGGCACGTGCAGGCCGGACGCGGTGGTGACGGTCGGCGTGGCGACGGCGCTCACCCCGAGCTCCGCATGCCCGCCCAGCGCGCCGAAGTTCTCCACGCGCACGTTGCCCAGCTGTACATGGGGCATGTCGACCAGCGCGTCCACCGTGCGCGCCGCGTGGACACCGAAGTTGCCGCGGTGCGCGATCGCGCCGACGTCACCCAGGTTCAGGGACGGCGGCCGCAGCGTCGAGGTGACGTCCAGATGCGTGCTCGGGATGTCGAGGTCCAGGTTGCGGATGCTGCTCTGCCCCGAACCCGCCCCGAACCGCACCTCGTTCAGCTGGATGCGGGGCATGTCGACCAGGGCGTCGACGGTGCGCGGGTCGACCGGGACCGAGCTGATCGTACGGCCGATGCTGCTGGTGATCGGGGCGCCGAAGACGTGCTGCCCGAGCACACCGCGGTCGAAGAGACCGATCCGCAGGGCGCGCGCGAAGCCGTACTCGCCGATCTCCGCCGCGTCCACCGGCAGGAAGATCCGCAGCCACCTGGTGCCGCCGAACTCGTTGCCCAGCCAGGTCTTGGTCGTCTCCCAGCCCTTGGAGAGCGTCTCGGGCAGCCCGCGGACGAACGCGGGGATCCCCTTGAAGCCCTGCACGATCGTCAGACCGACCGAGTTGACCCCACGGCCGATGATGCCGGGCAGGTTGTGGATGCCGTCCAGCACCCACAGGCCGCCCTTGTAGACCCAGGTGCTGCCCAGCCGCACCAGGTCCTTCAGGCCGAGCAGCAGGGTCGTGGGGCGGAAGCCGTTGGTGAACAGGTTGCGCAGGGCCTGGAAGGTGCCCCGTGCGATGTTGGCGAACCCCTTGGCGAACGCGCTCGTCGCGACGTTCTTGATGATCTGGAAGATCGGCAGCGCCTTGGTGGTGGGCGCCAGGATGCCGAGGCCGGCGAGGAAGAGGTCGAGGAAGCTCGCGTTGCCGTTGGCGAAGTCGACGATCGTCTTGATGAAGAGGGTCAGGTTGACGCCGAGGGCGAGCAGCGCGATCGGACCGCCGAAGATCAGCGCCGGCACGATCAGGATGATCGCCAGCCACTGGAACGCCTCCCAGAAGATCTGGCACTTGGAGATCGGCAGCTGGATGTTGGAGACACCCGAGATGCTGCTCGCCGCTGCGGCGGCACCCTCGCCGTGCTCGGTGCCGGCCTGCCGGGCCGTCGAGGCGTACGTCTCCCGGTCGGGATCGTCCTCGGACAGTCCGCGGCCCGAGTTGAGCGCGCCGTCGGCCCGGGACTGGAGGTCGACGAGTTTGTCCGCCCAGGTGGTCAGCGCGGTCGCCGCGCTCTCGAAGGACTGCGCCACGTCCTCGATGTGCCCGCGCAGCCGGTCGTTGACCTTGCCGCGCAGGGCGTCGGCGGCCTCGCCGACGAAGACGCTGTCACCGGCGGTGTTCATGACCGCGTCGATCGCCGTGCTGATGCGGCGGGCCTCGGAACCCAGGTGGTTGAGCTCCGTGGACAGCGTCCGGATCTGGTCGGGATCACCGGGCGTGGGGTCACTGTCCAGCCCGATCGCGTTCCAGTCGGTCGGGCGCGGCATACGGGTTCCTCCCGGAAGCTGACGGGCTCGGGGCGGTCACTCCCCAACTGACCACGCCCCAGCGGCCGCTGCGGTTCACGTGATCTGGGTTACAGCCGTCGTCCGCGGTGAACCGGCGGGGCGCGTGCGGCGTGGTCCAACTGACCGGAGTCGCGACTGGGAGGACCGCTCATGGCCGACAGCCTGAAAATCGAATACAACGTCCTCAACGACGCCAAACGGGACCTGGAGAACCTGGCCGGCGACATCGGTCCGCTCCTGGACAACAGCACCTTCTCGCGGCTGGGCCAGACGGACTACGACGGATACACCTCCAGCGAGGCCCTGACGGTCCTGGGCGACCAGACCCTGGCCGACGCGCTCTCGGGCTTCTACTCCAACGCCAGCAGCACGATGTCCCACGCGGACAAGGGCCTCAAGGAGCTGGCGGGCGCCTTCGGTTCGGTGGGCGAGGCGTTCCTGTCGTTCGACTCCGAACTCGCCCAGGGCATGGGCATCACGGGCAGCAACCTGGGCCTGCAGAACTACTTCCGGGACAAGGACCTGTGGGACTACAAGCAGTCCCACCTCGACCAGTGCGTGCCCGGCCCGGACGGCACGATGCCGGACTTCTGCTCCGCCACCGACCCCGGCGACCCGCCGCTGGACCAGACGATCACCACCGACCGCGGCAGCGTCCACACGCATCTCACGCTCGACGACCAGCGCCACGTGATCAAGGAGGAGTCCACCGTCACCTACGACGGCAAGACGTACACCTCGGTCACCAACTACTCCAGCGACGGCAACCACTACACCACGGACACCTCGTACCCGGACGGCAGCACCGTGCACTCGGAGACCAACCTCAACTCCGACGGCAGCGGCACGATGGTGACCACCGGCAGTGACGGCGACCGCACCGAGTACACCCGCGGCCCCAAGGACGCCAACGGCAACCAGCCGGACTGGCAGCAGGTGGGCGGCAACACCGACGACGACGGCGGCGGCGGGGACGACGACTACAACTCCACGCCCGCCGCCTGGTGACCACCCGACAACCGCATCGAGACCGACAGGAACGGACAGGAACCCCATGGCCAGCTACAACGGCATCAACCTCGACTACCACAAGATCGAGGAGGTCGTGAGCCTGCTGCACGACGCCCACGAGAACCTGCTGCCGGTGCTCAGCAACCTGCGCAACCGGGTCAACACCCTCGTCGACGACGGCATGGTCTTCCAGCAGTCCAGCGAGGTCATCCGCACGACCTACAACAACTTCGACACCAGCCTGCTGGCCGCCGTGAAGGGCATCAACGACTTCTCCGAGATGTTCAACGGCATCAAGGAGAACGCGATCCAGTTCGACCAGGGCATCAGCAGCAGCCTGCAGAACAACTCGTAACACCCGTACGCGAGAAGGGGCCTTCCCGGGAAGTCCGGGAAGGCCCCTTCTCGTGCCGTGCGGCGGGGGTCAGGCGCGCAGCGGGGTGAGCGGCACCTGAAGGGCGAGCAGCCCGCCCCCGGGACCGGCCGTCCACGCCCGGCCCGGGTGCGTCGTCGCCCGGACCACGCTGGGCATCAGCCGTACGCCGACCAGGTCGCCCTCGGTGAGGTTCTTCGGCGAGAGGAGCAGACCGCGCCGCGCCCGGCGGGCCGCGAGCGTCCAGCCGCTCATCCCGCTCTGGAACCCCTCCGCCGAAGCCGCGTAGACCAGTCCCAGCCCCCGGTCGCGGCCCGAGACTGCGATCTCCTTGAGGAGCTTGTCCGCCGCCGAACTGGTGAGCAGATCGGCGTCGTCGATCATCACCACCTTCGGCCCCGGCAGCGCGTCGAGCGCCGCCCGCACGGTGTCCGCCGACGGGTCGTTCTCGGTGAGCACGGTGGCCGTGGCGTGCCGCTCCAGGGCACGCAGCGGCGACTCGCGCGGGGTGAGGACGACCAGCGAGGTGCCGCCGGCCAGCAGGGACACCGCGATCGAGGCGAGGGCGTTGCTGCGGCCGGACCCGGCCGGGCCGAACACCCCGAACGCCGAGGCGGAACCCGCCAGGTCCGTACCGACCGGGCCGCCCTCGTCGCCGCCGACGCCGAGCAGCCCCCACATCGGACGCCGGTCGGTCTGGGCGACCTTCCCGTAGGCCTCGGCGAACTCCACCGAGCGCGGCAGCACCGCGACCTGGAACGGCCGCCGGGCGTCCGGCACCTGCGCGTCCCGCTTGCGCGCGGCCTCGCCGATGGTGCGCAGCGCCTCCGCCTGTTCGGTGCCGCCGCCGGCCGCCAGCTGCGCCACCTGGGTCTCGGTGCCGCTGAGCACGTGCCAGCCACGGCCCGGCGGGATGTCGGCCGGGATCTTGTTCGGCATCATGCCGACCGCCTGGTAGTCACTGCGGTCGCCCTGCCGCAGCAGCAGCTTGTGGTCGTTGTGCGCGGCCATCCGCCCGCCCAGCAGGGAGCGTTCGGAGGTGGCGATGACATGGATGCCGGCGGCGGCACCCTCGCGGATGAGCCGGGTGACCTCCTGCACCAGCTGGCCGTGGTCGTGCTCGTCGATGATGACCGAGAGCGAGTCCCAGCCGTCGATGAACAGCAGGATGTGCGCGGGCCGTTCGGCCTTCGGCAGCAGCTTGCGCAGTTCGGCGATGCCGGTCGCGCTGTGCGTCTGCGCCAGGTCCTGGCGCTCGGTCAGTTCCCGGTTCAGGCGGTGCAGCATCCGGCCCAGCCGCTCCAGGTCGTGCCGGGAGACCACGCCACCGCAGTGCGGCAGCGCACCGAGCGCGGTGAGTCCGCCGCCGCCCGCGTCGATGCCGTAGATGTGCACGTCGGCGGTGCTCGCCGCCCGCGCCGCCGACCCGGCGATGGTCCGCAGCACCTGGGTACGGCCCGAGCGCGGGGCGCCGATGACGTACAGGTGCCCGAAGGTGGCCAGGTCGGCCACGGCCACCCGGCGCTGCTGGAGCTGCGGCACGTCCTCCAGGGCGTACGGGATCACCAGCCGGCCCTCGCGGGTGGCGCCGAGCTCGTCCAGGTCGTCCAGGACCAGCTCGCGCTGGAGCGGGGGCAGCCAGGGGCTGGGCTGCGGGGTGAAGTCGTCGAGCAGGTCGGCCGCGGTGCGGATCTCCTCGACGAGCGCCTGGAGGTCGGTCGGGGCCGGCCCCTGTGCGGAGGCGACCGTCACCGTCCGCGTCTCGGCGGGCAGTTCGGCGGGGCGGCCGAGCGCGTCCCAGCCCACATCCACCGAGCGCACCGGCTTGCGGGGACCGGCCTCCGGCTCGGCCGCGGCGGCCGGGATCTGCCGGGGCCGAGCCGCGCCCACCCACGCGGTCTGGAACGGGTCCGCCTGCTTCGGACCGCGCCGGACCAGGGCCCGCCCGGGGGTGCCGGAGGAGATGTCGACGGCGTCCTTGACGTCGATGATGTCCTGGCTCTCGGTCATGTCGGTGACCCGCAGCGCGATCCGCAGGTTGGTGTTGGCGCGGATGTCACCGGTGACCACACCGGCGGGGCGCTGGGTGGCCAGGATCAGGTGGATGCCGAGCGAGCGGCCGCGCTGCGCGATGCTGATCAACCCGGGCACGAAGTCGGGGACCTCGCGGACCAGGGTGGCGAACTCGTCGATGACCAGCAGCAGCCGGGGCAGCGGGGCCAGCGAGGGGTCGGCGGCCCGCTTGGCCCGGTACTCGGGGTGGTCCTTGGCGTCGGCGGCGGCCAGTACCTGTTCCCGGCGCCGCAGTTCGGCACCGAGCGACTCCAGGGCCCGCTCCACGAGGTGGGCGTCGAGGTCGGTGACCATGCCGAGGGTGTGCGGCAGGTTGGCGCACTCCTTGAACGCGCTGCCGCCCTTGTAGTCGACCAGCACGAAGGTGAGTTCGTCGGGCCGGTTGGCGGCGGCCAGCGAGGCCACGAACGTCTGCAGCAGTTCCGACTTGCCGGAACCCGTCGTACCCGCGACCAGGCCGTGCGGTCCGTCCTGCACCAGGTCCAGGGAGAGCGGACCGTCGAAGCCGGTGCCGATCAGGAAGGACGTGGAGGCGGGATCGGTCTGCCAGCGGTCCAGCAGGGCCTGCGCGTTGGGTGGCTCCTGGTCCAGCAGGTCGAGCAGCCGGACCCGCTGGGGCAGTCCGGCGTCGTGCTCGGGGCTGACGTCCCGGACCGGGGCCAGCGCGCGGGCCAGCTGCTCGCACCACTCGGGGGAGACCCGGTCGGCGCGCACCGCCGGCAGGTCGGGCGCGCCCGGCCGCCGTACGGTCAGCCGCCCGTCGGCGGCGAGCACGACACCCGTGCTCTCCTCGGGCAGCAGCCGCTCCTGCTCGTCCAGGCAGACGCTGAATATCCGCACCCGCGGGCCGTCGGTCAGCACCTGCACCATGCCGGGCACGTCGCGCAGCCGCCGCGCACCGTCCGCGATCACCAGCACGTCCGGGTCGGTGAAGACCACGTCACGCTCGTTGCCGGCCTGCCGGCGGCGCGACTGCACCTGGGAGACCAGCTCGCTGATCCGGGCGGCGGTGGACTCCGGGTCGTTGCCGATCAGGACGACGGGACCACCGGCCGTACCGGGCTTGAGATGCGGCAGCCAGCGCGTCCACGCCCAGTCCGCCACCCGGTCGGGCTCGGTCAGGACGACGATCCTCAGGTCGCGCGGGCTGTGCAGCACAGTGGCCTGCGCCACCAGCCAGCGGGCCAGCGGCTGCACCTCGGCGGCCGGACCCGCGACGCCCACCACGCCGTGCGCGGTGATGTCGACACCGATCGGCGTGTCGGGGATGTTCCAGCGGATCGAGCGGTGGTTCTCGTCCCGCGCCGGGTCCTCCAGCTCCCGGACCGACGGCTGGTCCACCGTGCCCAGGCGCAGCACCAGATGGTCGGGGTCGCGGCGGCGCCGCTCCCAGAGCCGGCCACCGGGTCCGGTCGCGATCAGGGCCACCGACGCCGGGTCCGGGCCGGTCTTGTCCCGCACCCGCCGCTCGCCCACCACCGCGTCCCGGACCTGCTCCTCCAGGACGTCACGGCGCCGCTCGTAGGCCGCCTCCGACTCCAGGAACTGCTTGCGGGCCGCACGGCGTCCGGTCGCCCAGTTCGACAGCATCATCATCGGGCTGAGGAACAGGAACACCAGGAAGTAGTACGACTTGAAGATGCTGACCATGAACAGGCCGAGGACGATCGGGGAGATCATCATCACGGTCGGGAACGGCCGCTTCTGCGGCGGCGACGGCGGCTGCGGCAGCCGGACCCGCTCGGCGTCCAGGTGCGGGGCGATGCGCGGCGGCCGGTTGTAGTCCACGCCGTAGCCGTCGGCGGACGGTGTGACGGCCGCGTCCGCCTCGACCGGGGAGCTCATCCGCAGCAGTACCGGACCCACCGTCAGGTCCTCACCGGCCGGCCAGGGCACCGGGCCGGGCCCCGTGGGGCGTTCGCGGGGCGGCTGCGGGCGGGGACGGCGCAGCTGGGTGATGGCGTCGTCGGGCGGCGGCGAGGCGAGCCGGGCCCGCACGGCGGCCTCGGGATCGTCGTCGATGCGCTGCCAGGCCGCGGTGCCGTCCGCGCCGACGGTCACCCACAGTCCGTGCTCGGGTACCCCGTCCGCCGCGTCGAGGCGCAGGGCGCACAGCGGGTCGGTGCCGATCTCGTGGCTGCCGGGACCGAGCCGCCAGGTGCGCCCGGCGCCGGGCCCGGAGACGAGGTGCACCTCGGCGAGGACCCCGTCCGGGTCGGCGTCGTCCTGGACCCGGACCAGGTCGGCCGGGCGGGCCGGGCCGCCGAGTCCGACCAGGCCGCCGTCCCGGATCCCGCTGCCGGACACCGGCGCTGCGGGATCCAGCCGGTGGTCGCCGGTGTAGAGGTTCCGGGCCCGCGGCGCGCCGGCCGCCGCCCAGTCCGCACCGCCGGTGGCGGCGGCCTCGTCCTGGGTCAGGGCGGCGGCGAGATCGCCGACGGTGGCGTTCGAGGGCAGCCGGACCTGGTGGTCGCGGCGCTGTCCGTCCGTGGCGTCCACGGTGGTGATGGTGAGGTTCACGGCTCCCAGCCGGGCGTTCGTTCGTACGGGATCGGGGGACGGGTACGGCGGTCAGGCCGTCACGGTGCCTGCGGTGCGGTCGCGGAGACACCGGCCGCCTCTGCGGCGCTCGGTTCCGCGAAGTCGTCGTCGCTCTCGACGGCCGAGGCCGGGGCGGGGACCGGCGCGTGGGCCGGCTCGGGCGCGGGGGCCGGCCGGGTCGCGGAGACCCCGGTCGGCCCGGCGGCGGGGGCCGCGCCGGCGTCGAGGTCCGGCTCGTCCGGCAGCAGGTCGGGGTCGGCCGTGGACACGGCGTCCGCCGGAACCGCGGCATCGTCGTGCGGGAGGTCCGGGCCCGGCGGGAGCGCGGCCAGCGTCCGGGCCACGGCCCGCGCCAGCGGCAGCGCGTCGACGCGGGCGGCGGCGGGCGCGCCGTGCACCGTGAGCACCGCGTCCGGGGCGATCTCCAGCAGCCGGGTCCGGCCCCGGGCGACGCCCAGGCTCAGCAGCCGGACACCGGACGGCAGCGGCCGTTCCAGGGGATCGGCGCACACCGCGACCTCGATGCCGGGCTGCCCGACGGCCGCCGCGGCCG
The DNA here is from genome assembly GCF_042899865.1 of Streptomyces sp. NPDC013157. NCBI lineage: Bacteria > Bacillati > Actinomycetota > Actinomycetes > Kitasatosporales > Streptomycetaceae > Streptomyces > Streptomyces sp. NPDC013157. The sequence goes on along the minus strand of NZ_JBIBAK010000002.1, from coordinate 386,916 downwards.
GCATCCCCGGATGCCGCGGGTGCACCCCGGCGGCGATGACGACCCGGCCCTCCGGCAGCCGGGCGTCCAGCTGCGCGGCCAGTGCCTGGAGCACCGCGCGAGCCGAGCGGGCGGCGCGCGACGGGCCGTACACGGACAGCGCGGGCGGACCGGAACGAACGTCCAGCAGCACGGCGTGGCCCATGTCGTGCCCCACGCACACCAGCAGCGGTACGGCGGACTCCACGCCGTCGTCCGTCAGATCGGCACGGTCGATCCACCACAGCCGCGGGTCGCTCTCGTCCGCCGCCCAGGGCTCCGGCGGCTCGCGCAGCGCGTCGCCGTCGGCCGCGACCAGCACGGCCATCCACTCCGGGCCGGCCAGCACGCCGTAGGGCCGCACCCCGGGCCGGACGGCCGCGGCCAGCGCCGTGGCCCGCTCGGCGTCGGACCACACGGCCGGGTCGCGCAGCAGCCGCACCAGCAGGCGCAGACCGCGCCGGTAGCGCAGCTCCGTGCGGACCGGACTCGTGAACGCCTTCGCGGTCAGGCTGATCTCACGCCCGAGCCGGCGCCACAGGGCCTTCCAGCCGCCGCCGCGCCGGACCAGCCAGTGCGTGACGGCGAGGACCAGCACCAGGACGCCTACGAGGCCGAGCAGGGTGGTGATGGTGTCGGAGGTCATGAGGTCGTCTCTCCCCGGAGGTGCTCGGTCCCGGCCGGGCGGCAGCCGTGGGATTCGAGGGTGGCGCGCAGCGCGCGGATGCCGTGGTGGGTACGGGACTTGACCGTGCCCGGGGGCAGCCCGAGCTGGCGGGCCACGTCGGCGGCGGGCTGGCCCAGCAGATGGACCCGGGCGACGGCCTCCCGGTGGGCGGGAGCGAGGGTGCGCAGGGCGGAGACCAGCACCCGGCGGTCACCGACCTGTTCGGCGTGGTCGGGAACCGGCGCGGGGGCGGCACCGCCGAAGTCCGCCGCCGTGATCCCCACCGGGATGCTCCGGTCCCGGCGCCGGCCGTCGACCACGAGGTTGCGGGCCACCCGGAACAGCCACATCCGGATGGGCCGGTCCCGCCAGTCCAGCCGGCCGGCCGACTGCCAGGCCCGCAACAGGGTTTCCTGGACGACGTCCTCCGCGCCGTGGGGGTCGCGCCCCATCATGCCGGTCACGAAGCGGCGCAGGCTGTCGCGCTCCGCGAGAAGGAGGCCGAGCGTCCGGTCCGCGCCGTCGGCGCGGTCATGGTCGATGAGGCTCACGGCCTCCGCCTTCCGGTGTCGGTGGTGCAGTTGTGCTGTCGTGCGGGGTTGCTCTGTGTCACTGTGAAACGTGTCAGGCACGAACGCTAGCGCGAATAACGCCAGTTCCCGAAGCCGCCCTCGTCCCGGACTTCAACAGGTTCGTCACAGGCAACTCCGCATAGGTGGACGGAAGGTGACGTTCGGCCGGATCTTCGTGGACGGGCGGGCGGATCGGCGCCGAGCCTTGGTTACTGTTCCTGTGCCCCGCATGTTCCGGGCGTTCCGAGACCTTCACGAGACCCTCAGGAGACGACGTGCCGCCCCTTCGCAAACCCCGGCCCTCGGCGGAACGGCCCGGCACCCCGGCGGGACGTTTCAGCGACACCTTCGCCCGCCGTCCCGCCGTGCCCCGCCGCGGGCTGGTGCCGGGCGTGCGGGTGTGGGGGACCGTCGGCGCGGCGGCCGGGCTCACCGTCGTCGCCGCCCTGGCCGTACCGCTGCTGAGCCGGGTGGACCTCTTCCCGGACCCGGACACCACACCGGCCGCCGTGGTGGCGGCGGGGGAGCCGACGACGCTCTCCGGCACCGGCGAATCCGCGTCCCCGTCCTCGTCGCCGACGCCCTCGCACACCGCCTCCCACAAGCCCGAGAAGACCACCTCCGGCGACTCCGGGTCGGCCGGCGGCGCGGGCACCGGCTCGACCGGGCAGCAGTCCGGAGGCGGCTCCGTCGGCTCCGGTTCGAACTCGACCCCGAACTCCGGCTCCACGTCCTCCGGTTCGAAGTCCGGCGGCTCCAAGTCCTCCTCGTCGGGCGACTCCTCGTCCGGCGGTTCCTCCTCCGGCAGTTCCTCGTCGGGAGGCAGCGGTACGAAGACCACCACCGTGCCCGGTGTGAAGCTCGTCGGGACCGGATCCGGCCGGTGCATCGACGTCACCAACGCCGGCGGGGACGGCACCCGGCTGGAGATCCTGGACTGCTCGGGCGCCGCCAAGCAGAAGTGGGTCTTCCAGTCGGACGGCACCATCCGCTCGCTCGGCCTGTGCATGGACCTGGCCTGGGCCAACACCGCGAACGGCACCGCGATCCAGGTCGCCAAGTGCAGCGGCAACCGTGCCCAGCTGTTCTACCTCAGCGCACAGGGCGACCTGGTCAGCGCACTGGCCGACAAGTGCGTGGACGCCACCGACAACGGCACGGCCAACGGCACCAAGCTCCAGCTGTGGACCTGCTCGGGCACGCCCAACCAGAAGTGGCACAAGGGCTGACCACGGCCCGTCATCTGGTCCAGTAGCGGAGGTTGCGGAAACGGGCCTCCGCGCGGCCGGAACCGTGGTTGTAGACGCCGTTCTTGAAGTACCGGGTGGCCGGGCCCCGGTCGTCGACGGTCAGCACGAGGGAGTCGTCCAGGTAGACCTTGACGGTCCCGGTCCCGGTGCTCGCCTCATGGGCGAGCTTGACGTTGAACCAGGTGTCGTACGCGTCCGTCCTGAGCACCGTGCCGTCGTAGCGCCGCACGGTGCCGCCGCCGGTGTCGTAGACGTCGAGCATGATGTCCGTCGCCGGGGTGCCCGAGGGGTGGACGCTCCGCAGGATCTGCACGAAGGTCGCCCCGTCGGTGCCGGACGGCAGGTAGACGTCGGCGTCCCACATGTGGCCGCCCGTGCTGTAGTCGACCTTCCAGCGCATCTCCGTGCGCGGGTCGGTGCCGCTGCCCTCCTCGAACGGCTCGTCGGTGGCGTACACCCACATGCGCTCGACGCCCCCGCCGGAGCTGTGCCGGTCGCTGAGGGCGAGGTTCCAGGGCTTCTGCCAGCTGTAGGTGAACGACGTCTGCGTCCACCCGTCGGTCGGGGTGGCGGCCGCGGTGGCGACGCCGTCGGTCAAGCCGGTCAGGGGGAGGGCCAACAGCGCTCCTGTGCCGGCCCGTAAGAGGGATCTCCGGTTCATCGACTGTCCTTTCCGGTGGGGAGTCGCGAACGAAATCGCGAACGCAGGCAACCCCAATACATCGGAGGAGTCAACTACTTGAGTCAAGGTTATTGATGTGAACGCGATGCTCAAGTGCGTTTGATGGCTCAAGTAAGCGCGATCTCTGCTGCGTTGCGGCTGTTGACAGGTGTACGTGAGGTCCCTAGGTTCGCCGATACACCCGATGTATCGATGATCCGTCAGGTATGGAGGACGATGATGACCTCGCACCCGGACAGCCGTTCACCGGTCCCCCGCAGAGCCGTACTCGGCACCGCCCTCGGCGGCGCGGCGGTCGCCGCCCTGCCTGGGGCCGCCCACGCGGCGTCGACGGAACCGGCCCTCGCCGCCCACGGGGAGTCGGAGAAGCCCGCCGGAGCCCGACACCCCTGGAAACTCCGCAACACCATGACCACCGACGGTGCCTGGGACCGGTTCCTGCGCGCACAGGACCTGCTGTGGAGCAGGCTGCCGACCCTCTGGTACGAGGGGCCGTTCCTCGGCGACGGGCTGCTCGGCAGCATGATCTACCAGGAACCGGGCGCCAACCAGATCCGCCTGACCGTCCAGCACGGCCGGGTCCAGGACCACCGCCCGCAGTTCGGCAGCGGCTGGGGCACCGCCCGCCTCCCCGTCGGGCACCTCACCCTGGAACCGGTCGGCACCATCACCGCCGTCGACTGGCGCCTCAGCCTGTGGAACGCCGAACTCACCGGCACCGTCACCACCACCGCCGGCACCCTCACCCTCGCCGCCCTCATCCACGACGAGGTCCTCGCCGTCCGCGCCACGGCCGTCGGCGGCGAGCACGTCACGTGGACCTTCCACCCCGAGGAGGCCATCAGCCCCCGCAAGATCCAGGAGGCACCGCCCGCCGGCTACACCGCCAACCCGCCCTGGACCACCCGGACCACGGCCGACGGCACCGAGCAGGTCCTCCAACCCCTGACCGGCGGCGGCCAGACGGCCACCTCCTACCGCCGTACCGGCGACGAACTCCTGCTCAGCGTCGGGCACAGCTTCCCCTCGGACAGCGCCGCCGAGGCGGACTCCAGGCGTCACCTGCGGAGTGCTGTGTCATACAGCACACTCAGGCGACGCCACACCCGCTGGTGGCACGCCTTCTACCAGAAGAGCTTCGTCTCGTTCCCCGACCAGCGGCTGCAGAGCTTCCACTGGATCCAGCTCTACAAGGTCGCCTCCGCCAGCCGTGCCGACGGCCCGGTCATGGCCACCCCCGGACCCTGGCTGGAACCCACCCCCTGGCCGGCGGTCTGGTGGAACCTCAACGTCCAGCTCGAATACTGGCTGATCCACGCCTTCAACCACCCGGAACTGGACTCCCTCGCCACCACCCTGCGCCAGAGCCAGGAACAGCTCACCGCCAACGTGCCCGCCGCCTACCGCTCGGACAGCTCCGGCATCGGCCGCAGCTCCGACATGTTCGCCAACCGGGAGGTGGGGCAACCGGGAACCGGCGCCGAGACCGGGGACCTCACCTGGGCGTTGCACAACGTCTGGCTGTCGTACCGCCACTCCATGGACAAGTCCCTCCTGCGCGACACGATCTACCCGCTGCTGCGCCGCACGATCACCTACTACTGGCACTTCCTCACCCCGGGCAGCGACGGCAGGCTGCACCTGCCGAGCACGCTCTCGCCCGAGTACCCGGTCGTCCCGCCGCAGGACACCAACTACGACCTCGCCCTGATCCGCTGGGGCTGCCAGACCCTCCTCGACTCCGCCGAACTGCTGGGTGTCGACGACGAGCTGAAGCCGCGCTGGCAGGAGATGCTGACCCGGCTCACCCCGTACCCGGTCGACGACAACGGTTTCATGATCGGCGCCGACACGCCGTACGACCAGTCCCACCGGCACTACTCGCACCTGCTGATGGTGTACCCGCTGTACCTCGTCAACTGGGACCAGCCCGAGAACCGCGACCTGATCACGAAGTCCGTCGTGCGCTGGCACGCGCTGACCGGCGCCCACCGCGGCTACAGCTACACCGGGGCCGCCTCGATGTACGCGATGACCGGCGACGGCGACACCGCCATCGGCTACCTGCGGAAGTTCTTCGACCCCACGACCCGCTACCCCTGCCGGGCCAACACCCACTACACCGAGGCCGGTCCGGTCATCGAGACCCCGCTGTCCGCCTCGCAGTCCCTGCACGACATGTTCTGCCAGAGCTGGGGCGGGATCGTCCGCGTCTTCCCGGCCGTCCCGACCGCCTGGGCGGACCTCACCCTGCACGACTTCCGCACCCAGGGCGCCTTCCTGGTCAGCGCGGTGCGCGAGGCCGGCAGCACCCGGTTCATCCGGATCCGCAGCCTCGCCGGCGAGCCCCTCAAGCTCCGGCACGGCCTGACCGGGCGGCTCACCGTCCTGCTCGACGACGGCACCCCGGCCCGCACCCACGACCTCGGCGACGGCACCCTCGCCATCGACCTGCCCCGCGGCCGCGAGGTCCTCGTGTACTCCGGCTCCCGCCCCGATCTCGTCATCGCCCCCGTCGCCGTCAGCGAACCGGGCGCGGCGTGGGGACTGCCGTAACCACCGACCCCAAGGGGAGTTCACATGGCCGTTCCACTCCCGAGAACGATGGTCGCCGCGCTCTGTGCCGGGCTGGCGGCCACTCTCCTCACCACCGCGCCCGCACGGGCCGAGCAGCAGCGGCAGCAGCCGCACGCCTGGACCGTGACCGAGGCGGCCCACGCACCCCGAGCCCGGATAGCCCTCGACGACACCACCGGCACCCTCAGCCTCGCGGTCTCCCGTGCCGGTCGTACGGTCATCGAACCGTCGCCCGTCGGCATCGTCACCCAACAGGCCGACCTCTCGCAGGGGTTGCGCTTCGTGCACCGCAGGGACCGTACGGTCGAGGAGCGTTACCGGGCGAAGTCCGGCAAGCGACTGGACCGCCGGGTGCGCATGAACGAGACCCGGCTGTCCTTCGCCACCGCCGCCGGCGCCCGCCTCGACCTCGTCGTCCGCGCCTCCGCCGACGGCATCGCCTACCGCTACGTCCTGCCCACCGGGTACGGCGACGTCCTCGGCGAGACCTCCGCGTTCAACCTGCCGGCCGACGCGGGCGCCTGGCTCAGCACCTACCGGGTCGACAACGAGGGCCAGTTCAACCAGTACACCGCCGCGACCGCGCCGACCGGCGAGTACTCGGACCAGGCCCTGTTCGCCACCGACGGCGGCTACACCCTGCTCGCCGAGTCCGACCTCACCGGCACCTACTCGGGCGCCCGGCTCGCCCACACCCAGGGCACCGGCACGTACCGCGCCAGGCTGGCCGACAGCCAGGTGCACACCGACGGCGCCCTCAGCACCCCCTGGCGTGCCGTGATCACCGGCGACCTCGCCACCGTCACCCGGTCGACCTTCACCGACGACCTCGCGCCCGCCTCCAAGGTCGCCGACCCCTCCTGGATCCGGCAGGGCACCGTGCTGTGGACCTGGCTGGCCGGCGGCCGCACCGCGGGGCAGAGCCTCGACGCGCAGAAGGCGTACGTCGACTACGCGGCCGCACACCACTGGCCCTACGAGGCCGTCGACTCCGGCTGGTACTTCAAGAAGGACGAGTGGGACGTCACCGACCCCGACTGGCAGACCGACAGCTGGATGCCCCAACTTGTCGACTACGCACGGGCCAAGGGCGTCGGGATCATCGTCTGGATCCACCAGCGTGACCTCGACACCCCCGAGGAACGCGCCCAGTGGCTGCCCACCCTGGAACGCTGGGGCGTCAAGGGAGTCAAGATCGACTTCATGAACTCCGAGGCGCAGTCCATGTTCCAGTGGTACGACTCCGTCCTGGCGGAGACCGCCGCCCACCACCTCATGGTCGACTTCCACGGCGCCACCCTGCCCAAGGGCATCCAGCGCACCTGGCCCCAGGTGATGACCATGGAGGCCGTCGGCGGCGAGGAGAAGCGCACCAACACCGCCGCCCACCTCACCACCCTGCCCTTCACCCGCAACGTCATCGGCTCCATGGACTTCACCCCCGGCGGCTTCCAGCGCGTCGGCCTGCGCCCCAACTCCGACGCGGCCGAGGTCGGACTCACCGTCGCCTACGAGTCGGGCCTCCAGATGTTCGCCGGCACCCCCGAGTCGTACGACCAACGGCCCCTCGCCCGGGACTTCCTCGACCAGGAGCCCGCCGCCTGGGACGACACCCGGCTGCTGGCCGGCAGCCCCGGGCAGGAAGCCGTGCTCGCCCGCCGCAGCGGGGACCGCTGGTTCCTCGGCGGGGTCTATGCCGGTGCCGCCCACACCGCCACCGTGCCCCTGACCGTCGGCCGGGGCCGGTGGCTGGTGCAGACGATCCGGGACGGCGCCGACGGCCTCGTCCAGGACAGCCGAGTCCTGAGCGGCGGGGACGAGTTGAGTGTCGATGTGGTCGCCAACGGCGGCTTCGCCGGGATCGCCTGCCGCTGGCACCCGGGCATCACCACCTGCTACCGCTGAGCGCGCACCGCCGCCCGGCGGGCACCGAACAACAGCTTGAGGGTGCCCGCCGTGGACGGTGACGCCGAACCCCGCAGTATCCCCGTACCGCGGGCCAGTACCGCCTCGGCGGTCATCAGTTCGATCTCGATGAGGGCGCTCACCATCGGCCGGTGGGCGGCCGGCATCAGTGCCAGCACCTCCCGCCCCGACCGCAGATCGGTCCGGGCCCTCTCGACCTCGTGCTCCACGAGGGAACGCAGGCCGTCGGAGGCCCGGCCCGCCTCGAGGTCCGCCACCGTGACCGAGAAGCGCTGCAGAGTCTCCGCCGGGATCCCCGGATGCCCCTCCCGCAGGTCCTCGGCCAGGTCGTTGACGAAGTCCAGCCGCTGGCTGCCGTCGATGAGCGTGCGGCAGCCCGCTCGGTAGCGCCCGTCGGTGTCGCTCCCGGGCCCCAGCAGTCCGGCGATCGGCATGAAGGCGGGCAGCGAGTAGGCGTCCACATAGGCCTGGTAGTCGGCCTCCGTCGCGAAGCCGTCGAACTCCAACTCGGCCGCGGCGGTGGGCAGATACGACTCCACCGCCGCCCGGTGCCGCGGGTGTGCGGTGACGGTGTGCAGTAGGGTGCGGATCAGCGGATCGTCACTGGTCCCGGTCTCCAGTGCGGTGCGCACCCGCTTCTCCCAGGCGTCCCAGGCCGCCGCCCGCTCCGGCTTCGGGCCCGAGTCCAGGAGTGTGTCCCCGTGGTGCATCACGGCCGTCGCGGCCACCACGTGGGGCAGCACGGCGGGCGGCAGCAGCACCCTGCAGGCCAGGTAGGCGCTGCGCCGGTACCGCCGCACCAGCCGACGCTGGCTGCTGTAGTCCCGGCGCAGTTCCGGGTCCGTGATGCCTGCCGCGGTCAGGGTCTTGTTCCACGCGCTCACGCAATGATCGTAGAGGCTGCCGCGGATCGCCCGGCCGGGGGCCGCGAACCGTGCTGTCAGGAAAGGGAGTCGAGGAATCCGAGCAGCGCCGCGTTCACCTCGTCCGGCCGCTCCTGCTGGGTCCAGTGCCCGCAGCCCGCCAGCTTCAGGGGCTCGCGCACCAGGTTCGGCATCAACTCGGGCAGGCGGGCGATGAGTTCGGGCGTGCCGGGGAACGCCGGCACCAGGTCACGGTCGCCGTAGACGTAGAGGGCGGGCGGGGTGACGACGGCGCCCTGCCAGGGGGCGGTCAGTTCCCAGTTGCGGTCGAGGTTGCGGTACCAGTTGAGGGCGCCGGTGAAGCCGTGGGAGAAGCTCTCGGAGAGCGCGTCGAGGTCCGCCTCGGTGAACCACCGCGGCAGGGTCTCCGGATCCGGCATGTCCGCGAGCCAGCCGCGTTCGGAGTCGACCAGCGGCTGCCGGATCTCACCGGTGCCGGCGCCCTCGCCGGACGCCATGGTGAAGAACTTCCGCAAAGTGCTGCGCGGGTCGCGGCCGAACTCGGCGTCGGCGACACCCGGGCGGTTGAAGTAGTTCCAGTAGAAGCGCCCGCCGAACCTCCGGTCCATCGTCTCCAGCGGCGGCTGCGCCCCGCGGAACGGTGGCGGCACGCTCAGCCCGGCCACTCCGCGCACCAGGTCGGGGCGGAACAGCGCGGTGTGCCAGGCGACCGGTGCGCCCCAGTCGTGCCCGACGACGACCGCCCTCTCCTCGCCCAGCTCCCGGATCAGCCCGACGACATCGCCGACCAGATGGAAGATGCTGTACGCCTCGACGTCCGCGGGGTGGTCGCTGCTTCCGTACCCGCGCTGGTCGGGGGCGACCACGTGGAAGCCGGCCTCGGCCAGCGGGCCGAACTGGTGCTGCCAGGAGTGCCAGGACTCCGGAAAGCCGTGCAGCAGCACGACCAGCGGGCCGGAACCCTCCTCGGCGATGTGCAGCCGGATCCCGTTCACGGCGACCATTCGATGCTGAACCATGTGCACGAGCGTACGCGCAATGATCTTCGGCTACCCGTCCCGGCCTGCTCCGGAGGCGGCGTCGAAGGCGTGCGTGGCCTCCGGAGCGGTGCCGGGCAGCAGGAAGGACCGGGCGTGCTCCTCGAAGCGCCGGTCGGTCACGGTCTGGCGGGTGTGGTGCTGGGCGAGGTGCTCCGCCCACGAGCCGACGAGGTAGTTCTCGATGAACCGGCCGGGTTCGGTGCCGTCCTCGTACAGGCCCCAGGTGAGCGCCCCGGTGCGGCGGCGGGAGCGGGCGACGTTCGCCATGGCCCGGGCGAAGGCCGCCCCGTCGTCGGGGGAGACGTGGTAGACGATCGAGACGAGGACCGGGCCGTCGGCCGGGCCGGGCTCGTGGACCAGGGGCGGGGTCGGCCAGTGGTCGGACGGGGTCGGGTCGATCCGCGCGGCGTCGTACAGCGGCCACAGCGGGACGGTGCCGGCGGTGAGCGCGAGCAGCCCCGCCGCCACGAGCAGGGCGGTGGCGAGACCCGCGCCCTGGGCCAGCGCGCCCCACAGCGGGGCGGCGAGGGCCTGGCCGCCCTGGAAGACCAGCAGGTACACGGCGAGTCCACGGGCGCGCACCCAGCCGGGCAGCCGGGTCTGGGTCGCGGCGTTCAGCGTGGACAGGACCGCGATCCAGGCCACCCCGGCGGGCAGCAGCGCCACCGCGGCCACCCAGGTGACGTGGACCGTCGCCAGGACGGCCAGGACCGCGCCGAAGACGAGGGCCCCGGCGGCCAGCACGCCGTTGGCACCGAGCAAGTGCTGCAGCCGGGGCAGCAGGAACGCACCGCCCACGGCGCCGAACCCGACGGCGGCCAGCAGCAGACCGTATCCGCCGGAGCCGAGGTGCAGCGAGTCACCGGCGACCAGCGGCAGCAGCGACCACACGGCGGCAGCCCCCGGGATGAACAGCGCGGTGCGCAGCAGCACACGCCGGACGCCGGGCGCGTTCCACACGTAACGGCGGGCCGCGTGGAGGGCGGTGAAGAACCCCTCGCCCTCGGTGGCCGGGACGGACGCGCCGGCGGGACGCTTCCACAGCAGCAGCACGGCCACGATGCCCAGGTAGGACACCGCGTTGAAGGCGAACGTCCACCCCGCGCCCGCCGCCGCGACCAGGACACCGCCGACGGCCGGTCCGATGGCGCGGGCCAGGTTCATGTTGACCGCGCCCAGCGCGGAGGCCTGGCCGAGCTGGGCGCGGCCCACGAGTTCGGGCTGGATCGCCTGCCAGGCCGGACCCATCAGGGCGGTGCCGCAGCCCAGCAGGAACGTCAGGGCGAGCAGCGCACCCGGGGCGAGTGCGTCGGCGAAGGCCAGTACGGCAAGGACCGCCGCCACCGCGCACATGGCGACCTGGGCGACGACGAGCAGCCCGCGCCGGTCGAACCGGTCGGCGAGCACCCCCGACGGCAGCGCCAGCAGGACGACGGGCAGGCTGGACGCGGTCTGCACGAGCGTGACCAGGGTGGCCCCGTGGCCGAGCAGCAGCCACTGCGCGCCGACCGTCTGCATCCAGGTGCCGAAGTTCGACACGAACTGGGCGATCCACAGCGCCCGGAACACCGGCAGCGCCAGCGGCGCCCAGGCCGAACCTGGGGCCGGGGAGACACCGCTGCCGCCGTCCTTCGTGGTGACTGCCATGTCGCCGCCGCTCCGCGAGAGTTGCATGCCGGGCCGGGGCGCCCCCGGTCCCCGCCTTCCCAGTTGTCCTACGCGGCCTTCTTACGCGCCGAAGCCGCGCCCCCGCAAGCGGAGACGCCCTCCCAGCTCGCTCTTTGCCCGAACGGGCAGCCGCGGGGGCGGGGCCGCGTCGCCCCCGCTCCGCGGGGCACCGCCGGCTCGGCCGGGGCCGAGCCGTGGGGCCTGTGACACGTCGCGGGCGCGGCGCTCAGAACGGGAAGTGCGCCTGCTGGGTCGTGAGGGTCACCCAGCGGGTGTTGGAGAACGCCTCGATGCCCCACCGGCCGCCGAACCGGCCGTACCCGGAGGCCTTGACCCCGCCGAAGGGCGCGTGCGGTTCGTCGGCCACGGACTGGTCGTTGATGTGGACGATCCCGGTGCGGATCCGGCGCGCGACCGCCAGCCCGTGCGTCGCGTTCTCGGTGATGATGCCGCAGGTCAGACCGTTGTCCGTGTCGTTGGCGAGGGCAATCGCGGCCGCGTCGTCGGCGAACGTCTCGACGACGCCGAGCGGTCCGAAGGCCTCCGCGTAGTACAGCTCGGCGTCCTTGGGGACGTCGGCGAGGACGGTCGCCGGGTGCACCGCGCCCTCCGGCCGGCCGCCCCCGGTGAGCACGGTGGCGCCCTTGCCGACGGCGTCCGCCACCAGCCCGGCCACGCGCTCCGCGGCGGACGCGGTGACCAGCGGGCCCACCACCGTGTGCGGGTCGCCCGGATCACCGGACGGAAGGGCGGCGACCTTGGCGCTGAGCTTCTGGACGAACTCCTCGGCGAGGGACTCGTGGACGAGGATGCGGTCGCCCGACATGCAGATCTGCCCGGAGTTCATGAACATGCTGAAGGTGACGGCGTCCACCGCGTAGTCCACGTCGGCGTCCGCGAGGACGAGCACCGCGTTCTTGCCGCCCAGTTCCAGCACCGCCGGCTTGAGGTGCCGTGCCGCGTGGGTGCCGATGATCCGGCCGACGCCGGTGGAGCCGGTGAAGTTCACCGCCCGTACCCGCGGGTCGGCGATCAGCGCCTCCGCGATCTCGGCCGCGTCCTCGCGGGCGTTGGTGACCACGTTCAGCACGCCGTCGGGCAGGCCGGCCTCGCGGAGCACGTCCGCGACGAGCAGCCCGCAGGCGATCGGCGCGTCCTCGCTGGGCTTGACGACGACCGTGTTGCCGGCGGCGAGCGGCGCCGCCACCGCCCGGACACCGAGGATGACCGGGGCGTTCCACGGCGCGAACGCCGCCACCACCCCGAGCGGCTCCCGTACCGCGAGCCCCAGGGCGCCCTCCTCCTGGGCGCTCAGCACCTCGCCCCGCGGCGCGGTGATCGCGGCCCCGGCCTCGCGCAGGATGTTCGCGGCGAGCCCCACGTTGAAGCCGGCCCACGGCCGGGTGCCGCCGACCTCCTGGGCCATGAGGTCGGCGACCTGCTCCGCGCGTGACTCCAGCAGGTCGGCGGCCCTGAGGAAGATCGCGCGGCGGGCGAAGGGGGCGAGCGCGGCCCACGCCTCGAAGGCCGCGTCGGCGGCGTCCACGGCGCGGGTCACGTCCTCGGGCCCGGCCGCGGCGACCGTGGCGTAGACCTCGCCGGTGTAGGGGGCGATGTCCTCGGTGGTGCGGCCGGACAGGGCGGGGACGTCCTTGCCGCCGATCAGAAGTTCGCGAATGAGGGGCATGTGCGCAACCGTAGGCACCACATGTTTACGGTTCAAGCATTCGCGCCCTACTTCTCGACGGCCGCCACCCGGGTGGGCCGCCCCAGCGCCCAGAACAGGACACCGAGGAGCATGAACCCGACGAGCGGGACCAGCTCCGTCAGCAGGTACTTCCCGCGCTCGGCGTGGGTCCAGCCGTCCGGTGCGTAGTCGGTGCCGAACCAGTGGTCGCCGGCCCCGGGCGCGACCAGCTGCACGCTGGCGAAGACGATGAGCAGGGTGAGCACCACGCTGATGACCCAGGGGACGGGCGCCCGGTACGGGCGGGGCGTGTCCGGGTACTTGCGGCGCAGGAACGGCAGCGCCGGGAAGATGCCCAGGTAGCTGACGAGGGTGGTCGACACGGCGAGGCCGAGGACCGCGCCGAACAGCTTGGCCGCGCTGCCGTTGGTCAGCTGGTGGGCCAGGATCAGGACCGCGGTGGAGACCAGGCCGCTGAGGATGTTCACCCGGACCGGGGTGCCGAACCGGCTGGAGATCACGCCGAGGAAGCGGGGCGCGGCGCCGTCGTAGCCGGAGACGGCCAGGGCGCGGTCCGAGCCCATGATCCAGGTGACGCCGGAGGACAGCACCGTGAGGATGAACATGATCGCGGCCAGGTCGCCGAGCACGGTGCCGAACCCGCTGAGCGTGGGTGTGCCGTCGGCGGCGACGTGACCGCCGTAGACCGTGAAGACCTGCCGGATCGCGTCGACGAACCCCCCGAGGCCGGTGATCGCCTTGACCGGGAGGACGAGCAGGATGCCGAGGATCGGCAGCGCGTAGAGGAGGACGGAGAGGACGGCGCTGCGGAAGATGCCGTAGGGGATGTCCTTCTGCGGGTCCGTCATCTCGTCGCCGGCCGTGTTGGGCAGCTCGAAGCCGACGTAGTTGAACATCAGGACCGGCACCAGGCCGACGAATCCCGCGTAGGTCGGCGAGAAGTCACCGATGCCGAAGCCGTGCAGCCCGTGCTGGATCCCGTACACCACGACCGTGACGGTGAACAGGCCGAGCAGCACGAACCGGCTCCAGGCGCCGATGGTCGGGATCCACTTGCCGATGTCGAAGGAGAGGATCGCCGCCAGCACGCCCACCCAGACGAAGACGAGGGTGAAGACGTAGAAGGCGGCGGTGCTCAGGTCCTTCCCGTCGTTGAAGAAGGTGGTGTACGCCGTGACGGCGGAGACGGCGAGGGTGCCGCCCAGCCACACCGGGTTGGTGATCCAGTACAGGAAGTTGTTGACGGCGCCGGCCAGCCGCCCGAAGGCCCGGCTGGTCCAGATGTAGGGGCCGCCCTCGTCGGGGAAGGCCGTCCCGAGCTCGGCGATCAGCAGCGCGGACGGCACGAAGAACACCACGGCCAGCACGATCAGCCAGGTGAACGCCTCGGCACCGTTCTTGGCCACGGCACCGATGGTGTCCACGCCGACGATGGTGCACAGCAGGAAGAACAGGATGTCGAAGCGGCCGAAGTGCTTGCGCAGCTTCTGCCGTTCCACCTGGGCGGCGGCCGGCGCGTCGACCGGCTCGGGTGCGATGGGGGCAGCGGTCACCGGGAGCTCCAGCGTGCTCAGGAGGGGCGCGATTCGGCCATGGTCCACTGTGTCGCACAAGCGCACAAGCTTTCGGACCCAAGTCGTGACCATCGCCCCGGCCCCTCACAGCTGCCGGAAATCTGCCGGAAACCGGGGGCCCGTTACCTGCCCCTGGTCCCCAGCAACCGCCGCGCACCGCCGACCGCCGCGACGGTGAGGGCGGTCGTGGTCGCGGCCGTCACCGCCGGGTGCCGAGCCAGCGCGGCCTGCACGGAGTGCCCGTGCGACCGGTCGTCGAACGCACCGTGGGCGCCGTGGTCGGTGCCGGGCACGGAGTCGGCCGGCGCGTACAGGTTGCCGGGACCGGCGGGTGCGGGTGCGTCCGTCTGCTGGGAGTCGAAGCCCGTCCGCGCCAGGTAGCGGTCGAGCAGCGCCGGGGCGAGCCGGTTGGCCCAGATCGTCGCCGCGGTCGTGGCTCCTACGTAGCGCTGCTTGCGCTTCGGGTGATCGGCCGCGTACAGGACTCCGCGGGCGGCCACCTCGGGCTGGTAGATCGGCGGCACCGGCTGCGGATGCCGGGGGAGCCGGGAGCGCACCCAGGAGAACTGCGGGGTGTTGACGGCCGGCATCTGGGCGACGGTGACGTTCACGTTGCTGCCCTGGTGCAGCAGTTCCACGCGGACCGACGAGGTGAAGCCGTTGACGGCGTGTTTGGCCGCGCAGTAGGCCGACTGGAGCGGGATCGCCCGTTCGCCGAGCGCGGAGCCGACCTGCACGACGGTGCCCCGGTCGCGGGGGACCATCCGGGCGAGGGCGGCCCGGGTGCCGTTCACGAAGCCGAGATAGGTCACCTCGGTCACTCGCCGGTACTCCTCCGGGGCGATCTCGGTGAAGGGCGCGAACACACTGGTGAAGGCGCAGTTGACCCAGACGTCGATGGGGCCGAGGAGCCGTTCGACGGCGTCGGCGACGGCCTCCGTCTGGCCGGGGTCCGCGGTGTCGGCCTGCTGGATCAGCGGATGGCCGCCGCGTTCGGCGACCTCCTCGGCGGTTGCCTCCAGCCCGGCCTCGCCCCGGGCCACGAGGGCGACGCGCGCACCGCGCTCGGCGAAGAGCCGGGCCGTGGCACGGCCGATACCGGCGCTTGCTCCGGTGATGACGACGACTTGCGACATGGTCCTTTCCTTTGGTTGGTGAGCTTCGGTTCCTCAGCTTCGATTCCTCGGCCTGGTTCGTCAGCCGACGCGGTAGGGGCGGGCCCGTTCGGCGGCGAGGCTCAGTCCCAGGCCGGGGGACCCGTCCCGGCCCGGGACCAGGGCGCCGCCCCGCGGGCTCGGCGCGCCGTC
Source organism: Streptomyces sp. NPDC013157 (assembly GCF_042899865.1). Classification (NCBI taxonomy): domain Bacteria; kingdom Bacillati; phylum Actinomycetota; class Actinomycetes; order Kitasatosporales; family Streptomycetaceae; genus Streptomyces; species Streptomyces sp. NPDC013157. The sequence goes on along the minus strand of NZ_JBIBAK010000002.1, from coordinate 371,043 downwards.
GAAGAGCAGCCGTTCGATGCGGACGTGGTCGTGGAACCACTCCAGGTGCCGCAGGTTCGGCACCGAGGCCGCCGCGTGCGCGTGGGCGGCGGGCGCGCAGTGCCCCGAGATCTCCAGGCCGTGGCCCAGAGCCAGCGCCGCGACCCGCAGCCAGACGGTGATCCCACCGCAGCGGGTGACGTCCGCCTGGAGACAGTCGACGGCGCCGGCGGCGAGCATGTGCCGGAAGTACGGCAGTGTGTAGCCGTACTCCCCGGCCGTCACGTCGGCCATGACCCGGCCGCGGACGGCGGCGAGCGCGTCGAGACGGTCGGAGGAGACCGGCTCCTCGAACCAGGTCACGCCCTCCGCGTCCAGCCCCGCCGCCATCCGCACGGCCTGCTTGGCGCCGTAGCCGCCGTTGGCGTCCACGTACAGCTCGGCCGCGTCGCCGATGCTCTTCCGGGCCCGGGACACCCGCGCCAGGTCGCGTGCCTCGCGGCTGCCCCAGGACTCCCCGATCTTGATCTTGACCCGGGGGATGCCCTCCTCGGCCACCCAGCCCCGCAGCTCCCGGTCCTGGCGCTCCGCGTCGTACGTGGTGAAGCCGCCGCTGCCGTACACCGGCACGTCGTCCCGGGCGGCGCCGAGCAGATCCACCAGCGGGAGCCCGAGCAGCCGTGCCTTGGCGTCCCACAGGGCGATGTCCACGGCGGAGATCGCCTCGGCGGCGATCCCCGGCAGCCCGGCGTTGCGCACGGCCCGCTGCATCGCCTCGTTGGCGCGCGGCACGTCGAGGGCGGGCAGGCCGGTGACCACCCCCGCGAGCAGGTCGTCGACGACCCGCGCGGCCGCGGCCGGGGCGTAGGTGTACCCGAGCCCGGTGACCTCCCCGCAGCGGACGGTGACCAGGACGAGCGTGGTGCTGTCCCAGGCCACGGTCCCGTCCGCCTCGGGGGCGTCCGCCGGAACGGTGTAGACGGCGCTGTCCACCCGTTCGACGGCCGGCAGGTCGCTCACCGCCGTCCCGCTTCGTGCCGGTGCGGCAGGAACTCCTGCACCTTGGCCTTGAAGCCCTGCCGGACCATCGCCACCCGGTCGCTGTCGCCCTTGAGGACGGCGGCCGCCGCGGCCTCGATCTGGTCGAGGGTGGCGTGCGGCGGGATCGGCGGTACGGCGGGGTCGGTCACGAAGTCGAGGACGCACGGCCGGTCGGCGGCGAGCGCGGCCTCCCAGGCACCGGTCACCCCGCCCGGCTCGTCGATGCGCATGCCGGTCAGGCCCAGCGAGCGGGCGAAGTCGGCGTACCCGACGTCGGGGATGGACTGCGAGGGAAGGAACTGCGGGGCGCCCTCCATGGCCCGCATCTCCCAGGTGACCTGGTTCAGGTCCCGGTTGTTGAAGACGGCGACGATCAGCCGCGGATCCGCCCAGTCCTGCCAGTACTTGGCGATGGTGATCAGCTCGGCCATGCCGTTCATCTGCATCGCCCCGTCACCGACCAGGGCGATCGCCGGCCGGTCGCCGTGCGCGAACTTGGCGCCGATGGCGTACGGCACCCCCGGCCCCATCGTCGCCAGCGTCCCCGACAGCGAACCCCGCATCGCCCCGCCCAGCTTCAGGTGCCGGGCATACCAGTTGGCGGCCGAACCGGAGTCGGAGGAGAGGATGACGTCGTCCGGGAGCAGTCCGCTGAGGGCGTGGGCGACGTACTCGGGGTTGATCGGGTCGGCCGAGACGGCGGCCCGCCGTTCCATCACCTCCCACCAGTCCCTGACGTTGTTCTCGATCTTCTGCCGCCAGGACGGGTCCTCCATCTGGTCCAGCAGCGGCAGCAGCCTGCGCAGCGTCCGGGCGGCGTCGCCGACGAGGTTGACCTCGAAGGGGTAGCGCATCCCGACCATGTGCGGATCGATGTCGATCTGCACCGCCCGCGCGTGCCCGAACGCCGGCAGGAACTGCGTGTACGGGAAGGAGGAACCGATCACCAGCAGCGTGTCGCAGTCACGCATCATCTCGTACGACGGCCGGGTGCCGAGGAGCCCGATGGCGCCGGTGACGTAGGGCAGGTCGTCGTCGAGGGCGTCCTTGCCCAGCAGCGCCTTCGCGACCCCCGCACCGAGCCGGTCGGCGACCTCCTTGACCTCGGCGCGGGCGCCGCGCGCGCCCTGGCCGATCAGGATGGCCGTCTTGCCACCGGAGTTGAGCACGTCGGCGGCCCGCTGGAGGTCGCCGTCGTCGGGCACCGGCGCGTAGTGCGACATGCCGAGGCTGGACGGCACCATCTTGAACGCGTGCTCGGGCGGCGAGTAGTCGAGTTCCTGCACGTCGGCCGGGATGATCAGAGCGGTCACCGAGCGGCGCGCCACGGCGGTGCGCATGGCCCGGTCCAGGACGTTGGGGAGCTGCTCGGGGACGGTGACCATCTCGCAGAAGTCCGAGGCCACGTCCTTGTACAGGCTGAGCAGGTCGATCTCCTGCTGGTAGGAGCCGCCCATGGCACTGCGGTTGGTCTGGCCGACGATCGCCACCAACGGGACATGGTCCAGCTTGGCGTCGTACAGGCCGTTGAGGAGATGGATGGCACCGGGTCCCGAGGTGGCGGCGCAGACGCCGACCTTGCCGGAGAACTTGGCGTAGCCGCAGGCCTCGAAGGCGGACATCTCCTCGTGCCGGGACTGGATGAACCGGGGGTTGTTCTCCGCGCGTCCCCAGGCCGCGAGCAGGGCGTTGATGCCGTCGCCGGGGTAGGCGAAGACATGGTCCACGTCCCACTCGCGCAGCCGCTGGAGGATGTAGTCGGAGACCTTCGTCGACATGTTCGACAACCTTTCCTGAAGTTGACGTGCGTGCGTCTGCGTGCGTCTACGGGCGGCGCAACTGCCGTACGGCGCCCAGCGCGGCCGCGGCCGCGAGGGTCCCGGCGGCCGCGGTGGTCGCCCACCGGGCCGTGCTCGAGGGTTCGGCGGGCCGTCGGGCCAGCCGCTCGGGGCGGTCACTGGGCACGGGACCGTCCAGGGCGAGGGCCAGCGCCTCCGCCAGGTGCAGGGCCCGGCGCCCGGTGCCGCCCTGTTCGATCTGGGTGCGGCAGCTGAACCCGTCGGCCAGCACGAGGCTGTCCGGGGCGGCCCCGCGCACCGCGGGCAGCACTCCCAGCTCGCCGACCGCCATGGAGACGTCGTGGTGCCCGCGCTCGAAGCCGAAGTTGCCGGCCAGGCCGCAGCAGCCCTCGTCGAGGACGTCCGCGTCCAGGTGGGCACGGCGCATGAGTTCGCGGTCGGCGTCGAACTTCATGATCGCGTGCTGGTGGCAGTGGGTCTGCACGGTCGCCTGCCGGGCCAGGAACGGCGGCTGCCAGCCGGCGGGCGCGTGGTGGACGAGCTGCTCGGCGAAGGTACGGGTCTGCCCGGCGAGCCGCCGCACGTCCTGGTCGTCGGGCAGCAGTTCGGGGACGTCGGAGCGGAACACGGCCGTACAGGACGGCTCCAGGCCGATGACGGGCGTGCCCGCCTCCAGATAAGGTGCCAGCGCCCGCAGAGAGCGGCGCAACACCTTCTTGGCGACGGTCAGTTGACCGGTCGAGATCCAGGTCAGGCCGCAGCACACCGGTGTGTCGGGCACGGCCACCCGGAACCCGGCGTCCTCCAGGACCCGTACCGCCGACATCGCGACCGAGGGATGGAAGTGGTTGCTGAAGGTGTCCGGCCACAGGACCACGGTCGCCGGGTCCGCCGGGTCCGGCTGCTCGGTGCCGAGGGCGCGCCACCACCGGACGAAGGACCGCTCGGCGAAGAGCGGGGGCCGCCGCTCCCCGGCCACCCCGGCGAGGGCCTTGCCGACCCGGCCGAGCAGCGGGGCGTGCAGCGCGCTGTTCACCAACCCGGGCGCGTGTTCCGCCAGTTGGGCCCACAGCGGCAGCCAGCCCATCGAGTAGTGGGCGGCCGGGCGGGGCCGGCCCGCGTAGTGGTGGGCGAGGAACTCCGCCTTGTACGTGGCCATGTCGACGCCCGTCGGGCAGTCCGACTTGCAGCCCTTGCAGGCCAGACAGAGATCCAGGGCGTCCCGGACCTCTGTGGACCGCCAGCCGTCCTTGACCGCCGAGTCGGCATGCCCGTCGAGCATCTCGAACAGCAGCCGCGACCGCCCGCGCGTGGAGTGCTCCTCCTCGCGGGTGGCCCGGTACGAGGGGCACATCACGTCGCCCGCCAGGCTCCGGCAGTTGCCGATGCCGACACAGCGCAGCACCGCCCGGGTGAAGGAGTGGTCGTCCTCCGGATACCCGAAGTGGGTGTCGTGGCTGTCCGGCCGCCAGGCGGCCCCGAGCCGCAGCTGCCCGTCCACCGGATGCGGGTCGACGACCTTGCCGGGGTTCATCCGGTTGCCCGGGTCGAACAGCGCCTTCAGCTCGCCGAAGGCACCGACCAGCCGCTCCCCGAACATCCGGGTCAGCAGCTCGCCCCGGGACTGGCCGTCGCCGTGCTCGCCCGACAGCGAACCGCCGTAGGAGGCCACCAGGTCGGCGGCCCGCTCAACGAAGCGCCGGAAGTCGGCGACACCCTCGGCGGTCTTCAGCCCGAACGGGATCCGGGTGTGCACACACCCCTGCCCGAAGTGCCCGTACAGCGAGGGGTGGTCGTAGTCGAACTCCTCGAACAGCCCCTTGAGGTCGCGCAGGTAGTCGCCGAGCCGCTCGGGCGGCACCGCGGAGTCCTCCCAGCCCTCCCAGGTCTCCCGGTCGTCCGGCGGCCGCGCGGTCACCCCGAGCCCCGCCTCCCGCGCCTTGAGCATCTTCTGCTCGCGCTGCGGATTGTCCGAGAAGGCCGCCGAGGGGTCCTTCTCCGACCGGCCGATCGCCTTCAGCAGCGCGTGCGCCTGTTCGTCGACCTCGTCCTGGCTGTCCCCGGTGAACTGCACCAGCAGCCAGCTGTCCGCCTCCGGCAGCACGCGCAGCGACTCCAGATAGGCCTGCTCCTCGCGCATCAGCTCCGCCATCCGCCCGTCCAGCGCCTCCAGCTGGCCGGGGGAGCAGTGCTCCAGCAGCTGTGACACGTGATCGGCGGCCTGGCAGATGTCGTCGTACCCCAGCACCAGCAGCGACTCGTACGCCGGTACCGGCACCAGCTCCAGTTCGGCGCGCACCACGGTCACCAGGGTCCCCTCGCTGCCGACCAGGGCCCTGGCCACGTCGAAGCCGTTCTCCGGGAGCAGCGAGTCCAGGTTGTAGCCGGAGACCCGGCGCGGGATCTTCGGGTAGCCGCGCCGGATGTCCCCCAGGTACTCGGTGACGATCCGGTCGAGGCCGTCGTACAGCTCGGCCCGCCGGCCGCCCCCGGCGGCGATCCGGGCCCGCTCCGCCTTCGAGGTGGGTCCCACCCACATCCGCAGCCCGTCGTACGTCAGCACTTCGAGCCGGCGCACGTTGTCGACCGTCTTCCCGTAGGCCTGTGCGGACGCCCCGCACGAGTTGTTGCCGATCATCCCGCCGAGCGCGCAGTGGCTGTGCGTGGACGGCTTGGGGCCGAACTTGAGTTTGTGGTCGGCCAGCCGCCGGTTGAGTTCGTCCAGGACGATGCCGGGCTCCACCACGCAGGTGCGGGCCTCGGGGTCGACGGAGACCAGCGCGTTGCAGTACTTGCTCCAGTCGATCACCACGGCCTCGTTCGTGGTCTGCCCGGCGAGACTGGTGCCGCCGCCGCGTGACAGCACCGGGACGTCGAAGCGGGCGCACAGCTCCACCGCGTGGGCACCGGCCTCCACGGTGCGGGGCACGACCACGCCGAGCGGGACCTGCCGGTAGTTGGAGCCGTCCGTCGAGTAGGCGCCCCGGCTCCCGGTATCGAAACGGACCTCCGCGTCGGTCCCGTCGCGCAGCGCCGTGACCAGTCCGTCCAGTGACTCTCCGGGAACGCGTGTGCTCATCGCCGACCTCCGGGCTGACGTGGAGTCTCCTCCGGTGCGGCCCCCCGGGTACCCAGGAAGTCGACTTCTTTCGCCAGGACGATCCGGGCCCCCATGTTGCGCTCCATCATGTCCAGCGCCGCCGACGCCAGGTGCGCGTGGATCGAGGCGACGGCGTCCCTCGGCACCGTGACCTCCAGATGGCGGATGTGGGCGTCCAGGGCCGAGTAGAGGACGCACTGCTCGGTGACCTGGCCGCTCAGCACCACCGTCCCGACGCCCAGCTCCCACAGCAGATAGGCCAGGGGGGTGTCGTAGAAGATCGAGTGCCGGGCCTTGACGACGAACAGGGAGTCGTCGTCCGGGCGGATCGGCTCGACCAGGTCCGCGTGCGGGCGGGACAGTGCGGACTCGACGAGTTCGCCGTGGTGGGAGCGCCAGAGCCCGAAGTTGTCGTTCGCGTAGATCACCGGCGCGCCCGCCTCCCGGGCCCTGCCGATGAGGTCCGCCAGCACGGGCACCACCTGCTCCGCGGCGGGCAGCAGCAGCTCCGCGTCCTCGTGGTCGTACGTGTTGATCATGTCGATGACGACGAGCGCGCGGCCGTCGGTCGCTCCGGGCCCGGTCACGGCGTTCACCACCTTCCGCTGCCTGCGCGGTCAGTCCCGCAGCCGCGGCAGGACCTTGGTGCGGTAGAAGTCGAAGAAGCCCTGCTGGTCCGGGCCGATCTGGTTCACGTAGACGGTGTCGAACCCCGCCTCGACGAACGCGGACACCGCCTTGACGTGGTCGTCCGGATCGTCGCCGCACGGCACGGCCTCGGCCACCTGCTCCTCGGTGACCAGTTGCATGGCCTGCTCGAAGTGGCGCGGGGTCGGCAGGACCTGCGGGAGTTCACCGGGCAGCTGCTCGTTGGCCCACAGCCGGTGCGCGGTGCGCACCGCCTCCTGCCGGTCGGTGCCCCAGCACACCTTCATTCCGCCGTACACCGGGTCGGCGCCGCCGCCCCCGCGCCGGAACCGCTCCACCACGGACTCCTCGGGCATCATCGTGATCAGCCCGTCCCCGATCCGTGCGGCCACCTCGGCGGCCTGCGGTCCGAACGCCGACACGTCGATCGGCACCGGCTCGTCCGGCACCGTGTACAGCCGGGCGTTCTCCACCGTGTAGTGCTTGCCGCGGTGGCTGACCTGCTCCCCGGTGAACAGCCGCCGGATGATCTGCAGGGCCTCCTCCAGCATTTCCAGCCGCACCGGCGCCTCGGGCCAGACCGTGCCGAGGATGTGCTCGTTCAGCGCCTCACCGGTACCCACCCCCAGCCGGAACCGGCCGTCCAGCTGCACCGCGGCGGTCGCCGCCGCCTGGGCGACCACCGCGGGGTGGGTCCGCACCAGCGGGCAGGTCACCGCCGTCTCCACGGGCAGCGAGACCGCCTGGGAGAGAGCGCCGATCACCGACCACACGAACGGGCTCTGGCCCTGCCCGTCGTGCCACGGGTGGTAGTGGTCCGAGATCCACAGCGACTCGAACCCGGCCTGCTCGGCCATCCGCGCCTGCTCGACCAGGTCCGCGGGGCTGTGCTCCTCGCACGAGAGGAAGTATCCGAAGCCCGCCATCGTCTCTCCTGATCCGCGTGTGTGACTGGGGACCGCAGCCGAGTACCCGGTGACCACCGGGTTGTGCACGGCGTGTCGCCCGGATGAGGAGGGGTACCGGGGAGGCGGGTCATCGACAGACCGGCCACGGAGGTGTTCATGGCACCGCGCGTGCTGCCCCGGAAGGCCTGGCGGAACCGGCGGCGCTCGCCGGGGCCGCCGTCTGCGGTGTCGTCGTGCCGTACGCCGAGGAGCTGTGGCGCTGCCGGCGCGCCGCGTCGGCAGTCCGAAGGGAGCCGTCGATGAGAAACGGACAGGGCGCGGCGCCCGCCCCCGAGCTCCGGGTGGCCGGGCCGGAGCCGGCCGCGGCGGAGCAGCTCCCGCCCGACCGCACCCAGGCCATTCTGGAGGCGGCCAAGCAGATCGGCGCCATCCTCAAACGCGCCGGACACAGGTTCGCGCTGGCCGGCAGCGTCGCCGTCTACGCCCACGGCGGCAGCGGCAGGCTCCAGCACGACGCCGACTTCTGCGTACTGCCCGAGGACGCCGAGGCGGTGGCCGGGTCCCTGCGGGCGGCCGGTCTGACGGTGCGCGTCCCGCCGGAGGACTGGCTGCTGAAGACCTCCTGCTTCGACCAGGACGTCGACATCATCTTCGAACTCGCCCACCAGCCGGTCACCGTGGACCTGCTGGCCCGCGCCGAGGAACTCCCCGTCGACTCCGTGCACATGCCGGTCCTGTCGGCGACCGACCTGGTGGTGAACCTGAACACCGCCTTCTCCGAGCACCACTGCGACTTCGGGGCTGTCCTCCCGGTGGCCCGCACGCTCCGCGAGAAGATCGACTGGGCGGAGGTGCGGCGCCGCTGCGGGGACGAGCCGATGCCCGCCGCGTTCCTGTTCCTCCTGGAGCGGCTGAACGTCATCGAACCCCGGCAGGAGCAGTGATGAACCTCGAATACCGCGTGGCCCATGTCGCCGAGCACCTCGCCGCCGGACCCTGCGGCGAGCTGGGGGTACGGGCCGAGCTCCGGGGCGGGACGGTCCTGCTGACCGGGACGGTCCCGTCCGCCGGCTGCCGCGAGGCCGTCCTTCGCCTCGTCCACGACGAGCTGGCGGGCGTGCCGGTGCACTGCGACCTCGTCGTCGCCGAGACCGCGCCGCCCGACCACTCGGAGGAGCTGACATGATCCGGGTAGCGGCCGTGGGCGACATCCACATGGGCCCCGACAGCCAGGGCACCCTCCGCCCGGCCTTCGAGACCCTGCCGCGCTGCGCCGACGTCCTCCTGCTCGCCGGTGACCTCACCCGGCACGGCACCCCCGAGGAGGCGCGGGTGGTCGCCCGGGAGATCAAGGACCTGGGCGTCCCGGTCGTCGCCGTCCTCGGCAACCACGACCACCACGACGACCACCCCGACGAGGTCACGAACATCCTGCGGGACGCCGGAGCGCATGTCCTGGAGGGCGAGGCGACCGTCGTGACCCACGGGGGCCTGCGGATCGGCGTGGCCGGTACCAAGGGGTTCGGCGGCGGGTTCGTCGGCCGGTGCGCCGGCGAGTTCGGCGAGCCCGTGATGAAGGAGTTCGTACGCTACGCACGCCGCCGCGCCGACGGCCTGCGCGCCGCCCTCGAGGAGCTGCGCCGGCACGAGTGCGACGCGCGGATCGCCCTGACCCACTTCGCCCCCGTACCGGACACCCTGGCCGGCGAACCCCCGGAGATCTACCCCTTCCTCGGCAGCTACCTCCTCGCCGAGGCCATCGACACCGTGGGCGCCGACCTCGCCGTCCACGGACACGCGCACGCCGGCACCGAGCACGGCATGACCGGCGGGGGAGTGCGGGTGCGCAACGTGGCCCAGCCCGTCATCGGACGGGCCTTCCACGTCTATTCGCTCTCTGGTCACTGACGTCGCGGTGGTCCCGGGAGGGGCCCGGTACGAGGGGTACCCGGTCGCCGGCAGCACCCTCGAGGAGTGGGAAGGGGGCCGGTCATGGCCCAGCACGTACGCGACATCATGACCAGCGACCTGGTGAGCGTCGAGCCGCAGGCATCGGTGGCCTTCGTGGCCCGCGTGATGCGGGACGAGGACGTCGGCGCGGTCCTGGTGACCGAGGACGGACACCTGCGGTGCCTGGTGAGCGACCGCGACCTGGTGGTGCGGGCCTTCGCCGAAGGCGTCGACCCGGAGCGGACGACCGTGATGCAGGCGGCCAGCGAGGACCTGGTCACCGTCACGCCCGACGACAGCCTGGACCGGGCGGTCCGGCTGATGCGCGAGCATGCCGTACGGCGGCTCCCGGTCGTCGACGGCGACCGGCCGGTGGGCATCGTCGCCATCGGCGACCTCGGGATCGAACGCGACGAGCAGTCCGCTCTCGGCGACATCAGCGCCGCCCGCCCCAACACCTGAGGCCACGGAGCCGCGGAAACACCGGCGTGCTCGCGCTCTCAGCCGATCGGGTGCCTCGGCCCAGCCGCGCGAGTGTTTCGCGAGCGCCGGGTACTCGCCCCGCGCCTCCCGGGCAAGGGATGGCGGGAGGTGAGGAGGGCGTGTGGTGAATCCCGAGCACGGTGTGGCGGGGGAGCGGTTCGCGAACGCGGTCGACGCCCGGCTGCCCGTCCACGACGGGGCCGGTCAGCTGCTGCGCAAGTCCTTCCCCGACCACTGGTCGTTCCTGCTGGGCGAGATCGCCCTCTACAGCCTGATCGTCCTGGTCCTCACGGGCGTGTGGCTGACGTTCTTCTTCAAACCCGAGATGCAGGACGTCGTCTACCAGGGGTCGTACGTCCCCCTCCTCGGACAGCCCGTGTCCGGAGCCTTCGACTCGACCCTGCACATCAGCTTCGACGTCCGCGGCGGCCTGCTGATGCGGCAGGCCCACCACTGGGCCGCGCTGGTCTTCGTCGCCGCGATCGGCGTGCACCTGCTGCGGATCTTCTTCACCGGCGCCTTCCGGCGCCCCCGGGAGATGAACTGGGCCATCGGCGTCACGCTCTTCGTGCTCGCCCTGGCCGAGGGCTTCGCCGGCTACTCACTGCCCGACGACCTCCTGTCCGGCACCGGACTGCGCATCGCCCAGGGCATCATGCTCTCCATCCCCGTGGTGGGCACCTACGTGGGCATGTTCCTGTTCGGCTCCGAGTTCCCCGGCCACGACATCGTCCCCCGGCTGTACAGCCTGCACATCCTGCTGCTGCCGGGTGCGCTCATCGCCCTCGTCACCGTCCACCTGATCCTGGTCTTCCATCTGAAGCACACCCACTGGCGCGGACCCGGCCACAAGAACTCCAACGCCGTCGGAAAGCCGCTCTACCCCCAGTTCACGGCCTCCTCCCTCGGCCTGTCCCTCGGCGTCTCCGGACTGCTGGTGGCGCTCGCCGGGGTCGCCCAGATCAACCCGGTGTGGAAATACGGCCCCTACCGCCCCGACCAGGCGTCGACCGGGTCCCAGCCGGACTGGTACGTCGGCTTCCTGGAAGGCTCGCTGCGCCTCGTGCCGCCCTGGGAGACGAACCTCGCCGGACACACCCTCATGTGGAACGTGCTGCTGCCGGCCGTGGTCCTGCCCGCGCTGCTGTTCCTCGTGCTGTACGCCTACCCCTTCGTGGAGCAGCGGCTGACCGGGGAGTGGCGACAGGAGCAGCACCTCTGCGACCGCCCCCGCGAACGGCCCGTCCGTACCGGCCTCGGCGTGGCCGGGATCACCTTCTACGGCGTACTGCTGCTGGCCGGCGGCAACGACGTCGTGGCGCAGACCTTCCGGATCTCGGTGAACGCCCTGACCTGGATCTTCCGCATCTCCCTGATCGTCGCCCCGGTCCTCGCGTTCTTCCTCACCCGCGCCCTGTGCCACGCCCTGCTGCACGCGGAACAGGAGCGGCTGACCGAGGGCGAGGAGACCGGTGACGTGCGGCAGACCCTTGCCGGCGGCTACGTGAGCGGCCACCGCCCGGTGACCTCGTTCCGGCCGGGCGCCCCCCGCCGGCCGGTCAGTCCTGGTCGGCCCCCCGGTTCACGTACTGGAACACCAGCCCGGCAACACCCCGGGCCAGAACACCGAAGCCGATGAGGAGCAGCCACAGCCCGAACACCACCCCGGTCGCCGCGAGCGCGAACCCGAGCGCGGTGACGACCGGCCAGGAGCTGTGCGGCGGGAAGAACTCCACCGGCCCGGCCGATTCCGCCACCTCCGCGTCCGTACGGTCCTGCGGGCGCGGGCCGTGCCGGACGTAGCTGACCGCGCAGAAGAACGAGACCAGCGCGGCCATCCCGAACGCCACGATCAGCGCCGCCGTCCCGGTCGGGTCGGCCCGTGACCACACGCCGTAGAGCGCGGCGGCGGCGCCGAAGAAGACGGCCACCCCGCCGAAGAGCAGTGCCTCGACCTTCACCGCAGCCCCTTCTTCTCCGCCAGCCGCAGGATCTCCGGATGGTGCAGGTCGAACGCCGGCGACTCCGACCGCACCCGGGGCAGCGCCACGAAGTTGTGCCGCGGCGGCGGGCAGCTCGTCGCCCACTCCAGGCCGCGTCCGTACCCCCACGGGTCGTCCTCCTCGACCTGCCGTCCCCTGTGGGCCGTGAGCCAGACGTTGTAGAGGAACGGCAGCGTGGAGACGCCCAGCAGGAACGCGCCCGCCGACGAGAGGGTGTTGAGGAGGGTGAACCCGTCCGCCGGCAGATAGTCGGCGTACCGGCGGGGCATGCCCTCGGCCCCGAGCCAGTGCTGGACCAGGAACGTCAGCTGGAACCCCGGGAAGAGCAGCCAGAAATGCACCTTCCCCCACCGCTCGTCGAGCATCTTCCCGGTGAACTTGGGCCACCAGAAGTAGAACCCCGCGAACGTCGCGAAGACCACCGTACCGAAGAGCACGTAGTGCAGATGGGCCACGATGAAGTAGGAGTCGGTGACGTGGAAGTCGAGCGGGGGCGACGCGACGAGCACCCCGCTCAACCCGCCGAGCAGGAACGTCACCAGGAAGCCCATCGACCACAGCATCGGCGTCTCGAAGGAGAGCGACCCTCCGCGCATCGTCCCGATCCACGCGAAGAACTTGATCCCGGTCGGGACGGCGATCAGGAACGACATGATCGAGAAGAACGGCAGCAGCACCGCCCCGGTCGCGAACATGTGGTGCGCCCAGACGACCGCGGACAGCATGGTGATGGAGATGGTGGCACCGATCATCGGTAGATAGCCGAAGAGGGGCTTGCGCGAGAACACCGGGATGATCTCGGAGACGATGCCGAAGAACGGCAGCGCCACGATGTACACCTCCGGATGCCCGAAGAACCAGAACAGGTGCTGCCACAGCAGCGCCCCGCCGTTGTGCGCGTCGAAGACGTGCGAGCCGAACTTGCGGTCCGACTCCAGGGCGAGCAGCGCGGCCGTGAGGACCGGGAACGCGGGCAGCACCAGGATCGACGTGAACAGCACGTTCCAGGTGAACATCGGCATCCGGAACATGGTCATGCCCGGGGCACGCAGGCATAGCACGGTGGCGAGGAAGTTCACCGCGGTCAGCGTCGTCGACACACCCGACACCACCAGCCCCATCACCCACAGGTCACCGCCCGCGCCGGGGGAGAAGTAGGCACTGTTCAGCGGCGCGTAGGCGAACCAGCCGAAGGCCGCGGCGCCGCCCGGCACCAGGAACCCGGAGACCACGATCAGCCCGCCGAACAGGTACATCCAGTACGACAGCGCGTTGAGCCGCGGGAAGGCCAGGTCCGGGGCGCCGATCTGGAGCGGCATGATCGCGTTCGCGAAACCGGCGAACATCGGGGTCGCGAACAGCAGCATCATGATCGTGCCGTGGATGGTGACGAACTGGTTGTAGGTCTGGTCGCTGAGGAACTGCAGCCCGGGCCGGGCCAGTTCGGCCCGCATGCCCAGCGCCAGCAGCCCGGCGAACAGGAAGAAGCAGAACGCCGTCACCATGTACAGGCGGCCGATCACCTTGTGGTCGGTCGTGGAGACCCAGCCCAGCAGCCGGCGCCCCAGCGGTGCGGGCGGCGCGGGAGGCGCGGTCTCTTCGCCGACGCGTTGGGAGAGTTCGCTCATGGTCCTCCTCAGCCGTGCCGGGCGCGGGAAGCGCCTCGCGGGTGCCCTGCCCGCCGTACGCGGAAACCGCCGGCTCCCGCCCGGGCCGCGACCGCCGCCCGCGACGATGAAACCGGCATAGCGGACGGATGGGATGTGTCGGCTGTGGGCGACGCTACCGGTGACCCGCCGAAGACCGGCTCCGCCACGCCTCGCCGCCGGGCATTCGATGCCGGGTGGCGGGTACCCGGCGCTGATGGACACAGCACTGGAGCAACTGGCCGCCGCCGGCTCGGTGGCGGGAATGGTCGTCATCGTCGTCTGCGGTGTGCTCGTCACGGCCGCGCTGATGGGCGCCGTACGCCTCGGCATCGGGGTGCGGCGGCGCGAGTCGGCACCGCCCCGGCGCTCGGAGCAGCCGAGGCTGCCCGACTCCGGGCCGGTGCGCGAGGAGCGGAGCATGCGCGAGCCGAACGAGGTGCCCCGGGCGGCGGACGGCGGCGAGCGTCTCACCCCGTACCAGCTCGGGAGCGCGCCCAGCAGGCCCAGTGCCGGCAAGGCCCGCCCGCGCTGGCAGCCCGGCTCCAGCGGATCCTTCGGCGGCGGGGGCGGCGGCGCGAAGTGACCGACGGGAAACCCCGGGCCCGCCGCGCGGGTCCGGGGTTCCTGGGTGTACCGCCGTCCTCGGTCGTCGTCAGTGGAGGCCGCCGGGGTCGCCGGGCCGGATGCGGCCGCGCCAGGCGCCGCTCTCGGCTCCGCGCTGCTCGATGAAGTCCTTGAAGCGGTGCAGGTCCCCCTTGACCCGCCGGTCGATCATGCCGAGCGCGTCCGCGCCCTTCTCGGCGATCCCGGAGGGCTCGATGTCCATCGTCAGCTCGACCCTGGTGTGGGTCGGGTCCAGGGGCTCGAAGCGGACGGACCCGCGCTGGCGGGTGTCGCCGTCGATGGTCCGCCAGGTGATCCGGTCGTCCGGCAGCTGGTCGACGATCTCGGTGTCGAACTCGCGCCGCACGCCGCCGATGCTGGTGGTCCAGTGGTTGTGCCGGTCGTCGAGCTGCGTGACCTCGTCGACGCCCTCCATGAAGCTCGGGAAGTCCCCGAACTGGGTCCATTGGTCGTAGGCCGTGTGGATCGGGACGCCGACGTCCACGGATTCCTTGACCGTGCTCATCTGTTCCTCCCTTGTCCGCGAGGGTATGAACCGTTCAGGCATGCTTCATGCGTTTGGTTCGCATTCGCACCGCCGACGGGTACCCGCATCCGTCGGGGGAATCACCCGAGGGGGTCCCGGACCCGGGCCGGTGGGCGAACCCGCAGGTGAGGAGGGACCGTGAACGCGGTCATGGAGAGCGTGCGGATACCCGCCGCAGGGGTGTGGCTCGACGCCGACACGGCCGTCCCCGCGGCGGCCAAGGGGATCGTGCTGTTCGCGCACGGCAGCGGCAGCAGCCGGCACAGCCCCCGCAACCGCTTCGTCGCCGGCGAGCTGTACACGGCCGGGATCGGCACCGTGCTCGCCGACCTGCTCACTCGCGAGGAGGAGAGAACCGACGCGGTCACGGCGGCACTGCGCTTCGACATCGGCCTGCTCGCCGCCCGCCTGACCGACCTGGCCGACTGGCTCCGGGAGTACGAGCCCGCCGCGGGCCTGGGATGCGGGCTGTTCGGCGCCAGCACGGGCGCCGCGGCCGCCCTCGTCGCCGCCTCCGGGCGTCCGGACACGGTCCGCGCGGTCGTCAGCCGGGGCGGTCGGCCGGATCTGGCCGCGGACGCGCTGGCGTCGGTCCGCCGGCCGACCCTCCTGATCGTCGGCGAACGGGACCCGGAGGTCCTGCGGCTGAACCAGGCGGCGGCGCGGCAGATCCCGGGCGAGACCCGGCTCGAGGTCGTCCCCGGCGCGACCCACCTGTTCGAGGAGCCCGGCACCCTGGAGCGCGCCGCCCACCTTGCCCGCGACTGGTTCACCCGCCATCTGCCGGTTTGACACCGTCGCGCCGCTCGGCGGGGGACACGCCCCGGCGCGCGGCGGCGACCATGACGATCAGGGCGGCCAGGGTGAGCGCGGCGCCGGTGTACAGGGGCGCCGTGTAGCCGAGGCCGGCGGTGATGGCCAGGCCGCCGAGCCACGCGCCGAGGGCGTTGCCGACGTTGGACGCGGACACGTTGGCGCTCGCGGCCAGCGCCGCGCCCCCTGCGGCATCGGTCACCCGAGTGATCATGCCGGGTACGGCGGCGAACCCGGTCACCCCCATCAGGAACACCAGCACCACCGACGCCGGGGCACTGCCGGCCAGCAGACCGAACACGGCCAGGGTGACAGTCAGTCCGAGCAGCGCGAGAACCAGCGCGCGGTCCCGGTCCCGGTCCGCCGCCCGGCCGCCGACCACGTTCCCGACGACCAGGCCGACGCCGTACACCATCAGCAGCCAGGCGACGTCGGCCGAGGAGAACCCGCCGGCCTCGGTGAAGGTGTAGGCGATGTAGCTGAACGCCCCGAACATCCCGCCGTAGCCGAGCCCGGTGGCGGTGAGGGTGAGCCACACCTGCGCGGACCGGAACGCGCGCAGCTGCTCCCGCAGTCCGCCGCCCGCCGCGTTCCCGGGCACCGCACCCGCTCCGGCGGGGACGAGGGCGACGATGCCGGCCAGCGCGAGCACGCCGATCGCGGTGACGGCCCAGAACGCCGCCCGCCATCCCCAGCGCTCACCCACCAACGCCCCGAACGGCACACCCAGCACGTTCGCGAACGTCAGCCCGGCGAACATGACGGCCACCGCCCGGGACTTCCGCTCCGGAGCGACCAGACCGCGGGCAACGAGCGAGCCGACGCCGAAGAACGAGCCGTGGCACAGGGCGGCGACGATCCGCCCGAGCAGCAGCACGGCGTACGTGGGCGCGGCCGCGGACAGCAGGTTGCCGACGACGAACAACCCCACCAGCCCGACCAGGACCCGCTTGCGGGACAGCCGTGCCGTCGCGGCGGTGAGGACGATCGCGCCGACGGCGACACTCAGCGCGTACCCGGAGACCAGCCGGCCCGCGGCCGCCTCCGACACCGCGAAACCGGATGCCACCTGCGGCAGCAGCCCGGCGATCAGGAACTCGGTCAGCCCGATGCCGAACCCGCCCAACGCCAGCGCGACCAGCCCGCCCGGCATTCGTCCCCGCACCGGCGGGTGCCTGTCCTCGACCGCGGATTCACCCATGCACCGACCCTCGCCGCCGACGGATGCTCCGTCCATGGACAAAGATCGGCGACCCTTGGACGAACGGACGAGGGGCGGGAGAAATCCGGTGGACGCGCGTGCCCCCGATGCGTAGCGTCGGGGGGACCGTGACGCCGGACGAGGAGGTGAGACCCATGAACGCTGTATCCGAGTGGGTGCTCCCTCGCTCCGTCACGGTCGGGCGATTGACGTAGGTGTCGCCGGGAGCGCCTGAACGACAAGGCCGTCCCGAAAGGCAGCACCCCATGGATTCTCTTCAGTTCACCGCCGAGACGTCGTCGAACGGCGTCGTGGAACGCGACTTCACCGTGGCCGGGATCTCCGGCGTGCTCTGGTCGCCCGCATCCGCCCCTGACCGAGCGCCCCTGGTCCTGATGGGTCACGGCGGCGGCACCCACAAGAAGTGGCCGGCGATGCCCGGCCGCGCCCACCGGATCGTGAACGGCTGCGGGTTCCACGTCGCCTGCATCGACGCGCCCGGCCATGGCGACCGGCCGCGCACGGCGCACGACGAGCAGGAGATCGCCGCGCTCTTCCGGGCCCGGGAGGCGGGCGAGCCGGAAGGCCCTGTCGTCGTCCGCTACAACGCCCACCTCGCCGAACGTGCCGTGCCCGACTGGCAGGCGACCCTGGACGCCCTCCAGGAGCTTCCGCAGATCGGCGCCGACGGTCCGGTGGGCTACTACGGCCTCAACATGGCCACCGCGATCGGGGTACCGCTGACGGCGGCCGATCCGAGGATCACCGCCGCCGTCTTCGGCCTCCACTGGCCCGACGCCCTGGCCGCGACGGCACGGCGGATCACCGTCCCGGTCCAGTTCCATCTCCAGTGGGACGACGAACACATCCCGCGCGAGGCCGGTCTCGCACTGTTCGACGCCTTCGCCTCCGAGGAGAAGACCCTGCACGCCAACGCGGGCAGGCACAAGGAACACCCGCGGTTCGAGGCCGACAGCGCGGCGCGCTTCTTCGCCCGCCACCTCACCCGGTCCCTGCCGGTACCGGCCATGAGCTGACGGCCCGTCGGCGCCCGGCAGCCCGCCGGGCGCTCCCGTCTCCCGGTGGCGGGGCCGGGCGTAGGGCTAACCCCCCGGGGTGACAGCAGGCCTGCCGGATGGTGACGGCCCGGCCCGTCCGCGAAGCTGGCAGAAGTCGCCGACCACGCACGGTCCGCACGGTCACGCGCCGTCCGTGCAGCCCAGGAGGCCTGCCTTGCTCACCCGCCGTACCGCCCTGCTGTCGGCCGTCGCCGCCACCGCCCTGTCCGCCGTCTCCGCGCGCACCGCGTCGGCCGCGCCGCGCACGGCAGGGCCGGTGCGGCTGAACCTGCCCGCGCCCGGCGGCCCGTGTCCGGTGGGGACGGTCTCCCTGCGCCTCGTCGACACGGCACGCGCCGATCCCTGGATCACCGCACAGCCGTACCGGGAGCTGATGATCAGCATCCGCTACCCGGCGCGGGGCCTCGGCGGCCACCCCCGGGCACCGCAGATGCTGCCGGGAGAGGCGGCCGGCTTCGCCGCCGTCAACAACCTCGCCGACGTGCCCGCCGACCAGGTCGACTGGGCGGCCACCCCAACCCACGCCCACGAAGCCGCCCCGGCCGACCGGGACCGCGGCCCGTACCCGGTCGTCTGCTACTCACCCGGTACCGGCGACCCGCGCTCCCTCGGCACCACCCTCTGCGACGACCTCGCCTCCCGCGGCTACGTCGTGGTGATGCTCGACCACACCTACGACGCCACGGCCGTGCAGTTCCCCGGCGGCCGCGTCGAGCGCACCGTGCTGCCCGCCGAGTACGACAAGGCCTACCCGGACAAGAAGCGCATCAGGGCGCTCCTGAAGAAGACGATCGACGTACGGGTGGCCGACACCCGCTTCCTGCTCGGCGCGTTGCCGCGAGCGCTGCCCCGCGAGCTGCGCGGCACGCTGGACCTGGACCGCATCGGCATGTTCGGCCACTCGGCAGGAGGCTTCACCGCCCTGCAGACGATGCACGACGACCGGCGCATCGCGGCCGGGGCCAACCTGGACGGCGTGGTCGCCTACGTCCAGGACGACGGCGACTCGGGCCATCTCTCCACCGTCGCCGCCGAGGGCCTCGACCGGCCCTTCCTGCTGGTCGGCAAGGACGGCAACGACCTGAGCACCGTCCCGTCCTGGAACTCCCTGTGGCGGCACAGCCACGGCCCGCGCGAGGGCCTGACCCTGCGCGGCGCCGAACACGCCACGTTCACCGACGAGGAGGCGATGATCCCGCAGATCGCCCGCCGGCTCGGGCTGCCCCGGAAGACGGTCGTGAAGAACATCGGCACCATCGCCCCGGCCCGCGCGATCCCCGTCGAACGGCTCTGCCTCGCCTCCTTCTTCGACCGCCGGCTGCGCGGCCGGGGGGCAGCAGGCCCGTCGGTTCCTGCGCCGGAGGTGCGTCCCTTCGACCGGTGAGCGCCCGTCCGCCCGGGCCTGCCGGTGTCAGGAGGGGAGCCAGGACAGACCGTCCTCGGTGACCCCGAGCCGGCCGGGTCCGGACGGCGACGGGCCCGGGCCGTCCAGCGGGGCGCCGTACAGGGCCTGCTCCTGGAGGTCGTTGCCGGTGCGGAAGGTCTCGGCGACGACCCGGGTGCTCAGCAGCGGGTTCGAGCGGTCGTCGGCGGCAGCCAACCGGCCCACCGCGCCGTCCAGTTCGGCCGCCGAAGCGCTCCACCGCACGCCGAGCCCGCCCGCGGCGGGAATCCCGGTGTCACCCGACGCCACGCCGCCGGCCAGCTCGGCGAAGGCGGCGGCCTCCCCGACGTCCACCCGGGTGATCTTCTTCGCCGACCAGAAGTACGAGTCCTCGTCCCGCTCCATGTCGTAGAACGCGACGAGGAACTCGTAGAACACCCCGTACTCCCGGCGGTAGCGCGCCTCGAACTCGGCGAAGCCGCGCTCCTCCGGCACGGTGCCCTCCAGGGCGGCGTTCACCGCGCGGGCCGCCAGCAGGGCGCCGTAGGTGGCCAGATGGACACCCGACGAGAGCACCGGGTCCACGAAGCAGGCGGCGTCGCCGACCAGCGCCATGCCCGGGGTCCACAGGGACGTCTTCCAGTAGGAGTAGTCCTTGCGCACCCGGACCCGGTCGTACGGCGGCTCCGTCGCGACCGGTACGTCCGTGAGCAGCCGGCCCACCTCGGGACAGGCCTTGATCATGTCCTGCCACGCGGCACGCGGGTCGTTCTGGACGGCCGCGTAGTGCTCCGGCGAGATGACGGCACCGACGCTGGTCAGGTCGTCGCGCAGCGGGATGTACCAGAGCCAGCCGGCGTCGAACGCGGCACAGAAGATGTTGCCGTCGTTCGGCGCCGGCAGGCGCCGGCCGCCCGCGTAGTAGCCGAACACGGCGAGGTTGCGGAAGAAGTCCGAGTACACCCGTGCCCCGCCCACCCGGCCGTGGATCCGGCTGGTGTTGCCGGACGCGTCGATGACGAAGCGGGCGTGCGCGGTGCGCGGGGTGCCGTCCCGGTCGGCGTACTCGACACCCCGCACCCGCTCGCCCACGGTGAGCGCCCGGCGTACCGGACTGCCCTCCCGTACCTCGGCGCCGGCGCGTTCGGCGTTGCGCAGCAGGATCTCGTCGAACCGGGAGCGCTCCACCTGGAAGGCGGTCGCGGTCGGCTCCGGCAGTCGCGGTGTCGTCGCGAAGGAGAACTGCCAGGGCTCCGGATCCCGGCCCCAGCGCAGCGTCCCGCCACGCTTGAGGGTGAACCCGGCCGCCGCGACCTCGTCGGCGACACCGAGGAGGCGGCACAGACCGTGGACGGTGGCGGGCAGCAGCGACTCGCCGATCTGGTAGCGGGGGAAGGTCTCCCGCTCCAGTACGAGCACCCGGTGCCCGCGCCGGGCCACGGCCGTCGCCGCGGTCGACCCGGCCGGCCCGCCGCCGACGACGATCAGGTCGTACTCCCCGCACCCCCCGTACTCGTCGTCCTCGCGCCTCTCGTCTCGCGACGTCATCAGGCAACTCCTCTTCGGAACGGACCGGCATGGTCACTGGGACGGGCGGGCACGGCGGGCCGCCGTCGCGGCGGCCTCCGTTCCCGGCAGGGCGTCCGCGTCGAGCAGCACCCCGTGGACGTGGGCCGTCAGCTCGGGCAGCGTCGGGTACTCCAGCACGACGGTGGGTGACAGGCGGATCCGGATGAACGCGCTGAGCCGGTTGCGGACCTGCACGGCGGACAGGGAGTCGAAGCCCAGCTCGTCGAAGGAACGTTCTACGGGGAGGGCGGACGGGTCCGTGAAGCCCAGGACCGCCGCGATCTCCGCGCGGATCAATTCGGCCAGCAGGGGCTCGCGTCGGGGCGGCGCGACGGCGGCGAGCCGCTCCCGCCAGGCACCGGGCGTCCGTGCCGCGCCGTCCGGGGGTGCCGCGTCGGCCGCGGCCGGGCCGCGCGGCACCAGGTCGGCGAGGACGGGTGGCGCGCCCGGTCCCGCCGCGGCCCGCAGGTCCAGCGGTACCGGCACCAAGACCGGTTCCGGGGTACGCAGCGCGGCATCGAGGAGGGCGACGCCCTCCCGCTCGTCGACGGGCAGCACACCGCCCTCCCGCAGCCGGTCCGGCGCCACCCGGCCCGCCATGCCCCGCGCGCCGTCCGTGGTCCACGGCCCCCAGGCCAGCGACTGCGCGGGCAGGCCGCGGGCCACCCGGTACCGGGCGAGCGCGTCGAGGAACCCGTTCGCGGCGGCGTAGTTCGACTGCCCCGGCCTGCCCAGCACGCCCGCGGCCGAGGAGTAGAGCACGAAGGCGGCCAGGCCGAGGCCCTTCGTCGCCTCGTGCAGATGCCAGGCACCGTCCGCCTTCGGCGCGAGCACGGTCGCGAGCCGCTCGGGCGTCATCGCGTCGGTCACGCCGTCGTCCACCACCCCGGCCAGGTGGAAGACCGCGGTGAGCGGCGGCCGGCAGGACGCGACCAGCGCCTCCACCGACGCCCGGTCGCTCACGTCGCACGCCACCACGCGTACGTCGGCGGCGAGTCCGCCCGCCCAGTCCGGGACCTTCCCGCCGCGGCCGGCCAGCAGCAGATGCCGGACCCCGCGGTCGGCGACCAGGTAGCGGGCCAGACTCGCCCCGAGCGCGCCGGTGCCGCCGGTGACGAGCACGGTCCCTTCGGGATCCAGGCGGGCGGCCCCGGCGGCCGGCGGATCGGCGAGGGTCAGCCGGGGCGCCAGGGCGGCACCGTCGCGCAGGGCGAGTTCCGGCTCGCCGGTGCGCAGTGCCGCCGCCAGGGCCGTGGGCGTGGCCGCGGCGCCCTGCCGGTCGATCAGTACGATCCGGCCGGGATGCTCCGACCCGGCGCTGCGGACGAGCCCGGCGACGGCGGCCTCGGCCAGGTCGGGGGCGTCTCCGGTGGCGTTCCCGGTGAGCACCAGCAGCCTGCCCGGCCGTGCGCCGGCGGTCCAGCCCCGCACCCGCTCCAGCACGGCGTCGAGCAGCCCGCGCAACCGGTCGGGCTGGGCAGCGTCCGGGGGCAGGGCGGCGGCCAGTTCCGCCACGTCGAGCAACTCGTGCTCCGGGCTCGCGGTGCCGACCGGGGGCACCGGCCGCCAGGCGAGACGGTAGATCTCGGCCGGCGGTCGCGCGGTCGCCGGAAGCGCCCGGGTGACCACGGACTCCACGGTGGCCAACGGCAGTCCGGCCGCGTCGGTGAGGGTGACCTGGAACTCGTCCGGGCCCAGCCGCCGTACGGCCGCGCGCGCCGCGGCGGCACCGGTCGCGTACACCGTCACCCCGGAACAGGTGACCGGCGCCCTCGGCTCACCCGGCTCCTCGGCCAGCAGCGCGGCGTGCAGCGCTGCGTCGAACAGGGCCGGGTGCAGGGTGTACGACCGCGCGGCCGCCGCTTCCCCGGGCGGCAGCGCCAGTTCGGCGAAGGTCTCGCCGTCGCGGTGCCACAGCGCGGTCACCGCACGGAAGGCGGGGCCGTACCGGTGGCCGTGTCCGGCGAGGCGCTCGTAGCCGACGCCGATCCGTTCGGCGCCCACCGGTGGCCAGGCGCCGGTGGCGTCCCCGGCCGGTGCCTCGGCCGGGGCGGTCGTCGCGGTGGCGTGCCGGGTCCAGGGGCCCGGCGTGTCGGCCGCCCGGCCCCAGACGGTGACCGGCCGCCCGCCCGCCCCGTCCGGGGCCCCGGCCACCACCTGCACCTGCGCCCCCGGAGCGAGGACGAGCGGGGCGTGGAGGGCCAGCTCGGCCAGCCGGACCGGCCCGGCGGAGCCGTCGGCCCGGGCCGCCAGCTCGGCGAAGACGGTCGCGGGCACCACCACCCGGCCGCCGATCACGTGGTCGGCCAGCCAGGGATGGCGGTCCAGGGACAGTACGGAGGTGTGCCGGGTCGCGGGCCCATCGGCATCGGGCACCGGCTCGCCGAGGAGGGGATGGCCGGAACCGCTCCCGTGCCGGGCGGCGTCCAGCCAGTAGCGCTGCCGCCGGAAGGGATGGGTGGGCAGCGGACGCCGCCGGGCACCGGAGCCGGCGTACACCGACCGCCAGTCCACCCCGGCCCCGTGCACATGCAGCGCGGCCAGCGCCTCGACCGTCGTCCGGGCGTCACCGCACGACGCGAACACGGCACCCCCGTCAGGCCCGACGCACTCCTCGGCCGCCGCGCCGAGCGCGGCGGACGGCCCGGCCTCGACGAAGGCCGTGACGCCGTCGTCGGCGAGCACGCCCACCGCGTCGGCGAACCGGACCGTCTCCCGTGCCTGCCGCACCCAGTGCCCGGCGGTCGCGAGCGCATCCGTCTCCGCGCGTCCGGTGAGCGTGGACACGACCGGCACGGACGGCCGCCGGTAGGTCACCGACTCGGCGACCGCACGGTATTCGGCCAGCACCGGGTCCAGCAGCGGCGAGTGGAAGGCGTGGCTGACCCGCAGCCGGCGCTGCGGCCGTCCGACGGCGGCGGCCAGCGCCGTCACCGCGTCCTCGGGCCCCGAGAGCACGACCGACTCCGGCCCGTTGACCGCCGCGACCGAGACGGCCCGGCCGGGCACCCCGTCGAGCAGCGGTGTGACCTCGGCCAGCGGCGCCCGGACCGCGATCATCGCGCCGCCGGCGGGCAGGGCCGCCATCAGCCGGCCCCGCGCGGCGACCAGCCGTACCGCGTCGGGACGGGAGAACACCCCGGCGACATGCGCGGCGGCCAGTTCGCCGACCGAGTGCCCGACCAGCCGGTCCGGCCGTACACCGAAGCCGTCGAGGAGGGTGTGCAGGGCCACCGCGTAGGCGAACAGCGCGGGTTGGGCGTAGTCGGTACGGTCCAGCAGGCCCGGGTCGTCGACCGCCGCCAGCAGGGGGCGGTCCAGCCACGGGGTGAACTCCTCGCACAGACCGGTGAACGCCGCGTCGAAGGCGGGGAAGACCGTCCGCAGGTCGCGGCCCATCCCGGCACGCTGGGCTCCCTGGCCGGGGAAGAGGAGGGCCACCTTCGGGCGGGGGCGTGCGGTGCCCCGCAGCAGTGCCGGACCGTCGGCGCCGGCCGCCAGGTCACGCAACCCGCTGAGCAGCCCTTCGGCGTCCGGGGCCAGGACGGCCGCCCGGTGCGTCAGCGGCGCCCGGGTCGTGGCCAGCGAGAACGCGACGTCCAAGGCGGCCGCGTCCTCCCGTACGTCGGCCAGTTCGGCCGCCAGCCTCGCGGCATGCGCGCGCAGCCCGGCCTCGTCACGCCCGCCGACCAGCCAGGGCATGACCGGGAGCCGACTGGGCGGCGACGCGGTGGGAGCCTCGCCGACAGACGCCGTCCCGGCCTCCGCATCGGCCTCCGCCGGCTCCTCGATGATCACGTGGGCGTTGGTGCCGCCGATACCGAACGAGGAGACCGCCGCCCGGCGCGGACGGTCGCGGCGCGGCCACGGGCGGGGCCGGTCGAGCAGCCGTACCGCACCGCCGGACCAGTCGACGTGCGGCGAGGGCTGCTCCGCGTACAGCGAGGCGGGCAGTTCGGCGTGGCGCATCGCCTCGATCATCTTGATCAGGCCCGCCACCCCCGACGCCGCCTGGGTGTGCCCCAGGTTCGACTTCACCGAGCCCAGCCAGACCGGGTCGGCGGGGCCACGGCGCCGTCCGTAGGTCGCGAGCAGGGCGCCGGCCTCGATCGGGTCGCCGAGCGCGGTGCCCGTGCCGTGCCCCTCGACCGCGTCGACGTCGGATGCATCCAGCCCCGCGTCGGCCAGCGCCCGCCGGATCAGGTCCCGCTGTGCCGCGCCGTTGGGGGCGGTCAGACCGTTCGACGCGCCGTCCGAGTTGACGGCGGAACCGCGCAGCACCGCCAGCACCGGATGGCCGTTGCGGCGGGCGTCCGACAGTCGTTCCAGCAGCACCAGCCCGACGCCCTCGGCCCAGGCGGTGCCGTCCGCGCCCGCGGCGAACGACCGGCAGCGCCCGTGCGGCGACAGCCCGCGCAGCCGGCTGAACACGACGAACGGCTGCGGATTCGACAGCACCGTCACCCCGCCAGCCAGCGCCAGCGCACACTCCCCGGCGCGCAGCGACCGGGCCGCCAGGTCCAGCGCCACCAGCGAGGACGAACACGCCGTGTCCAGGGTCAGCGCCGGGCCGCGCAGCCCCAGGGTGTAGGCGATCCGGCCGGACGCCACGCTCGGCGACGAGCCGATGCCGAGCTGGGCCTCCAGCTCGCTGGGCGCCGCTCCGCGGCCGTACCCCCCGGCGTGCATCAGGCCGACGAACACGCCGGTGTCGGTGCCGCGCAGCTCCGGCGCCGGGACACCGGCCCGTTCGAAGGTCTCCCAGGCGACCTCCAGCAGCAGCCGCTGCTGGGGATCGGTGGCCAGCGCCTCGCGGGGCGACATGCCGAAGAACAGCGGGTCGAAGTCGGCGATCGAGTCGAGGAACCCGCCGCGGCGCGTGTACGTCGTCCCGGGCCGGTCGGGGTCGGGATGGTGCAGCGACGCCAGGTCCCAGCCCCGGTCGGCCGGGAACTCGCGGGTGGCGTCGCGCCCTTCGGCCACCAGCCGCCAGAGGTCCTCGGGGGAGCTCACTCCGCCGGGGAAGCGGCAGCCGGCCGCCACGATCGCCACGGCCTCAGCGTCGGTCCCGGCCCCGGTTTCAGCGTCGGTCTCGGCCAAGGCCTGGGCTCCGGCCTCCGGAGCACCCCGTGGCGCGGTGCTGGCCGTCGCGTTCCGCGCGGTGCGGGTTGTGCCGTCGCGCGCGGTGTCGGCCGTCGCGTTCCGCGCGGTGCGGGCCGTCTCGTCGCGCGCGGTGTCGGCCGTGCCGTCCGGTGCGGCCCCCGCCGTCCCGTGCAGCAGCGCGTCCAGGTGGGCGGCGACCGCGGCCGGGTTCGGGTGGTCCCACACCAGCGTCGCCGGCAGCCGCAGCCCGGTGCGGGTGCCGAGCCGGTGCCACAGGTTCATGGCGTCCATCGACGTCAGGCCGAGATCGGCGAACGCCGCGCCCGGATCGGCGGCGCCGCCCCGGACCGCCGCCGTCTCCGCGCACACCAGGTCGGTCAGCGCGGTCCGCCGCTCACCGGGCGTGCGCCCGGCCAGTTCGTCGAGTCCCGGATCGGCCGGGCGGTCGGCGAGCGCCCGCCGCAGCAGGGCCCGGCGCGGCTTGCCGCCGGAGGTGCGCGGTACCGCCGGGATCGGCAGCACCTCCTCGGGCACCTTGTGCGCCGAGAGCACCGCGGCACAGGCACGCAGCAACGGCGCCGGATCGAGGCCCGGGCGGTCCGGCACCACGAACGCCACCGGAACCTCACCGAGCAGGGGATGGGCCCGCCCGACCACGGCCGCGTCCCGCACGCCGGGCAGCCCGCACAGCACCCGCTCCACCTCGGCCGGGTCGACGTTCTCGCCGCCGCGCACGATACGGTCGCCCGCCCGGCCGGTGACGGTCAGAAAACCGCGCCCGTCCAGCCGGCCCAGGTCACCGGTGCGGTACCAGCCGTCGCGCAGGGCGGCGGCGGTCTCCTCGGGCCGGTCGTGGTAGCCGAGCATGACGCCTGGGCCGCGGACCCAGATCTCGCCGTCCTCGCCGGCCCCCTCCGCCGGGACGATCCGTACCTCCATGCCGGGCAGCGGCAGCCCGCTGCTGCCGCGCACCCGTGGCCCGGCGGGCGACTCCACGGCGATCTTGCCGCAGGTCTCGGTACTGCCGTAGCCGTCCAGCAGCGGGGCACCGAACCGTGCTTCGGCCTCCTCCCGCAGCTCCGGGTCGCTGGGCGCGCCGGCCGTGACGCACAGCCGCAGCGAGGGCACGGCCCCCAGACCGGCGTCCAGCAACCGCCGGTAGGTGAGGGGGACCCCGGCCAGGACGGTCGGTGCGTACTCCTCGACCAGCCGGACCAGGGCGGCCGGTTCCGGGGTCGCGGTGATCCGGGCGCTCGCCCCGGCCATGGTGGTGCCGAGGACGCAGAGCGAGTGGGCGTAGGTGTGCGAGAGGGGCAGCGGCCACAGGACGCGGTCCGCCGCCGACAGCCCGAGCCGCGGCAGATAGCAGGCCGCCGAGGACCACAGTGCCGACCGCTGGCTGGAGACCGCGGCCCTGCCGGTACCGGAGGTCCCGGACGTGTAGAGCAGCCAGGCCGGCTCGTCCAGACCGAGGTCGTCGGCGGGAGCGGACGACGGCCGGGCGGCCAGCGCCTCCCATGCGGCCACCCCGTCGGGCACCGGTCCCTCGCCGGTGACCAGCAGCCGGACGGGCTGTCCGGCCGTCAGCCGCGTGATCCGTGGCAGATTGTGCCGGTCGGTGACCAGCACGCCCGGACCGCAGTCGGCCAGCAGTTCGGCGAGTTCGGCGTCGGTGGCACGGGAGCTCAGCGGCACCCCGACGGCACCGGCCCGCACCGTGGCGAGCAGCCCCTCGACCAGCTCCACGCCGTCGCCCAGGCAGAAGGCCACCCGGGCCGTGCGGCCCACCTCCAGCCCGGCCGCCAACCGACCGGTTCTGCGCTCCAGCTCGGCCCAGCCCACCGCCCGCCGGTCATCGGCGAAGGCGACCTTCCCGCCGTAGCGCACGGAGTTCTCGACGAGCAACTCCGCAACGGGCCGCACGGCAAACGTCCGCTCCACTCCCACCAGGCCCCCTCGGTGCAACAACCTTGCCCACCATCCCTGTTGGCGACCCTACGGACGGCCGCACCGCAGACGTACGCGGCTCGCTGGGCCGGGCGCTTTCCCAGTAGGAGGGCGCTGCCGGGGCCGGGGTTGCAGCGCCCGCGCGACCGGCGTTTTCTGGAAGTACCCGATGGTGAAGCAAGAGCGCCCAGGGTTGTGGCACGGACCGGGGGCTCTGTCCCGGCTGTTTCCCATGGCCAGGCCTCGGTCCGTGGTCCGCCGTAGCCCGGTGTTCGACGCGGAGGTGAGCCTGGTGAAAGCAGTTGTCTACGAGAAGCCCTTCAGTGTCACGATCAGGGACGTCGACGATCCGCAGATACAGCACCCCAACGACGTGCTGGTACGGGTCACGTCGACGGCCATCTGCGGGTCGGACCTGCACATGTACGAGGGGCGTACGGCCGCCGAGGCGGGCATCGTCTTCGGTCACGAGAACCTCGGCATCGTCGAGGAGACCGGCCCCGGCGTGACCTCGTTGTCCGAGGGCGACCGTGTGGTCATGCCCTTCAACGTCGCCTGCGGTTTCTGCAAGAACTGCCTGGCCGGCAAGACCGGCTTCTGCCTCACGGTGAATCCGGGCTTCGCCGGCGGAGCCTACGGCTATGTGGCCATGGGCCCCTACAAGGGCGGCCAGGCGGAGCTGCTGCGGGTACCGTTCGCCGACTTCAACTGCCTGAAGCTGCCGCCGGGCAACGAGTTCGAGACCGACTTCGTGCTGCTCGCGGACATCTTCCCGACCGGCTATCACGGCTGTGAGCTGGCCCGGGTGTCCCCGGGTGAGAGCGTCGCCGTCTTCGGAGCCGGCCCGGTCGGGCTGATGGCCGCGTACTCCGCGCTGCTGCGGGGTGCGGCCAAGGTGTTCTCGGTCGACCGCGTGCCCGAGCGGCTCGCCAAGGCCGAGCAGATCGGAGCGATACCGATCGACTTCACCAAGGGCGACCCGGCGGAACAGATCAAGGAACAGACCCGGGGCGAGGGTACGGACAAGGGCGTCGACGCCGTCGGCTACCAGGCCCAGGCGCACGACGCGAGCCACGAGGAACCCGCCGTCGTCCTGAACTCCCTCGTCGAGACGGTACGGCCGACCGGCATGCTCGGCGTACCGGGCCTGTACGTCCCGTCCGACCCGGGCGGTCCCGACGAGCACGCGAAGCACGGCCAGCTCCTGGTGTCCATCGGCAGGATGTTCGAGAAGGGGCAGCAGATGGGCACCGGCCAGTGCAACGTCAAGCAGTACAACCGGCAGTTGCGTGACCTGATCATCGCGGGGCGGGCCAAGCCCAGCTTCGTGGTCTCCCACGAACTGCCGCTCGAGGACGCACCGGGCGCCTACGAGAAGTTCGACCAGCGGATCGAGGGCTACACCAAGGTCGTTTTGCACCCCGGGCACGCTCTCGCGGCGTAGCAGCGGCGACGGCACGCGCGGCGGCACAGCGCGGCGCCACAAGCGCGGCGGGCCGGTCACGGCAGGCGGGAGCCGTCCCCTCCTGCCCCGGCTCACCCCGGCCTGAGCCGGGGTGAGGGCGGTGATCCACTCGGCGGGCCGGGGAGCACTCTCCCGGTCCGCCCGAACAGTGACGCGAACCTCGCGTGCTGCCGAGTCAGGGGGCCCGCACGGCGTCCCCGCAGGCCAGGTAACGGTCGATCGATCGCCGCAGCTCGGCCGGGTCGAAGTCCGGGACGGGCTCGCCCTGCGCGTGCCTCAGGACGAGCCCGGCGAGGGTGCGCAGCTTGGTGTTGGTGCGCTGGGACATGTCCCGCAAGACCCTCCAGGCCTCCTCCGGAGGGATCCGGCCGTAGGCGACGACGGCACCGATGGCCTGGTCGATGACGGCATGGGAGGTGACGGCCTGCTGCAGCTGGGCGGTCTCGGCCGCGAGCCGTTCGTGCTCGGCGGCCAGCTCGGTGGCCGACAGCAGCCGCAGCGGCTCCGTGCGGGAGATCGCGAAGAACGCCATGAATCGCCTCGTCTGGGTGGGAACCGGGGTCAGCCCTACAGCTTCCCCCGGAGCCCACCCGTACGCGACCCGAATCGCGCCGCCAAGGCTCCGCGCCCCTGACGGGGCGCTGCCGAACCGGAGCGGACTTCGCCGGACCCGCTCAGCCGCGGCGCCCCGCCGGAGCGTTCCGGTCCTCGCCGGTCGCCGGCGTGGCATCGCCGTCTGCCTGACCCGGGACCGCCGCCGGTTCCGCCCGGTCGGCGTGGCCCGGCCACCAGGCGGCGTGGCCGATCAGCGCCGTGAGGCTCGGGGTGAAGAACATCGCCATGACGAAGGCGGCCACCGCGATGCCGAAGGAGACCGCGAAACCCATCTCCGTGAGCAGCGCGTTGCCCGCCAGCATCATCGTGGCGAAGGTCGCCGCCAGGATGAAGCCCGCCGCGGCCACCGTCGGCCCGGCGTACCGCAGGGCCATGCCGGCCGCCTCGCGCGGCTCCCGGCCCTCGCGGGCCTCCTCACGGAGCCGGGCGATCATGAGGATGTTGTAGTCCGTGCCGATGGCGACCACGAAGAGATACATGATCACCGGGAGCATGAACATCAGACCCGGCTTGTTCTGCGCCTCCTGGAAGATCCAGACCGTGGCGCCGAGCGTCGCGCCGAAGCCGAGCCCGACCGAGGCGATCAGGTACCAGGGGGCGACCACACTGCGCAGCAGCAGCCCCAGGATCACCATGATCAGCAGAGCGGCGACGGGGAACACCGTCCGGTAGTCGTGGTTGACCGCGGAGTCGATGTCCTTGTAGATCGAGGACATGCCGCCGACGAGCGCCTCGGTCCCCTCGGGAGCATCGGCGTGCGCGACGTCCCGCACCCGGCCCACGGCCTCTATGGCCTTGTCCGTGGACGCCTCGTACTTGAGGGTGACGGTGAAGTCCGCCGTGGTACCGGCCTTGTTCACCTGGGCCATCCGGGCGCTCGCGACACCGTCCACGGCCCCCAGCTTCCGCGCGTACGCGTCGAAGGAGGACGCGTCCAGCGGCTTGCCGTCGGTGCTGGAGAGGTAGACGTCGGTGGGTGCGGCGGCACCGGCCGAGTACGCCTTCTGCATCTGGTCCTGGACGACCATGGACTCCTTGGTCTTGGGCATCGAGCCCGAGGCCAGGTCGAACGTGGCGTGGTAGCCCAGCGTGCCCAGCGACAGCACGACCAGGACCAGGCCGGAGACCGCCGCGGTCAGCCCCGGACGGCGCTGAACACCACGGCCCAGGGCCGCGAAACGGGCGTTCGCCGGCTCCTGCTGCCAGGACTTGGACGGCCAGAACACCTTCGGGCCGATGAGCGAGACCACGGCCGGGATCAGCGTCAGCCCCGCGATCAGGGTGACGGAGACCGCGATGGCCAGCGCCGGACCCATCTGCTTCAGGAAGCCCAGCGTGGAGAGCACCAGTGCGAGGAAGGCGATGATGACCGCACCGGCCGCGGAGGCGATCGCCTCACCGACCCGGCCGACCGCGTTGATCATGGCCTCCTTGGGTTCGTCGCCCGCGCGCAGGCGTTCGCGGTACCGGAACATCAGGAACAGGAAGTAGTCCGTGCCCACGCCGAACAGCACGACGATCAGGATCGACGACACGGAACTGTTGGCCTGCAGGTCGAACAGCTTGGTGGCGTACGCGATCAGCCCGTTGGCGATGGCGGACACCACGCCGATCACCACCAGGGGCAGGAACGCCAGGATCGGCGCCCGGAAGATGATCAGCAGGGTCACCAGGATGATCACGAAGGTGCCGATGCCGATCAGCGCCTGACCGCGCTTGGACGAGTCCTGCTGGTCGAGGGCCTGCGCGGCCGAACCGCCCAGCTTGACCTCCAGGTGCGTACCCTTGGCCAGTTGCTTGACGTCGTCGCGCAACACCTTGGCCGCGTCCGCCTGTACGGGCTGGCCGGCCTTCTTGCTGTCCATCTGCACCAGGATCAGGTCGTACCTGCCGTCCTTCGACGGCTGGCCGGGGACGACCTTCTGGACCTGGTCGATGTGCTTGCCGCCCAGCTCGGTGGCGAACCGGGCGACGTCCTTCTTGTCGTCGGCGGTGAGCTTGCCGCCGTCGGTGCGCTGGTACAGCGCGATCGCGGAGGGGGTGAAGGCGCTGGGGAACGCCGTCGCCTGGAGATCGGCCGCTTTGATGGACTCGTAACTCTTGGGCAGGAAGCTGCTCTCGTCGCTGTTCGAGGGCAGGCTCGGGGCGGTGGCGACGATCGCAACCGCCGCGATCAGCCATGCCACGATCGTCCAGACTGGATGTCGGACGACGGCACTGCCAATTCGTCGGAACATGCGGAAGGTCCTCCTGGGTAGGAAGATCACCGCAGCCCGGGGAGCGGACCCTGGCATCGGCGACCCCGACCGGCCCGCATGCGACGAGCCGGTCGCTTGGTTGTCTTGACGCCATATGTTAGGGACCGGCTGTGAAGATCGGTCCAATGGGTTTTCCGCTCCGCGTGTATCTGCGCTTTTCCCCGCGCCCGCGGGCGGCCCCGTCATCTGTACGGCGGCGGTCCGGTCGGCGACGATCGAAGACGTGATCGCCGCCCCGTCGCCGACCGAAGGGCCCCACCATGCCGACGATCGGTCAATGGCAGCTGCGGGCCGCGTTCGCGGCGCGGCTGTCGGAGATGTACGGGCGGGAGGTCCCCGCCTACACCACGCTGGTGGACGTCTCCCGCGAGGTCAACGAGGACGTGCTGCGCACCCGGGGCGCCGACGCCGAACGCCTCGGCTCCATCGGCAGGGTCACCGCCGAACGGCACGGCGCCATCCGCGTCGGCACCCCGCGCGAACTGCACCAGGTCGCCCGCGTCTTCGGCGCCCTCGGCATGCACCCGGTCGGCTTCTACGACCTGCGGGACGCCGCGGCCGGCGCCGTCCCCGTCCCCGTCGTCTCCACCGCCTTCCGGCCGGTCGACGGCGAGGAGCTCGCCCGCAACCCCTTCCGGGTGTTCACCTCCCTGCTCACCCCCGCCGACCCCCGCTTCTTCGACGCGGACCTGCGCGCCCGCCTGGAGGCCTTCCTCGCCGCCCGCGAACTCTTCCCGCCGGAGCTGCTCACGCTGGCCGACCGTGCCGCGGCCGACCGCGGACTGCCTGTGGACGACGCCGAACGCTTCCTCGGACTGGCCGTGCGCGCCTTCGAGTTGTCGGCCGAACCGGTGGACCGCGCCTGGTACCGCACCCTGGAGCGGGTCTCCGCCGTCGCCGCCGACATCGGCGGCGTCCGCAGCACCCACATCAACCACCTCACCCCCCGCGTCCTGGACATCGACGACCTGTACCGCCGGATGACCGACCGCGGAATCGAGATGATCGACACCATCCAGGGCCCGCCGGCCTGGAAGGGCCCCGACATCCTGCTGCGCCAGACCTCCTTCCGCGCCCTGGCCGAACCGCGCGCGATGCGCACCGGGGACGGCAGCGTCGTCAGCGGCGCCCTGCGGGTGCGCTTCGGCGAGGTCGAGGCCCGCGGCATCGCCCTCACCCGGGCGGGGCGCGCCCTGTACGACGAACTCCTCGACCGTGTCGACGAACAGACGGCCCGTCACCCCACGTCGGCGCGCGCCGACATCGCGCGCGCCGTCTGGGAGCGGCACCTGCCCGGCAGCGAGGCGGAGCTGGCGGCCCAGGGGCTGGCGTACTTCACCTACCGGGTCGCCGACGACCGGCCGCACGACGGCCGCACACCGCCCACCGGCATCGCCGAACTCCTGCGGCAGGGCTGGGTGCACGCCGAACCCGTCGTCTACGAGGACTTCCTGCCCCGCTCCGCCGCCGGCATCTTCCAGTCCAACCTCAGCGGCGAGGGCACCCGCGACGACGACCGGCAGGGCATCGCCTACGACGCCGACCGGCTCTCCGGCGCCATCGGCCGCGAGGTCCTCGACCCCTTCGCCCTCTACGAGCAGCAGCAGAACCGCTCCCTCGCCCGGGCCGCCCGGACCCTCGGCCTCGCCGACCCCATCCGCTGACCCCTCACACCCCCGGAGGACCAGGATGAAAAGCACCACGCTGCCCACCACGGACGAGCTGCGCGCCCGCGCCCGGGCCTGCCTGCGGAACGTCGGTGCACAGGCCGCCGAGGGAGACGACCTCGCGGCCCGCACCCCCGTCACCGGCGAACACCTCTTCGGACTGCGGGCAGCCACCGCCCCCGACGTCGAAGAGGCCCTGTCGGCCGCCCGTGCCGCCTTCCTGACCTGGCGCACCACCCCCGCCCCGCGCCGCGGTGACCTGGTCCGCCGCCTCGGCGAGCTGCTGCGCGAGCACAAGAGCGACCTGGCCGACCTGGTCACCGTCGAGGCGGGCAAGATCCGCTCCGAGGCGCTCGGCGAGGTCCAGGAGATGATCGACATCTGCGACTTCGCGGTCGGCCTGTCCCGCCAGCTGTACGGCCGTACCATCGCCTCCGAACGCCCCGGCCACCGTCTCGCCGAGACCTGGCATCCGCTCGGCGTGGTCGGCGTCATCTCCGCCTTCAACTTCCCCGTCGCCGTCTGGTCCTGGAACACCGCCGTCGCCCTGGTCTGCGGCGACACCGTGGTCTGGAAGCCGTCGGAACTCACCCCGCTCACCGCTCTGGCGTGTCACCACCTGCTGGCCCGGGCTGCCGACGAGACCGGCGCCCCGCGCGACGTCCACCGCCTGCTGCTCGGCGACCGCACGGTCGCCGAGCAGCTCGTCGACGATCCCCGGGTGGCCCTCGTCAGCGCCACGGGCTCCACCCGCATGGGCCGCGCGGTCGGCCCGCGCGTCGCCGCCCGCTTCGGCCGCAGCCTGCTGGAGCTCGGTGGGAACAACGCCGCGATCGTCGCCCCCTCCGCCGACCTCGACCTCGCCGTCCAGAGCATCGTCTTCGCCGCGGCCGGCACGGCGGGGCAGCGCTGCACCACACTGCGCCGGCTCATCGTCCACCGCGACATCGCCGACACCCTCGCCGAGCGCCTGACCGCCGTCTACGGCAGGCTAACCGTCGGCAACCCGTTCGACGCCGCGACCCTGGTCGGCCCGCTCATCACCTCCGGCGCCCTCGACCGCATGCAGCACGCCCTCGCCCGCGTCCAGGCCGAGGGCGGCAAGCTCCTGGCCGGCGGCAACCGACGCCTGGCCGAGGCGGCACCCGCGGCGGCCTACACCGAGCCGGTCCTGGTCCGCGTCGACGAACAGACCGACGTCGTACGGGAGGAGACCTTCGCACCGATCCTGTACGTCCTCGCCTACGACACCCTCGACGAGGCGATCGCGCTCCACAACGACGTCCCGCAGGGCCTGTCCTCCAGCATCTTCACCCGCGACCAGCGGGAGGCCGAGCTCTTCCTGTCCGCGGCCGGCTCCGACTGCGGCATCGCCAACGTCAACATCGGCACCTCCGGGGCCGAGATCGGCGGCGCCTTCGGCGGCGAGAAGGACACCGGCGGCGGCCGGGAGTCCGGCTCCGACGCCTGGAAGGCGTACATGCGCTCCGCCACCAACACGGTCAACTACTCCGGCGAACTCACCCTGGCCCAGGGCGTCAGCTTCCTCTGACCACGGGCCGCCCGCCCGGAGCTCCCGCCCCGCGTCACGGCAGCGGCTCGCCGAACTCCCCGGTGACCGTGTCGTCCCGGCCGCCGCCGGCTGCCTCGGCCGCCCCCTCGGGCAGCAGGAAGGCGGTGAGCGCGGCCGTGTCGTCCTGCAACTGGTCGTGGCTGTAGTGCAGCAGGTCCTGGTGGAGCCGCTCCAGCAGCTCCGGGGGCGGCATGGGGCCCCATGAACGGAGCCGCTGGAGCAGCGGGTAGAAGGTGCCGGACGGATCCCGGGTCTCCGTGACCCCGTCCGTGTACAGGAGCAGTTGGTCGCCCGGGCCGAAGGAGTAGGTCTCGACGCGGTAGGGATCCCCGACGAGCATGCCGAGGTTCAGCGGCGGACCCGGCCGCCCCCGGTCCAGTTCGGTCACCTCGCCGGGCCGGATGAGCAGCGGCGGCGGATGGCCGCAGTTGAGGATGCGTACGATCCTCTCGTCCCCGGGGATCTCGGCGAAGACGGCGGTGACGAACCGCTCGCCGAGTTCGGTCCCGCCCAGCCCGTCGGCCCGGCGGGTCATGCTGGTGTCCACCCGCTCCACCAGGGTGCGCAGGTCGGGTTCGTCGTGCGCAGCCTCGCGGAAGGCGCCCAGCATCGCCGCCGCGGTCTCCACCGCGAGCAGCCCCTTGCCGCGCACGTCCCCGATGAGCAGCCGCACCCCGTACGCGGTGGGGACCGCCTCGAAGAGGTCGCCGCCGATGCGCGCCTCCGCGGCGGCGGACAGGTAGAAGCTCTCCAGCAGCAGGTTCCCGATCCGGTGCGGAACCGGTCTGAGCAGGACGCGCTGTGCGATCTCGGCCACGAACCGGACGTCGGCCAGGGTGCGTTCCCGGCGGATCCGGTGGGCCGCCAGGATCGCGCCCAGGGCGCCCACCAGGGCCGTGCACGCGTAGGCGGCCACGTAGTGCCGCTCCCAGAGGTAGCCGACGGTGCGCCCGGCACAGCACGCGGTTCCGGCCAGTAAAAGTTCGAGGCCGATGCCGAAGGCGGTGGCGACGGCGACGACGGCGGGCGGGTGTGCGAAGGCGGTCACCAGGGGCAGGGCGATCAGTACGAAACTCACCGGCCACTCCACCGGGGTGACCGGTTCGATCAGCAGTACGACGGCGACGTACAGGACCGGTAGCCAGCGCATCCACGCGGGGGGCGCGGGCAGTGGTGGGTTGGGACCGTCGTGCCTCACCCGGGACTCCTGGCATACGAATCTAGACAAGACACCCAGCCTCCCGGCCCGCCGCCCGGCACGCCGGTGATTGCTCCACCCAGCGGCATGTTCCGGTGCCCGCGACAGCAGCATTCGAGCCATGCGTCGAAACATTCGGAAATGGTGGACGCGGCGAATGGATCTTATCTCCGCCTCTCCTCGGTCATTTCGATCTTCAGTTCGCTCGTCATGTGCACGAGCTGGGAAAACAGGAGGCCAGTCAGACCGAAGGTTTCGAAATAACTACCGAAACTGTTGACAGGTGACATGGGCAGACCAAAACTCCCCACCAGGCCACACCCGCACAGGCCACACGAGGAGGCATCCCATGAACCCGCTCGACCACGCCTTGAGCCGCAGGAGCGCCGGTGCCCTGCTGCTGGGCGCCGCCGCCGGACTGGCCCTGCCCGGCACCGCCCATGCCGCCACCGTCGTCACCACGAACCAGACCGGCACCAACAACGGCTACTACTACTCGTTCTGGACCGACGCGCAGGGCACGGTCTCCATGACCCTCGGCTCCGGCGGCAACTACAGCACCAGCTGGCGCAACACCGGCAACTTCGTCTGCGGCAAGGGCTGGAGCACCGGTGCCCGCCGCAACGTGACCTACTCCGGCAGCTTCAGCCCCTCCGGCAACGGCTACCTGTCCCTCTACGGCTGGACCTCGAACCCGCTCGTCGAGTACTACATCGTCGACAACTGGGGCACCTACCGGCCCACCGGAACGTACAAGGGCAGCGTCACCAGCGACGGCGGCACCTACGACATCTACCTGACGACGCGGTACAACGCCCCGTCCGTCGAGGGCACCAAGACCTTCAACCAGTACTGGAGCGTCCGCCAGTCCAAGCGGACCGGCGGCACCATCACCACCGGCAACCACTTCGACGCCTGGGCCAGGGCCGGCATGCCCCTCGGCAGCTTCAGCTACTACCAGATCCTCGCGACCGAGGGCTACCAGAGCAGCGGCAGCTCGAACATCACGGTGGCGTGATGAGCACCGTTGCCGAACGCTCCTTACGACCCCTGGTCGCGACCGCCGCCGCCGTCGCGCTGGCCGCCGCGGGCACCCTCGCCGTCGGTGCGGCCCCGGCCCACTCCGCCACCTGCGCGGGCTACGTCGGCCTCACCTTCGACGACGGACCGTCCACCGCCCACACCCCGGGCCTGCTCAGCGCCCTGAAGGCGAACGGGCTGCGGGCCACCATGTTCAACGAGGGCCAGTACGCGGCCGCCTACCCGGCCCAGGTCAAGGCCGAGGTCGGCGCGGGCATGTGGGTCGGCAACCACAGCTACACCCACCCGCACCTGACCCAGCAGACCCAGGCGCAGATCGACTCGGAGATCTCCCGCACCCAGTCGGCCGTCGCGGCTGCCGGCGGCGGGACACCGGTCCTGTTCCGGCCGCCGTACGGCGAGACCAACGCCACCGTGCGGGCGGTCGAGGCCAAGTACGGGCTCACCGAGATCATCTGGGACGTCGACTCGCAGGACTGGAACGGCGCGAGCACCGACGCGATCGTGCAGGCCGTCTCCCGGCTCACCGGCGGTCAGATCATCCTCATGCACGAGTGGCCGGCCAACACCCTGGCCGCGATCCCGCGCATCGCGCAGACCCTCGCGGCCAAGGGGCTGTGCCCGGGGCGGATCTCCCCGCAGACCGGCCGCGCGGTCGCGCCCTGAGAGAGCGTTGGCACCAGTGGCGCGGCGGCCCGTCAACCGCCGCGCCACCCTCATGACTTCGGATGAACGGGGATCGCCCGCCCGCCTCGCGTCGATAGGTTCGTCACCGTGGACTACTACGACCTGGGCGGTCACGGCCGACGCGTGACGACGTCGTCCGCCGCAGCGCAGACCTGGTTCGACCGGGGGCTGATGTGGACCTACGCCTTCAACCACGAGGAGGCCGTCCGCTGTTTCGAGGCGGCCGGCGCGGCGGATCCGGACTGCGCCATGGCCGACTGGGGCGTCGCCTACGCCCTCGGCCCCAACTACAACAAACCCTGGGAGTTCTTCGACCCGGACGACCTGGCGCACACGGTGCAGCGGACGCACGCCGCAGTGGAACGCGCCCACGCCAAGGCCGTGCACGCGACCCCCGTCGAACGCGCCCTGATCGAGGCGCTGCGCGCCCGCTACCCGCAGGCCGCTGCCCCGGACGCCGCCGCCTGCTCGGTGTGGAACACCGCCTACGCCGACAGCCTGCGCACCGCCTACGAACTGGCGCCCGACGACCTCGACGTCGCGACCGTCTACGCCGACGCCCTCATGAACCTCACCCCCTGGCAGCTCTGGGACATCCGCAGCGGCCGGCCGGCCGACGGGGCCCGCACGGAGGAGGCGAAGGCCGTGCTGGAGCGGGCCCTCGGGACCGAGACCGGCGCCGGCCACCCCGGACTGCTGCACCTCTACATCCACCTCATGGAGATGTCGCCCACGCCCGAGACCGCCCTGCCGGTCGCCGACCGGCTGCGCGACCTCGTGCCCGACGCCGGGCACCTCCAGCACATGCCCTCGCACCTGGAAGTCCTCTGCGGCGACTACCGGCGCGTCGTCTCCGACAACGCCGCGGCCGTCGCCGCCGACGAGAAGTACCACGCCCGCGCCGGCGCGATGAACTTCTACACCCTCTACCGCTGCCACAACCTGCACTTCGGGATCTACGGCGCGATGTTCCTGGGCCGCCTCCAGGACGCCCTCGCCACGGCGGAACGGCTCGAAGCCGCCGTACCGGAGGAGCTGCTGCGGGTGCAGAGCCCGCCGATGGCGGACTGGCTGGAGGGTTTCCTGGCGATGCGGGTGCACGTCCTGGTCCGCTTCGGCCGCTGGGGCGACATCCTGCGCCTGCCGCTGCCCGCCGACCCCGGGCTGTACTGCGTGACCACCGCGATGCTGCACTACGCCCGCGGTGTCGCACACGCGGCCACCGGCCGGATCGCCGAGGCCGAGACCGACCGGACCCGCTTCCGGGACGCGGTCGCCGCCGTCCCGGAGACCCGCATGCTGTTCAACAACACCTGCGTCGACATCCTGGCGATCGCCTCCGCCATGCTCGACGGCGAACTCGCCTACCGCAAGGGCGACTTCGACACGGCCTTCACCGAGCTGCGGCGCTCGGTCGAGCTGGACGACAACCTCCCCTACGACGAACCGTGGGGCTGGATGCAGCCCACCCGGCACGCCTACGGCGCCCTGCTGCTCGAACGCGGCCGCATCGCCGAGGCCGAGGCGGTCTACCGCGCCGACCTCGGCCTCGACGGCACCCTGCCCCGGCCGTTGCAGCACCCGGGCAACGTCTGGGCGCTGCACGGCTTCCACGAGTGCCTCCGGCGGCTCGGCCGGGAGGGTGAGGCGCGGATCGTGGGCCAGCAGCTGCGGCTGGCGGCGGCTGTGGCGGACGTGCCGATCACGGCGTCGTGCTTCTGTCGGACGGAGTGCTGCGGGGCGTAGCAGGCGGCGCGATGGGCCGGTGGGTGGCCGCGGCGCCGTCGTGGCTGGTCGCGCAGTTCCTCCCCCAGCCTTCGGCCGGGGGGACCCCCAGCGCCCCTTTGGGGCGCGCTGTACTTCGGGGCGTTGTCAGAGGGCTCGGGCCACCAGCAGTGCCACGTCGTCGTGGTCGTCGGGGTGGCGCAGGCCGTGCAGGAGGAGGTCGCAGGTTTCTTCCAGGGGGCGGTGGGGCTCGTCGAGGAAGCCGAGGAGGACGTCGAGGCGGTCGTCGATGGGGTGGCGTCGGGTCTCGACCAGGCCGTCGGTGTACAGCACCAGCAGGTCACCCGGGTCGAAGCTGACGGTCGTCGTCTCGAAGGGGATGCCGCCGACCCCGAGCGGGGCGGCCGCCGGCAGTTCCAGGAGGGCCGGCGGCCGGTCGGAGTGCACCAGCGCGGGCGGCATGTGGCCCGCGTTGGCGATCTCGCAGCTCCTGGTGTGCGGGTCGTACACCGCGTACAGGCAGGTGACGATGTAGTGCTCCAGATCGCAGGTGATCCGGTCGAGGTGCCGGAGCACCGCGTCCGGGGGCAGCTCCAGGTCCGCGTAGGCGCAGGTGGCGGTGCGCAGCCGGCCCATGGTGGCGGCCGCGTCGATGCCGTTGCCCATCACGTCGCCGACGACCAGGGCGGTCCTGTCCTGCGACAGCGGGATCACGTCGTACCAGTCGCCGCCCACCTCGCTCGTCGCCTGCGCCGGTTCGTAGCGGGAGGCCAGTTCCAGGCCGGTGTGCTCGGGCGGGTGGTCCGGCAGGAGGCTGCGCTGGAGGGTGAGGGCGGTGTTGCGGACGCTCTGGAACCAGCGGGCGTTGTCGATGGCCACGGCGGCCCGCCCGGCCAGTTCGGTGGCGAGGACGACGTCGTCCTCGTCGAAGGGGAGCGGATTGCGGGTCCGCTTGAGGTCCAGGGCGCCGAGCACCTCGCCGTGCGCGATCAGCGGCACCGCCAGATACGAGTGCACGCCCGCCTCCTCCAGCAGGACCCCGGCCTCCGGGCTGCGGGCGATACGCGGCAGGTCCTGCGTGCCGACCCGCGGGACCAGCACCGGACGGGCGGTGTGCACGCACAGCGTGACCAGCCGGTCGCCGTCGTAGGAGGCGAGGTCACCGGGCGTGTCGGCGGCCTGCAGGGCGACCGTGGGATGGGCGGCTTCGAGGGCGAGGGCCCGGAACAGCTCCGGGCCGTTGTCGGGGCGGCGCGAGCGGCGCAGGGCCAGCGCCGCGTCCAGCACGTCCACCGCGACCACGTCCGCGAGCACCGGGGTGGCGATCTCGGCCAGCTCGTGCGCCGTGCGCTCCACCTCCAGCGAGGTGCCCACCCGGACCGAGGCGTCGGCGATCAGGGCGAGGCGGCGCCGGGCCCGGTCGGCCTCGGCGGCCGCACGGTGCCGTTCGGTCACGTCGACCACCGAGATCGCGGCACCCAGGACCCGGCCACCGTGGTCCTCGAGCCGGTAGAACGACAGCGACCAGGCGTGCTCGTGCTGGGGATCCGCCGGCGGACGGCCCACGTGGTACTGGTCGAGCAGCGGCGTGCCCGTGGTGAGCACCTGGCGCAGCGCCGACTCCACGGTGTCGATGTCGGGCAGCGGCAGCGTCTCCCGCAGATGCCGGCCGATGTGCTCCTCGGCGGGGACGCCGTCGATCCGCTCCAGCGCCGGGTTCACCAGGAGATAGCGCAGATCGGGGTCGAGCAGGGCCAGCCCGATCGGGGACTGGCTGATCAGCCGCTCGCACAGCGCCAGGTCGGTCTCCAGCCGCTGGAGCAGGATGTGGTCGGCGACGATGCCCAGGGCGTAGACGTCGCCGAGGTCGTCCAGGAGCCGCATGGTGCGGAACTCCATCAGGCGGCTGCTGCCGTCCTTGTGCCGGACCGGGAAGGCACCGGCCCAGCTGTGCCCGGTCTCCAGCACGTCCGTGAAGACCTTCACCGCGGCCTTCAGATGCTCAGGCTGCATGAGCAGCCGCGCCGCGTTCTTGCAGAGGGCCTCCTCGGAGGTGTAGCCGAAGAGTTCCTCGGCCTGCGGGGTCCAGAACACGATCCGGCCCTGCGAGTCCAGCGCCACCGCGGCCACGCTGAGCACGTCCAGCAGACCGGTCGGACGCGGTCCGCCGGAGCCGTACTCCTCACCGCCGGAGCCGTCGGCGTCACCGGACCGCAGTGAACCCACAGCCATCCCTCAACCACCTCCACCGGCCGCCGGGCCGATGCCGCTGCTACGGCCCTTCCATGCTGCCCCCGGTTCGCGGCCCGCCCCAACTCCAGGCCGGGTACCCCGGCCGCGCCCGGTCTCACGCACCGTGTCCAGCCGCCCGTACGGCGGCCGTCAAGGGCCGCGCGCAACGGGTGGACAAGCAGGAACATTGGGGTACGTACAGGATGTAGCCAATGGATTCTCCGCGAGAAGACTTCGACGTGCCGACCACCGCGGGGCCGCACGACCTCCTGGACGCCTCCAGCGACGCTGCGGCGGTGCTGTCGGCAGAGGGCGACGTGATCGGCTGGACCCGTGGCGCCGAGGCCCTGCTCGGCCGTCCGGCCGACGCGGTGCTGGGCAGCCCCGCCGCGCGGCTGCTCGCCGTGCGCGTCGACCCGGCCCGTGCCGCCGGCGTCGCCGAGCGCTGCCGCTCGGGCATGGGCTGGAGCGGCCTC
This sequence comes from Streptomyces sp. NPDC013157, assembly GCF_042899865.1. Classification (NCBI taxonomy): domain Bacteria; kingdom Bacillati; phylum Actinomycetota; class Actinomycetes; order Kitasatosporales; family Streptomycetaceae; genus Streptomyces; species Streptomyces sp. NPDC013157. Next base: position 328,300 of record NZ_JBIBAK010000002.1, on the reverse strand, counting down.
GTCGCGGTACGGCACCTCGACGGCCGCAGCGTCGTCGTCGACCTGCGGGTCTCCGCGTCCTTCCGGATCGACGGCGCCGAGTGCTTCCTGGTCTCGGCGCGGGAGCAGCGCCCGCAGTGGACGGTGGGCCAGTCCGTCCTCGACGGGTTCCTCACCCGGTCGCCGATCGGCATGGCCGTGATGGACCTGGAGCTGCGGTACGTCTGGCTGAACGACACCCTGGAGCAGTTCGGCGGGGTCCCCCGCGAGCAGCGTCTGGGCCGCCGGCTGAGCGAACTGCTGCCCGGTCTGCAGGGGACCACCATCGAAGGCCTGATGCGCAAGGTGCTGGCGACCCGGGAGCCGGTCACCGACTACGAGTACCTCGGCTGGAGCTGGTCGGATCCGCACCGGCAGCGCGCCTACTCGACGTCGTTCTTCCCCCTCGTCGCCCCCGACGACTCGGTGACCGGCGTCTGCTACATGGTCTCCGACGTCACCGAACGCTGGAACACCCGGCAGCTGCTGTCGATGGTCAACGAGGCCGGCACCCGCATCGGCACCACCCTCGACGTGCTGCGCACCGCCCAGGAACTCGCCGACTTCGCCGTCCCGCGCTTCGCCGACTTCGTCATCGTCGATCTCCTGGAGACCGTCCTCAGCACCGAGGGACACGGCACCTGGCTGCCCGACGCGGGCCCGGCGCCCGCCCGGGCGGTGATGCGGCGCGCCGCGCTGAGGACGGTCCGCGAGGGCAGCCCCGAGGCCGTGGCGCGGATCGGCGACCAGGTCGACTTCCTGCCGCCGCCGCACGGCTTCGACCTGCTCGTCAACGGCGAGCCGGTCCTCATCCCCGAACTCGAACCGGACGACCATCTGTGGATCACCGAACAGCCCGCGCGGGCCGCCCGCATCCGGGAGTTCGGACTGCACACCCTGATCTCGGTCCCGATGCGGGCACGCAACACCGTCCTGGGCCTCACCACCTTCGCCCGCTCGCTCAACCCGCTCTCCTTCGAACCCGACGACGTCCTGCTCGCCCAGGAACTGGTCGCGCGCGCCGCCGTCTGCGTCGACAACGCCCGCCGCTACACCAGGGAGCACACGGCGGCCGTCACCCTCCAGCGCAGCCTGCTGCCCCAGGCCCTGACCGGCGGCACGGCCCTGGACGTGGCCTCCGCCTACCTGCCGGCCGACGCGACGGACGGCGTCGGCGGCGACTGGTTCGACGTGATCCCGCTCTCCGGTGCCCGGGTCGGGCTGGTCGTCGGCGACGTGGTCGGGCACGGCCTCACGGCGGCGGCGAGCATGGGCAGGCTGCGTACCGCCGTGCAGACCCTCGCCGACATGGACATGCCCCCGGACGAGCTCCTCGCCCACCTCGACGACCTCGTGCTGCGGCTGGGGGAGGAGGAGAACGCGGGAGCGGTGCTGGAGGGCAGCGCGGACACGTTCGTCGGGGCGACCTGCCTGTACGCCGTCTACGACCCGGTGACCCGGCGGTGCGCGATGGCCCGCGCCGGACACCCGCCGCCGGTCGTCGTCTCACCCGACGGGCACGTCCACTTCCCCGAAATCCCCGCCGGACCGCCGCTCGGGCTCGGCGGCATGGCCTTCGAGGCCACCGAGATCGAACTCGCCGAGGGCAGCCTGTTCGGCCTCTACACCGACGGCCTCATCGAAGGCGCCGACCAGGACGTCGAACTGGGCATGGCCCGCCTCCGCGGTGCCCTGGCCGGTCCCGGCGCCGATCTCGCCACGCTGTGCACGTCGGCCGTGCAGCAACTCGTCCCCGTTCCCCGGCCCGACGACATCGCCCTGCTGCTGGCGCGCACCCACGCCCTGGGCCCCGGCCACGTCGTCTCCTGGGACGTGCCCGTCGACCCGGCCGCCGTCGCCGACGTCCGCCTGGAGGCGGTCCGCCAGGTGGTCGCATGGGGTTACGGCGAACTGGCGACGACCACCGAACTCATCGTCAGCGAACTGGTCACCAACGCCATCCGCTACGCCGAACCGCCCATCCGGCTACGGCTGTTGCGCGACGCCCGGCTGATCTGCGAGGTCGCCGACGCCAGCAGTACCGCCCCCCGGCTGCGGCACGCCCGCAGCACCGACGAGGGCGGCCGCGGCCTCTTCCTGGTGGCCCAGCTCGCCCACCGCTGGGGCGCCCGCTACACCGGAGAGGGAAAGATCATCTGGGCCGAGCAGGAGATCCCGGAGGCGTGACCGGGAGGCATCCGGACCGTCCCCGCGCTCTGTCGAATTCGCACGTATGGCCGTACGCTGTCAATTCATAGGGATTCGGCAGCAATTGGGGGAGCCGCCATGTCCGGGGACACGTACGGTCCGTACCAGGAACCACCGAACCAGGAACCACCGAACCAGGAACCGCCGAACCACGGCATCCCGAATGACGGTCGCCCGAACCAAGGCTTTCCGGGTCCCGGTCTGCCGAATCCGGGCCCCTTCGTGCCGCCCATGCCGTCGGCTCCGCCGCCCGCCCCGCCGGACGCCCTGCGCGCCACCGCCGTCGCCCTGCTCAACCTGAGCGGCCTCGGCCTCGGCTACCTGCTCCTGCGAAGATGGATCCCGATGGCCGCGTGTCTGGCGGCCACCGTCGTCCTGCTGCTCGTGGCCCTGCCCGCGGACGCCGACGGGGTGCCCGCAACCGCGCTCGTCCTGTACGCCGTTCTCCTCCTGGCGGCCGCCGTCCACGGCTGGTTCGCCGGCCTGCGCAGCCGCCTGGTGTGGCCGGGACGTCGTCCCGTCGCGCTCGTGCTGGGCGTCGTCCTGCTCGCCGTCCCGGTGGGCGGCGCGCTCTGGTACGACAGCGCGCACAAGGAAGCCGTCGAACGCGCCCTCCTCGACCGTCTCGACCGCGCCGACCGGCAGGTCAGCGCGGCCTCCGGACAGGATTTCGGCACCGCCAGGACGGGTTACCGGGATGCCCTGGCCGTCTACCGCGACCTCGCCGTCCACCACTCCGGCTCGCGGGCCGCCGCCCAGGTCCCCGACCGGCTGAAGACCTACTACACGACGGTCGCGGCGGCCTACAGCCACCGCGACTACTGCTCGGCCGTCGAACCGCTCGAATACCTGCGGACGGTGCCCGACTCCATGCCGAAGGACCAGCTCGGCACCCTCGCCCACTGGCCCGACGACCGGCTGGCCACCTCGCTGTACGAGTGCGGGGCGAAGGGCCTCGCCGACGGCGGGACCGACTGGGTCACCCGGTTCGGCTCCCTGCTGAGCACCTTCCCCGACTCCGGCCAGGCCGCCAAGGTCGTACCCGCAGTGGACGCCGCCGAGAAGAAGGCGGCGAAGGCGGTCTCCGGGAAGGACCCCTGCGGCGCCGTCAAGCAGTTGGACACGCTGAACACGCAGATCGTCCAGCTGTCGAACGGGTCGGGCGCCGAGGCCGACGGCCTGGTCAAGGTCGCCGGCCGGGCCGACCGGAGCGGGAACGCGGGGGAGTACCAGTGCGGCGTCAAGCAGTACCAGGACGGTGACTACGAGCAGGCGCAGCAGACCATGCAGCAGTTCGTCACCGACAGCCCGCACGACGGCAACCGCGACCGTGCCCGCAAGATCGCCATCGGCGCCGAGGTCGCCCAGACCCTCCCGGCCGCCGGGAAGAAGCTGCCCACCACGGCCTCCGGCGGAGGCATCTCCGTGACCGTCAAGAACGACAGCCCCGACGACATCACCGTCCTGTACACGGGCCCGGTCACCGGCAGCTTCACCCTGAAGGCGTGCGGCAGTTGCAAGGCGTACTCGTTCGCCAGCCCGCTCATCAGCGGCTGGGAGCCGTGCAGCGACAGCGGCAAGAACTACCCGCAGCGCACGATCAGCCTCCCGCCCGGCACCACGTACTTCGTGCACAAGCCGAAGAACGACAGCACCGCCACCCCCGGCTCCGACACCGCCAAGCTGCGCTACGGCTACGTCTACACGGAGTGCGCGTACACGACGCAGACGCTGGGGTCCACCTACTGAGCGGGGCGAGAGGCTGTCACACCGGCCAACTAAGCTCCCGCGCATGAACGACGAGGGCAGGGACGACCCCGCGAGACGGGTCGTCGACGGGCGGTTCGAGCTGGTGGCACGGCTCGGTGGCGGCGGCATGGGCACGGTGTGGCGGGCCACCGACCTGGTGCTGCGGCGCAGCGTGGCCGTGAAGGAGGTGCGGCCGGCCGACCCCGGGCTCGCCGAGTGGGACCCGGAGGCCGCGCGGCTGCTGCGGGAACGGGTACTGCGGGAGGCCCGCGCGCTGGCCCGGGTCGACCACCCGAACGTGGTGACGATCCATCACATCGTCGACGGCGGCCCGGGGACCTACCCGTGGATCGTCATGGAACTCGTGACCGGCGGCTCGCTGGCCGACCGCCTCGCCGCCGGCCCGATGAACCCGGTCGAGGCCGCCCGCATCGGCCGCGAGGTGCTGGCCGCGCTCCGCGCCGCCCACGAGGCGGGCATCGAACACCGCGACGTGAAACCGGCCAACGTCCTGCTGCGCCCCGACGGGCGGCCCGTGCTCACCGACTTCGGCATCGCCGCCGTCCGCGAGTCGACCGCTCTCACCGCCACCGGGTCGGTCATCGGCACCCCCGACTACATGGCACCGGAACGCGTCTCCGGCAAGGACGGCGGGCCGGCCGCGGACCTGTGGTCGCTCGCGATGATGCTGTACGTCGCCGTCGAGGGCCACCATCCGCTGCGCCGCGGCACGACCCTTGCCACGCTCGCCGCGGTCCTCGCCGAGGACGTCCCGCCGCCGGTCCGGGCCGGGCCCCTCACCGACGTCCTCACCCGCGTCCTCGTCCGCGACCCGGCCGCCCGCCCCGACGCCGCCGCACTGGAGCGGATGCTGGCCCGCGCCGCCCGGCAGACCGAGTCCCCCACGTCCTTCCCGCTGCAACCGCCGGCCGCGCCACCGCGGGAACCCGAGCCGCAGGACGCGCGGCCGCGGACCACGGCGCCCATGTCTCCCGGGCCCGCCCCGCGGCGCCGCCGGACACTGCTCCTGCTGCCCGTGGCCGCGGTGGCCGTGGCCGGCGCGCTCACGTGGACGCTGCTGCCGGACTCGGGCAACCAAGCCTCCGGGGCCACGGACTCCGGCACCGCGCACGCCACGACCTCGTCCTCGGCCGGGAGCACCGCCTCGCCCACGGCCGCGCGGCAGACCGCCGGCACCGACCTGCTGACCCCGCAGGGCATCCGCACCGCCGTCGCGGCCTTCGAGAAGCAGACCGGCCGGGACCGCTTCGGCAAGCTCACGGTGTACCCCGAGTACGTCATCGCCTACATGATGGTGAAGGGCAGCGACACCGCATACGACTCGTACACCTACCGCCCGGGCCAGGGCGTGCAGAAGGACATCATCTCGGGCAGCCTGAGCGGCGACGACAGGCCCGTCCGCCTCGACGGCTTCGCATGGGACAAGGTCCCCTCGCTGCTGACCCAGGCCCGCAGACAGCTGAAGGTGCCCGATCCGACCACCCGCTACCTGGTCGTCGTCCTGCCGGGCAATGCCTTCGGCGACCCCGCCGGGATGTCCGTCTACCTCAGCAACAAGTACAGCCAGACCGGATACTTCCAGACGGACAGCCAGGGCAAGGTCGTCAAGGTGATGCCGTACGACGGCTGAGAGGTTCGCGGCCGGCGACCGTGAGGAAAGAGACGGGACGGCTCACCCCGTGAGGGTCCTGACCGGCGTTCCGGCCTGCCATGCCGCGATGTCCTCGACCGCGTCCCGGTAGAACACCTCGTACAGATCCCGGCTGACATAGCCGATGTGGGGCGTCACCACGGCGTTCGGCAGGGAACGCAGCGGGTGGTCCGCCGGCAGCGGCTCGCGGTCGAAGACATCCAGCGCCGCGGAGGCGATACGGCCCGCGGTCAGCGCCCCGATCAGCGCCGCCTCGTCCACCACGGGCCCGCGTGAGGTGTTCACCAGGATCGCCGTCGGCTTCATGAGGCCGAGTTCGCGCGCCCCGACCACACCCCGGGTGCGCTTGCTGAGCACGACGTGGACGCTCAGCACGTCGGAGCGCTCGAACAGCTCGTCCCGGGCCACGTAGGTCACCCCCTTCGCCTGCGCCTCCGCCGGCGTCAGATGCTGGCTCCAGGCGATGCACCGCATGCCGAAAGCGCGCCCCACCTCCGTCACCGCAGTCCCCAGCCGGCCCAGACCCAGCACCCCCAGCGTGGCGCCCCGCAGACTCGTCCCCAGGCCCTCCTGCCAACCGCCCCGCCGCACCGAGTCGACCTGCTGCGGGATCAGCCGCGCCGCGGACAGGATGAGCCCCCAGGTGAGTTCGGCCGTCGGGTACGAGAAGTACCCGGTCCCGCAGACCGTGATCCCCAGCCGGCGTGCGGCGTCCACGTCGATCGCCGCGTTGACCGGCCCGGTGGTGACCAGCAGTTGCAGACGCGGCAGCCTGCCCAGGACCGACGACGGGAAAGGAGTCCGCTCGCGCATGGCCACGACCACCTCGAAGCCGGCGAGCGCCGCCACGGACTCGTCCTCGCCGCCGAAGGCGTCGGAGAAGACGTGCACGTCGGCGCCGAGCGATTCCCAGTCCGCCAGCCCCAGCGCCACGCCCTGATAGTCGTCCAGGATCGCGATCCGCATCCGCATTCCTCTCGCTCTCGGCCCCAGCCGCGCCGGAGGCGCCGTCTTCGGCACGCTGCCCATCCTCCGTCTCCGTCGTTCAGACGTAACGGAGGTCGCTCAGGTCGATGGCGACCATGACGTGGTCGTGGTCGGGCCGTCCGTCCGGCCGCCGCCGATACGCGCGGCGCCTGGTGGGGAACTTGATCCCGTCCGCCTCGCGGATGTCGTGGACGTACTGCGCGGCCGCGAAGCCCCCGGCGATGTCGACGTGGTAGTCGTGGCGCCTGAGCAGGCGGTCGTCCCCGAAGTAGAAGTCCTGGACCGTGCTGTGGCTGGCGATGTCCTCGGGAAAGGTGACCCGCAGACAGCGCCACCGCTCGGTCGGCGACTCGTCCCAGGGCTCGGCCTCCGCCACCCGCATGCCGCGCATCACGGTGAAGAACGGCGTGGTCAGATACGTCCACAGGGCGTATCCGTTGAAGTAGGCGCGGTCCAGCGGATCCCAGGGAGTCTCCAGCGTGTGTCCGGCGAACGCCTTGCGGGGGTCGAGGCGTTCGGCCACGACCGTGCCGTCCGCGCGTTCGATCGCGATGCGGCCGGGGGTGAAGTCCGAACGCCGGCCGGGAGCCCCGAAGGGACACACCGAAGCGTGTTCGTCGTGCAGGCTGACGGTCATCCGCCGCGGCTGGAGGTCCTGGGGCAGGCCCTTGGCCGCGAAGAGCTCCCCGTCACTGACGATCGTGGCGGTCCCGGTCGTCAGCCGCGCCCACCGCTCGGTGCCGCCGTGGGCCTCCAGAACCTCTGAGAGCAGGTCGGTCATGTCTCCTCCACCTGAGCCACCTCGTCCGCGTGGGTGAGCGCGATGGCGTGCCTGCCGTGGGCGATCGCGTGCTCGGCGTCGGCGGCGGCGAACCGGCCCGGCGGCGGCGAACCGGCCCGGCAGCCGCTTCCGGCCCGGTTCGACGGCCGGGGCGGTGCGCGGGCGTTGGTCGGGCGGTGGGCGGGCGCACCGGCCACGAGAACGCCGGGGGGCGCCGTCATGACCATGGTCCTGCACCCGGTGACCCGCGGCATCCCGTGCGGTTCGCGGTCCGCGGCCGGTGACCGTGAGCCCCGCCGGGCGTTCACATACGCATACTGCGGCCAGCCGCTCGAACCCGCCGCACGCTGTGCCGGCTGACGGGAGCCGCCTGGGAGTCCCGGCGTGGCCGATGGACTCAGTCCGCGGACGCGGAGTCGTACGGCGGTGCCGTTCCCCTGGTCCGTGCCGGGTGTGCTCCCCGCAGCAGCCAGGGGCGTGCCCGGCGGTTGACCCGCGGCTGGATCACCCAGGTGAGCAGGGCGGTCAGGACGAACGAGTTGACGGCCAGGGCGGCGGACTGCGGCAGACCGGGAGAGAGCAGCTTCAGCAGCGTGGCGATGGTCAGCAGGCAGGGACAGGCGGCCGCCCACGTGGTCATGAAGCGCTTCCACCTGGGCGGGACGTCCCGCCGTTGGAGGGTGAACCAGGGCGCCAGGTCGGCGCTGCGGCTGCTTCGCGGATCCGAGATCCGGTTGCCGCGCCGGAGCAGCTCGTTGCGCGTGTCCGACCGCTCCCAGGCGTCGAGGTGCTCGGCGGAGTCGAAGCGGTGGACGAGGTGGTGCAGCCCCTGGCCGTCATGGAGCCGTACGGCGCCGAGGTGACCGGCGAAACCGGCGGCGGCCCGGTCGACGTCGTCGGCCCACTGTGCGAACTCCTCCTCCTTGCCCGCGGCGACCACCCGGGTCACCACGACGGTCACCGCCCGGTCGGTGCCTGTCGGGCCGGGGCGCATCGGGCCGGGGCGCATGGCGGCCTCCTTCCACCGTCGAGACTGTGACGCCGTCCGGCCGAGTACCCCAGGGCCCGGCCCGGCCCGGCCCGGACACGGCGGCCACCCGCTGCCCGCACTTGGTCTGCACCATTGACATGTACGCGCGCCGGGGCCTTCAATGCGGCTCACCCGCATATGTATCCGACGGTCACGTATGAGGAAGGCCCCCGCATGGTCACCCCCCACCCGCACCTCGTCCGGCCCCGCACCCTGTTGAGACTGCTCGCCCTGGTCGCCGTCGTGCTCGGCATCCAGGCCGGCCCCGCCCACCACGCCGACGCCGCCACCACCGTCAACGTGATCGCCTTCTACGACGGCACGTACGACGCGGCACACATCAGCTTCGACCACGAGGCCAACAGCTGGTTCCCGCAGGCCGGCGCGGAGAACGGCTTCACCTACACCGCGACCACGGACTGGAGCCGGCTCAACGCCTCCACCCTGGCCGGCTACCAGGTCGTCATGTTCCTCGACGACTATCCCCACACCGCGTCCCAGCAGGCCGCCTTCCAGACCTACATGGCGAACGGCGGCGGGTTCATCGGCTTCCACGTCTCGGCGTACAACGACGACACCGGCGACTGGCCGTGGTACCACAACACCTTCCTCGGCACCGGCACCTTCAGGAGCAACTCCTGGGGACCGACCCAGGAGACCCTGCAGATCGACGACCCCTCGCACCCGGCGACGGCGAACCTCCCGTCCACCATCACGTCCTCGGTGAGCGAGTGGTACAGCTGGCAGAACGACCTGCGGCAGAACCCGGCCATCGACATCCTCGCCTCGATGGCCCCGTCCACGTTCCCGGTCGGCACCGACCCCGACCAGACCTGGTACAGCGGCTACTACCCGATCGTCTGGTCCAACCGCAACTACAAGATGGTCTACAACAACTTCGGCCACAACGCGATGGACTACTCGACCGACACCACCCTGTCGTCGACGTTCGCGAGCGACCGGCAGAACCAGCTCCTGCTCCAGGAGATCAAGTGGGCGGCAGGCCAGTCCGGTCCGGTCACCCCGCCGACGAGCACCACCGGCCCGATCCACGGGTACGGCGGCAAGTGCGTGGACGTCGCGGGCGCGGCCGCCGCCAACGGCACCGCCGTACAGCTCTACGACTGCAACGGCACCGGCGCCCAGAACTGGACGGTCGGCAGCGCCGGTACCCTCGGCGCCCTCGGCAAGTGCATGGACGTGACCGGTGCCGGTACCGCGGACGGCACCAAGGTGCAGCTTTACGACTGCAACGGCACGGGCTCGCAGGTCTGGCGGGCGGGTTCCAACGGCTCCCTGGTCAACCCGCAGTCGGGCAAGTGCCTCGACGCCACCGGCCCGAGCTCGGCCAACGGCACCCGGCTCCAGATCTGGTCCTGCTCGGGAGCCGCCAATCAGAACTGGACGCTTCCGTCCTGACCCACCCGTCACCCCGATGGGACGCGGGCATGCCGGCATCCGGCGTGCCCGCGTCCCACGTGTTCCTCGGGAACGGCACTCCGTGGCAGCCGGAGGGCGGGAACCGGGGGCAGGCGTCAGCGCCGTTCACCTTAGGTTGCAGGTCCAAGGGCATCTCCGCAGGCGGCACGTCGGTATACCGTCCGAAGCGCTTGCCCCGACAGAAGTGGCTCACGTCAACGGAGATTCCGGCCGAACCCGCCGCGCAGGCGCCGCGCGGACGGCAGCCGGGACCGACCTGACGCGGCTCCCGCTGTCGGCCCGGCGGCAGAGCCGCGGTGCACCCGTCGATCGGGAGTCGACAGGTCACCCAGCGCCGCCCCCCGTACGTCGCCCTGTCACTCCACTGCTCCGAGGTGCCCCGTGGCCATGCCTTCTCCTGCCTCGTCCCCGTCGTCCGCGCCGCCCGACACCGGCACCCGGCACATCACGGCCACCATCGTGCTGGCCTGCCTCGGGGTGTTCGTCTCCTACCTGCCCGTCGTCGGTGTCTCCGTCGCCCTCCCGGTCATGCAACAGGCCCTCGACGCCTCCACCGAGGGCCTGCAGTGGATCACCGACGCCTTCATCCTGCCGACCGCGGCGCTCCTGCTGACCTGCGGCATGGTGGGTGACCTGTACGGCCGTAAGAAGACCTACCTCGCCGGGCTGGCGCTGTTCTGCCTCGGCTGCCTGGTCTGCCTGACCGCCGGCAGCGTCGTACAGGTCTGCGTGGGCCAGGCCCTCACCGGCGTCGGCACCGCCGCTCTGCTGCCGTCCACGCTCGCCCTGATCGGCCACGTCATCCCGGACCCCCGCAAACGCGCTCGCGCGATAGCCCTGTGGACGGCCGCCCTCGGCCTCGGACTGACCCTCGGCCCGGTGGTCAACGGCGTCATCGTGGCGCACACGAGCTGGCGGTGGATCTTCCTGCCCTCGCTCGTCCTCGCCGTGGTCACGGCCGTGATCGGCGCCGTCGTCCTCACCGACTCCCGCGCCGAGCGCGAGCGCCACCTGGACATCCCGGGCCAGCTGCTGGCCGTCGTCGCCGTCACCGGCCTCGTCTACGGCGTCATCGAGGGCGGCAGCGCCGGCTGGTCCTCGGCCCAGGTCGTGATCGCGTTCGTGGCCGCGGCCCTCGGCGCGGCCGGCTTCGTCCTCGTGGAACTCCGCTCGTCCTGCCCGATGCTCGACATGCGCCTGTTCAAGTCGGCGGCGTTCTCCGGAGCCGCACTCGTCATGGCCGTCACCCTGTTCGCCCAGGTCGGCCTGGTCTTCGCGCTGAGCGAGTACTTCGGACTCGTCCACCACGCCTCGACGCTGGACATCGGCATCCGCCTCATCGCCATCAACGGCTTCACGGTGGTGCTCGGCCCGCTGGTCGGGCGGCTGATGAACCGGGCCACGCCCGGCCTGCTCCTGGTCACCGGCCTGGTCATCGGCGGAATCGGCGCGCTGCTCATGAACGCCTTCCAGGCCGACACCGGCACCGGCGAGGCCGCCCTGATCATCGGAGTCCTCGGCATCGGCATCGCGCTCGCCATGGCGCCGATCACCACCATCGCCATGGACGCCCTGCCGCACCGGCTCGGGGGCACCGCCGCCGCGGCCAACAGCGCGCTCCGCCAGATCGGCAGCGCCCTCGGCCCTGCCGTCTTCGGCGTCATCCTCACCCACCGCACCCTGGCCACCCTGCCCGGACACCTCGCCTCGTCCGGGCTGAGCCCCGCCGACCAGGGCCAGGTGAGCGGGCTGGTGTCCAACGTCGGCATCCAGGCGGGCGCCTTCCTGCACCTGAAGACCCCGGCGAGCACCGGACAGGCGCAGGCCGCCTACGGTGCGAGCTTCACCGACGCCCTGCACACCTGCGCCCTCGTCGGCGGCATCGGGATGCTGGTGGCCGCGGTGATCGCCGTGGCACTCATCGGGATCCGCCCGGCGCGCGCCCCGCAGGCGGCGCCGGAGGCGGCGGTGCACCCGGCCGGCGCCGCCGGCTGAGACACAGCGCGAAGTGGTCGGCCACCGCACGGTGGCCGACCATTCCGTCCGTCAACAGGCGTCAGCGCGCGAGCAGTTCGAGCGTGTCGATCACACGGTTCGAGAAGCCCCACTCGTTGTCGTACCAGGCGACCACCTTGACGTGGCGGCCGTCGACGCGGGTCAGGGCCGAGTCGAAGATCGACGAGGCGGGGTTGCCCGTGATGTCCGACGACACCAGCGCGTCCTCCGAGTACTCGAGGACGCCCGCGAGCGGCCCCTCGGCCGCCGCGCGGTACGCGGCCAGCACCTCGTCGCGTGTCACGTCACGCGACACGGTCGTGTTGAGCTCGACGATCGAGCCCACCGGCACCGGCACCCGGATCGAGTCGCCCGACAGCTTTCCGTCGAGGTTCGGCAGCACCAGACCGATCGCCTTGGCGGCGCCCGTCGTGGTCGGCACGATGTTGACACCGGCGGCACGGGCGCGCCGGGGATCGCGGTGCGGGCCGTCCTGCAGGTTCTGCTCCTGCGTGTAGGCGTGCACCGTGGTCATGAACCCGTGCTCGATACCGGCGAGTTCGTCGAGGACGGCGGCCAGTGGAGCGAGCGCGTTGGTCGTGCACGAGGCGTTGGAGACGATCGTGTGCAGCTCCGCGTCGTACGCGTCGGTGTTCACGCCGTACGCCAGCGTGACGTCGGCACCGTCCGACGGCGCGCTGACCAGCACCTTGCGGGCGCCCGCGTCGAGGTGGGCGCGGGCCGCCTTCGCCGAGGTGAAGCGGCCGGTCGACTCCAGCACGATGTCCACGCCGAGGTCGGCCCACGGCAGCTGCGCCGGCTCGCGCTCCGCGAGGACCTTGATGCGCCGGCCGTCGACGACGAGGACGTCTCCGTCGACGCTCACCGGGCGCCCGAGGCGGCCTGCCGTGGAGTCGAAGGCGAGCAGCCGCGCGAGGGCGGTCGGCTCCGTGAGGTCGTTGACGGCGACGACTTCCAGGCTGCTGTCCCGCTCCAGCAGGGCGCGCAGCACATTGCGTCCGATGCGGCCGAATCCGTTGACGGCGATACGAGTCATAAGTGGTGTCCCTTCGCTACGCCACCAGGTTCGCGGGCCGCCCGCAGCCCGGACAGCGGCGAGAACGCCACGGTTCGAAAGGATCCCGCCAGGGTGTCACCCGGGCAGCCCTACTCGCCCTTCGTGAAGGTGCGGCGGTAGTCGCTCGGCGTCGTGCCGAGGATCCGCTGGAAGTGCAGCCGCAGGTTCGCCCCGGTGCCCAGGCCGACGTCGGCCGCGATCTGCTCGACGCTCCGCTCCGACCGTTCGAGGAGTTCACGGGCCAGGTCGATCCGGGCGCGCATCACCCACTGCATCGGCGTGTACCCGGTGTCCTCCGCGAACCGCCGCGAGAACGTCCGCGCCGACACCCCCGCGTGCCGGGCCAGCACGTCGAGGGTGAGCGGTTCGCCGAGCCGGTGCAGCGCCCACTCGCGGGTCGCCGCGAACCGCTCACCGAGCGGCTCGGGCACGCTGCGCGGCACGTACTGCGCCTGGCCGCCGCTGCGGTAGGGGGCCGCCACCAGCCGCCGGGCCGCGTGGTTGGAGGCGGCCACGCCGAGGTCGCCGCGGAGGATGTGCAGGCACAGGTCGATCCCGGAGGCCGCGCCGGCCGACGTCAGCACGCTGCCCTCGTCGACGAACAGCACGTTCTCGTCCACCTTGACCAGCGGGTGCTTCTCGGCGAGGGCGCGCGTGTAGTGCCAGTGCGTGGTGGCGCGCCTGCCGTCGAGCAGCCCGGTCGCGGCGAGCGCGAAGGCCCCCGTCGAGATGGCGGCCAGCCGCGTGCCCCGCCGGTGCGCGCCGAGCAGCGCGTCGACGACGGCCTGCGGCGGGTCCTCCCGGTCCGGGAACCGGTACCCGGGCACGAACACGATCTCCGCCCACTCCAGCGCGTCGAGACCGTCGGCGACGTGGTACGACAGCCCGTCGCCGCCGGTGACCAGACCGGGCGCCGCGCCGCACACCCGTACCTCGTACGGCATGCTCGCCCGGGTCGTGAACACCTGTGCCGGGATACCGACGTCGAGGGGTTTCGCCCCCTCCAGCACAAGGACGGCGACGCGATGCAGAGGGACGGGATCCACATCGAACAGGGTACGAGGCCCCGGCCCGCCCCCGATGCCGCCCGCCCACCGGCCGCGGGCGGGTCAGAGCTCCTCCTCCATCCGGATCGTCTTGCGCAGCTCCTCGGCCGCTTCCTCCGGGTGGTCGCCCTCCCGCTGGTCGAGCAGCGCGGCGGCGATGCTGTCGAGCTTGCGCTGGATGGCGTGTTCCGCGCGGCGCTCGGAGTTCTTCAGCAGGGCGAGCAGCAGCAGGTTCACGGAGGTCATGACGTCCCCGACGAGCAGCTGCCAGCTGATCGCGAGACCCGAGAGGTGCACGGCGACGAAGACGGCGACCAGGAGCAGGCAGAAGCACAGGAACGCCAGGGAGCTGGTCAGGTTCGAGGCCGCCTCGGCCAGCCGCTCGAACCAGCCCCGTCCGTTCCGGGAGCGCTCGGCAGGATGCGTCATGGACACAGGAGGACTCCCACCACGCCCGCGCGGTGCCCTTCACCACGGTCCCGGGCCGGGTACCCGCCACCGCCCCCTTCATCCGCAGCCGTGCCGCCGAGGCCCCACCCCCTGCGCGGGCGGGAACCCGTTCGGGTGCATGCCCGCGGTCGGTGACGGCGGGCGGCCGCCGACGCCCGATGATGGAGCCATGCCTGGAGCGGACGCAGAGGTGCCGGTGCTGATCGTCGGCGGAGGGCCGGTCGGGCTCACCGCACGGGCGCTGCTGGACCGCTGGGGTGTGCCGTCCCTGCTGGTCGACAAGCACCGCGAGCTGTCCCCGTTCCCCCGGTCCCGCCTGGTCAACGTGCGGTCCATGGAGATCTTCCGGCGGCTCGGGGTCGCCGACAGGATCACGGCGGACGCGTTCGCACCCACGTACGGGCGGGTGCGCTTCCGGGACACCCTGTGCGACCCCGACTTCGCCAGTGCCGCGATGGTCGGGGTGCGCGCCGCGGTCCCCGAGAGCCCGGTCGTCGGCGTGGTCACCTCGCAGGACCGGCTGGAGCCCGTCCTGCTCGCCGCCGCCGGGGGAGAGGTGAGGTTCGGCACCGAGCTGGTCGACCTGGAGGAGGACACGGAGGGTGTCGTCGCCGTGCTCCTCGACGGCGAGCGCGGTGCGGAGACCCGCGTCCGGGCCCGGTACCTGGTAGCCGCCGACGGCGCGAACTCCACCGTCCGCGAGCGCCTGGGCATCGCCACCACCGGTCCCGGAGCGCTCGGCGACTACGCCACCGTCGTCTTCGACGCCGACCTGGCCCGCTGGTGCGCAGACCAGCCCGCCGGGGTCTACTTCACCGCGTTCGGCACCTTCACCCCGCTCTACCCGGACGGCGGCTGGGCCTGGTTCGGTGCCACCCCCGACGGCACCGGGCCGGCCGACTGGTCCGCCCGCGTCTCGCACGCGCTCCGTCCCGCCGCTGGTGTACGGGCCGACGTGGTGCGGGTCCAGCACTGGTCGATGACCGCGTACGTCGCCGAGGGCTTCCGGCGCGGCCGGGTCCTGCTGGCCGGCGACGCCGCGCACGCGGTCCCGCCGATCGGCGGCCTGGGCATGAACGCCGGCGTCGCGGACGCGCACAACCTGTCCTGGAAACTGGCCGGCGTGCTGCAAGGCTGGGCCGAACCCGCCCTGCTGGACACGTACGAGGCCGAGCGCCGGCCGGTGGCCCGCGAGACCCTCCGCCAGGCGGTCGCCAACACCCACCTCCTGCTCCAGGTGCAGGACCTGCGCAAGGAGCAGTTGCGCAGCGGCTCCTCGGCGCCGGTCGAACTTCCCTGGTCGGAACGGTACTTCGCACAGCTCGGCCTGGTGCTCGGCACCGCGTACGACTCCGCGGCCGTCCTCGGCGACGGCGACGGCGGTGGCCATCGCGACGGTCGGTCGGAGGCCCCCGGCACCGAGTACGTGCCCACCGCACAGCCGGGCCACCGCATGCCCCACCACTGGCTCACCCCGGACCGCTCCACGCTCGACGCGCTGGGCGAGTGGTTCACGGTGCTCACCCCGGACCCCGGCCGCTGGCGGCGGCACGGCACCGCCCGCCGGCCGTTGCGCGTCGAGCCGCTGTCCGGCGATCACGCCGACCGGTACGGCCTGAGCCCGCACGGCGGTGCGCTGCTCGTCCGCCCCGACGGCCACATCGCCGCCCGCTGGGACGAACCCCCGCCGGCAGGCTCGGCCCTGCGCGACGCCCTGACCGCCGTCACGTCGTGCGCGGCGGGGCGGTGCTCTCCCTGACCACCAGGCGGGCCGGGACGAGATCGGTGCCGGGGCGGGAGTCGTCGCCGGTGCGGAGCCGGCGCAGCACGCCCTCCACACAGCGGCGGCCGACCTCGGCGAAGTCCTGGTGGACGGTGGTGAGGGGCGGGATGAAGAAGGCCGCGTCCGGGGTGTCGTCGAATCCGACCACACTGATCTCCGCGGGCACGGACCGGCCCCGTTCGTGGAAGGCGCGCAGCAGGCCCAGGGCCATCTGGTCGTTGGCCGCGAACACGGCGGTGCAGTCCGGCTCCTCGGCGAGCGCGAGCCCCGCCGCGTAACCGGACTCGGCCGACCAGTCGCCGCGCAGGGGCGCCGGAACCGGGCACCCCGCCTGCGCCAGCACCGCCCGCCAGGCCTGGGCACGGCGCTCGGCCGCGTACGAGGACTCGGGACCCGCCACGTGCCACACCGTCCGGTGGCCCAGGCCCAGCAGGTGCCGTACGGCCCCCCGCGCGCCGTCGGCCTGGTCCGTGTCGACCACGCTGTAGCGGTCCCCGGCGTCCGAGTCCACGACCACCACATGGACCCCGGGCGGCAGTTGCACGGTGGCGGTGTCCAGCAGATGGATCTCCATGATGACGATGACGGCGTCCACCGCCAGCTCGCCCATCCGCGTGAAGGCGCCCAGCACGTTGTCCTGCGTGGCCACGTCGATGGGGATGAGGGTGATCGCGTAGCCCTCGGCCGCGGCTTGCGTGGCGATCGCCTCGACGGTACGGCTGCTGCCCGTGGAGGAGAGGCTGAACAGGATCACGCCGATGGTGTTGAACCGGCCGTAACGCAGGGCACGGGCGGCGCTGTTGGGCCGGTAGCCGAGCTCCCGCATCGCGGCCAGCACCTGTTCGCGGGTGGAACTGACCACCCCGGGGTGTCCGTTGGAGACCCGTGAGACCGTCTGCGAGGAGACACCGGCGAGTTCGGCGACGTCCGCCATGGAGACACGCTGCTTGCGGCGCCCGCCGGGCACCCCGGAACCGCTCCGCCGCGCACCGCCCGCGGCCGGCGCGACCGGCTGCTCCGGCTCGTTCAGGACCATCGCCCCACCCCTCAAATCTCCTTCATGCGCGGGAAGTCGGGACCGGGAATCTTGACGGCCCGAGGAGCGGGTGCCACGATTCCGACGCTTTCGAGTTTACGTAAACATCGCCCCGTGACCAGCCCCGGCGGAGATCCCGCGGGCACGGCCGCGGAGGAGATGTTCACGTGAACATGCCGCGTCGATGTTTACGTAAACACGCGGTCGGGCCCGCGGGCCCCTGCGTCGAGCCGCCGTCTTCCGAAAGGGCACGTTGATGCGCAAGACCCCCGCCAGAACCCGGATCGCCCCCCGCACCCGCGCCGCCCTCGCGGCGGTCGCGATCGCCGCGGTCGGCGCCACGACCCTCACCGGCAGCCCCGCCGCCGCCTCCGCCGCCGCACCGGGCCACGGCACCAGCCAGTTCAAGGGCGTCAACTGGGCCGACCCGCGCGACAACTACGCCGACGACCCCGTGGTCCTCTCCGGCCTGTCGCTGTCCGACAGCTACGCCCAGACCTATGCCAAGGCCACCAGGGTCATCGCGGCCTTCCGCGCCAACCTCGGCGCCAACACCGTACGGCTGCCCATCAACCCGTACACGGTCAACGGCTCGTACTGGAAGTCGTACCGAGGGGTCATCGACGCGGCCTCGGCGCAGGGCTTCAAGGTGATCGTCTCCTACTGGGAGGGCACCGGCGCCAACAAGGACGGCTTCATCGACGACGAGGCCACCTACTGGCCCATGTGGAACACCGTCGTGAAGGCCTACCGGCACGACCCGCACGTCTACTTCGAGCCGATGAACGAGCCGCACGGCTACACCGACGCCGAATGGGCCGACATCGCCGCCAAGTGGCTGGCGACCTACCCGTCGGTCCCGCACGACCGCGTCTTCGTCAGCGGCGCCGGCTACAACGACCACGTCACCACCGTCTGCGCCGACCCGCGCCTGAAGGGCACCTACCTCTCCCTCCACCACTACGGCTTCTGGAAGAGCTACGCCACCTACGACCAGTGGGTGGCCGACCTGAAGGAGCGGCTCGGCGACTGCGCCGACCGCACGGTCGCCGACGAGTTCGGCGCCCCGATGACGACGGGCCTCGACTACGACAAGCCCGCTCCCGACGACAACTCCGTCAACTTCATCCAGGCCGACACGGACACCTTCCGCGAGCTCGGCATGGGCTCGGTGTACTGGCCCGGTCTGCGCACCGACGACACGTACTCGATCCAGAAGCTGATCGGCGACGCGTCCCGCCCCTGGCTGGCCACCACCAACCAGTCCGGCGCCGACCGCCTCGCCTGGGCCTGGGGCCGCGGCAGGCCCGTCGCCGGCTGACCCACCGGACGACGGCCGCGGCACCCACGGGCACCGCGGCCGCCGTCCGCTTCGAGTTGCTGCGGTAGGCAGGTCGGGGTCTGCCGAAGCGAGGGGAGCAAGGTCGTGACCGAGTTCCAGGACCGGGGCGAGGACGGCGAACTGCGCATGCGCCATTGCGACGTTCAGACCGTCGACGGCGAATGCCAGGCCTGGAGCGACCCGTTGCCCGGGTAGGGGTCCCGGTGGCGGGAGGGAGCCGTCCGGCTCACGACGACGGCGGTGCGCCTGCGGGTCGGTCGGTGGTGGCGTCGACGGTGCGCAGGTAGGTCAGGGCGGGGCGGCCGGAGAGCACGGTCTCGCCGGTGACGGTGAATCCGGTCCTGGCCAGCACGGCCCGGGACGCCGTGTTGCGCACGGCGGCGGCGGCCCGCAGGGTGGTCAGCCCGTAGGTGCCGGCGGCGCGTCGGCACACCTCCCGTACGCCCCAGGTGGCGAGTCCCCGCCCGGTGACCCGCTCCGCGATCCGGTACCCCAGGTCGGCGCCGCCGTCCGCGACGTCCACCAGATTGACCCGCCCCAGCACCTCGCCCGCCGCGTCGACCAGCACATGGAAGTAGCAGGTCCCGGCCTCCTGCTCGGCCAGCAGCGCCTGGTGCCGCTCGCCGAACCGGGCGAAGTACTCGTCGCCGCGGTCAGGGATGGACGCCGCGAAATAGGCGCGGTTCTCCAGTTCGAAGGCGAGCAGTGCCGGGGCGTGGTCCGCGCGGAGCGACTGGAGTTCGGGCATGGGGAGGACGGTAGGCACTCCGGCCGTTCGCCCGCCAGCGCATTATTCCTTGCGCAGGTCCTTCACCCGGCGGAGTTTGCCGAGCGAGCGCTCCAGCGTCTCCGGTTCGACGACCGCGACCTCCACGGTGACCCCGACACCGTCCTTGACGCCCTGGGCGATGATCCGCGCCGCGGCCTCGCGGTCGGCGGGGCCGGCGTCGGGCCGTGCCTCCACCCGGACCGTCATGTGGTCCATGCGTCCGCGCCGGCTGATCTGGATCTGGAAGTGCGGGGCCACCCCCGGCGTCCGCAGCACGATCTCCTCCACCTGGCTGGGGAAGACGTTGACCCCCCGAAGGATGATCATGTCGTCTGACCGGCCGGTGATCTTCTCGATCCGGCGGAACCCGGGACGCGCCGTGCCGGGCAGCAGCCGGGTCAGGTCCCGGGTGCGGTAACGGATGATGGGCAGCGCCTCCTTCGTGAGCGAGGTGAAGACCAGTTCGCCGCTCTCGCCCTCCGCCAGCACTTCGTCGGTCAGCGGATCCACGACCTCCGGGTAGAAGTGGTCCTCCCAGACGTGCAGCCCGTCCTTGGTCTCCACGCACTCCTGCGCGACCCCGGGGCCGATGACCTCGGACAGCCCGTAGATGTCGACCGCGTGGATGTCCATGCGCTCCTCGATCTCGCGGCGCATCTCCTCAGTCCACGGCTCCGCGCCGAAGATGCCGATCTCCAGCGAGGTGGAGCGCGGGTCGACGCCCTGGCGCTCGAACTCGTCGAGCAGGGTCAGCATGTAGGACGGCGTGACCATGATGATCTCGGGCCGGAAGTCCTGGATGATCTGCACCTGGCGGGCGGTCATGCCGCCGGAGGCCGGGATCACCGTGCAGCCGGCGCGTTCGGCGCCGTAGTGGGCGCCCAGGCCGCCGGTGAACAGGCCGTAGCCGTAGGAGACATGGACCTTGTGCCCCGGACGCCCACCGGCGGCCCGGATGGAACGGGCGACGACGTCCGCCCACATGGACAGGTCGTTGTCGGTGTAGCCGACCACGGTGGGACGGCCGGTGGTGCCGCTGGAGGCGTGCACGCGGCGCACCTCGGACATCGGCACGGCGAACATGCCGAAGGGGTAGGTGTCCCGCAGGTCCGCCTTGGTCGTGAAGGGGAAGCGGGCGAGGTCCGCGAGGGTGTGGCAGTCGTCCGGGCGCACGCCGGCCGCGTCGAACTTCTTGCGGTACAGCTCCACGTTGTCGTACGCGTGCCGCAGTGTCGTGCGCAGCCGGGTGATCTGGAGGGCCTCGACCTCCTCGCGGGACATCCGCTCGGCCTCGTCCAGCAGGGCCTCGGGGAGCGGCTCTCCCCGGCGGGTGCCCCCGGGCCCGGGCGCGATCACTTCGCTGCTCATTGCGGCTCCTCGTTCTGTGTGCGGAGGGTGCGACTGCGGCCGCGGAACTCCGCGATCACCTCGTCGCCGCGCACGACACTCACGTCGTAGACACCGCTGCGGCCGAACCGGACCCGCTCCCGCGCGGTGGCGACGAGCACATCGCCCTCGTAGGCGGGCGCGACGAAGTCGATGTCGGCGCCGGCGGCGACCGTCACCGGCCCGTGGCTGTTGCAGGCACAGGCGAACGCCGTGTCCGCGAGCAGGAACACATGCCCGCCGTGGGCGATCCGGTGCCCGTTGACCTGCGAGGCCGTGACGGTCATCCGCAGCACGGCCGTCCCTTCGCCGTGCTCCAGCAACTCGATCCCCAGCCGCCGGGACGCCTCGTCCGCGGCGAACATCGTCTCGACGGGGCCAGGCGTCGTGCCGGGTACCTGGGTCGTCATCTCCACCACCTTGTGAACCGACCGAACATTCGGTTAGCGTGCGGCGTGGTCAAGTAATCCAGCAACACACCTGCATGTCAAGAGAGGGACCGCGGGCCACACACGTGCCCGCGCCACCCCGTCCGTCGCCCTCTTCGCCACCGGCCGCCGCGCCGTCCCGCGGCCGCGGCGCCCCGTGCACCCCGAAGCCGAGGAGACCGCCCGATGCCCGACGTCTACCTGATCGACGGGGCCCGCACCCCGCAGGGCCGCTACGGCGGCGCCCTGGCCTCCGTTCGCCCCGACGACCTCGCCGCCCTCGTCGTCGGCGAGGCCGTCCGGCGCTCCGGCGCCCCCGGCGAGGCGGTGGACGAGGTCGTCCTGGGAGCCGCCAACCAGGCGGGCGAGGACAACCGGGACGTGGCCCGGATGGCGGTGCTGCTCGCCGGGCTGCCGCACACCGTGCCCGGCTACACCGTCAACCGCCTCTGCGCCTCGGGCCTCACTGCCGTGGCCTCGGCCGCCCAGACGATCCGCGCCGGCGAGGCGGACCTCGTGGTCGCCGGGGGAGTGGAGTCCATGACCCGGGCGCCCTGGGTGACGGAGAAGCCGGGCACCCCGTGGGCCAAGCCGGGGCAGGTGCACGACACCGCCCTGGGCTGGCGGTTCACCAACCCGCGCTTCACCGCCGCCGACCGGGAAGTGCCCGCGGACGCCGGACCCGAGGCGGTCAGGGTCACGCTGTCCATGGGCGAGACCGCGGAGGAGGTCGCCGCGCTCGACGGCATCACCCGCGCCGACTCCGACGCCTTCGCGCTGCGCAGCCACCAGCGGGCGGTGGCCGCCCAGGAGGCGGGCCGCTTCGACCGCGAGATCGTGCCGGTACCGGTGCGCGACGGCGAGGTCACCCGGGACGAGGGCCCCCGCCCCTCGACCACCCTGGAGAAGCTGGGCTCCCTGCGCACCGTCTTCCGCGCGGACGGCATCGTCACGGCGGGCTCCTCCTCACCGCTGTCCGACGGCGCGGCCGCCCTGGTGGTCGCCGGCGCCGAGGCGGTCGAGCGGTACGGCCTCACCCCGCGGGCCCGGATCGTCGCCTCGGCCTCCGCCGGTGTGCAGCCCAACCTCATGGGCCTCGGCCCGGTCCCCGCCACCGAGAAGGCCCTGGCCCGGGCCGGCTGGCAGACCGGCGACCTGGACGCCGTGGAACTCAACGAGGCGTTCGCCGCCCAGGCACTGGCGGTGATCCGCCGCCTCAAGCTCGACGGGGACAAGGTCAACGCCGACGGCGGCGCCATCGCCCTCGGCCATCCGCTCGGCTGCTCCGGCGCCCGCATCCTGCTCACCCTGCTCGGTCGCCTCGAGCGCGAGAACGGCCGCCGCGGCCTGGCCACGCTGTGCGTAGGAGTTGGCCAGGGCGTCGCACTCCTTGTGGAGCGGGTGTGATCACTTCACCGCCTTCACTGTCGAAGGCCGAACGAACCGGGCGAGTGGCCGGCGGCCCGTGCTGCCGGGCTTGACCCCAACTTCTCGACGTGCGGCTCGCCGTCGCCGAGTACCTGCACGCGACCCTCGGCGAACTCGGACACAGGACGGGACAGGGCTTCTGCACGCGGTGACCGCGGCGGGCCGCGGTGCCTGTCCTCGGCACCCGGCACCCGCGCTGCTGACTGCGCCGATCGGCCCAGACCCTTGCCAGACCGGGTAGGGCGCACCTTATGATGAACCGAACGAATGGTCGGTTGGGAGTTGGTGGAGATGACGGAAGCGGCCGGAAGGGGCGCCGAGCACGATCTGGAGTCCCATTTCGAGACGACGATCTCGCGGGACCAGCGGATCGAGCCGCGCGACTGGATGCCGGAGGGCTACCGCAGGACGTTGATCCGGCAGATCGCCCAGCACGCGCACTCGGAGATCATCGGGATGCAGCCGGAGGGCGAGTGGATCACCAGGGCGCCCTCGCTGCGCCGCAAGGCCATCCTGTTCGCCAAGGTCCAGGACGAGGCCGGCCACGGCCTGTACCTGTACTCGGCCGCCGAGACCCTGGGCATCGACCGCGCGGACCTCACCGAGCGTCTCCTCGAAGGCCGCCAGAAGTACTCTTCGATCTTCAACTACCCGACGCTCAGCTACGCGGACGTCGGCGTCATCGGCTGGTTCGTGGACGGCGCGGCCATCTGCAACCAGGTGCCGCTGTGCCGCAGCTCCTACGGCCCCTACGCGCGCGCGATGGTGCGGATCTGCAAGGAGGAGTCCTTCCACCAGCGGCAGGGCTACGAACTGCTGATGACCATGATGCGCGGCACCGACGCCCAGCGGGAGATGGTGCAGGACGCCGTGGACCGCTGGTGGTGGCCGTCCCTGATGATGTTCGGCCCGCCCGACGACGACTCGCCCAACTCCGCCCAGTCGATGGCCTGGAAGATCAAGCGGCACAGCAACGACGAACTGCGGCGCCGCTTCGTCGACATGACCGTCCCGCAGGCGGCCAGGCTCGGCGTGACCCTGCCCGACCCCGAGCTGCGCTGGAACGAGGAGCGCGGCCACCACGACTTCGGCACCCCCGACTTCTCCGAGCTGAAGGAAGTCATCAGCGGCAACGGCCCGTGCAACGCGCAGCGCATGGAGCGCCGGCGGACCGCCCACGAGGAAGGTGCCTGGGTGCGTGCGGCCGCCAGTGCCCACGCCGCCAAGCAGGCCGCCCGAGCCCGCGAGGAGGCAGTGGCATGAGCGACACCGGGAACTGGCCCCTGTACGAGATCTTCATCCGGGGCAAGCGCGGCCTCAACCACGTCCACGTCGGCTCGCTGCACGCCGCAGACGACCAGATGGCCCTCACCCACGCCCGCGACCTGTACACCCGCCGCAACGAGGGCGTCAGCATCTGGGCCGTGCGCTCCGAGCACATCGCCGCCTCCACCCGGGACGAGAAGGACCCCTTCTTCGACCCGAGCGCCGACAAGGTCTACCGCCACCCGACCTTCTACGACATCCCCGACGATGTCCCGCACATCTAGGAGCCGGTGATGAGCGACGACGACCACGTCTACCTGAGCCTGGCCGAGGGCCACGACGACAGTGACGCCCGCTGGGCCTTCGGCACCGGCTTCGAGGACCCGCTGTACGGCGTCGACACCGCCGTACCCGAGGGCGTCGACGCGGCCGCACTGGCCGACCTGTGCCTGGCGCTCGGCGACGACGCGCTGGTCCTGGCCCAGCGGCTCGCCGAATGGGTCACCCGCGCTCCCGAGCTGGAGGAGGAGGTGGCACTGGCCAACATCGGGCTCGACCTGCTGGGCCAGGCCCGCCTGCTCTACTCCCGCACCGGCCAGACCGACGGCACCGGCCGCGCGGAGGACGCCTACGCGTACTTCCGCGACGCCGCCGACTTCCGCAACGTGACCCTCACCGAACTCCCCAACGGCGACTTCGCCTTCTCCGTCCTGCGGCTCCTGGTGTTCGCCAGCTGGCGACTCGCCCACTTCACCGAACTGGCCTCCGCGCCCGACCCGGTGCTCGCGGCGATCGCGGCCAAGGGCGTGAAGGAGCTCACCTACCACCGGCAGTACGCCGCCGAGTGGGTCGTACGCCTGGGCGACGGCACCGAGGAGTCGCACGCGCGGATGCTGACGGCCCTCGAGGCGCAGGCCCCGTACTGGGAGGAGCTGTTCGCCGCCCACGACGTGCGCGACGCGGTGCTGGCCGATCTCCACCAGGTCCTCGACGCGGCCGGACTCCCCACGCCGAGCGTCCCGCCGCTGCCCGGCCAGGGCCGCGACGGCGCGCACACCGGCCATCTCGCCCCGCTCCTCGCCGAGTTGCAGAGCGTGGCCCGCGCCCACCCGGAGGCGACATGGTGACCGTCCTGGCCGACGCCCGGCGGGCCCGGCACATCGCCGAACAGGTGCCCGACCCGGAGCTTCCCATGCTCACCCTCGCCGACCTCGGCGTGCTGCGGGACGTCACCGTCGAGCCGGACGGCACGGTGGTGGCCGACCTCACCCCGACCTACTCGGGCTGCCCCGCCATGGCCGAGATGCGGGCCGGCGTCGCCGCCCGCCTCCGGGACGCCGGCTTCGGCCGTGTGGAGATCCGCACGGTCCTCGACCCGCCGTGGACCAGTGACTGGATCACCCCCGAAGGGCGCCGCAAACTCGCCGACCACGGCATCGCACCGCCCACCACCGCGCCCCGGCGCCCCGCGGGTCCCGTCCCGCTGGACCTGTCGCCGACCCGGCGCACGGTTCCGTGTCCCCGCTGCGGATCGGTCGCCACCGAGGAGACCTCCCGGTTCGCGGCCACCTCCTGCAAGGCGCTGTGGCGCTGCCTCAGCTGCAGGGAGCCGTTCGAGTACGTCAAGGAGATCTGATGGCAGAGCTGACGGCACCGACCGCCGGTGCCCCCGCGACGACAGCACGCCGGCGCCGCCCTGCCTTCCACCCCCTGCGCGTCGCCGCGGTCCAGCCCCTGTGCGAGGACGCCGTCGCGGTCACCTTCGACATCCCCGCGGACCTCACCGAGGAGTTCGCCTTCGGCCCCGGCCAGTCGCTCACCCTCCGCCGCGAGGTCGCCGGGCGCGACGAGCGGCGCTCCTACTCGATCTGCTCGCCGGCCGGCACCGCGCCCCGCATCGGCGTCCGCGAGGTGCCCGGCGGACTCTTCTCCTCCTGGCTGGTCCACGAGGTGCGTCCGGGCGACACCGTCGAGGTGATGGCCCCCACCGGAGCCTTCACCCCCGACCTCACGGTCCCCGGCCACCACGTGCTCGTCGCGGCCGGCTCGGGCATCACTCCCATGATGTCCATCGCCGAGTCGGTCCTCGCCGCCGACGACCTCTCCACGGTGACGCTGTTCTACGGCAACCGCCGCACCGACACCGTGATGTTCGCCGACGAACTCGCCGACCTGAAGGACGAGTACCGCACCCGCTTCCACCTCGCCCACGTCCTCTCCCGCGAACCCCGCGAAGCCGAACTCCTCTCCGGCCGCCTCGACGGCGACCGCCTCGGCGCGCTCGTCGCGGGCCTGGTCGACATCGAGGGCGCCGACCACTGGTGGCTGTGCGGCCCGCACGGCCTGGTCCTCGACGCGCAGAAGGTCCTCGCCGGACTGGGCGTCCCGGCGGGCCGGATCCACCAGGAGCTCTTCTTCGCCGACGAGCCGATCGAGCCCGTCCGCCACGAGGACGCGGTGGCGACCGGCCCGGCCAGCGAGGTCACCGTCACCCTGGACGGCCGCTCCACCACCGCCCGCCTCCCGCGCGAGCGCACCATCCTCGACTCCGCCGCCCGCATCCGCCCGGACCTCCCCTTCGCCTGCAAGGGAGGCGTCTGCGGGACCTGCCGCGCCCGCATCACGGACGGCGAGGCCGACATGCGCCGCAACTACGCCCTGGAACCCGCCGAGGTGGCCGCCGGCTACGTCCTGACCTGCCAGTCCTACCCGGTCTCCGAGTCGTTGACGGTCGACTACGACAGCTGACGGCCCCGGGCCTCCTCCCTCGCGACCTGCGGCAGGTCCGCCGGCAGGAGCCGTTCCCGGTTGCGCGCGACGTGGCGCCGCGGAGGGCCCGGCGCTCGCCGTCCGTCGACGTGCTCCCGGGGAACGCGCGGCCATGCGTACACGGTCGTCCCGTGGGTCATGCGCGCATGACCCTGCCGCCCGGGTCAGGAACCGCCGCGCTCGCGCGGGATCTTCTGCCCGGCCTCGACCGCCACCGGCAGCCGGTTCTCGGCCGGCGGCAGCGGGCAGGTGGCCAGGTCCGTGTAGGCGCACGGCAGGTTCGCGGCACGGTTGAAGTCCAGGACCACCGTGCCGTCGGCGGCGGGCGGGCCGACGGCCAGGGACCGGTTGGCGGCGTAGGTGGTGACCCCGGAGGTCGCGTCGGTGAACAGCACCATCAGCCCGCCCGGACCGTGCCCGGGGAACGCGGTCAGGGACAGGTGCCGCCCCGCCAGCTCGAACTCGATCCGGCCCGGGGCGTCGTAGACGTGCTCGAGGCCCTCCACCGCGGCGCCCACCGTGGTCGGCCGCGGCTCGTCGAAGGGGACGTACCGGCCTGCCACGGCCCAGCGCGGGTCGGGGGCGTAGGCGGGGGTTCCGGTGAAGGCGGTGCGCAGCGGCGCGTCCGGGTGCCGGGGACGCACGATGTCGTTCCCGCCGCGCTTGGCGATCTCGATGACCGCGTCGCCCCAGACCGCTTCGACACCGCTGCGCTCGGCAAGCACGCCGAAGCGGTGCTCGCCCCGCACCGGCGTCCCGTCGACGACCAGTTCCTCGCCGTCGTCCAGGGCGACGACGACCCCGTCCGGGCCGGTGCGCCAGGCACCCGGGGCGTCGGGGAAGCGCTGCGGTCGGTCGTCGAGCCAGTGCAGACCGGTGATGGCCAGGAACCCGTGCGGGGCGGAGATCCGGGCCTCCTGCGCGCGGTGCCAGTCCTGCCAGCTCTCGATGAAGACCTGGAGATCCGTCGTGGTGGCCTCAGTCGTCATGCGTCCTCTTTCGTCGGGCGAGGCTCTGCAACAGCCGTACCAGTCAGAACGGGGGCGAACGAACTCGCATTCCGGTCCATGTGTGACAGCTTCTTGTCAGTCATGTGTCACGGTCGCCCATGACGCCGGCCCCCAGGAGCTGCCGCCGGGGTGCGCCGTGGCGCGAAAGGTCAACGGCAGGTTGACGGACGATCCTCGTGAGGCTGCCGCACCCGGTGCTCTCCTCAGTGGCCTCCGCCCATAGGTCCACCGGGGTCCCCCCACTTCGAGAGCAAGTACCGGATCGGGCAGGCCCCGCAGCGGGAGAGCGACGGCCGGACGATCGTCGCCCGACATACCTCTACGCCAACATGCTCGGGGATGCCGAGAATCTGCGGGCCGATCGAATGGTCCCGCCGTATGCCGTCGACCGCCCGCTGCGGCAGGTGGCCCGCCAGGGCCTCGCGGCCGTGGTCGCCGCAGCAGTCGACGACCGAGGCGGGCACCCGAAGCGGCGGGTCGATGGAAGCCGTCCCGCGGCGGCAGGCGGGCGGCACCGGAGCGCCGGTCGGTGGGTCGGCGACGGGCGAGCTCGCCGCGGCCTTCGGGATTCCGCCAGCTGACGTAGTGCGCAGAACACGCCGTATCCCCACGGTGCCGACACCCTTGCGACCGCGAGCGGAAGTTGTCACGCTGGACGTCAGCACCGCTTGCTCCTGCTCTCACCACGGCGTTCGCGAGACCGCCGGCCCCGACCAGTCCCGGCTCGATACGTTCGTGCGCGCAGCTCTCCCTCCCGGCGCTGATGCGCGTACACCGCGCCCGAGCACCACGGCGACCGGCCGGTCAGCCGCCGCCTCACCTGTGGAGCACACCATGGACACGAGCGAGGAGGCCGCCCGCGGCCTGACCGACATCCAGGACTTCCTGTACCAGCAGGCCCATCTGCGAGCGGCGCGCCGACGCGTCTCGGCCTTCGTCGCACGGGAGCCGGGGCTGACCCAGGAGCAGAAGTCGGACATCGAGCGCTGGTATCTGCAGGAACAGGCCTACGTGGCCCACATGGTGACGGAGCACATCGCCGCCAGCGTCAGCGCGGTGGAACAGCGGCACCACGCCCGCTTCGGACGGTGGCTGCGCGGCACACTGACCGCGATGCTCCTGGTCACCGCGGCGATGGCTCTGTGCGTCACCGTGGTGCTGGTCGGCGCGTCGTAGGCGCTACTTCTGTCCGGCGAGCCAGTCGGCGAACCTGACCTCGCCGAGGTCCGCGTCCGGGCCCGGCAGGAGCGTGTCCTGCTGGAGCTCGGCGCCCCAGTACGTCGCCCGCGGGTCCGTGACGATCTTGCGGGGGTCGTCCTGGGCGGCGAGACCCATCCGGATGAACTCCTCCAGTTCGAAGCTCTCCGGGCCGCCGGTCTCCAGCACGCCGTTCACCGGGGCGCCCACCGCGGCGCGGCCCACGGCCGCGGCCACGTCGTCGGAGACCATCGGCTGGATCCGGCCCGCGGGCAGCCGCACGGTGTCACCCTCGGTGACCCCGTCGGCGAGCCCCTTCGCGAACTCGAAGAACTGGGTCGCGTGGACGATGGAGTAGGGGATGCCGGACGTCTTGATCAGTTCCTCCTGGGCCTGCTTGGCCCGGAAGTACCCGCTGCCCTGGAGCCGGTCGGTGCCCACCACGGACAGCGCCACATGGTGCCGCACGCCGGCCTCGGCCTCCGCCCTCAGGAGGTTGGCGGTGGAGGCGCGGAAGAAGTCCATGACGGCCTGGTCCTCGAACGAAGGGGAGTTGGACACGTCGACCACGACCGACGCGCCCTCCAAGGCCTCGGCCAGGCCCTCGCCGGTAAGGGTGTCGACGCCGGTGCTCGGCGCGGCGGCGACCGCCTCGTGGCCCTGCTCGCCGAGCCCGCGGACCAGCTTCGAGCCGATGAGTCCGGTGCCACCGATCACTACGACCTTCATGACGGAATTCCTCTCGGGATCTCTCCGGTGCTTCCGTCAGAAGAGACCGGACAGCCCTCTCACGTGTGACACGCGGTCCGGGAAACCGGGGGAACGGGTGCCTCACCCGTCCAGCGACGCCACGTAGGGAGCCAGCTTGGCGGGGTTCATCACCCACAGGAGGCGTTCGATGCCGCGCTCGGACACGTCGGCGGTCAGCAGGGCCACCGCGGTCCCCGAGGCGGAGACCAGGACGGCCGGCCTGCCGTTGGCCTCGACCCAGCGCACCTGGGCCTGCGGCCAGAAGCGCGGGGCGAAGGCGACGAGGTACCGGGAGACGTGCGGCAGCCCGGACACCGGGATCCGCGACGCCCCGCGCACGCCGCCCCCGTCGGCGTAGCTGACCACGTCCTCGGTGAGGATCTCCTCCAGCACCGACAGATCACCGTTCTGCGCGGCGGCGAGGAACACCTCGAGGAAGCGCCGGTGCTCGGCGGAGCCGACCGGCTCCCTGCGCTCCGCCGCCATCCGCTTGCGGGCCCGGCTCACCAGCTGCCGGGCATTGGCCTCGCTGGTCTCCACGATGTCCGCGATCCGCCGGTACGTGTAGTCGAACGCCTCCCGCAGCACGTACGCGGCCCGCTCCACCGGATTCAGCTTCTCCAGCAGGAAGAGCACCGCCATCTCCAGCGCCTCCGCGCGCTCGGCGCCCAGCTGCGGATCGAGGCTCGTGTTCACGGGCTCGGGCAGCCAGGGCCCGACGTACGACTCCCGGCGCACCCGGGCCGACTGGGTGAAGTTGATCGCCAGCCGGGTGGTCACCGTGGCCAGGAAGGCGGTCGGCTCGTGGACACCGGAACGGTCGGTGCTCTGCCACCGCAGCCACGCCTCCTGGAGGATGTCCTCGGCCTCCACGGCGCTGCCGGTCACGCGGTAGGCGATACCGAAGAGCTGCGGACGCGCCGCGACGAAATCCTTCGTCGCCCGGTCGAGGGAGTCGGCGTGGTCACCGGCGCGCATCCATGTCCTCCAGGGTCGGACCAGCATGCTACAAGCCGGTCCGGCTTCGGCCGGTGCAGGGCCGGCCGGGTGTCGCCGGCCCTGGAAGGCTCCGGAAGGCCCTGGCCTTCACAGGGCCTCGGAGGCCCTCGAAGGCCCTCGAAGGTCAAGGACAGGGCGGCAGCCGGTAAAGGCGCGGGCAGGTACCGGTGATGTCGGACTGATGCCTGACATGTGATGGCCAGGTGGTCATGTGGTGTTCATGTGGCAGCAGTTGGGCTGGGCAAGGGTGCGGTCGTTGTCTGCTCAGCTGCTCGTCGGGAGGGCGTCATGACCACACACACAGAGTCGACAGAGGACAGATCGGCGGAGGGCCAGGAAGGGCTCAGCCGTCGTCACGCGCTGGGCCTGCTGGGGACCGCCGGGGCGGGCGCGGCCGCCACCGGTCTGCTGGGAGCGGGTACGGCTCAGGCCGCCCCGCTCGCCGCCCCGGCCTTCCACCTCACCGCGGACTCCTCCGGCGCGCCCCCCGTCCAGGGCCTGCACCTGACCTTCGGGGCGGACCCCCGCACCCAGATGACGGTGTCGTGGATCACGGACCGTCCGGTGACCAAGCCCGTCGTGCGCTACGGCACCCTGGAGCACGGCTTCGGCTCCAGCAAGAAGGCCCAGACCGTCACCTACGTCGACGGCACCTCGAACCGCACCGTCTACGTCCACCACGCCCTGCTGAAGGGGCTCACCCCGGACACGGACTACCTCTACCTCGCCACGCACGAGGGGGCGACCCCCGACAGCGGCACGTTCCGCACGGCCCCCCAGGGACGCCGGCCGGTCACCTTCACCAGCTTCGGCGACCAGTCCGCCCCGCAGGTCACCTGGGCGGCCGACGGATCCGTCGGCCTGGACGCCAACTCCACGCCCGCGACGAAGGACATCGTCACCGGCATCGAGCAGGTCGCCCCGCTGTTCCACCTCCTCAACGGAGACCTCTGCTACGCCAACCTGGACGTCGACCGGGTGCGCACCTGGAACAACTTCTTCACCAACAACACCCGTTCGGCGCGTTTCCGGCCCTGGATGCCGGCGGCCGGCAACCACGAGATCGAGAAGGCCAACGGACCGCTCGGCCTCGGCGCCTACCAGGCGTACTTCTCGCTGCCCTCCACCGAGACCGACGCCGAACTCGCCGGCCTGTGGTACGCGTTCACGGCCGGTTCGGTGCGGGTCATCGTGCTGCAGAACGACGACAACTGCCTGCAGGACGGCGGCGACATCTACATCAGCGGCTACTCCGGCGGCCGCCAGCTCGCCTTCCTGGAGAAGGAACTGAAAGCGGCGCGTTCCTCGAAGGACGTCGACTGGGTGGTCGTGGCCATGCACCAGGTCATGGTCAGCTCCTCGGACGCCAACGGCGCCGACCTCGGCCTGCGCGAGAAGTACGGCCCGCTGTTCGACCGGTACGGCGTCGACCTGGTGCTCTGCGGTCACGAGCACAACTACGAGCGCTCGCTGGCCGTGCGCGGCGTGGTGAACGGGAGTGAGACGCTGACGCCCAACCCGGTCTCCCAGGCCACCGACGACATCGACGCCGACCTGGGCACCGTGCACATGATCCTCGGCGGCGGCGGTGTCTCGGGCACCACGAACCAGAAGTTCTTCAACGACGGCACCGGCAAGGTGATCACCGCCGTGTCGTCGACCGCCGGGTCCAACGGCAAGCGCACCTCCACCTACGTGAAGGAGCAGGCGGTCTGGGTGGGCGTCCGGGACGTCGAACACCCCTACGGCTTCGCCGCCTTCACCGTCGACCCCGGCCGGCACCCCGGTGACACCACCCGGATGCACGTCACGTACTACAACGTGAACAAGCCGAACGGCGACCTGTCGGTCTTCGAGACCTTCAGCCTGCACCGCAAGCGCTCGGACGGCCACGCCGGCTGATCGGCGACCAGCGGAAACGCGGGCCGGGCGGCAACCGCCCGGCCCGCGCCGCGTTCCGGTTCGGTCGGGACGGAGGATTCCGCCGCCGGCGTGGCCGAAAACCCCGAACTCCCGTCGCCCCGGCACGAGATCGCGGCGCGGCGCCCACTGGAAATACTTGGCTGAGCACAGATAAGCTCCCGGATGGGGGCGAATGGGTGAAGAAGGCCGGACGCCGCCGCCGGAACCGTGGCGCCGTCACATCCGATCGATCCCACGGTCCGGCAACATGTCAAGCGTGTCGCTGTTCCGCCGGTTGACTGCCGCCCGGCGTGGACGTGCGTGGCAGTGTCCGGTGGTGCCGCAGTGATGTCGAGGTCAATCACTCCTGGAAGGAAGTGCCGTGGCACCGGTGCTGGTCGGACTCGAAGGTCTGCTGGCGGGGGAGCGCATCCCGGTCCTGGACACCCGCGTCACCTTTGGGCGCAACTCGGAGAACACCGTCGTCATCTCCAGCCTCAGCGTCTCCCGCTTCCACGCGGAGATCGTCTTCGACGAGGACAAGGGTTACGTACTGCGCGACCTGGAGAGCAGCAACGGCACGCTGGTCAACGGGGAGGAGGTGGAGTCGCGGCTGCTGCAGCCCGGTGACGAGATCACCCTGGGCGACCAGGAGTTCCGCTTCGAGGTGGCGGACGCCATGGAGACGCTGATGGCGCTCTCCCTGCCCCGCTCCGTCACGCACGCCGGGCAGCAGAGCGAACAGGGTCCCGTGCTCAAGGTCACCGTCGCCGGCGGCGGCCCTGTCGGGCTGTCCCTGGCCCTGCTCCTCGAGCATTTCCTCGGGCCCCAGGTGAAGATCACCGTCTACGAGGGCAGGTGGCGCAAGCAGGGCCGTACCGTCGTCTGGAAGGGACAGGACGAGGGCAACGTACGGCGCCAGCAGGTGGTCACCGTGCAGAGCCGCCAGTACCTCGCCTGGCCCGAGGAGGTACAGGCGCGCCTCTTCGACCCGGAGCACTACACGGAGATGTGGCCCTCCGGCCCGGACTCGGTCGGCGACCACAGCCCGCGCAACATGCGCATCGCCTACATCGAGGACCGGCTGCTGGAGCTGGCCAACGAGAAGCGGGACCGGATACGCCTCATACCCGCCCGGTTCGACGCGGCGCAGGAGCAGGAGGCGCTCGCCTCCCAGCACGTGCTCGCGATCTGCGACGGCGGCCGGTCGCGCACCCGGGACCACTTCGCCGCCCGGTTCGGCAAGGCCGACGAGTCGATCTACTCCCTCGACGGCCGCCACCTCCAGGACGTCGTCCTCGGCCTGCGCGTGAAGTCCGGCCTGACCGACCCCATGGCGGTCCTGCTGACGGTCGCCCAGAACCGCTTCCTGCTCAACTCGCTGCGCGGCGAGGGCTTCCTCAACATGCGGCTGACCGACGCCGAGGCGGCCGAGGTGATCGGCCTGGACCCGGTCCGGCGCGTCTTCGAGGAGTGCATCGCCTCCCGGCCGTGCCTGATGGACCGCGACCAGTACGGCGACTTCCAGTGCTCGACCCACGGCACGCTGTTCCTGCCCGCCCTGGTCAAGGGCTCGGCCCTGTGGCGGCGGGTGCAGGAGGGGCTGCTGCTGTACGGCGTCGAGGCCGACGACCTGTCGGCGGTCACCAGCTTCCGCCTGGACATGGTGCAACGCCCTCGTTTCTCGGCCGAGTTGCTGCCCCCCACCACCACCTCGCCGGGTACGTACGGCTTCCTCCTGGGCGATGCCGCCAACGCGATCCACTTCTGGCCGGGCCGCGGCCTCAACAGCGGCCTCGCCTCGGCCATCTCACTGGCTCGTTCCCTCAACGGGGCGTGGAACGGCAGGTCGTTCCGGGACGCGGACTTCCTCCGCCACGAGGCGGCGATGTCGATGCTGCAGTACCGGCACAAGAGCCGGGCCTGGAAGGCGATGGTCACCACCGACGACCGGGGCGTCACCTGGGCGATCAAGGACATCATCGGTCACGGCATCGACGGGATCCCCGAGGAGCCCGACCGCGAGGCCGACACCAAGACGCTGCTGGAGCGCATGCAGGCCATCCGCGACCGGCTGGCGCCCCGCCTGCCCGGAATGCCGGACGACGAGGCGATCCTGGAACGCCTGCGCACCCTGCAGCCCGCCACCCTGCGGATGCTCGTCCTCAGCGGTGCCTGGGACACGCTGACGATGGGCGGCGAGGAGGTCGACATCGACATCTTCTACGGCCAGGACTCGTCCGCGGCCGCCGCGGCCGTGGAGGCACTGGAACCGGCCGCCCAGGCCCAGTAGGCACCTCCGGCATCCCGCCCGCCGGACTGCCCGCCGGCGGGCGGTGCCGGCCTCCGCCCTTGTCAGGTGTGCGGGCGGTGGCCCTTCTCCTGACGGGGGTAGGTCTGGTCGTTCTGCGGGAGCGTCGGCCTGGGGAGGGTGGCGACCTCCTCCTGCGCCTTCGCCAGCTGCTCGGCGGTGTTGTGGGGGAGCCGCGGCGGGCGCGGGCGGGCGTCGCGGAAGCGGAAGGCCGTGGTGAGGTCGCCGAAGGTCCGCCGGCGCCAGTCGCTGACGTTGGGTTCCTCGACGCCGGTGAAGCGTTCGAGGAACTGGAGGGCGGAGGTGTGGTCGAAAGCCTCGGAGGCGACCCAGCCGCCGACGGTCCACGGGGAGACGATGATCGCGGGGACGCGGAAGCCACCGCCGATCGGCAGGCCCCCGACGAACTCGTCCCGCGTGCCGGCCGGCGGGGTCGGCGGCGCCACGTGGTCGAACAGGCCGTCGTTCTCGTCGTAGTTGAGGATGAAGACGGTCTTCCGCCACACCTTCGGGTTCGACGCGATGGCCTCGATCTTCGACGCCACGTAGTCGGCGCCCGCGGCCGGCAGGTGGTCCGGGTGCTCCGACTGGTAGCTGGTCGGGCAGATCCACGACACGGACGGGAGCCGGTCGCCCCGTGCGTCGTCCTCGAACGTGCCGTGCGCCTGCGGCCGTACCCCCCGCTCGTACAGGTCGGAGCCGGGCCGCGCGTTCCTGAACGACGCGAACTGCTCCAGCAGGTTCGTGCCGTAGTCGTCCTCCTCCTGGTACACCTTCCAGCTGATCCCTGCGGCCTGGAGGCGCTCGGCGTACGTCGTCCAGCGGTACGGCGTGGGCGCGGTGTTGCTGATGACCGGGCCGCCCAGCGTGCCGCCCGGGTCGATCGAGCCGGTCATCCACATCAGCCGGTTGGGCCAGGTCGGGCCGAACACCGAGCAGAAGTAGTTGTCGCAGATGGTGAAGGTCTCCGCGAGGGCGAACTGGAAGGGGATGTCCTCGCGGGTGTAGTAGCCCATCACGTAGGGGCCGTTGACGCCGTCGGCCTTGCGGTGGGCGGGCAGCCACTGGTCCATCTTGCCGTTGTTCCAGGCCTGGTGCTGCACGGACCAGGCATGGCTGGTGGAGGGGATGGCCTGGGCGCTCGACCTGTGCGTGTCGAGGTGGAAGGGCAGCAGGTAGCCCTTGGGGTTGACGGCGTCGGGCTGGTAGAAGACGGACCGCCCGTCGGCCAGCTTCAGCGCGTGCGGGTCGGCGAAGCCGCGGACGCCGGAGAGAGTGCCGAAGTAGTGGTCGAAGGACCGGTTCTCCTGCATCAGCATCACGACATGCTCGATGTCGTGCAGGGAGCCGGTCCTCGGCGGCCCGGCGGCGACGGCCTTCTGGACGCTGGGCGGCAGGAGGGAGAGGGCCGCGGCGCCGCCGATCGCGCCGGCGGCGGAGCCCAGGAGTCTGCGACGGGTCAGTTCGGCCATGGCTGCTCCTTTCGCGGGCCCTCCGGCAGGAAGGCCTTTGCGGGAGTGACGGCAGGCCGGCCACGAGGACGGGCCGTCGTTCACTGTGGGCCCCGGGCGGTGCGGTGCGTCAGGTGCGGCTGGTGAACTCCGGGCCAACGCCCGGAAGGAATTTACCGAGTCGTGACGTCCAAAATCCGCTGGACGCACGGGTGTTGCCGAACGTTGAAGAACGATGGCTGCTTCAGGGACCAACGGCCTCCGGACGGCGCGCAGCGCAGTGCGGATACGGCCGGTGACGGCGGACCCCTTGACGGGCGCTCAGTACTCCCGGTTCGCTGCCGCGCATCTCCCCGCGGGTCCGGCGCGGCGTCGGCTGCCCCGCGCCGGTCGTCGGCCACCGATTCTTGATCCATGTTTTACGTGCCCCGGGGAACTGGAACCCGTGCTGGAGGAGTCTGACGGACAGTGGGGCCTGTCGAGGCCGCGGAGCGAGACGAGTGAGTGGGGCAGGGCGTGGGACGGCGCAAGGGCGGCATAGGCATCGCAGTCGGTACGGTCGCAATGCTGGTGGGTGTGACCGCCTGTGGCGGCGGGGGCGGCAGCGACAAGGCGAGCGGGGGCGACGCGAAGGCGTCCGGGAAGCCGAGCGCGAGCGCCTCGCCCAGTCCCACGAAGCCCGCGGGTCCGCCGATGCTGCTGGACACGATCACCCCGCAGACGGGCACCACGGTCGGTGTGGCCATGCCGATCTCGGTGATCTTCACGAACCCGGTGGCGGCGAAGGCCCGGGCCGACGTCGAGAAGCACATGAAGGTCAGCACCTCGCAGCCGGTGGTCGGCGCCTGGCACTGGATGGGCGACCGGCGCGCCGACTGGCGGCCGAAGACTTACTGGCCCTCCGGTACGAAGGTGAAGATCGACGCCGACATGACGGGCGTCAGCAACGGCAACGGACGCTACGGCGTGCACGGCTACACGCACACCTTCACGATCGGCGACGACGTGCGGGCGGACGTCTCGGTGACCGGCCACACCATGAAGGTGACCCGCAACGGCCAGACGGTACGCACCCTGTCGATCAACGCGGGCAGTGCCCAGTATCCGACGTGGGACGGCACGATGGCCGTCATCGACAAGCAGGAGAAGGTCCACATGACCTCCTGCAGCGTCGGCATCAGCTGCGACAAGGGCAGCCCCAACTTCTACGACCTGACGCTGCCGTGGGACGTCCACCTCACCCAGTCGGGCACCTACGTGCACTACTCGACCGGCGACCCCAACCCGGGCAGCGGCAGTGCCCGCGGTTCGCACGGCTGCGTCCACCTGTCCCTGTCGGACGCCAAGTGGTTCTACGGCCAGGTCAAGCAGGGCGACCCCGTCACCATCACCGGCTCGCCCCGGGGCAAGGCCCCGGCCGACAACGGCTACGCCGACTTCAACCTGGGCTGGGACCAGTGGCTCACGGGCAGCGCGTCAGGAGAGCAGACGTCCACGGCGCTCTGACCCGCGGGGGGAGGGCAGCCGGTTCTCCTGCGGGAGGGGCGGCGGGCCCTCCCGCCTGGGCCGGCCGAGGACGACCCCGGCCAGGACCAGGACGAGTCCGCACAGTTGCTGAACGGTCAGCACCTCTCCCGCGACGGCTGTGCCGAGCAGGACGCCCGTGACGGGGTTGAGCAGTCCTATCAGCCCGACCGTTCCGGCGGGCAGGTGCCGCAGCCCGGTGAACCAGGCGACGAACGCCAGCGCGGTGGCGATCAGCGAGACGTAGCCGAACGCGAGAAGCGCCGGTGCGGACAGTGCGGGCGGCGGGCCCTCGATCACCGCGGCGACCGGGAGCAGGAAGAGGCCTCCCGCCGTGAGCTGCCAGGCGGTCGAGGCCAGCACGTCGGTTCCGGCGCTCCACCGCTTGGTCAGGACGTGCCCGAAGGCCGACACCAGCATGGCGGCGGCGGAGGCCAGGACTCCCGGGAGGCTCGTGCCCTCCACTCCGGTGAGCAGCATGAGGCAGACCCCGCCGAGTCCGAGCACGGCACAGGCCAGTTGGGCGACCCGGGGCCGCTCGGACACCAGGGGCCAGGCCATGAGCATCATCGTCAGCGGGGACACGGCCATGACGGTCGAGGCGACGCTCGTCGGAAGCAGCTGGGAAGCCGCGTAGACAAGGACGAAGAACACGCTCATGTTGAGCAGCCCGAGCACCGCGGACCGCCACCACCACGCGCCGCGCGGCCGCTGCCTGCGCAGGGCCAGCAGGACGAGCCCTGCGGGCAGCGCCCGCAGGGCGGCCCCGTAGAGGGGGAGGTCGGCCGGCAGGAACTCGTGTGTCACGTAGTAGTTGGCACCCCAGGCCACCGGCGCGACCGCGGTGACCGCCACCCAACGCGAATTAGCTTCCATGGAAGCCAATATAACTTCCCGGGAAGGTATTGTGGATGCATGAAGCACGGTGAACCCATCGACCGCGTGGCCCGCATCCAGGCCGACTGGCGCCGCGAGCGGCCCGACGTCGACATCGGCCCGCAAGGGGTGATCGGCCGGCTGCACCGTCTGGCCGGCCGGCTCACCGAGGAGCTCTGTCTCGTCTACGGCCGCTACGGCCTCGGCGAGGGGGAGTTCGACGTCCTGTGCGCCCTGCGCCGTGCGGGGGAGCCCTACGAGCGGGCACCGGGCGAGCTCGCCGCGCACACCATGGTCACCACCGGCGCGATGACGAAGAGGATCGACCGCCTCGAACGGGCCGGACTGGTCACCCGCCGCCGCTCCGACGACGACCAGCGCGGCCGCATCGTCGCCCTCACCGCACCGGGGCGCGAACTGGTCGACCGGGCCTTCACCGACCACATGCGCAACGAACGCCGGCTGGTGGACCTGCTGACCCCCGCCGAGGCCGAGTCGCTCGAAACGCTGCTC
This sequence comes from Streptomyces sp. NPDC013157, assembly GCF_042899865.1. NCBI lineage: Bacteria > Bacillati > Actinomycetota > Actinomycetes > Kitasatosporales > Streptomycetaceae > Streptomyces > Streptomyces sp. NPDC013157. The sequence goes on along the minus strand of NZ_JBIBAK010000002.1, from coordinate 289,106 downwards.
ACCACCTGGCTGGCCCGCCTGGAGGATCCGCACACGCCCGGCGGCGAGTGACCGGCCCCGGACATGCGGTCACGGTCACCGGTTCACTCGGAGGGGTGAACCTCCCGCGCGCACGGCAGGGCTCGTTCCACAGTAGAGGCCGGGGAGCGGGGGACGCGGCAAAGCCGTGATCGGCTCGTCGTCCCCCAGCGCGCCAGGCACTCCGACATCCGGCTGGCGGCCGATCACCTCCTGGCGACCGACCCGGCCGCGGCCCTGGAGCTGATCCGCAATGTCACCTTCTTCTGGGTCTGCTCCGGCTACCTGTACGAGGCCCGCCGGTACCTGGAGACGGCGACCGTGCCGGCCGCCCGGGACCAGGACGAGACGTGGGTGCAGGGACTGTGGAGCCTCGGGCTGACCCTCACCCTCCAGGGCGAGCAGGCCGCGGCGCACGAGACGGCCGCCGCCTGCCGGCGCGCCGCCGAGGCGGGCCTCGACGCCGAAGGGCTCGGGCGGGCCGCCTACCTGGACGGCCTGCTGCACCTGCTGGAAGGGCGCCCCTCGCCGCGGTGAACGGCGTCGAGACGACGGAACCCGGCACCACCGTCACAGCTGACCGCACCGACGGTCCTGTGCCGCCTGGTCCACGCACGCCTTCGGGCTCACCGGCTCCGGCCGACTGGACCAGGCCCGGCACGAGGCCCTCGAACTCCGCGACCTCTGCGCGGCGCTCGACGAGCACTGGACCCGCTCCTACGCGGAACACCAAATGGCCCTCATCGCCTTCCTCACGCCAACCGCACGACTCCGTAGGGCATGCGCGGGCCGCCCTCGACGCCAAGCAGCACATCGGGGACGCCCTCGGGATCGCCATGGTCATGGATCTCCTCGCCATCAGCCCTGGCCGACGCGGGGGAGGGCACCGCCGCCGCTTACGCCTTCGGCGCGGCGACGCGCTTCTGGGAGACGGTCGGACACCCGCAGCGCGGCACACCGGAGATGGCGGCGCTGCGCAGCGAGTGCGAGGACAGGCTCGTACAGCGCATGGGACTGAAGCGCTACGGCCAGACCTTCCGCCGGGCGGTCGCCGCTGACGCACGCTCACTCGTGTCCTGGGGAGCGTACGGCGGACGTGCCCGAGGAGTGACGGCGCCGACGAAGTCGCCCGCCCCGACGGGCCCCGCCGTCGGCAGGGCGCGCCGGGGCCGGTGCTCAGCTCAGGGCGAAGGCCTGTGCACCGGAACCGTTGCAGTCCCAGATCTGCAGGCGGGTGCCGTTGGCGGTGGCGCCGCTGGGGGAGTCGAGGCAGCGTCCGGACTGGGGGTTGAGGAGGGAGCCGTCGGCCTGCTGGACCCATTTCTGGCCCCCGACCCCGTTGCAGTCCCACAGCTCCAGCTTCGCCCCGCCGGCCGTGCCGTTGCCCTCGATGTCGAGGCACCGCCCGAGGGTGGACAGCGAACCGTCGGGGTTGTGCGTCCAGTGCTGGTCCTCGGCGTAGGTCTGGCAGTCCCACAGCTGTACGGCGGCCCCGTTCGTGCCGGTGTCGTCGGCGGCGACGTCCACGCACTTGCCGCCCGGACCCGTGATCGTCCCCTGCGGGCCGTTCGGCACGTCCGTCTCGCCGCTGTAGCCGACGGAGACGATGTTCGCCTGCACGGCGTTCTCGGCGGCGTCGGTGGGATAGCCGGAGACCATCACGCCCTCGAAGAAGGTCCCCCGGTTCCAGTTGCTGTTGTCGCCCCCGATGCCCAGGATGATGCCGCCCTCCTGCTGCATCGGCTGGTACCCGCCCCGGGGCGGCAGCGCCCCGTCCCACCAGGTGGACAGCGCGCCGGACCGGGAGTCACCGCCCTTGAGGGCGTACCGGGTCTGCCCGTTGTTCTTCAGGACGGCGGTGACGAAGGTGGAGCTGTTGCCCCGGTTCGCGGTGTTGGAGCCGTTGTCGCCCTGGAACATGCCGTTCTCCAGGTCGGCCTCCACCCACGGGCCGTTCCCGGTGCACGGCGCGAAGTAGCAGGTGGTGGCGATGGACACGGCGTCCATGTGCCCGTTGCCGGTGTCGGCAGGGGTGCGCTCGGCGTTGCCGTAGTCGAAGCAGCAGGCGGATCCGACATGGGTGCCGCTCGCCACCATGTAGGCGCCCTCGGGCCGGCCGCCGACGGCGACACCCGAGGCGACACCGGTGTAGCGGTAGCCCACTCCGGGCGAGATCCAGAGTCCGTACACCTTGTGGCCGCCCGCGGTGACGGCGATCTCGGACGCGTCGGCACCCCGGTCGGCACCCATGCCGGAGGTGCCGGCGGGCCCGGGCGTGAGGTCGTTGTGCCGGCCGCTCTGGTCGTAGATCTTCGTGACCCGGCAGCCGCCGTCGGCAGCGCAGAAGGTGTCCTGGGCCGCCGCGTCGGCGTACCCGCCCTGCGTCAGCGGCCCGATGTCGGCGGTGGCCCCGTCCGAGACGCGGGTCACCTGGTACAGCGGACCGTCGTAGGAGGAGAGCAGCGCGCGGGTGACGCTGTGCGCGGCCACGCACGGGGTACCCGCCGCGGCGTAGATGTCGCACGGCAGCGAGCCGGCGGCCTGTGAGGCGGCCGGGAACCCGAGCAGCAGCCCGAGAGCGAGTCCGAGGGAGGCCAGGACGGCCCCCACCCGCGGCCTCCGCGTCCAGGTACTTGGCGAGTTCATGACATTACGGGACAGGGATCCAGGCATGCACGTCCCTTCGAGGCTGGAGTGGGGGAGGCCGCACCGGGGTGCGGCGGCACAGCTCTCAGATCGGCTCGGCCCGGAACTTACGCACGCTGTTCGAGTGCGTCAATATTTGTTTCCTTTTTGGTTCAGACCAAGCCTGCGGGGTGGCGGTTGCAGGAGCACAGAACGCCCGTGTGACAGCACCGTTCCGGGGCAGCCGGTTGTCGTGGGAGGTGGTCACGTCCAGGAATTCGCTTCGGTGAATATCCGAGGGTGGATCCTCTGATTGCGGAATGGGGAGGCAGCGTGTCCGGAGCCGCACCTGACGGTCTCTGTGAACCCGCCCCGGCCACCCCGCCGGCGCCGGTCATCGAACTGCCCCGGCAGGTCCGCGAGGAGCTCGTCAAGGTCTTCTTCCCCGGCGCCTCCCCCGCGGCCCAGGTGATCTCCTCGTTCGCCACCTTCGCGGCCGCCTTCGTCGTACGGCCCCTCGGTGGACTCTTCTTCGGGCCGCTCGGCGACCGGGTCGGCCGGCAGAAGGTGCTCGCCACCACCGTGATCATGATGGCGCTGGGCACCTTCGCCATCGGACTGATCCCCGGCTACGCCACGATCGGCATCGCCGCGCCGGTCCTGCTCCTCGTCGCCCGCACGGTCCAGGGGTTCTCCACCGGCGGCGAGTACGGCGGCGCGACCAGGTTCGTCGCGGAGTACTCACCGGACCGGCGCCGTGGCTTCCTGTCCAGCTGGCTCGACTTCGGCACGTTCGTCGGCTACGCCCTCGGCTCGGCCCTGGTCACCGTGCTGAACGTGCTCCTCACCGACCAGCAGATGCTCAGCCGGGGCTGGCGCCTGCCGTTCCTGATCGCCGGTCCGCTGGGCGTGATCGGCCTCTACATGCGGCTCAGGCTGGAGGAGTCCCCGGCCTTCCAGCAGCAGCTCGACGCACACGAGAAGAACCTCGCCCAGGAGTCGGCGCACGGCGAACTGCGGACCATCGTCACGCGGCACTGGCGCGGGCTGCTCGTCTGCCCCCGAGGTCGGCCTTGAGCCGGTCGACGACGGTCTCGAACTCGCGAGCGTCGGCGCGGGCGACGCACGTACGGTCGACCCGCCGCGCTCGCCTTCCTGCTGCTGCTCTGCACGGCCCTGTGAACAAGCTGCGGCAGTCGGTCAGGTGACGCGCTCGAGGCGGGCCGGTGATCCCGCCGTCTGACTGCCTTCGTCTCCGAGCGCCAGGGTGTCCGCCCCGTCCATGGACAGGGTGTAGACGTTGCCGGGCCTGCACACCACACCCAGCGAAGAATCCGTGGGGGTACTGGTGACCGCCTGGAACACCATCGACGTCCCGTGTGTCTCCTGCAGCCGCAGCGTCTCGGTGCAGCCGATGTCGTCCCCGCTGCCCGCCTCGGTCACATGGCTGACCTGCCGGCCCACCAGATCTCCCCGCTCGGCGGCATGCAGGGTGAGGGTCACGGACACCTTCGTCGTACGTGCGTTGAACACGCCGTCGCCCGCGGTGCTGCCGGGGCCGGTGCCCTGCCAGGTCCCCACCCAGGACGCGGGCAGCGCGTTCGCCGCGGCAGGGCCGGACGAGGACGCGGACGGAGAAGCCGTTGTCGGCGGAGACGTACCGTCAGCGGCCTTACCGTCCCCGGATCCGCCCCACCAGACAGCCACGGCGACGGCCGCCGCGACGACCGGCACCCCGACGGCCACGATCGCCGTCCGGGAGCGCCCCGACCCGCTCCGGGGGGCACGGGGAAGGGTGCCGGTCCCGGCCGGAGGACCGTAGGCCGGCGGCGGACCGAACCCCGGCGGCGCGGGCGCGATCCGCGGCGGGACGGCGGCGGTCGACGCCTCCAGCAGGGCCCGCAGCTCGGCCTCCCGCGCGGCGAGGTCCTCGGCCAGACCCGGCGGCGGGACGGTGACCCACTCCGGGGAGCCGGTTCCGAGCCGCTCCAGCAACTCCTGCGCGGTGGGCCGGGACTGCGGTGCCTTGTGAAGACAGGCCGCCAGGACCGGCAGCAGGGACGGCGGCACGCCGTCGAGCCGGGGTTCCTCGTGCACGATCCGGTAGAGCAGCTGCGCCGCCGAGGGTTCCTCTCCACGGCGCAGGAAGGGCCCTGCACCCGTGGCCGCGTACACCAGGACCGCCGCCAGCGCGAAGACGTCGCCGGGCTCCGCCGCGGCCCCGCCCGTGACCTGCTCGGGAGCCATGTACCCGGGCGAGCCGATGACGCCGCCCGTGCGGGTGTGGCGGGTGTCGTCGGCGGCCCGGGCGATACCGAAGTCGATGAGCAGCGGACGGCGGCGCCCGAGCAGCACGTTGGACGGCTTCACGTCCCGGTGCGCGAGCCCCGCCCGGTGCACGGCCAGCAGACCCTCGGCGAGTTCGGCTCCCAGGGCCAGGACCGAGGCCTCGGGCAACGGTCCGTGCCGGTGCACCCGGTCGGCGAGGGTCGGCGCCGCGACGTACTCCGTGGCCAGCCACTGCGGCCGCTGCCCCGGCGCGCTGTAGTCGACGACCGCGACCGTCCACGGCGAACGGACCTGGTCGCTGCTGGCGATCTCACGCGCGAACCGCTCCTCGAACCCCGGATCCAGGCCGAGTTCGCTCCGCACGGTCTTCAGCGCCAGCGGCCGGCCGGAGGAGGTACGGGAGAGGAAGACCTGGCCCATGCCCCCTTCCCCGAGCCGCGCCAGCAGCGGGTAGCCGCCGACGGCGGGCGGATCCGTGGGATCGAGACTTCTCATGAACGTCTCCGGGCGGTGAGCGCGTCGTGACCGGGCGGCCCACCACCTGCGCACGGAGCCCCCCTTGGCACCGCGTGGACATGGCCTGCGGTGAGGTATTCATATCAGTCGGTGCGGTGCGTACGGGGAAGCCGGGCACGCGGAGGTGCCGTGCGAGCCCTGGGCCCGCACGGCACCCTTCCCGTGCGCCGTCCGCTGCTCGCGGACGGGGTCAGGCCTTGTCCTGCATGGAGCGTCGTGCCGGACTGCCCTGTTCGGCGGCCTTGGGGTCCTTCTCGTCACCCTTGGCGCGGACGCCGTCGGCGATGCGCTTGCCGATCGTCTCGTCGATGTTCGACCAGTACGTGAACGCGCGCTGGAGGACCGGGTCGGTGACGCCGTTGAGCAGATGCCCCACGACGTTGTCGACCAGACGGTCGCGGGCGGCGTCGTCCAGCACCTCCCGGACCATGGTGCCGGGCTGGCCCCAGTCGTCGTCCTCGGGGTGGGAGACGTACGCGGCGCGGACGATCTCGCCGTCCGCCTCCCAGCTGGGCGGCGGGCCGAAGCGGGCGGGGTCGGCGACGGGGCCGCCCTTGGAGTTCGGGGCGTACACCGGGTCGGACGTCTTGCGGTAGGCCATCGCGCCGTCCTTGGAGTACGTGTGGACGTCGACGACGGGGGCGTTCACCGGGAGCTGCTGGTAGTTGGCGCCGATCCGGTGCCGGTGGGCGTCCGCGTAGGAGAACAGCCGGGCCAGCAGCATGCGGTCCGGGCTGGGGCCGATCCCGGGAACGAAGTTGTTCGGCTGGAACGCCGCCTGCTCGATCTCGGCGTGGTTGTCGGTCGGATTGCGGTCCAGGGTCATCCGTCCGACCGGGACGAGCGGATAGTCACCGTGCGGCCACACCTTGGTGAGGTCGAACGGGTTGAAGCGGTAACCCGCGGCATCCGCGTACGGCATGAGCTGCACGTACAGGGTCCAGCTGGGGAACTGGCCGTCACGGATGTGCTCGAACAGGTCGCGCATGTGGTAGTCCGTGTCGACGGCGGCCATCTGGTCCGCCTCGTGCTGGGTGAAGAACTCGATGCCCTGGTCGGTCTTGAAGTGGTACTTCACCCAGAACCGCTCGCCCTTGGCGTTGATCCACATGTACGTGTGCGAGGTGTAGCCGTTCATGTGGCGCCAGGTCCGGGGGATGCCTCGGTCGCCCATCAGCCAGGTCACCTGGTGGGCCGACTCCGGGGAGAGCGTCCAGAAGTCCCACTGCATGTCGTGGTCGCGCAGGTTGCTGTCCGCACGGCGTTTCTGGGACCGGATGAAGTGCTGGAATTTCATCGGGTCCTTCACGAAGAACACCGGCGTGTTGTTGCCGACCATGTCGTAGTTGCCCTGGCTGGTGTAGAACTTCACCGCGAAGCCGCGGGGGTCGCGCCAGGTGTCCGGACTGCCGCGCTCACCGGCGACCGTCGAGAAGCGAATGACCAGGTCGGTGCGGGTGCCGGGCTGGAAGAGGCCTGCCATGGTGTAGGCGCTGACGTCCTCGGTCACCTCGAAGTGACCGAAAGCGCCGCTCCCCTTGGCGTGCGGCTGGCGCTCGGGGATCCGCTCCCGGTTGAACTGTGCCATCTGCTCGATCAGATAGGCGTCCTGCAGCAGGATCGGTCCCCCGGGCCCCACGGTCAGCGAGTGCTCGTCGCTCTCGACGGGGGCACCGGAGTCGGTCGTGGTGAGGGGTGGCTTCTGCGTCATGACTCTGCCTTTCTCCGCACGGAGCAGTGGGTGCCGGTCCTTGCGGGGCCTGGGGTCCTTGCGGGGGCCGCCGACCGGTCGGGACACCCGTGGCCGTGCCCCTGAGTGGCGGGTGACCCGGCGTGAGCGAGACAAACACCGAGCGCCCCGCGCCCGGTGACCGAGCCGTGTGCCGAGGACCGCCCGGCCCGGCTCTTCGGCATCCAGCCTGGTCCCGGCGGGCCGGAGCCGCCACTCGGGGCCGGGGACGCTTTTTCGGGGAGAGCGGCAGCCGGTCGTGTCCCCGGCTGGGGACGGTCGTTCCTCAGGGCATGAAGAGCATCGTCACTGCTGCCGCGCTCGCCCTGACGGGCGTGGCTCTCGCCGCCCCTGCCCACGCGGACGGAACCGCCCCCGGTCCCTCCCGTGACCTCGCCACCAAGGTCGCCGGGGCGCTGCCCAAGGCCGCGGTGGCGGGTCTCAACGCGGCTGCCGCGTCCATGACCACCGGCCTCCAGGACCGGTCCCCGGCCAAATAGGTCCGTCCGTCGAACGGGTCTGTCCCGTGGAACAGGCCCGTCCGTCCGGCCCCGGCCCGGTCGGTCTTTCTCGGCGGCCCGGGTCGGGGGGCGACCTCCCGCGCCCCTCCGGCCGTGCCTGACGACTCCCTACCGGGGCGAATGGCCCGGGGGTGCACCGGTGAGCAGGTGGCGCTCGTGGGACGCGTAGCGGCTGCGTTCACGGTCGGCGGACCGCTGGCCCGCCAGGACGGTGGTGAGCCAGCCGGTGAGGAATCCCGCCGGCACGGAGACGAGGGCGGGTGTGTTGTAGGGGAACCAGGCGAAATCGGCCTCCGGGAAGGCGGACAGCGGTGTCCCGGAGACCAGGGTGGTGCCCGGGGCCAGGGCGAGCACGGTCAGCGAGCCCACGACGAGGGTGGCCAGGAGCGCCGTGCGCGTGTAACGGCGCCAGAAGAGGGTGTAGAGGAGCGCGGGCGCGATGGCGGAGGCGCCCAGGGTGAAGGACACCGTCGCCAGGGGCTGGAGACTGCGGTGCTGGGCGAGGACGGCCAGGAGGATGGTCGGGATGCCCACGGCGAGGGCACTGCACCGGGCGAGGGCGAGTTCCCGGGCCGGTGCCGGGGGAGTGGCGCGGGACGCCGTCAGGTCGTGGGCGAGGGTGTTGGCGCAGGCCAGCGTCATGCTCGCGACGGAGGCGAGCAGGGTGAGGAAGACTGCGGTGGTGACGGTGGCGAAGAGCAGGCTCTCCGGCCGGGACAGAGCGGCTCCGAACGCGGCGCGGGCACCCAGCAGGTAGGCGGTCGTCCCGTGTGCGTCGGCGGCGGCGATGCGGTCGTGACCGACCAGCGCGGTCGCGCCGGCGCAGATCACCGTGAGCATCAGGATGAAGAGGGTCACCGAGGAGACCGCCCAGGACATCGCCCGGCGGACCTGGCGCGGCGTGCCCGCCGTGTACATCCGCATGGTGACGTGCGGCAGACAGGCGCCGCCCAGCACGATGGCGGCCTGGGTACTGGCCATGTCCAGGGCCGGATGCGGGCTGCTGGAGTACTGCAGACCCCAGGTCAGGTAGGCGTCACCCGCCCCGCTCCGTCCGGCCGCCGCGTGGAACAGCGCCTGGGGCTGCCAGTCGAACGCGCGCAGGATCAGCACGCTCACGACCAGCCCCGAGCCGAGCAGCGCCACGGTCTTGATGATCTGGACCAGCGCGGTGCCGGGCATCCCGCCGAGCGCCGCGTAACTGATCATGAGGACACCGGCCCCGGCCACGCACCCGTTCTTCATGCCGGTGTCGGCGAACCCGAGGACGTACGCCAGGAGTTCGCCGACCCCGGCGAGCTGGACGACCATCATCGGGACGAGTGCGGCGAGGGTGACCAGGCAGGCCGTGACGCGGACCGACCGGGCCGGGTGACGGCGGGCCAGCGCGTCGCCCATGGTGTAGCGGCCGGTGTTGTGGAGGGGTTCGGCCAGCAGGAACATCAGCAACAGCAGGGACAGCAGGGCGCTGAGGGCGAGGACAATGCCGTCGTAGCCGCACAGGGCGATGATCCCCCCGATGGTGAGGACGGTGGCGGCGGAGATGTAGTCACCGGCGACGGCCAGCCCGTTGCGCAGCGGCGACAGGGACCGGTAGCCGGTGTAGAACTCGGCGAGGTCGTCCGCCTCCGGGCCGGTGAGCACGCACAGCAGCAGGGTGAGGGCGACCACCGAGCAGAACGCGACGAGGGACCAGGACTGGGCGGAGCCGCCCAACCCGGTCACGGCGCCTGCTCCCGGTCCGCGACGGCCACGCCCGTCTGACGTCGGGCGCGTCGCGCCAGGGGGTCCACGAAGCGGTGCGCGGCGGCTTCGTAGAGCAGGACCGCCAGCCAGGTCACGGGGATCTGGACGAGGGCCAGGAGCAGTCCGGTGGGCAGGCCGCCGGGGCCGGGGCGGGCCATCAGCGAAGGCGCCTTGACGGTCAGGGTCAGGAAGGCGGCGAAGTAGCCGAGTGCGGTGATGGTCGCCACCCGCCGCTGCCAGCGGTACGCCCGCCGCAACAGGCGCAGGGTGCGGTGGGCACCGGAGCGGGGGCTCGCGGGGAGGGTGTCGTACGGCACCTCGCCGGTCGACCAGGTCGGGGACGGGCGGTCGTACGGGGACCGGTCCGAGGGTAAATCGGGCACATCATAGGACATTTCGGCAACTCCTCGGTGGGGACCGGGTCCGGTCGTGACGGGCCGCGAGCGGGGAGGGCGGTTCGGCCGGCCGCACGCCGTGCGGCCGGGAGCTGATGGGAAGCCGTGTGCGCCGGTCGTCCAGGACGTCGTCTCATGGGGGAGCGGTCGGGTGAACAGGGCGCCATGGTCTCCGGCGTGGGCGCCGTCCGCCAGAGGTGCGGTCGGAGTCGATGGGAGCGGTCCGCGGTGCGCGGGGCTGACGTCGGGATCTCCGCCAGGAGGTGCTGAAGCATGGGCGGAGTGCGCGGTGGCGCGATTGCTTCGAAAAGTGCGCCGTCGCACACCTCATGAGCCCTGGGGCGCCCGCCGGTTGACCCGCCCGTGCGCGGCGCGGCTGTGACGCACTTCATGGGTGGCGTAGGTCTCGAACGCGGGCCCCGACCAGTGCGTCGTTCAACTTCCTGAAGCGGCAAGGAGTTTGCTCGGCAACGATCTCGCCCGGGCGGCCTCGCGTCTCCGCCGGACAGTCTCCGTAAGGAACCGCTATGGCTCCGTTGGTACATGGAGCAGCTCGGAAGTTGTCGAATGCGAAGTACATTGCAATTACAGCGTCTTGGCCTCGCTCTGGATAACGGGGCAGATATCGGACACTTCGCACGATTTACCAGCTTTCTGCGAAAGATGCTTGCTATGAGCGCCTATCTGACTCCTCCAGCCGTAGTACAAGGTGAACATGCCGTGACGACCGGCGAGATCCTCGCGGAGGTCCGCGGCCGGCAGCCACAGGCTCCGTGGCTGCCGCGGATGGACGGCATCGCCGCGAGCACGGGGATCGACTCCCGCGGCTGGATGCTGCCGCTGGAGACGGCCGCCGCGCCCGGCAGCGGCACGGGCCTGCGAACTCCGGGCGCAGGCCCGGCCCGTGCGGCACTGGCCGGCAACGGGTTCACCGAGCACGAGGTCGACCGCGCGATCGCCGCCCTGGAGGCGATACCGGCGCCGCAGACCATCCAGGAGCGCACCGCGCCGGCCTGGGCGGCCGTGCAGACGTACGGGGAACGCGCGGCCCGCGACGCCCTCCGGGCCGCCGGACTGGACACCGCCGACGTCGACTGCCTGATCACCAGTCACTCCACGACCCCGGCCCTGCCAGGGCTGGACCTCTCCCTCCTCAACCGCCTCGAACTGCGCGACGACGTACTGCTGCTGCCGGCCACCCAGTGGGCCTGCATCGCCGGCACCCGCTCGCTGGCCCTGGCGGCCGACCTGGTCGCCGCGGACCCCGACCGGGTCGTGCTGGTCGTGATATCGGAGGCGCTGAGCACCACCTACCAGCCCGCCGACGACACGCTGGAGTCACTGATCGTGCGGCTGCTCTTCGCGGACACCGCCGTCGCCGTGGCGGTCACCGGCCGCCCCCGGCCGGAGTCGGTCCTGCGGCTGGACGCGGCCTGGCACCACACCCTGCCCGGCACCACCGACCTGCACCGGCTGGAGACCCGGGAGGACGGCACGCATTTCGTGATGGACCGCCGGGGGCCACGCGCCGTGCAGGAGACGGTGGCCGCGATGTGGGAGTGGCTGCGCGCACGTCACGAGGGCGACGGGCACTCCTGGCATCCCGACCTGCTGCTCGCGCATCCCGGTGGGACGCGGGTGCTGGAGTACATGGAACAGACGATGCCCGACGGATGGCCGGAGGGGCTGCTGGCCTACAGCAGGGACAGCTACACCACGGGCAACCGTGGCGGTGCCGCCGTCCTCGACATCCTGCGCCGTGCGCACGACGCCGGCCAGAAGTCGGGCAGCCGTACGGTGCTGTACGCGGCCGCGCCCGGGCTGACGGCCACGGCGGTGGAAGGGGAGTGGCTGTAGCGGAAGCCCGCCGCTCTCAGCGCGCCGCCGGCGCTATCCCTCCAGTTCCGCCCAGACGGCTTTGCCGGTTTCCGTCCACCGCACCCCCCAGCGCGTGGTCAGCTTGTGGACGACGTACAGACCCCGCCCGTCGTCGTCGAGCGGGTCACCGCGGCGCAGGCGCGGCCGGCCGTTGCCGGTGTCGCCGACCTCGCAGGTCAGCCGGCTTCCGGCCCGCACCAGCCGCACCGTGACGGGCCCGGTGCCGAACCGGACGGCGTTGGTGACCAGTTCGCTCAGCACCAGCAGCGCGCTGCCCCTGGCCTGATCGCCGAGGTGCCAGCGCCGCAGGAGGGGCGCGGCCAGGGCGCGGACGCGGGCCGCGGTGTCGTCCCGGGCGGGCAGCCGCCAGGTGACGGTGTCCCGGCTGCGCCGCCCGGCCATCCGGGCCAGCAGCAGGGTGACGTCGTCGCGCAGCGGCTCCTGCGGGCCCAGCCGGGCGACCACGCGACGCGCGGCCTGCTGCAGATCGTCCCAGGGATGCACCTCGCGCACCACGTCCGTCAGCCGGCCGATGCCGTCGTCGATCGAGGCCGCCGGATCCTCCACCAGGCCGTCGGTGTACAGGACGAGAAGCGAACCGGGCGGCGCGCGGAACTCGTGCACCTCGAACGGCTCCCGTACGACGAACTCCGCGCCGAGGGCCGGGTGCGGCTGTGCCGCGACGGTCTCGGCGGAACCGTCGGGATGCACCAGGACCGGTGGCAGGTGGCCGGCGTTGGAGATCAGCACCCGGTGGTCGACCGGGTCGTAGACCGCGATGCAGCACGTCGAGCCCAGCGCGCTGTATCCGGCGGCGAGGCCGGCGTCCGTGTCGTCCAGCAGGGTGACGGTCTCGTCCAGACGCTCCAGGACCTCCCCGGGGCCCAGCCCCGCCGACAGCAGCGCGCGTGCCTCCATGCTCAGCTGGCCCATGGCCGCAGCGGCCCCGAGACCGTGGCCCACGACGTCACCGACCACCAGCGCGGTGCGGTCCCCCGGCAGCGGAAAGCTGTTCACCCAGTCACCGCCGACGCCCGCACTGTCCGGCGTGGTGGGCTCGTAGACACTGGCGACCTCGATGGTGTCGCTGCCGGTCCGCGGCAGCAGCCGGCGCTGCAGCGCCAGGACCTGGGCGTGCTCACGCTGGTGCTGGCGGGCCAGGTCGACGTGCCGGGCGGTCTTGGCCACGAGCTCCTGCAGGTCGAGCAGTTCGCCGTCGCCGAAGAGGCACTCCGGCCGCCGCCAGACCTCCGTCACGCCCAGCACGATGGGCCCCGGCGTGCCCTCCGGTCCTTCCACCACCAGCGGTATGCAGGCGACACTCACCGGCCGGTTGCCGGGCACCAGGGCGCGCACCAGCCGCGGATCGTCCAGCGCCTGCTCGATCGCCGCGCGGTCCGGAATGACGACGGCCTGCGGAACGTCGTCGCGCATGACCGCACCGGCCAGCAGGCGGCTCGCCTCGAGGGGGAGGTTGTCCCCGGGCGTCAGGTATCCCTCGGGCCAGGCCCGGTCCGGCACCAGGGCCGCCCGCCGGAGCCGGATGCGCTCCTGCGCCTGCTCGGTGACCGCCTCGCCCGTCCACACGGCGTAGTCGAGGTTGACGGCGGCCACGTCCCCCCAGGCCAGCAGGGACTGGGCCAGGGACTGCGCGGTCTCCCCGATGTCCAGGGAGGTCCCGATCGCGGTGGCCGAGGCGTACAGGTGCAGCCGCTTGGCCATGGCGATCAGCGAGACCGTCAGGCCCTCCTGTGGTGGGGCGGCCGGCAGGATGCTCATCGAGACCACCAGCTCCGACCCGTCGGCCCGCCGCAGGCGCTGGACCCGGGCGACATGCGCCTCCCGCGTCTCGAGGACCCGCTGCAGCCGCTTCGTGACCGTCGGTACGTCCCCCGGCGGCAGCAGGTCGGCGAAGGCGGCCCCCGGCGCGGCACTGACCCCCGCGAACGGGGCGGCGTCCAGATTGGCGCCGCTGATCCGCAGATCCCGGCCGAGACTGACCACCCCGAGGATCCGTTCCCCGCCCTCGGCCCCGCCGCCGGCCCCCGAGACGCGCTTCCCGCCCACCGCCGTCGCGCCGCCCTTCGGGATGTAGTCCCCGAGGGCGCCGCTGACCGTGTCGAACGGCGAAGCAGAGGAGGGTGTGGGGTCCATGCAGCTCACACAACTCGCTGACTCCGGCACGTACCGGCAGATCGTCCCGAGTCCATGCGGGCAGGTCCCGAGAACCCTCTCCCGCACATCTCATGAGTAACACAAATACCCTGCTCATCGAAGGGGTAAAAGTGATCAAAAGAACACAAACCGGGAGTGGCGTGGATGACGCTCCCGTGTAACCGACCCGCGCGCTCCGGGCGTACGCCCATCCTTTTCGCCCGACGCTCGTCGGGCCGCTGCGCGGGGAGGGCGCGATGACCGCCACCAGGGCGGCCGAGCTGACGGGCGCATCCGTGGTCGGCTGCTCGTATCACCTGCGGATCCCGGCCGAGTACGGGGTCCGATACCCGCCAGCGACCCGCGTCGTACCGCGCCACGCTGGACGGCATGACCACCGCCTTCCCGCCCCTCCCCATCTCCTCCGTCGCCCTCAAGGAGCTCCGGGTCCGTGACGACGCCGGGAATCCGCCGCGCCCGTACACGGACGGCGAAGGCGGCGCGCCCCTGCGCTGCTGCCTGCGGTCCAGTACCTCGGGCGAGCGGATCGCCCTGCTCTCCTACGCCCCGCTGCGCCGCTGGGCGTCACGGACCGGCGTCGACCCCGGGGCCTACGACGAGCAGGGGCCGGTCTTCGTCCACGCCGAGGACTGCGGCGGCCCGGCCGGCGAGCACCTCGGCTATCCGTGGGCCCGCCCCGGCGCGCTGCGCGTCCTGCGCCGCTACGACAGCCGAGGGCACATCACGGGCGGCCGCCTCCTGGAGCTTCCCGACGACGCCCAGGCGGCGTTCGCGCATGCGCTGGCCGAGGCCTTCGCCGACCCCGGGACCGCCCAAGTACACGTGCGTGCCGTCGAATACGGCTGCTACCACTTCCGCGTGGACCGCCCCTGAAGCAGAAAAACGGAGGCCCGGCGGTGCGCCACGGCACCCGGGGATGATTGGCTGGCCCCGGCCGATTCCACACCGACCCGGCTCTGCCGGCAGGAGGACCCCGCAGTCATGAGCAGTGCCTACGCCTACGAATACAAGGTCGTCACTTTCCGGGAGTCGCTGATCGGCGACGCGCTGGACAGCGACAAGCTGGAGAAGGTCCTCAACGAGCACGCCGAGGACGGCTGGGCCCTCAAGGCCATCACCTCCGCCGACGTCAAGGGCCGCATAGGTCCCGGAGCCGTCGAGGGCCTGCTCCTGACCTTCGAGCGTCCCCGCGGCTGACCGGAACGCAGCCGGCAGCAACCGAACGCCCCCGACCCGCCGAGGTCCGGGGGCGTTCGCCGTCCTCCCGACGTGGACTCGCGCGCAAGCGGCCGAAAGGCGACGTGATGATCGTCCAGACCCGGTGGGCCGCGGTCGGCCACCGGGCCCCCACCGGCAGGAACACGAGCGTGCCGGCGCTTTGCGCGTCGGGTGGCGTGGCATCCGAGGCGGCCCGACCTTCGCTCTGAGCCGTTCTTGACTGTCGGACCGAGGTGTGCGGGAGCGCAATAGATTGCGCTCCTTGCGTTCACTTGCGCTGAGCGATGCACGTACAGCATGCACAGTCTCTTGGTCTCGGGCGCGGCGCGTACGTCGTCTCCCCCGATGCATGCGTGCTTCTGGTGAAATTTGTGCAGTTCTGGTAGTGGACGGGTCCGCATTGCTCTGCAATATTTCGATGAAACAATGCAAAAGCCTGCGCGGAACTGTTCCGCGCCGCACCTTTCTGCACCACTCCGCCAGGAACGAGCCGCCCTCGCCGCCCCATCGGCGTGCGAGCCTCCGCAGGAAGTGACCCCGCATGACTCGACACAAGCCGAGATCCTGGAGACGGCGCGCGGCGACCGCTGTGCTCGCCTCCGCCGTCATGGTTCTGGGCATGCCGGCCGTCGGCGCACACGCGGCCGGCGGCCCGAACGCCGCCGCGGACACCGCGAGCACGGCAGGCAGCGCCCGTTCCGCACACGCGGCCGCCAACGTCACCGACGGCGACACCGACACCTACTGGCAGGCCGGAAAGAAGTCGGCCCAGTGGGTCCAGACCGACCTCGGGCGGACCAGGCGCGTCCGCGAGGTCGTGCTGCGGCTGCCCGAGCAGTGGCAGACCCGCAGGCAGACGCTGGCGCTCCAGGGCAGCGCCGACGGCAAGAGCTTCGCCACGCTCAAGTCGACGGCGCAGTACGTCTTCGGCCCGGGCAACGACAACACGGTCAAGGTCTCCTTCCCCGCCACCCTCGCCCGGTACGTACGGGCCGACTTCAGCGCCAACTCGGCCGCCGGCACCGCCCAGCTCGCCGAGATGCAGGTCCTCACGACCGCCGCCGCGACCCCGAACCTCGCCCTGGGCAAGCCCTTCAGTGAGAGCGGCCACGCCGACGTCTACGGCGCGGCCAACGCCGGTGACGGCAACCGCAACACCTACTGGGAGAGCACCAACAACGCCTTCCCGCAGTGGCTCAAGGTCGACCTCGGCTCCTCGGTCCAGGTGAACCAGGTGACGCTGCGCCTGCCCAGCGGCTGGCCGAGCCGCAACCAGACGCTCAAGATCCAGGGCTCCACCGACAACCAGAACTTCACCGACCTGACGGCGTCGAAGGCGTACGCCTTCAACAGCTCCGACGACCAGTCGGCGACCATCACCTTCGACACGACCACCACGCGGTACGTACGGGCGCTGTTCACCGCCAACGACGGCTGGCCCGCCGGGCAGGCGTCCGAGCTGGAGGTCTACGGACCGGCCACCGGCGACACCCAGGCGCCCACCGCGCCCGCCGACCTGACCTGCAGCGAGCCGACCACCGGGCAGATCAAGCTGACCTGGAGCGCGGCGACCGACGACACGGGCGTGACCGGCTACGACGTCTACGCCAACGGCCAGTTGCGGGCGAGCGTCGCCGGGAACGTCCTGACCTACACCGACACCCAGCCGGCCGGCGCCGACATCACGTACTTCGTGCGGGCCAAGGACGCCGCGGGCAACGTCTCCGCCAACAGCAACAGCGTCACCCGCAAGGGCGCGAGCGGCGACACCCAGGCCCCCACGGCGCCCGGCAACCTCGCCTACACGCAGTCCGGCAGCGACGTGAAGCTCACCTGGCAGGCGTCCAGCGACAACGTGGCGGTCACCGGGTACGACGTCTATGCCAACGACCAGCTCGTGAAGACCCTGGCGGGCGACGTGACGACGTACACCGACACCCCGTCCGCGACGGCCACCGTCACCTACCACGTGAAGGCGAAGGACGCCGCCGGAAACGTGTCGGTGGCGAGCAACAGCGTCACCCGGCCCGGCTCCGGTGCAGGCTCCGACCTCGCCCAGGGCAAGCCCGTCGAGGCCTCCTCGTACACCTTCACCTACGTCGCCGCGAACGCCAACGACGGCCAGATCGGCACCTATTGGGAGAGCGCGGGCGGCGCCTACCCGGCCACCCTCACCACCGAGCTGGGCGCCAACGCCGACCTCGGCCAGGTCGTCGTCAAGCTCAACCCGGACCCGGCCTGGTCCACCCGCACCCAGAACATCCAGGTGCTCGGCCGCGACCAGGACGCGACCACCTTCACCAGCCTCGTCGCGGCGAAGGACTACACGTTCAACCCGGCCACCGGCAACACCGTGACCATCCCGGTCTCCGGCGCCGCCGCCGACATCCAGCTCAAGTTCGCCTCCAACACCGGCGCCCCCGGCGGACAGGTCGGCGAGCTCCAGGTGATCGGCACCCCGGCCGCCAACCCGGACCTCAAGGTCGCCGGCATCACCAACTCGCCCGCCGCGCCCGTCGAGTCGGACGCCATCAGCCTCTCCGCGACCGTCACCAACAGCGGCAGCAAGGCGTCCAAGGCCACCGACCTGAACTTCACCCTCGGCGGTACCAAGGCGGCCACGGCCGACGTCCCCGCCCTCGCGGCCGGCGCCTCGGCGACGGTCACCGCGAGCATCGGCACCCGGGACGCGGGCAGTTACCCGCTCGGCGCCGAGGTGGACCCGTCCAACAAGGTCATCGAGCAGAACGAGGGCAACAACACCTTCACCCGCTCCGACGCCCTCGTCGTCAAGCCCGTCTCCAGCTCCGACCTGGTCTCCGCGCCGGTCGCCTGGACACCCTCCAGCGCCTCCGCCGGTGACACCGTCGCGTTCACGGTCGCCCTGAAGAACCAGGGTACGTCGGCCTCGGCCTCCGGTGCCCACGGCGTCACCCTGACGGTCCAGGACGCCAACGGCGCCACCGTCAAGACGCTTTCGGGCTCCTACAACGGCACCATCGCCTCCGGCCAGACGACCGCACCGGTCAGCCTCGGCTCCTGGACGGCCGTCAACGGCAAGTACACCGTCAAGACGGTCATCTCCGACGACGCCAACGAACTCCCGGTCAAGCGCACCAACAACACCACCACACAGAACCTGTTCGTCGGCCGCGGCGCCGACATGCCGTACGACATGTACGAGGCCGAGGACGGCACGGTCGGCGGCGGCGCCAAGGTCGTCGGCCCCAACCGCACCATCGGCGACTTCGCGGGCGAGGCGAGCGGCCGCAAGGCGGTCACGCTCGACGCCACCGGCCAGTACGTCGAGTGGACCACCCGCGCCGCCACCAACACCCTGGTCACCCGCTTCGCGATCCCCGACGGCACCGACGCCACCCTCGACGTCTACGTGGACGGCCAGTTCCTCAAGGCGATCGACCTCACCTCGAAGTACGCCTGGCTCTACGGCAGCGAGACCGCACCCGGCAACTCACCCGGCTCCGGCGCCCCGCGCCACATCTACGACGAGGCGAACCTGCTGCTCGGTAAGACCGTGCCCGCCGGTTCCAGGATTCGCCTCCAGAAGGACGCGGCGAACACGGCCGGTTACTACGCCGTCGACTTCATCAACACCGAACAGGCGACGGCGAACCCCAACCCCGACCCGGCCGCCTACACGGTCCCGGCCGGCTTCACCCAGCAGGACGTGCAGAACGCCCTCGACAAGGTCCGCATGGACACCACGGGCAAGCTCGTCGGCGTCTACCTGCCCGCCGGTGACTACGACACCTCCAGCAAGTTCCAGGTGTACGGCAAGGCGGTCAAGGTCGTCGGAGCCGGGCCGTGGTTCACCCGCTTCCACGCCCCCGCCTCGCAGGAGAACACCGACGTGGGCTTCCGCGCCGAGGCCACGGCCAACGGCTCGACGTTCGCCGGCTTCGCCTACTTCGGCAACTACACGTCCCGGATCGACGGCCCGGGCAAGGTGTTCGACTTCTCCAACGTCTCGAACATCACCATCGACAACATCTGGGCCGAGCACATGGTGTGCCTCTACTGGGGCGCCAACACCGACAACATGACCATTTCCAACTCCCGTATCCGTGACACGTTCGCCGACGGCATCAACATGACGAACGGCTCCACGGACAACCACGTCGTCAACAACGACGCCCGCGCCACGGGCGACGACAGCTTCGCGCTCTTCTCGGCCATCGACGCCGGCGGCGCCGACGAGAAGAACAATCTCTACGAGAACCTGACCTCCACCCTCACCTGGCGGGCGGCCGGCATCGCCGTCTACGGCGGCTACGACAACACCTTCCGCAACATCCGCGTCGCCGACACTCTCGTCTACTCCGGCATCACGATCTCCTCGCTGGACTTCGGCTACCCGATGAACGGCTTCGGCACCGATCCCACGACGATCGAGAACGTCTCCCTGGACCGGACGGGCGGCCACTTCTGGGGCTCCCAGGTCTTCCCCGCCATCTGGGCGTTCTCCGCCTCGAAGGTCTTCCAGGGCATCCGGGTCAACGACGTCGACATCGACGACTCCACCTACGGAGGCGTCATGTTCCAGACCAACTACGTCGGCGGTCAGCCGCAGTTCCCGGTGAAGGACACCATCTTCACCGACATCTCCATCACCAACTCCAAGAAGAGCGGAGACACCTTCGACGCCAAGTCCGGCTTCGGCATCTGGGCCAACGAACTGCCCGAGCCCGGCCAGGGTCCTGCCGTCGGCGAGGCCACCTTCCGCAACCTGCGGATGAGCGGGAACGCCCAGGACATCAGGAACACGACCAGCACCTTCAAGATCAACATCGAGTAGGTCCCGAAGGGCGGTGAAGGGAAGGGGCGCCCCGGCGGGGAGGCCCCCTCCTGCCGTGTCCGGCACTACCCGATCGTCTGGCAGAAGCGGGCGTCGGGGTCGGGGGCGTGCAGCGTGCCGCCGTCGAAGGACCACGAGCAGCCAGGTTGCGCGAGGTCGTCCGCGGCCGTACCGGAGCGCCCGATCTCCGGTGAGACCGGGCCGTCGACGGGCCCTTGACGAAGAAGGCGCCGCGCTCGGGTGGTCAGTCCTGTCCGGCGCGCGGCAGGACCTGGACCGTGTCGCCGACGGCACGCTCGCCGGTGGCGTCGGACGTGGTGTTGACGAGGCTGCCGTCGACGGCCATGGCGGTGGAGCCGCCGCCGTCCAGGTTGAGTGCCTGTACCGCGCCGAGTGAGCGCATGAACCGGGCGGCCTCGGCAAGCGTGAAGCCCTCGCTGACACCGGGCTGCCGGCCGTCGACGGTCACGAGCAGCAGGCGCCCGCGACCGTCGACGCCGGCCAGGGTGCGCGGTTGGCGCACGTTGGACCAGGCGAACCCGAAGGAGAGGTCGAGCGGGTCGAGTGTGCCCTCGGCGGCGGCGTCGATGTGGACGCGGCCGTCCTCGACCAGGGTCGGGGCCGCGCTGACGATGCTGTCGTCGGGGCCGAGCGGGACCTGCCTGCCCGAGGTGTCCCGGACCGTCTCCCGCAGCTCCAGCCGGCGGCCCGTCGCGGCGTGTTCGGCGAGCCAGGCGGCTGAGGTCCCGGTGCCCTGGAGGACCGAGCCGCCGGCGGGCACGGAGCCGCCGCGGTCGCCCTCGGAGAGGACGACGCCGTGCCGGTCGAGGACGACCTGGACACCAGGGCCGGTCGGCAGGGGCGCCCCGAACTCGGAGGTGAACCTCACCAGGTCGTCCGGGAGCGAGCAGGTGAGGTCCTGGCGGGGGAGTTCGGTGGGTACGGCGCCGGGGCGGCCGCAGTTGCGCACCTTGCCCGGGACCCGGTTGACGCCCTGCACCGCGTGGACGGCGGAGCCGGAACGGACGGTCACGGTGGTGGACAGGTCGGCGACCCGGATGTGCCGTCCGCCGTCGGCGAGGATCAGCGCGGCACGGGAACCGGCCGCCATGGACTGCAGCTCGCCGCGCACCGCGGACAGCCCGGCCGAGGTGCCCTGGACGCCGTCCGCGTCGGAGGTGACGAAGAATCCGCCGTTGACGCCGACCAGGGAGCCCAGGCGGGCGGCCACGGTCGAGGTCTTCTCGCGGTCGGCGGCGTCCCCGCCGTCACTCACCTCGACCGTGCCGCGCAGCCGGGCCGGATCGACGACGGCGACGTGGACGCGCTCCGCGTCGGCGGGGCGGCGTCCGTCGTAGCCCGTCCACTCGACGGAGGTACGGAAACCGGCTGCCGACATCGCCGAACCCAGCGTCCCCGCCTCGGCCTGCGTGGCGTACTCGCCGACCCTGACCTGCCAGCCCATCGTGCCGTGCGGCGTGTCGGCGTACTGGTCCCAGGTCACCCGCTCGACGCGTGGCGCGAACCCGGCGGCCCGCAACTGCCCGGCGGTGGTGTCGGCCCACCCGCGGTCACCCAGCGGGGCCCAGGTGGCGGCCCCCGTGAGGCGGTTGACGGCCGGGGCCTGGACGGTGACCGTCCACACACCGGCGGCCCGCGGGTCACTGAGCACCCCGGTACGGACCTCGACCCCGGGCGTCACGTGCCGAGTGGTCCACGCGACGGTGTTCGTGGCGGTGTTCGCGGCGGCGTTCCCGGTCAGGGTGCTCGCGCCGGCCGGCGGAACGAACGCGACCAGGGCCAGCACGGTCGCCGGCACGAGACCCCGTCCCGCCCTCCGGCGCCCACCCCGTACCGCGTGCCCGAACGTCTCGGCTCTGACAGACATGCCTCTCCCGACGTACGACTCGACGTGTGCGGCGCCACCCGTCATACCTGCACCGCCCCGCCATCCCAGGCCGGCTCCAAGACCCCTGCGTGAAGCGGCGGACACCTGGCGGAGAAGCCTGTACGACATTCGGCGGGGTGGGTCCGGGTGGCGCGCCGCCGTGCGTCCGTGGCCCTGGAGAGACTCGCCCAAAGATATGGACGGCACGTTCATTTCATGGTTATATGAACGTGTCGTTCATTTAGACGCGCTTGAAAAGGAGACCCCCATGAGCACCCCCACCACCGTCCGTGTCGCGCTGGTCACCGGAGGCTCGGGCGGCATCGGCCGCGTCGCGGCCGAACGGCTCGCCGAGGACGGTTTCGCGGTCGCCGTGCAGTACGCGGGAAACAAGGCCAGGGCCGAGGACACCGTGGCCGCGATCACCGCCGCCGGCGGCAGGGCCCTGGCGGTGGGCGGCGACGTCGCCGACGAGAGTGCGATGAGCGCGGCCTTCGACGCCGTCGAGTCGGCCTTCGGCGGCATCGACGTGGTCGTGAACACCGCCGGCATCATGATCCTTTCCCCCGTCGCGGAGCTCGACCTCGCCGACCTGGACCGGATGCACCGCGCGAACATCCGCGGCACCTTCGTCGTCTCCCAGCAGGCGGCACGCAGGGTCCGCCCGGGTGGCGCGATCGTCAACGTCTCGACCTCGGTGGTCCGCACCCAGCTGCCGGGCTACGGCGCCTACGTCGCCAGCAAGGCCGCGGTCGAGGGTCTGACCCTCATCCTGGCCCGGGAGCTGCGCGGCCGGGACGTCACCGTCAACGCCGTCGCGCCCGGCCCCACCGCCACACCGCTGTTCCTGGACGGCAAGGACGACGCCACCATCGCGAAGTTCGCCCAGGCGACCCCGCTGGAGCGGCTCGGCGGGCCCGAGGACATCGCCGAGGTCGTCTCGTTCCTGGCCGGTCCCGCGCGCTGGGTCAACGGACAGGTCCTCTACGCCAACGGAGGACTCGCCTGACCCCCGCCGCACACGCACCACCCCGCCCCTGCACCGTCATCGCGAAAAGGAACCACGTCCATGTCCACCACCGGCACCCCCGGCACCACCGGCACCATCGTCGTCATCACCGGCGCCTCCAGCGGTTTCGGAGCACTCACCGCCCGTGCGCTGGCGGATGCCGGCCACACCGTCTACGCCGGCATGCGCCGGACCACCGGCCGCAACGCGCCCCAGGTCCGGACCGCCGCCCACTACGCCGACGAGCACCACGTCGACCTGCGGTCCATCGAGCTCGACGTGAACTCCCAGCTCTCGGTCGACACCGCCGTCGCGCAGATCGAAGCCGAGCACGGCCGCGTCGACGTGCTGATCCACAACGCCGGGCACATGGTGACCGGGCCGGCCGAAGCCTTCACTCCCGACCAGCTCGCCGAGCTCTACGACGTGAACGTCCTGTCCACCCAGCGCGTCAACCGCGCCGTGCTGCCGGGCATGCGCCGGCGCCGGCGAGGACTGGTGCTCTGGGTGTCCAGCACCAGCGTCAAAGGCGGTACGCCGCCCTACCTCGCCCCCTACTTCGCGGCCAAGGCCGCCATGGACTCCCTCGCGGTGTCCTACGCCGGTGAACTCGCCCGCTGGGGCGTGGAGACCTCGATCGTCGTCCCCGGCTCGTTCACCAGCGGCACCAACCACTTCGCGTACTCCGGCCACCCCGAGGACACCGCCGTCGAGGCCGAGTACGAGAGCCGGTACCCCGGCCTGATGGACCAGATGGCGACCAAGCTCGCCGCCCTCGCCCCCGAGGAGGCGCCCGCGTCGCTCGTCTCCGACGAGATCGCCCGCATCGTCGCCCTGCCCGCCGGAAAGCGCCCGTACCGCGTACACGTCGACCCCGCCGACGACGGATCCGAGGAGGTCTCCAAGACCGCCGACCGCATCCGCCGCGGCTTCCTCACCCGCATCGGCCTTGCCGACCTGCTCACCGTCCAGAGCTGAGACATCCACCATGAGCTGGACGGAGTCCGCCGGAAGCAGTCCGGTGGTGTCGGTCGGCGGTGTCCAGGATGGGGCGGGCAGGTGCGGGACCCCCGCCGGCTGCGGGGGTCCCGCACCTTCGGTCATGCCAGGGCGAAGTTCTGGGCGCCGGAGCCGTTGCAGTCCCAGATCTGGAGGCGGGTGCCGTTCGCGGTGGCGCCCGAGGGGGAGTCGATGCACCGGCCGCTGGTCGGGTTGTACATCGAGCCGTCGGCGTTGACGACCCAGTTCTGGTACCCCCCGCCGTTGCACGTGGCGAGTTGCAGCTTCGTGCCGGCCACGCTGACACCGCCCGCTATGTCCAGGCACCTGCCCAGCGTGCGGAGGGTCTGGCCGTTCCAGGTCCACTTCTGGTCGAGCGACGTCGCCTGCTGGCAGTCCCACAGCTGGACCGCGGTGCCGTCGCCGCCGGTGTCGTCACCGGCCACGTCCACGCACTTGCCGCCGGGACCGTAGATCGGGGTGCCGATGGCGAAGTTCTGGGCGCCGGAGCCGTTGCAGTCCCAGATCTGGAGGCGGGTGCCGTTCGCGGTGGCGCCCGAGGGCGAGTCGATGCACCGGCCGCTCGTCGGGTTCCGCAGCGAATCGTCGGTCTGCCGCACCCATGACTGGTAGCCGCCGCTGTTGCACGTGGCGAGCTGCAACTCGGTCCCCGCGGCGCTGTTGCCGCCGGCGATGTCCAGGCACTTGCCGAGGGTCTGCAGGGTCTGGCCGCTCCAGGTCCAGTGCTGGTCCCTGGCCGCCGACTGGCAGTCCCACAGCTGGACCGCGGTGCCGTCGCCGCCGGTGTCGTCACCGGCCACGTCCACGCACTTGCCGCCCGGTCCGGTGATCGTCTGGCCGGTCACCGAACCGCCACCGCCGCCGGAGCCGGGACCCTTGTTGTACACGGCCACCGAGTCGACGACCAGCTTGCCGCCGGAGACCGTGGCCGCGTTCGGGCCCCCGCCGAACGCGTCCGGGAATCCGCCGCCGATCGCGAGGTCGTAGATGATGAAGAAGGGGTGGTCGATCGCGTCGGACCAGGTCGTCGCGTCCACCTGGTTGGCGTTGACCGTGAAGAAGTTGTTCCCGTCCAGGTAGAACCGGATCTGTTCCGGCGACACCGAGCGGTCGATCTCCACCGCGTAGTCGTGGAAGCCGGTCTGGCAGCCTGCGCACGCGCGCTCACCCGAACCGATACCGGCCGACTCGTTGCACGGCCCGCCCGGGTTCACGCCGCAGTGGATGGTGCTGAAGTCGGAGCTGCGGCCGTTGATGTCCTCCATGACGTCGATCTCGCCCGACTTCGGCCAGACCACACCGTCGCGCAGCGGTGCGCCGAGCATCCAGAACGCCGGCCAGTAGCCCGCGCCGTTGGCGGTGGTGACGTTGGGCTGCTGCAGGACGGACTCGATGCGGACGACGCCGCCGGCCGGTGCGCCGAAGGAGGCCGACTGGGTCTCCACGCGCCCCGAGGTCCATCCGCTGCGCGGGTCGGAACCGGAGTGCAGGGCCTGGAGCACCAGATGGCCCTGGCCGTCGTAGTAGACGTTCGAGGTGCTGCTGGTCATGGTCTCGATCTCACCGGTGCCGAAGCTGCTGCCCGGCCCGGTGTCGTACTTCCACAGGCTCTGGTCGATGCCGGTGCCGGACGCACCGTTGAAGTCGTCGCTCCAGGTGAGCGAGAAGCCCGCCGGCGTCGGAGACACGGCCGCCCGGGCGGTGAGCGACGCGCTGAGGGTGGCCGCCACCGTCGGCGCGACGACGGCAATCAGGTTGAGGGTTCTTCGCCATCCGCCGCGCAGTGGTCTTGTGGGACTCAATGACATGTACCTGACCTCCGGGTGAGGGGAATGACGGCAGCGGAACCGGGCGAGTACTCGGCCCTGGATCTTGTCGGCGAGGGCGAGAAGGAACGAGTCGCCGGTGCGGTTGTAGAGCCAGAAGACGCTGTCCAAGCCGTCGCCCCAGCGCACCGACACCCAGCTCTGGTTGAACGCCGAGGGGCCCTGCGCGTTCATGAAGCGGAAGAAGCCGGTGAGCAAGGGAATGATCCGGCTGTCCCCGCTGTATTCCTGCCAGTTGCGCAGTGCCCAGGTGAGCGGCAGGAAGGGCCGTGAGTCCGGGCCCGAGCCGAGCGAGGTGCGCAGCGCGGTCGGACCGAACCAGCCGTCGGCCTGCCGGGCGGCCACGATCGCGTCGATCCACTGGCGGACGGCGGCGAGCGCTGTGGCGTCCTGGGTGAGGATCGCCAGGTCCACGTAACCGCGCAGCCAGTAGGGGACCTCCTGCCAGCCGGTGCGCTCGGGGTGCGCCCAGCCGGAGTCGGACATCACCAGGAAATGCGAGATCGCCGCGTACTGGCCGCACAGACCGGCCAGTTGCTGCCGCAGCCGGTTGTCGAGCCGGCCGCGTGCGGTGACCGCGCCGGGTGGCAGGCGCAGAAAGGCGGTGGGGGAGAGGGGCGCCGCGTTGGGCGAGTAGAGGCCGCCGGGGGCAGGCGCCACGCGCGACGATGCCGCGGTGTGTGCGAGGCGGGTGCCGCGCGCCGCCCGGGCGGGACCGGCCATGGCGAGGGGGAGACCGCTCGCCCCGG
The DNA here is from genome assembly GCF_042899865.1 of Streptomyces sp. NPDC013157. Taxonomy (NCBI): domain Bacteria; kingdom Bacillati; phylum Actinomycetota; class Actinomycetes; order Kitasatosporales; family Streptomycetaceae; genus Streptomyces; species Streptomyces sp. NPDC013157. The sequence goes on along the minus strand of NZ_JBIBAK010000002.1, from coordinate 262,688 downwards.
CCACGGTGCGGGCGCCGGCGACGAAGTGTCCGCGGTTCAGGGGCATGGGGGAGCCTCCTGGCACGATCCGGGGCGTGCGGGAACCAGGGCGCGCGAGCTGGTCACTGGGGCGCCTGGGGCATTTCAACGTTGGAAGGTACGGACCAATCGGCATGACAGCACGGTTCGGGGGCCGTGTCCAGGGGGTGTGCAGGAGCCGGGGCGGTCCGTGCGGTCCGCCGCCGTCACTTGTTCGGCGGCGGACCGCATCCTTTTCAGGGCCGGCGCAGGAGACTCGGCGTGGCGCGGGGAGGCGTTCACCGGCTCCGGGCGGGCGTCAGGGAGTGCACCCGGCAGGCGTGGCCCGAGAGGCGTCCGAGATCAGCGCCTGCTGGGCCGTCCTGAGCCGCTGGACGTCGGGCTTGACGACCCTGCGGTCATACGTCAGCAGGCCGTTGAGCTCACCCTCGACGTCCGTGATCTGGGTGTACACCGCTCCGTTGCCACCCTGGCAGGCCAGCGCGTGGACCTCGGCGAGCTTGGCCAGGTAGTCGTCGGTGTAGGTCGCGGGGTCGACGTCGACGTACGACTGCTGCACCGACCAGGCGTGTCCCGGTACGGCCAGGCCGAGGCCGCCGTACTCACCGCTGACCAGGGCACGTCGGCCGTCGGGGTGGGGCGGCAGGGCCGGACTGGGATAGCCGTGCTCGTCCATGATGTCGCCGGTGCCGCCGTCCTCGCCGAGGTTGAGCCCGGACATGGAGTCGACCAGCCGGGTCGGGTCCCAGGACTTGGCCTGGTCGGCGATGCGGGCCATGTCGTACTGGCCCCAGCCCTCGTTGAAGGTGACCCACATGACGACCGACGGGCTGCTGTAGTGCTCGTCGATCATCTGCTTCATCTCGCGCTCGTACTCGGCGCGCGCCTGTGCGGACGGGTTCACCCCGGCCGTCATCGCGGGCATGTCCTGCCACACCATCAGCCCGAGCCGGTCGGCCCAGTAGAACCAGCGGTCGGGCTCGACCTTGATGTGCTTGCGCACCGCGTTGAAGCCCATGCTCTTGTGCATCTTCAGGTCGTGGGCGAGCGCCTCGTCCGTCGGGGCGGTGTACAGACCGTCCGGCCAGAACCCCTGGTCCAGCGTGGCCATCATGAAGACCGGCTTGCCGTTGAGGAGGGTGCGCGGAACGCCGTTCACCTTCTCCACCCTGACCGACCGCATCCCGAAGTAGCTGCCGACGCGGTCGGCTCCGACGCTCACCTTCAGGTCGTAGAGGTACGGGTCGTCGGGCGACCACAGCCGCGGGTTCCGGATGTGCAGGGTCAGGGGCCCGCCGCTGCGCCCGGTGACGGTGGTCACCTTGCGCTTGCCCTCGTAGGCGGTCGCCGTGACCGGCAGGCCGTCGCGGACTCCCTGCGGCTCGACGGTGAGCGTGCCGGCGTCGACGTCCGGGGTGAGCTTGAGCCGGTCGACGTGGTCGGCGGCCACCGGCTCCATCCACACCGTCTGCCAGATCCCGGAGGTCGGCGTGTACCAGATGCCGCTCGGGTCCAGGCGCTGCTTGCCGACCGGCGGGTTCTCGCCGTCGGCCGCGTCGGTGGGGTCGTAGACGCCGACGATCAGCTCCTGGGTGCGGCCGGGCTTCAGCGCGTCGGTGACGTCGGCGCTGAACGTGTCGTACCCGCCCTGGTGTTCGGCCACCTTGGTGCCGTTGACGTACACCTCGGCCCGCCAGTCGACCGCGCCGAAGTTCAGCTGCAGCCGCTTGCCGGAGCCGATCTTCCAGCCGGCCGGGACGGTGAAGGTACGCCGGTACCACATGCGGTCCTCGTGCCGTTCGAGCCCGGACAGCTGCGACTCCACGGGGTACGGGACGAGGATCTTCTCGCCCAGCTTCTTGCCCACCGGCGGTTGTTCGCCCGCCGTGGCGGCGGCGAACTGCCAGGTGCCGTTGAGGTTCTGCCAGTCACCGCGCGTGAGCTGGGGGCGCGGGTACTCGGGGTGGGCGTTGTCCGGCCCGACCTGGTCGGCCCACTTGGTGCGCAACTCGTACGTCGATTTGTTGGCACCGCTGCTCCAGAAGGGGCTGACAACGTTGCCATCGGTTCCGGCCAGGCCGCCTTGACCGTCGTAGCGCACGTCGGCGAGACCCGACGCGGTGCCGGTCTTGTTGCCGACGACGGGCTCCTTCAGTGCGATCAGCAGCTTCCGGGGGTCGGCGGGGTCCAGCCGGGCATCCGCCAGGGGCCAGGCGGCGCCCCCGATCACGGCGTCGAGATGCTCGCCGAGACCGGCCGGCGGCGCGCTGAGCGGCTGTGCGAACTCCAGGGCGAGGGTACGGCCGCTCGCCTGGACGGCGGTGGAGACGGCGCCGTCGTAGTCGAAGCCGTCGGGCAGGCGGAACGCGGACTGCGGTACGGCTGTCTTGGTGCCGCCGGGCGGGGTCCAGCGCAGGTGGAGGTTGGAGCCGCCGTAGTGCTCGAAGTACTCGACCTTGATGTCGTAGGCCGTGTTCGCCGTCAACTCGACGGGCTGGCCCGTCTGTTCGATGTCCCAGTCGTCCACCCAGTGGTCGATGACCAGCCGGCCGTCCACCCACAGCCGGAAGCCGTTGTCGCCGATGATCGAGAAGGTGGTGGGGCCGGTCTTCTCCGGGACGATCTTCCCGGTCCAGCGGACGCTGACGTCGTCCGACTGGCCGGTGGCGAAGTTCAGGCGCGGCTCCAGGGTGTCGAAGTCGAGGTTCGGGTCGAACCCGGTGGCCTTGAGCTCGTGGAAGTCGAAGGCGCCGGGGGCGGACTGGGTGTAGTAGTCGCCCTTGAGGCCGTGGACTTCGACGGGGCCGTCGGTCGCGGAGGCCGCGGTGGCCGCGGTGGCGGCGGGTGGAGCGGTGAGGCCGGCCAGGCCCAGGGCCGCGGCGAGCAGCAGGACGAGGCGTTGCCCGAGAGGTCTGATGCGCACGAATCCTCCTTGGGTGAGGAAGGGTGGCGGCTCGTTGCTTCTGTCTGTACAACGTTGGAAGGAACGGCAGTTGGCATGAGAGCACGGCTCTCGGCCTGTGTCCAGGGACATGACAAATCCCCGGGGCGCGGGGCACTCATCGACGCTGAGGAGATCCCTTGCGGGTCAGCCTGAGGGATGTGGCGGAACGCGCGGGCGTTTCGATCAAGACCGTGTCCAACGTGGTGAACAACTATCCGCACGTCACCCCGGCCATGCGCGCCCGGGTGCAGGCCGCGATCGACGAGCTCGGCTACCGGCCCAACCTGACCGCGCGACATCTGCGCAAGGGCCGGACGGGGATCATCGCGCTCGCCGTTCCCGAGCTCGGCAACCCGTACTTCGCGGAGCTGGCCGGCGCGGTGATCGACGCGGCCGCGGAGCACGAGTTCACCGTCCTACTCGACCACACGCGGGGCGAGCGCGAACAGGAGATCCTGGTCAGCCAGGGCTTCCGCGGCGGGGTGATCGACGGACTGATCCTCAGCCCACTGACCCTGGAGGCTTCGGACCTGCGGGGCCGGCCGGGAGATGTGCCGCTGGTGCTGCTCGGGGAGCGCGAGTACGGCCTGCCCTGCGACCACATCGCGATCGACAACGTGGCGGCGGCGCGGTGCGCGGTGCGTCATCTGCTGGGCCGCGGCCGGACCCGGATCGCCTACCTCGGCGTGCGCACCGACTCCGTCAACCAGCCCGCCCACCTGCGACTGGACGGATGGCGCGCGGAGCTGGCGGCGGCCGGGGTCCCCGCGCCGGACAGCCTGGTGGTGCCGGTCGGCGGCTGGGACCGGGACGACGGCGCGCGTGCCATGGCCGAGCTGCTGGACTCCGGCGTGCGTCCGGACGCCGTCTTCGCCTTCAACGACCTGATCGCGATCGGCGCGATGCGGGTGCTGCACGAGCGGGGTCTGCGGGTGCCCTGGGACGTGGCGGTGGTGGGTTTCGACGACATCGCGGAGGGGCGCTTCGGTGCCGTCACCCTGACGACGGTGTCACCGGACAAGCAGGCCATCGCGAAGATGGCCGTGGCCTCGCTGCTGCGCAGCCTGTCGGGCCGCGCGGAGCCCGGCGGTCGCGAACTGACCGCGGAATTCGAGCTGGTGGAGCGGGAGAGCACCTTGGGCCGACGGTGACGAGATTTCGGACGGAAGGCTTTACACGACCCTTCCAACGATGTAAAAACCTCCCCTGAACGACGAGCACGCCGAGTTGACGCAAGAGCAAGCCTCCCCGAGAGCGCTCTCAGCTCCGGGGCCGTGCCGTTTGGGGACACTCATGAAGCCCATCGCACTTGCCCGTCGCACCTCCGCTCGAACACTTCTCGCCGCCGGCCTCGTGACGAGCCTCGCGCTCGCGACCGGATGCACCAAGTCCGAGGACGACTCCGACACGAAGCCCTCCGCCTCGCAGCAGGACGACGCCGGCCAGGTGGTCGCCTCGCCCGGCACCGCCTCCGGCCCGACCTGCACCATCGACGCCTACGGCGGCAGGGAACTCGACCTGAAGACCGCCACCGTCGGCTTCTCCCAGTCCGAGAAGGAAGCCAACCCCTTCCGGATCGCGGAGACCGCCTCCATCAAGGCCGAAGCCAAGACACAGGGCGTCAGACTGCTCACCGCCAACGCCCAGTCGCAGTTCTCCAAGCAGATCAGCGACGTCCAGGACCTCATCGCCAAGGGCGCGAACCTGCTGGTCATCGCACCGCTCAACTCCGACGGCTGGGAGCCGGTGCTGCGCACCGCGGCCGCCAGGCACATCCCGATCGTGACCGTCGACCGCAAGATCAACGCGACGGCCTGCAAGGACTACGTGAGCTTCATCGGCTCCGACTTCACCGAGCAGGGCAGACGGGCCGCCGACCAGATGATCGCGGCGACCGGCGGCAAGGGCGAGATCGCCGTCCTCCTCGGTGCCGCCGGCAACAACGTGACGACCGAGCGCACCAAGGGCTTCGAGGACCGCATCAGGGAGAAGGCACCCGGCCTGAAGATCGTGTTCCGCCAGACCGGCGAATTCGCCCGCGAGAAGGGCCAGTCGGTCACCGAGAACCTCATCCAGGCCAAGCCCGGCATCACCGGGATCTACGCCGAGAACGACGAGATGGGCCTCGGCGCCGTCAACGCCCTCAAGGGCGCGGGCAAGAAGCCCGGCGACGTCAAGATCGTCACCATCGACGGGACCCGCAACGCCGTACAGAGCATCGTGGACGGCTGGATCTACGCGGTGATCGAGTCCAATCCGCGCTTCGGGCCGCTCGCCTTCCAGACCCTCGACACCTTCACCAAGGGCGGAAAGGTCGGGCAGGACATCGTTATCAAGGACAGCGCCTACGACAGGGGCAACGCCCGGTCGGACCTCGGCAAGGCCTACTGACGTGCTCTCGGTCACCCGGCTGTCCAAGACTTTTCCCGGCGTGCGCGCGCTGTCCGACGTGGACTTCACCGCGCGCGCCGGACAGGTGCACGCGCTCGTCGGCGAGAACGGCGCCGGCAAGTCGACGCTCGTCAAGGTGCTCACCGGCGTGTACCGGCCCGACCACGGCGAGGTGACGTACGGCGGGGAACCGGTCCGCTTCACCACGCCGCTCCAGGCCCAGCAGGCGGGCATCTCCACCATCTACCAGGAGGTCAACCTCGTCCCGCTGCTGAGCGTGGCCCGCAACCTGTTCCTCGGCCGCGAACCGCTCGGGCGGCTGGGCCTGATCGACTTCCGGCGCATGCACCGCGAGGCCGACGAGGCGCTCCGCGGACTCGGCATCCGGGTCGACGTCCACCGGCCGCTGCGCGAACTCGGCGTCGGCGCACAGCAGATGGTCGCGCTCGCCCGCGCCGTCGCGGTGGACTCCCGCGTCGTCATCATGGACGAGCCGACCTCCTCCCTCGAACCACGCGAGGTGCGGACCCTGTTCGAGGTGATCCGCATGCTGCGCGAGCGGGGTGTCGCGGTCGTCTTCGTCAGCCACCGCATGGACGAGCTGTACGAGATCTGCGACACGATCACCGTCCTGCGCGACGGCCGCGTCGTGCACACCGGCCCGCTCGCCGACCTCGACCGCCTGCGGCTGGTGGCCATGATGCTCGGCCGGGAGATCGGCGAGGTACGCGCGGAAGGGCTGACCAAGTTCTCCGGCTCGCACGACACCGACGCCGAAGCGGTCCTGACCGCAACCGGTCTGACGGCTCGTCACCACCTGCGGAACGTGTCGCTGTCGGTCCGCCCCGGCGAGGTCGTCGGCCTGGGCGGGCTGCTCGGCTCCGGCCGCAGCGAGACCGCGAAGGCCATCGCCGGGGCCCTGCCCACCGACACCGGCCGGGTCGTCGTCGACGGCGTCCCGGTACGTCCGGGCTCGACCGCCGCAGCCATCCGCGCCGGCATCAGCCTGCTGCCGGAGGACCGCAAGAGCGAGGGCATCCTGCCGGGTCTGTCGGTCCGCGAGAACATCGCGCTCGCCGCACTGCCCGGGCTGTCCCGCTTCGGCCTCGTCGACGACGCCCGCGTCGACCGGATCGTGGAGACGTTCACGAAACGGCTCCGCATCAAGGCGGCGGGCCCGCACCAGAAGGTCGGCGAACTCTCCGGTGGCAACCAGCAGAAGGTCCTGCTGGCCCGCTGGCTCGCCCTGCACCCCAAGGTCATGCTGCTGGACGAGCCGACCCGCGGCATCGACGTCGGTGCCAAGGCCGAGGTGCAGGCGCTCATCGACGAACTCGCCGGTGACGGCCTCGCCGTACTGCTGATCTCCTCCGACACCGAGGAACTGATCGAGGGCAGCGACCGGGTGGTCGTCCTCAAGGACGGGGCCGTGGTCCGCGAGCTGACCGGTGACGCCGTCACCGAGGGCGAACTGATGCGTGCCGTCGCCGCCGTACCCACTGGAGGGAGCGATGACTGAACTCACCCTAGCCCGGGGCACACTGGACCGCGCCCGGATGCTGCGCCTGCTGCAGGAGTACGGCGTGTACAGCGGCGTGCTGGTGCTGCTGCTGTTCAACTTCGCCTTCACCCCCCACTTCGTCTCCGCGGAGAACTTCCGTACCCAGGCCGTCCAGGTGGCCCCGGTGCTGATCGTCGCGCTGGGCATGGCACTGGCGATCGGCACCGAAGGCGTCGACCTGTCGGTGGGTTCGGTGATGGCACTGGCCACCTCCCTGCTCTCGCTCTACCTCGGCTACGGGCCCTGGATCGCCACGTTGACCGCGGTGATCGCGGGTGCCGCGGTCGGTGTCGCGAACGGCGCGCTGATCGCGTTCGTCGGCGTCCAGCCCATCGTCGCCACCCTCGCCCTGATGGTCGCCGGACGCGGCCTTGCCCTGGTCCTGCTGCCCCAGCTCAAGGACGTACGCGATCCGGGCCTTGCGGCACTCGGCTCCGGTGACGTCCTCGGCGTGCCCTACCTGGTCCTCATCGCCGCGGCGCTCGCGATGCTGGTCGCGGTCGTGATGCGCCGCACCACCTTCGGACGGCAGGTCCTGGCCGTCGGCGACAGCCGCCCGGCGGCCCGGCTCGCCGGACTCCCGGTCCGCCGGGTGCTGGTCGTGGTCCACGTCTGCTCCGGCGCGCTCGCCGCGATCGCGGGCGTGCTGGCCACCGCCCGCCTCGCCGCGAGCGACCCCACCTCCCTCGGCACCCTGATGGAACTGTCCGCCATCACCGCGGTGGTCGTCGGCGGCACCCCGCTCAGCGGCGGGCGGGTGCGCATCGGCGGCACCGTCGCGGGTGCCGTCCTCATCCAGCTGCTCACCACCACGCTCATCAAGCACGATCTGCCGCCGTCGTGGACCCAGATCGCCCAGGCCGTGGTGATCGTCCTCGCCGTCTACGCGGCCCGGGAACGAGGCAGGCGATGACCACGCAGACCGAAGAGGCCGGAACGCCGGCCGACGTCGCGAGCCGCAAGAGCGCCGGTGCCGGGCGCACGAACCGCTCCGAGCGGCTGAGCGGGCTCGCGCAGCAACACGGTGCCCTGGTCACTCTCGTGATCGCCATGGCCTTGGCGTCGTTGAGCTTCGACACCTTCCTGACGGGCGACAACCTGGAGAACATGGCGCTGTCCTCGGCGTTCCTCGCCGTGGTCGCCCTGGGCATGACGTTCGTGATCGTCACCGGCGGCATCGATCTGTCGGTGGGCTCGCTGTTCGCCCTCGGCGGTGTCCTCGCCGCCTGGGACTCGCGGTACGGCACGGCGGTGGCCCTGCTGCTGCCGCTCGCCGTCTGCGGACTGATCGGCCTGGTCAACGGCGTGCTGATCGCACGGGTCCGGCTCGCGCCGTTCATCGTCACCCTGGCGGCAATGCTGGGCGCCCGGGGCCTCCTGCTGGCCGTCACCGACGAGGGCTCGACGACGTATCTGGTCGACAGGGACTCCTTCTTCGCCACCCTCGGACAAGGCTCCCTGCTCGGCATCGGTGTGCCCGTGTGGATCACCGTGGCGCTGTTCGTGCTCGGGGCCGTCGTGCTGCGCCGGACCCGATTCGGACAGTACGTGTACGCGGTCGGCGGGAACGAGGACGCGGGGGCCCTGATGGGCGCGCCGGTGGCCCGTACGAAGATCTCCGTGTACACGCTCTCGGGCCTGTGCGCCGGGCTCGCCGGCGCGCTCAACGCGGCCTGGCTGCTGTCCGGGGTGACGATCCTCGGCAGCGGCATGGAGCTGGAGGCCATCTCGGCCGTGGTCATCGGCGGCACCCTGCTCAGCGGCGGTTCCGGCGTCCTCAGCGGCTCCCTCGTCGGGGTGCTGCTCCTGAAGGTCATCCAGAACGTGATCAATCAGATCGGCTCGCTCGACTCCGCCTACCAGCAGGTGGTCAGCGGGGCGTTCCTGGCCGTGGTGGTGGTCGCCCAGACGTGGCTGGGCCGGAGACGGAGAGTGCTGTGAAACCTTACGTGCCGAGATCCCGCCGCAGGCTGGGCACTCTCGCCGTGGTCCACCTGGCGGCTGTGGGGCTCTGCGTGGCCGGCCCTCGCACGGCAGCGGCGGACACCGGGAGCCGGCCGGCCCGCCACTCCGCCGTGACCGTGGGGGACGCCCGCTTCGAAGTCCTGTCCCCGACCCTGATCCGGACGGAATACGCGGGAGACGGCCACTTCGAGGACAGCCCCACCTTCAACGCCGTCGGCCGTGACTCCTTCACCCCGTCCCCCTACACCTCGTCCGTCAGCGGCGGCGTCCTGACCATCACCACCAGCGCCATGAGCCTGCGCTACCGCATCGGCTCCGGCCCCTTCGACGCCGACAACCTGGCGACGTCCTTCAAGGCGGGGCCGACGCCGGTGCTCGCGGCTCCCTGGCGCCACGACGTGTGCACCGTCGGCGCCCTGTGCGAGGCGGAGGACCAGCAGTACGACGGTCCCGGCCTGGCCACGGACCACAAAGACTTCACCGGCAAGGGCTTCCTCGCCGGGTTCGAGGTGGACGGCAACTCCCTCGCCGCGGACGTGCGGGCACCATCCGCCGGCACCTACGACCTCGCCGTGCGCTACGCCAACGCGGTGGGCAGCGACGGCCACCACGAGGCACGCACCCTGAGCCTCGGCGTGGACGGCGGCAGCGACCGGACGTTCACGCTTCCGGCGACCCCGGACTGGAACACCTGGGGTGTGGCCCGCCTGCCGCTGACGCTCGGCGCCGGCCCTCACACCGTCAGGCTCCATCGCGCCGCCCCCGACTCCGGAAGCGTCAACATCGACAGCCTCGCCCTCCTCGATTCCGGTGCCGCTTATCCCGACAGGGCCGCGACCATGGTCAACGGCTGCCGTTTCGGCACCGGTTGCGAGGCCGAGGACGCCCTCCTGTCGGGCTCCGCCGTCATTGCCACGGATCACCGGGGCCATGCCGGCTACGGCTTCACCGCCGAACTCAACCAGGGGTCCGGTGTCTCGGACCGCATCGCCGGCGTGCCCGCCGACGGTACCTACCTGCTGAACCTGCGCTACGCCAACGGTACCGGCGGCGACGGCCTGCACCGGCCCCGCACGATCGACGTCGGCACCGGCGACGGGACCTCCCACACCACCCTCACGCTCCCGGCCACCGACAACTGGGACACCTGGCAGACGGCCTCCGTGCCCGTCGAGCTGAAGGCGGGCACCGACCAGGTCACCCTGGCCTGCCCGGAGTCGGTCAGCTGCCACGTCAACCTGGACACCCTGGCCGTGAGCCGTCCTGGAGAGCCCGCCCCCGCACCCCACCTCGCCCTCGGCGGCTACCGCCGCAGCCTCGACGGACTCAACGGGGACAACGACCCCACCCCCTGGACCACGCCCGGTCTCCTGCACCGCGACGGCTGGTACCTCCTCGACGACACCCCCTCCGCGGTCTACGACCCCAGCACCGAGAAGGCCACTCCACGCCCCACCCACGGCGGCCGGGCCTACCAGGACGGCTACCTCTTCGCCTTCGGACACGACTACCGGCAGGGCCTGTCCGACCTCGCCACCCTGACCGGCCCGTCACAGCTGCTGCCCCGCTGGGCCTACGGCGTCTGGTACTCCGAATACATCGACCGCACCGCGAGCGACTACGAGAACACCATCCTGCCCGCGTTCCGCGCCGCGGACGTCCCCCTGGACGTGCTGGTGACGGACACCGACTTCAAGTCGCCCAACACCTGGAGCGGCTGGAACTTCGACCCGGCCAAGTTCCCCGACCCCAAAGCCTTCTTCGACTGGTCCACCGGACAGGGGCTGCACAACACCCTGAACGTGCACCCGAGCATCCTCGGCACCGACCCGCAGTTCGCGCAGGCCCAGAGCACGGCCAAGGGCAAGCTGCGCAAGGGCGGTTGCGCGGGCAGTGCCGGCTCGGACTGCTACACCTTCGACTTCGGCGACCCCGACCAGCTCAAGGCCTACCTCGACCTGCACCGGCCGATGGACCGGGCCGGCAACGACTTCTGGTGGCTCGACTGGTGCTGCGACGCCTCCCGATCCTCCCGGTCCGGAACCACCCCGGACGCATGGATCAACCAGCAGTACGCCGACCTCACCTCCTCCGAGACCGGCGACCGTGGCTTCGTCCTGTCCCGGGCCTACGGCTCCCTCCAGGCCGGCGGCTACAGCGGCGGCGTGGGCCTGCCCACCGGGCCCTGGGCCGACAAGCGCAGCACCCTCCACTTCACCGGTGACACCACCTCGAACTGGGGCACCCTGCGCGCCGAGGTCGGCTACACGCCGGGGGAGTCGGCCGCCACCGGCCTCGCCGCCGTCAGCCATGACATCGGCGGTCACAACGACGGGTACGGCATCCCCGGAGCCGAGACATACACCTCGAACGGCGAGACCCACCGCACCACCAGACTGCCCGACGACCTGTACGCACGGTGGGTGCAGTTCGGCACCTTCCAGCCCGTCGACCGGCTGCACAGCAACCACAGCGACCGCCTGCCGTGGCAGTACGGCCCAGAAGCACAGAGGTCCGCCGAGCAGTTCCTCCGGCTCCGCGAGGCGCTCGTGCCGTACACGTACACCCTGGCGCACGAGGCCGAGACCACCGGCACCCCGATCGTCCGCCCGCTGTACCTCCAGTACCCGGAGGAGGAGAACGCCTACACCGAGGCGGACAGCGAGTACCTCTACGGCCCCGGCATGCTGGTCGCCCCCGTCACCACCCCCGGTACCGACACGACCACGCGGGTGTGGTTCCCCCAGGGCCGGTGGACGGACTACTTCACCGGCCGCACCTACACCGCACCCGTCGGCGGAGCCACGTACGACATCACGACCACCCTGGACACCATGCCGGTCTTCGTCCGGGCGGGCGGCATCGTCACCACCCGGTCGGGCAACGTGCCGAACGACAGCCGGAGCCCGCTCGACAAGGTCACCGTCACCGTGGCCCCCGGAGCATCCGGCGCGTTCTCCCTCTACGAGGACGACGGCACGACCGCGCACCCTGGACGTACGGCAACCACCCGGATCCGCTACGCCGAGCACAAGGGCACCCGTCTGCTGAAGATCGCACCCGCCAGGGGAACCTTCCCCGGACAGGCGAGCCGCCGCACCTGGACCGTGTCCTTCCTCGGCGTCGGCGCAGAACCGAGCCGAGTGAGCGCGGGCGGTGCCCGGTTGGCGGCCTCGGCCTGGCACTGGGACGCCGACACCCACGTACTGCGGATCACCATGCCCCCGCAGAGCATCCGCACCGCCACGGCCATCTCGTACAGATAGGCGGGCTGGCCCGGCAGACCTCGGCACGGCCGGCGTGCCGAGGTCTGCCGCCGGTCACTGCTCCTCGTCGGCCGGGGCCGGGGACTCGGGCTTCTCCTCGGGGGCGGCCGCGGTGCCGGTGACGATACGGCGGATCGTCTCCAGCGGCAGCTTCGGCGAACCGTCCGCGTAGAGGAGGCCGTTGGTCTCCTGGGCGGTGTCCATGAAGTGCGTGTAGCAGAAGCCGGCGACGACCGGGCTCCGGTGCAGCACCCCGAAGACGTCGTCGAGCAGGGCGGCGTACTGCGTGTCCGAGCTGGTCCGTGTGTAGGAGAACTCGTCCTCCTCGGCGCCCGCGGACAGTCCGCCGAACTCGGTGACCATCAGGGGGACTTCACCGGCGCGGTAGCGCTCCGTCTGCCGTGCGTTCAGGGAGAGGGTCCGCCCGGCCGGGCCCGGCGAGGCCAGCAGCGCCTCGAACCCCGCGGCGTGGCCGTAGCGGTGGTCGAGCAGTCCGGGGTCGGAGGAGTAGTCGTGCGACCGCCTGGGACAACCATCCGATCGGCACCTGGTACCTCAACAGCCTGGTGATCTCGGCACTCGACGTGATCTTCACGGTGGCCTTCTGCTCGATGGCCGCATTCGCCCTGGCCTTCCTGCGCTTCCGTGGCCGAGCCCTGGTCATGGCCGTCGTCACGGCCGGCCTGATGCTGCCGACCGAGGCGCCGGTGCTGCCCCAGTTCATCGAGTACCGGTCGTTCCACCTGCTCGGCACGTTCTGGGCGCTGGTCCTGCCGTCGGTCGCGGCACCGATCTCGGTGTTCGTCTTCCGCTCCTTCTTCCGCCGCATCCCCACGGCGCCGATCGAGGCGGCCCGCATCGACGGCGCGAGCTGGTGGCGCGTCTTGAGCTGGTGGCGCGTCTACGCCACCGTCTGCATGCCGATGTGCCGCCCGGCGGTGTCCACGGTCGCGATCCTCACCTTCATCGGCTCCTGGAACTCCTTCCTGTGGCCGCTGCTGGTCCTCAGCCAGACCAGGTCCCAGACCATCCCGGTCGGCCTCGACTCACTGGTGGACCCCACCAGCCCCCAGTACGCCGAGATCATGGCCTCCTCGGTCCTCGGCTTCATCCCGCTCATCGCGGTCTTCCTGGTCTTCCAGCGCCAGATCGTCCAGGGAATCGCCACGACGGGCATCAAGTGACCCACCCCCGGGGGCGCCGCGGGCAGCTGCCTCGTCCGGCGGTCCGCAAGGCGGTGTCCGCTCTGTGCCCGGCGGGCGCCTACTTGCCGGCGGACTGCCGCGAGGCACGCAGCGGTGAGAACGCGGCCCGTAGTTCGTCCGTGAAGATGCCCGGGACTTCCCAGGCCGCGAAGTGGCCCCCGCTGCGGGCACGGTGGTAGTAGCAGAGGTCGTGGTAAGCGCGTGACGCCCAGCTGCGTGGGGCTTGGTAGATCTCGCCGGGGAACACCGTGACGGCGGCCGGGACGGACACGGACACGGCGTTGAAGTTGTTGGCGTTGTTCTCCCAGTAGAGACGCGACGAGGAGACCGCGGTGTTCGTCACCCAGTAGAGGGTGATGTCGTCGAGCAACTCGTCCCTGGTGAGGACGCGCTCGGGGTGGCCGCCGCTGTATGTCCATGCCGCGAATTTGTCGTACATCCAGGCGGCCAGTCCGACGGGCGAGTCCGTCAGTCCGTATCCCTCGGTCTGCGGACCGGTGACCATCATGGCCGAGTAGCCGGATCCCGTCTTGTAGAAGGTGGCCAGTTGGCCGTAGGCCGCCTTCTCGTCCGGGCTGAGGCCGGCGGGTACCGGGTCACCGCAGGCGAGCTTCTTCGCGATGTCCGGCGGGACGGTGGCCGGGAAGTTGACGTGGATTCCGAGCAGTCCGGGGGGCTTCTGCACGGCCATCCTGTCGGAAATCACAGCACCCCAGTCCCCGCCTTGGGAGACGTAGTGCCGGTATCCCAGGCGCTCCATCAGCACGGCCCAGGCACGCGCGATCCGGTCGGGATTCCAGCCGGCGGCCGTCGGCCGTTCCGAGAAGCCGTATCCGGGCATCGACGGTATGACGAGGTGAAACGCGTCCTCCGCACGCCCCCCGTGGGCGGTGGGGTCACTGAGTGGCCCGATGACCTTCAGGAACTCCAGAATGGAGCCCGGCCAGCCGTGGGTCAGGATGACCGGGAGGGCGTCGCTGTGGCGAGAGCGGACATGGATGAACTGTATGTCGAGTCCGTCGATCTCTGTTATGTACATCGGAAGGGAGTTGAGCGTCTTCTCGATCTTCCGCCAGTCGTATGCCGTTTCCCAGTAGTGGGCGAGTTCCTTCATCGTGGCCAGCTGGACACCCTGGGACTGATCATGGACGGTTTCGCGGTCGGGCCATCGTGTCGCCTTGATGCGCCGACGGAGATCGGCCAGATCCTGCTCCGGGACGTTCACGTGAAAGGGGCGGATGCTCTGCCTCTCGCTCGGCGACTCGGGCTTTGCGGAATTGCTCCAGGCTCGCAGACCGAAAGCCCCTGTCGCGGCGGTCACCGCGGTCGCGGATGTGGAGATGAACTTCCTGCGGGAGTACGAACGAAGAAATTCGGACACAGTGGATCTCCCTGAAGAATTTCCTGGGCGGGTCCGTAGTCGCGAGCGTGCGACGGGAGTTCTGCTTCAGTGAGTGAGCCGTCGGCACGGAGATGAAATGCGCGCGTCCGGGATAGTGCGTCGCAGGTGGAGCGAAGCGACTCCGGGGCTCTCGAACGACATCGCGCGCCGCCCGGGCCGTGGGGCGTCGGCGGCATTTCACTGCCAGAAACGCTATCTACCTGTGTGTGACCGCGCAACTCGGGAGAGTGACGACGCGTACGCCGTATGCAGCGCTGCGGCCGCTTTTCTCGAACGCAGGTCTCGGCCGGGTGCGGGCGACCTTGTCGCCCCCCCGACGGGCGGCCGTACCGGTCACGGGTGGCTCAGCGCAGCACGACGTCGAACACCGTGCGGAAGAACGCGTCGATGGGGGCGGAGGACTTGTCGGCGCGGGCTGCGATCAGGGCGCCTTCCCAGGCGCTGAGGATGAAGAGCGCTGTCGCCGACATGTCGAGCGAGGCGCCTACTTCGCCCGATTCCTGGGCTTCGGTGAGTACGCGCTCGATGTGCGAGGCCCACTGCCGGAAGCCGCGCTGGACTGCCGAGCGGATCTCCTCGGAGTGATCGGCCACCTCGGCGCCGAAATTGCCGACCAGGCAGCCGCGGGCGAAGCCGCTGTCCACCGTGTCCGAGCCCATGAACTCGAAGTGCGCCCTGAGGCGTTCCAGCGGAGGACGCCCGGCCGCGTCGAGCATGTCGAAGCGCAGGCCGGCGGCATAGCGGTCGAGCGCCTCCAGGGCGCTGTCCTCCTTGCTGGCGAAGTGGTTGTAGAAAGAACCCTTCGGGGCGCCGGCGGCCGAGGTGATGTCGCTTATGCCGGTGGCGTTGAAGCCCCGGGCGCGGAACTGCTCCAGTGCCGCCTGCGCGATCTCCTCGCGCTTCGACGCACGTGCCATTCGGATCACCTCTCCGTCAATATGTCCGGTCGTCTTGGATGCTGTCAAGCCTGGGACGCGGGCCCGGGCACCCTCGGCGGCCGCGCTTGACGCCAATTAAGACGACTGGTCATATTGATTACATCGTCACACCGAACCCCGTCGGCGCACACGCGACGGGCGGTACCTAGGAGCCACCATGTCCACCACCTACCGAGCCTTCGAAGCCACCGGAGTCCGCAACCTGCGGCTGGTCGAGCGCGAGCTGGCCGACCCGGCGCCCGGACACGTCCGCCTCCGGGTGGAGACCTGCGGCGTCTGCCACTCCGACGTCCTCGCCGTGGAGGGCCTGCGCGCCGACCCGTCGAGTCCGATCGTGCCCGGCCACGAGATCGTCGGAGTCATCGACGCCGTGGGGCCGGGCGTCACCGCCTGGCACCCCGGCGACCGCGTCGGTGTCGGCTTCCTGAACGGGCACTGTGGGGAGTGTGAGCCGTGCCGCCGGGGCGACTTCGTCAACTGCCTCGACCAGGGGCAGACCGGCACGGACGTCGACGGCGGCTACGCCGAGGTGACCTATGCGCGCGCCAGCGGACTGGTCCGCATCCCCGACGGCATGTCCGCGGCCGAGGCCGCCCCGCTGCTGTGTGCCGGACTGACCACCTTCTCCGCCCTCCAGCAGGACTCCGTCAGGGCGGGCAGCCTGGTGGCCGTGCAGGGCATCGGCGGGCTGGGACACCTCGCCCTCCAGTACGCGCGCAGCCTCGGCTACCGGGTCGCCGCCGTCGCCCGCGGCAAGGACAAGGAGCCGCTCGCCCGTGAGCTGGGCGCTCACGAGTACATCGACAGCTCGGAGACGGACCCCGGCACGGCGCTGGCCGGCCTCGGCGGCGCCTCGCTCGTCGTCGCCACGGCATCGAGCGGAGCGTCCATGAACCCGCTGCTGCGCGGCCTGGCGCCCGGCGGGAAGCTCGTCGTCGTGGGTGCGGCGCCCGACCCGTTGTCGGTGGCCACCGCCGACCTGATCTTCGGCACCCGGAGCATCGTCGGCAGCCTGACCGGTTCGTCGATCGAGAACGAGGACAGCCTCGGCTTCAGCCTGGCCCACGGCATCCGCCCCTCCATCGAGACGATGCCCTTCGAGCGGGCCATGGACGCCTACGAGCGGATGCTCTCCGGCAAGGCGCGGTTCCGCGTCGTCCTCGACGTCGCCGCCTGATCGTCTGCGCTCTCGCCACCCCTTCGCCGGCCGGACACCGGCCTCGCGGCGCGTGGCCGTGAGAAGACGGGACCCGCGGCAGGCGTGTCCGGACACCGCAAGGTGCGCAACTTCGCCTTCCTTCCACGGCAAACGGCTGTGGCGCCCGGCGGCGGGCGCCGCCTCAGTCCGCGGACCCGCCGCCCACCGCAATGCCCAACCGGTGGGCCACGGTGGTCAGGGCCGACCCGAGGGGGAGCGCGACCCGGGTGAGGGCGAGTGGGTCGCCCCGGGTCGGGTCCTGGTTGACGATCAGCACCGGCTTGCCCTCCTGGTGCGCCTGGCGGACGAACCGGAGCCCGGACATCACCGTCAGCGAGGAGCCCAGGACCAGCAGAGAGGACGCTTCACGGACCAGCCGCCGGCAGTGCTCGACGCGCTGCGACGGAACCGCCTCGCCGAAGAACACCACGTCCGGTTTGAGGACGCCGCCGCAGTGGGCGCAGGGCACGACGCGGAAATCCCCGACCTGCGCGTCGGTGAGGTCGGCGTCACCGTCCGGGTTGATCCCCGCGGCCACCGGGTCGAAGCCCGGGTTCTCGGCCTCCAGCCGCCGGGCGAGTTCGCTGCGCGGGCTGAAGACACCGCAGGAGAGGCAGACGACCCGGTCGAGGCTGCCGTGGAGTTCCACGACACCCTCGCTGCCGGCGGCCTGGTGCAGGCCGTCGACGTTCTGGGTGATCACAGCCGAGACGTGGGCGTGCCGCGCGTAGGCAGCCACGGCCAGGTGCCCGGCGTTGGGGGTGGCGCGGCCGAAGGTACGCCACCCGAGGTGGCTGCGCGCCCAGTAGCGGCGCCGCGCGTGGGCGCTGCCGGTGAAGTCCTGGTAGGTCATCGGGGTGTGCCGGCTCAGACTCCCGCCCTTGCCCCGGTAGTCCGGGATACCCGACTCCGTGGAGATTCCCGCGCCGCTGAGCACCAGCACACCGCCGGTGCTCAGCGCGTGGACGACCGGTTCCAGGTCGGTGGTGCCCGGCGGCAGATCCGCGGCAGGGGTCCAGCTCAGGGTGGGGCGCATGCGCATGCCGCCAGGGTACGGAGTCGACGGCGCTCCACGGCGTCGGTGTACGTCGGCTGCTCACAAAAGACGCCGCGGTCTTCCAGACGGGGCACCACCCAGGAGCGCGGACGTTACGCCTTGGGCCCGGCCCAGGAACGTGCGGAATGCGGCGGCAGCCGATTGGCCGTCTGGGCGGTTTCGAAGTCGGCGCGGTGCGCCGGGACTTTCGCAGAGCGCATCGTCAGCAGTGTCTGCTGGTGAGCCAGAAGCAGGTGCCGGCCCCCAGGCCGAACACGAGGTGTGCGCTCAGGTCTTCGGCCAATGTCTTCGGGCTGTACTTCCAGATCGGCTGATAGAGCCCGGCCTGCGGCAGGGTCAGATACGCACTGGCCCACACGGCCGCGCCGAAGGGAATGCCGAGCAACGGGTTCGGGCGCCGGACCGATCCGGCAGCGATTCCGTACAGCGCACCCCAGGCGGAGCCGTACGACCAGTGCATCGCGGTGCTCGTGAGCCACGCCCACCGGTCAGGGATCTCGCGCTGGGTGAACCCCTCCAGCACCCGCTTCGCCACCTTGCCCGGATCCGGGGCCTCGTCCCAGCCTTCGACCGGTGCGAACTCCCACTCCTTGGGGTTTTCGGTGCCTCCCGTGCGGCGATATCGCAGGTAGCGCGTGGCATCCATGCAAACCGTCCCCGCGGCGCCGGCGACGATGCCGTCGATGACGGCAGCCACCGGCGTGAGAGGCCGTCGTCGTGGACGTCCAGTTCTCATGATGCCCATCACCTCGACCACCTCGGGCAGCTGCCGGTGCCTAGGGTCGCGCTGTCGCGTGTTGGCTTCCAGGAAGTACAGAATCCCACTCGCCACCTGCGCCCGCACCCCAGGAACGACTACCGCGGCGCCTCGGCCCCGGGCAGCCAGGCCCGACGTCAGATGTCGTCCATGCTCGCCGGGCCTGCGACACACGTCCCGGTTCTGTCCACTACGTAGATGACGTCCCGGGTGCCGAGTGCGCCGTCTGCTGTGACGGGCTCCGGGTCGATGACCGGGCAGACCGACTCGACTCCGCGGACGATCACCTTGTACGTCACAGGCCATGCGCGTTCTTCGGTCCACCCGACGTAGGCACCGCCGCCCCCGTCCGACGTTCGGTCAGGGTCGCCCTGGACCGTGACACCGCGCTCTCCGCATGACGGACAGCCGAGCACGTGAGCACCCCAGGCCGACTCGTTGACCAACCGCACCGGCAGTCCTTCATCGCCGGAACGTCCGCACCCCGTAAGGAAGATGGTGATGATGCCCAGTGCCGCCAGGAGCGCGATACGTGGTCGTCCCACGCTCCGACAGGACACGGAGTTGTGAGTGGCCGGTCTCAAAGGTCGCATGCTCGGACTCCCCCGTGATCACGACTGGCGGTTGGATCATCGCAGGTCACAGGCCGATGAGCAATGTTCCGGGGCCGCCTGCTGCTTCTGCCGCCGACGGGGGGAGGGGAGCGCTGACCGGCGACCTCTGGACGTGCTCCGGACGTGGATCGCCTGCAAGTAATCGACGATCTATTGCAGAATCCGTACTGGAAGGTGAAAAGAAGCGTCCACTGTCTTGTCCGGCTGTGCTGTCGCGCCCTAATGTCCCGGTACGCAGCAACACGGCCCGCTCCCGTCGTGCTGCCGCGCGCCGAGCTGCCCTCGGTGACCTCCGCTCCCAGAGAAACGAGAATCCGATGGCGCGGTACACCGACCACGTGACTGCGGAGCGGCTGAGAGGCCGCGCGCGAAGGCCGGCTCGGACCCTGGTGGCGCTGACCGCGGTCACCGCCGGACTCGTGCTCGGCCTCGGGGCCCCCGCCCCGGCGGCAGCGTGGCACGGTGGCCGTGCGGGCTCCCCGGCGGTGACCCGGGCCGGGCTCGACCCCGCCCTCGTCGCGGGGCGGGGCGCCGCGGTGGACTTCGACGAACAGGAGGCGGAGAACGCGGCGACGGACGGCACCGTCATCGGCCCCGACCGCACCGCCTACACGCTGCCCTCGGAGGCGTCCGGCCGCACGGCGGTGCGCCTGAAGCCGGGCCAGTACGTCGAGTTCACCCTGCCGCGCGCGGCCAACGCTCTCACTGTGCGGTACAGCATCCCCGACGCTCCCGGAGGCGGCGGCATCACGGCCCCCCTCGATGTCTCCGTGGACGGCCGGCACCGCACCACGATGACCCTCACCTCGCGGTACTCCTGGCTCTACAACCAGTACCCGTTCAGCAACGACCCTCAAGGCGACCTGCTGCACCCCGACTGGTGGATCACCGAATGCGGTTGCGTTCCCGCCGCCACCACGCCGGTGCCCACCATCGACAAGCCGTTCAGGCCGAGCCACTTCTACGACGAGCAGAGACTGCTGCTCGGCAAGCGGTACGCGGCCGGTGACACCGTCCGCCTCACCGCGCCCGGGAACACCACGGCCGCCTGGACCGTCATCGACCTGCTCGACACGCAACTCGTCGGCGCGCCCCACGTCGAGACGCATGCCGTGAACGTCATCGCGTTCGGCGCCGACCCCACCGGCCGGCGTGACGCGGGCGACGCCTTCAACCGGGCCATCGCCTACGCCGAGAAGCGGCATCTCAAGGTGTACCTGCAGCCGGGAACGTACCAGGTGAACCGTCACATCACCGTCGACGACGTGAGGATCGTCGGGGCCGGCAGCTGGTACACGATCGTCAAGGGCCACGAGGTCACCCTCGCCACCCCTGCCCCCGACGGCTCGGTCCACACCGGGGTGGGCTTCTACGGCAAGGACGCGGCGGACGGCGGCAGCCACGACGTCCACCTGTCGGGCTTCGCCGTCGAGGGCGACGTACGCGAACGCATCGACACCGACCAGGTCAACGCCCTCGGCGGGGCGCTCAGCGACTCGACGATCGACGGCCTCTACCTCCACCACACCAAGGTCGGCATGTGGTTCGACGGCCCGATGACCCGTCTGCGCCTCACCCGTACCCAGATCGCCGACCAGATCGCCGACGGCCTCAACTTCCATACCGGTGTGACAGATTCGAGTGTCTCCGACACCTTCGTCCGCAACACCGGCGACGACGGTCTGGCCATGTGGTCGGAGAAGACGGGCGACGCACGCAACGTCTTCGCCCACAACACCGTGCAGACCCCGGTCCTCGCCAACGGCATCGCCCTGTACGGCGGCACCGACAACACGGTCACCGGCAACCTCATCGCCGACCCGATCAGAGAGGGCAGCGCCATCCAGGTCGGCTCCCGGTTCGGCGCGCAGCCGTTCACCGGACATCTGAGGATCTCGGACAACACCACAGTGCGTTCAGGGCCGTTCGAGCTCAACTGGAAGATCGGCCTGGGAGCCATCTGGTTCTACGCCCTGGAACGGGACATCGACGCCGACATCCAGGTCACCGGCGACCACTTCCTCGACAACACCTACAACGCGATCATGCTGGTCTCGGACTTCCCGGTGAAGGACAAGTACGCGATCCGGGGCGTCCGTTTCAAGGACATCCGCGTGGACGGCACCGGCACGTCCGTGCTCAGCGCCCGCTCCGCCGGATCGGCGTCCTTCGAGAACGTGGACGCCCGTAACGTCGGCGCGGTCGGCATCGACAACTGCGGATCCTTCAACTTTCCCCCCTCCGGCTCCGAGTTCGCGGTCGACGACCTCGGCGGCAACGACGGAGGGGGCACGACCGGCCCCTGGCTGGCGTCCTGGGAACTGCCGAACACCATCACCTGCGAGGACCGGCCCCCGGTGGTCCCGCCACCCGCCCCGGCACCTTGGTGAGGCACGACGGATGAACTGGCCGTGCCGTCGTGGCGCCCGCGCACGGGGGAGCGGCCCCGTCTCCCTGCGGGACATCTGCTGTACAACCCTCTGAGCGTCCAACGGGTCTCACCTTGCGTCCGAAGTGCTCCGGGAAGTCCGGAGGTGGCCGCTTCGCACTACGGGGAACTGCGCTGACCACGCACGCCTCTTGGGGGTCCCCTGCTTCGGAGCACGTCTCAGCACGTCTCAGCACGTGTCAGCACGTGTCGTGACACATGGCTCAACCACGACGATCAGGGGGAAACGTCAGATGAGGCATCTCAAGACCGCCACTGCGGCGCTGGCCTGCGCCTTCGCTCTCGTCCCGACCGGAGTGGCGACCGCCGGGACCGGCCCGGCGCCCGCGCCGGCCGCACGCACGGCCACTGCGGCGGCCTCCACCGCGCCGTCCGCCGACGGTAACCCGGCGAGCCTGCGGGCTCAGGCGGCCGGGGTGTGCGCGGACGCCTACCAGATCGGAACCACCGGGTACATCACGCGCGCAGGCAGGACCGCCGCCTCCGTCAAGCAGTTCTACTCGCCGTCCTGCGGCAGGAACTACGGCTACGTCTGGGTGTGGCAGAGCTTCCGAGACGCCGTCGGAGACTACGACGTGACGTCGGCCGTCTACAGCTACTCCCAGGACGAGGTCCTCGGCAAGCGCTCCTGGACCAACACCACCGCCCAGGAGTTCTGGTCCAACGGCACCAGCACCGTGAGCGAATGCACGGCCGGGTCGGGCACCGTACGGGCCGCCGGTGACCCCGCGCCGGTGGGGGGCTACTCCGGCAAGCGCTGCTGAACCCATGCCCACGGTGGGGGAGGTGACCAACGGATCCTCCCCCACCGAAGGGGAAGCACCGCCTCGGAGCGCGGCGGCCGTTGCAGTGCACATACTCATCACCCCCTGAGTCACACTCTGAGCACTCCGCCTGGTGCCGCACGACGCACTCGATCGGGTGCTTGCCTCACCTCCGCCAGAACAGGTGGTGGGTGACGCCGCTCGGGCTGGGGATCACCTCCAGGTGGAACCGGTCGAGGAGTTCGTCGGGGGAGTCCCAGAGCCGTAGTCCGGACCCGAACTTCACCGGCGAGACCGCCACGTGCAGGGTGTCGACGAGGTCGGCGTCGAGGAACTGCCGGACGGTGGTGACTCCGCCGCCGAGCCGGACGTCCTTGCCCTGCGCGGCTTCCCGCGCCTGGGCGAGGACCGTGGCCGGGTCGCCGTCGACGAAGTGGAAGGTGGTGTCGGAGAGCGTGAACGACGGACGTTCGTGGTGGGTCATGACGAACACCGGGGTGCGGAAAGGGGGCTCCTCGCCCCACCAGCCGCGCCACTCGTGGCCCTGCCAGGGCCCGCGCTGGGGCCCGAACTTGTTGCGGCCCATGATCTCGGCACCGATGTTGCGCGGGAAGTCCCGGGTGAAGTAGTCGTCGAGGCCCCGGCTCCCGCCGGGATCCGTGCGGTTGGGCCAGCTCGCCGTGGCCCCGGCCCAGGCGAACAGCCGCTCGGCACGGTCGAGGCCGAACGGATTCTCGAGACTCTGGTCCGCACTGGCACCGGCGGCGACGCCGTCGCTCGAGATGACGAAGTTCATGACTCTCAGTAGTTGATCCACTGTTTCTCACCACATACTGTCGCGTCCTCGTGGAGCCGGGCGCCCCACATCATGACGTCGAACGGGATATGGCCAGATCGACAGCGGGGCAGAAGATTCTTTCGCGGCGCACCAGGGACCGGCCCCTTCACCGGGCGCGGGCACTCCAGGTCAAGCGTCCCGGACACTTGACTCGATAGGTGCGCGGCCCGATCCTCGTCCCAGGTATTGCGCGGTTCATGACAATCTCATGGGTTCGTCAACCGCGCCCTCCCGCCGACCGAGGGACGTGGCCGTGACGCCGACTCGACGCTCGTACCGCAGACGCAAGAACGTCACCATGCTGTCGCTGCTGCTCCTGGTACTGGCCATGGCCCTCGGGCCCACCCCGAGTTCGGCGGCCGGCGACGAGTGGTGGATCCCGACCGCACGCCCAGCCCCGGACGTCCAGATCGACGTCACCGGCGAGCCGTTCACCGGCACCAACTCGGCAGGAGAGGTGCAGGGGTTCGTCGACGCGCACAACCACCTCTTCGGCAACGAGGCCTTCGGCGGCCGGCTCATCTGCGGCAAGGTCTTCTCCGACGCCGGTGTGGCCGACGCCCTGAAGGACTGCCCCGAGCACTACCCCGACGGCACCCTCGCGATCTTCGACTACATCACCCACGGCGGCGACGGCAAGCACGACCCGGTCGGCTGGCCGACCTTCAAGGACTGGCCCGCGTACGACTCGATGACCCACCAGGCCGACTACTACGCCTGGGTGGAGCGGGCCTGGCGCGGCGGACAGCGCGTGCTCGTCAACGACCTCGTCACCAACGGCATGATCTGCTCCATCTACCCCTTCAAGGACCGCAGTTGCGACGAGATGACGTCGATCCGGCTGCAGGCGAGGATGACCTACGCGCTCCAGGCGTACATCGACACGATGTACGGCGGCACCGGCAAGGGCTGGTTCCGCATCGTCACCGACAGCGCACAGGCGCGGCGGGTCGTCGAGGAGGGCAAACTCGCCGTCGTCCTCGGGGTGGAGACCTCCGAACCCTTCGGCTGCAAGCAGATCCTCGACATCCCGCAGTGCAGCAAGGAGGACATCGACAAGGGCCTCGACGAGCTCTACGCGCTCGGCGTCCGCTCCATGTTCCTCTGCCACAAGTTCGACAACGCCCTGTGCGGCGTCCGCTTCGACTCCGGCGGCCTCGGAACGGCCATCAACGTCGGCCAGTTCCTGTCCACCGGTACCTTCTGGCAGACCGAGAAGTGCACCGGCCCGCAACACGACAACCCCATCGGGAGCGCGTCATCGGAGGCGGAGTCGGACCTGCCGGCGGGTGTGGACGTCCCCGCGTACGACTCGGACGCGCAGTGCAACAAGCGCGGCCTCACCGATCTCGGTGAGTACGCGGTGCGCGGCATGATGAAACGCAAGATGATGCTGGAGATCGACCACATGAGCGTCAAGGCCGTCGGCCAGGCGCTGGACATCCTGGAGTCGGCGTCCTACCCCGGCGTGATCTCCTCGCACAGCTGGATGGACCTGAACTGGACCGAGCGGGTCTACTCGCTCGGCGGCTTCGTCGCCCAGTACATGCACGGCTCCGAGGGCTTCGTCGCGGAAGCCGCCCGGACCAAGGCGCTGCGCGACAAGTACGGCGTGGGCTACGGCTACGGCACCGACTTCAACGGCATCGGCGACCATCCCGCCCCGCGCGGTGCGGACGCCGCGAACAAGGTGACGTACCCCTTCAGGAGCGTCGACGGCGGCTCCGTCATCGACAGGCAGACCTCCGGCGAGCGCACCTTCGACATCAACACCGACGGCGCGGCCCACGCCGGCATGATCCCCGACTGGATCGAGGACATCCGGAAGGTCGGCGGGCAGGACGTGGTGAAAGACCTGTTCCGGGGCGCCGAGTCCTACCTCGGCACCTGGAGGGCCACCGAACAGCACCAGGCCTCGGTCAACCTCGCCAAGGGGCAGCCGGCGACGGCCGGTTCGTCCGAGTCGAACCCGTTCACCAGCTACCAGCCGGGCCGTGCCGTCGACGGCGACGACGGCACCCGCTGGGCCAGTGACTGGAGCGACGACCAGTGGTGGCAGGTCGACCTGGGCTCCACCCACCTGGTCTCCCGGGTGACGCTGGACTGGGAGCGCGCGTACGGCAAGTCGTACCGCATCGAACTCTCCACCGACGGTACCGACTGGCGGACCGCCTGGTCCACCACGAGCGGCGACGGCGGCCTGGACACGGCCAGGTTCACCGGCACTCCGGCCCGCTACGTCCGGGTCCACGGCCTCGACCGCGGCACGGACTGGGGATACTCGCTCTACGAGGTCGGGGTCCACAGCGCCTGAGGCGGAGGTTCACGGATGGCACGCATGCCGTCGGCACAGCGGCGCGAACAGCTGACGGAAGCGGCGATCAGGACGATGGCCCGGGACGGCGTCGCCAAGGCGACGACCCGGGCCATCG
Organism: Streptomyces sp. NPDC013157; assembly: GCF_042899865.1. Taxonomy (NCBI): domain Bacteria; kingdom Bacillati; phylum Actinomycetota; class Actinomycetes; order Kitasatosporales; family Streptomycetaceae; genus Streptomyces; species Streptomyces sp. NPDC013157. The sequence goes on along the minus strand of NZ_JBIBAK010000002.1, from coordinate 236,889 downwards.
CCGCCGAGGCCGGCGTGTCGCTGAGCGTCTTCCACTACTGCTTCGACTCCAAGCAGGCCCTGATCGAGTCCGTCATCACCACCCTCACCGATCACTCGGTGAGGGTGGTGCGGGAAGCATTGCGGCCCAGGGCCACACTGGAGGAGACCGTCCGGGCCGGCTTCGCGGCGTACTGGGACCACGTCCGCGACCGCCCCGACGAACACATGCTCACCTACGAACTGACTCAGTACGCGCTGCGCGAGCCGGGATTCGAGCACCTCGCCCGCCGTCAGTACGAGCTGTACGGCACCGCCTACACCGAGCTGATCGAGCAGCTGCACCGCAGCCGCGACCTGCAACTCCGCGTCCCCGTCTCCGTGCTGGCCCGCTATCTCGCCGCCGTGACCGACGGCCTGACCCTCAACTACCTCGTCCTGGGCGACGAGTCGGCCTGGAACGACATCCTCGACACGGTCACCGCCCACATCGCGGGACTCGTGGCCTGACGGCCACTCGGCGCGGCGGCTTCACGTGCGCACACCATGTGCGGTCAGACTGACCCCACCACCACCGAGGTCCGGCCGTGTGCCACCTCCACCGGGATGACGAGGGACAGGCGGACGTATGAGGCAGGTGTTCCGGCCGGGCGCCCGACGTCCCCGGCTGCGCTTCGACGGCTGGATCGCGGGCCTCGGCACCACCTCCGGCACCCGCGTCGTACTGGGCCACTGGCCTCGCTCGCCGTTCGGCCCGTTCAGCGACGTGATGCTGGAGCGAAGCGACGGGGAACGGCTGTTGCTCGCTCCGACCCGGCGGACAGCGGAATTCGTCGGCGGCACCTACCACTTCGACGCCGTACGAGTCGTACCGGTCGACGTCGCCGTCGTCGCGGACACCTGGACCGTCACGGCAGGATCGCTCCGCCTGCACTTCACCACCGGCCGCCGTACCCCCCTCGGCCGCCTGCTGCACGCCGTCCCGGGCCCGCTCGCCCGCCGCCCGGCCTGGGCCGTCGTCACGGACGGCGTCGCCCGCGTGCTGCTGCCCGGCGTGCGGACCCGGGGCAGCGCGGGCGGCGGCCGCAGGGAGTGGTACGGCGCGCGGGATCTGGTCGCGATCCGTGAACTGTCCGGCGCCTTCGACGGTGAGAACCTGGGTGCGCTCGCCCCGGTCGAACCTCCCGTGCGCTTCGGGTTCGGCTCGGTACCGCGCAGCCCCGCTCTCACCCGGGTCACCACGACGGTCGAGGCGGAGTGACCCCTCGGCGGAGGAGTGCCACGTGGCCCTGCCCTCCGCGCCCACGGCCAGGCGACGGGAACGGGACGCGGACCGGTCACCCGGAGGCGGCGGATCCGCGCGCCGGAGCCGGTGAACGGGCGGTCGGCGCGCCGTGGTTACGATGACGCGTGAACCGTTTCCCTCCGCCCGGCCGGACCCCGTGATGAGCACCGCCGTGTCGTTCCCTCTCGGCGCCTCGACCACGCTCGCCGAACTCGCCCGGGATCCGCACCCGCGCCTCGCACTGCTGCGCGCCCACGAGCCGGTGTCGTGGCTGCCCGAGCTGAACGGCTGGCTGGTCACGCGTCGCGATCTCGCGCTGGACGTGATGCGGGACGCCACCACCTTCACCGTCGACGACCCCCGCTTCACCACCGCCCAGGTCGTCGGGCCGAGCATGCTGTCCCTGGACGGCGCCGCGCACACCCGCCACCGGGACCCCTTCGCGGCACCCTTCCGGCCCCGAAGGGTGCACGAAGGCTTCGCCGCGTTCATAGAGCAGGAGACCGACCGTCTCCTCACCGCCCTGGAACCGGCGGGCGCCGCCGAACTGCGCCGGTCCTTCGCCGGACCGCTCGCCGTGGCCGTCGTGACCGAGGCTCTCGGGCTGGTCGGGACCACCACCGACACCGTGCTGTCCTGGTACGACGCCATCGTACGGTCGGTCTCGGACATCACCGCGGGCCTGGAGGCGGGCCCGGCGGGCCCCGCCGCGTACGCACAGCTGCGAGCCGCCGTCGCGGCCACCGTCACCGACCGGGACGCCTCCTCGCTCCTCGTCTCTGCCGCGGAGCAACTGGAACTGCCCGAAGTCGCCTCCAACGCGGCGGTCCTGATGTTCGGCGGGATCGAGACGACCGAGGCGATGATCACCAACGCGCTGCTCCACCTGCTCGACAACCCCGGCCAACTCGCCCTCGTGCAGGCCGATTCCAGCCTGCTGGACGGCGCCGTCGAGGAGTCGCTGCGCCTGGAGCCCGGTGCGGCGGTGGTGGACCGTTACGCCACCCGCGACACCGTCCTCGGCCCGGCCACCATCCACCGAGGCGACCTGGTCAGCGTCTCCCTGACGGGCGCCAACCGTGACCCGGCCGTCTTCGCCGACCCGGACCGCTTCGACGTCCGCCGCGCCGAGGCCCGCCTGCAGCTGGCCTTCGCCCACGGCCCGCACCACTGCCTGGCCGCCCACCTCGCCCGACTGGAGACCCGTATCGCCCTCCAGCGCCTGCTCGAACGCCTCCCCGGCCTCCGTCCCGACCCGCAGCGCCCTGCCACACCGTACGGCCTGGTCTTCCGCAAGCCGGACGCCCTGCACGTGCTGTGGAACGCCCCGGCCTGACAGCTCCCCGTAGTTCCGCATATCTACCCTATTGTGGCTTTTGGTGGCGTGTCTCGGCGGATGGGATGGAGTTGGGGCCGTGGCGTTCGCGGAGTCGGCCGACGGTGGTGAGGCGAAGCCCTCTTCCGATGCGGCCGCGGCGCCCGGACAGCGGTCCTGGGCGCCGCTGCTGGCGGTGTGCGCCGGGTATTTCATGGTGATCCTGGACGTGACGGCCATCAACGTCGCCGTGCCGGTGATCGGCGGGGAACTGTCGGCCTCGCTCACCGGCATCCAGTGGATCACCGACGGGTACACCCTGGTTTTCGCCGGGTTCCTGCTGACCGGCGGCGCGCTGGGTGACCGGCTGGGCAACCGGCGGGTCTTCTGCGCGGGCGTGGCGGTGTTCACGCTGTCCTCGGCCGCCTGCGCGCTCGCGGCGAGCGCCCCGTTCCTGGTCGTGGCCCGGCTGGTGGAGGGGCTCGGTGCGGCCCTGATCGTGCCCGGCTCCCTGGCCCTGCTCCAACAGGCCTACCCGGCGACGGCCGCCCGCTCACGGGCCTTCGGACTGTGGGGTTCGATGGCGGGTGTCGCGGCCGCCGCCGGCCCGCTCCTGGGCGGACTGCTCGTCTCCACGTTGGGCTGGCGCTGGGTGTTCCTCATCAACCTGCCCGTCGGCGTGGCCTGCCTGGTACTGACGCTGCGGCACGTGGCACGCTCGCCCCGGCGCGCCGACCGGGCCCTGGACTGGCCGGCGCAGTGCGCGGTGATCGCGACGGCGGCGCTGCTCACCGCGGCGCTCAACGAGGCCGGACGGCGAGGCTGGTCCGATCCCGCCGTACTCGCCGGGGTGGGCCTGGCCGCCCTGGCCGCCGCGGCGTTCGCCGTGCGCGAGCGGCTCGCCCGCTCTCCGGTCCTGCCCCCGAGCCTGCTGCGCTCTCGGGCCATGAGCGGAGGAGCCGTCATCGGCCTGCTGTTCAACTTCGGCTTCTACGGCATGGTGTTCACCGCCAGCCTGGAATTCCAGCACCAGCGCCACTTCAGCGCCCTCGGCACGGGCCTGGCGCTGTTCCCCGCGGTGGCGATGACCATGTTCGCCTCCGTCCTGTCCGGGCGGCTGGTCCGCAGAACCGGCGATCGTCCACTGGTGATCTCCGGCATGCTCCTGGCCGCCCTGGGCCTGGCCGGCTGGGCCGCCGCGGGCGCCGACCCCGCCTACCCGCTGCTGGTGGCCCCGATGATGGCCGCGGGATTCGGTACCTCCTTCGCCCTCACCGGCTCCACGGCCACCGTGATGGGTGCCGCGCCCTCGGCGTACTCGGGCGCCGCCTCCGCCCTGTTCAACACCACCCGCCAGATCGGCAGCGCCACCGGCGTCGCGCTCGGCGGCAGCCTGCTCGCCACGGCCGCCGACTACAACACCGGCCTGCGCACCAGCATGGCCGTCGGCGCCCTGGCCTACCTGACCGCCGCGGGCCTCGCGTGGCTGTGCGTACCGGCGCTGTCGACCAGACCCACGACGTCCTGAGGAGTTCCGGGGCTATGCGGTGGTCCCGGCGTGGGCCGGCTCCGGGGTGCCGGCCGGTGGCTTGACGGTCGGTGCGGGCATGGACCGGCGGGGCTGGAGTTGCCGGGTGACTTCCGTCAGGTCGGCGATGAACGAGCTCGCGAGCTCGGCGGTGAACCCGGTGCGGACGACGAGGCGCAGGACGGAGACGTCCTGGCAGGGGGCGGGGAAGGTGTAGGCGGGCAGATGCCAGCCGCGTGCGTGCATGGCGTGCGAGACGTCGAAGACGGAGAAGCCGTGCGTTCCCTGCGCGAGGCGGAAGGCGAGGGCGGGGAGTTCGGATCCGTCGGTGAGGAGTTCATAGGGCGGGGTGGCCCGGATGCGGGTCGCGAGGGCACGGGCCGTCGTACGGCTCTGGACCGCGAGGTGGCGCAGACCCTCGTAGCCGTACCGCAGGAAGCTGTAGTACTGCGCGACGACGTGGGCGCCCGGACGGGAGAAGTTGAGGGTGAAGCTGGGGGAGCGGCCGCCGAGGTAGTCCACCTCGAAGACCAGGTCGTCCGGAAGGGCCTCGGCGTCGCGCCACAGGGCCCAGCCGAGACCGGGGAAGACGTGCCCGTACTTGTGCCCCGAGGTGTTGATGGAGGCGACGCGTTCGAGCTGGAAGTCCCACATCAGACCCGGGTCGAGGAACGGCGCCACCATCGCGCCGGAGGCGCCGTCGACGTGCACGGGGATGTCGGTGCCGGTGGCGGCCTGGTAGCCGTCCAGGGCCATGCAGATGTCGGCGACGGGCTCGTAGGAACCGTCGTAGGTGGAGCCGAGGACGGTGACGACGCCGATGGTGTTGTCGTCGCAGTACGCGGTCAGGGTGTCGGGCGTGAGGTGGAAGCGGCCGGGCTCCATCGGGACGTACCGCGGCTCGACCTCGAAGTAGTTGGCGAACTTCTTCCAGCACACCTGGACGTTCGCGCCCATCACCAGGTTGGGGCGGGCGGTGTCCTTCCCCTGGGCGCGCCGGCGCTGCTGCCAACGGCGCTTGAGTGCCAGGCCGCCCAGCATCCCCGCCTCGCTGGAGCCGGTGGTGGAGCAGCCGCGGACCTGCTCCGGGTGCGGTGCGTGCCACAGCCGGGCGAGCATCCGCACACAGCGCTCCTCCATGGCGGTGATCTTCGGGTACTCGGCGCGGTCCGCGAGGTTCTTCTCCGCGGTGTCGGCCATCAGCTGCCGTGCCTGCGGTTCCATCCAGGTGGTCACGAAGGTGGCGAGGTTTCGCTGCGCGTCGCCGTCGAGCGCGAGTTCGTCGCGCACCTGCTGCAGTACGAGGTCGGGCGGGGACGCGGCCGGCGGCAGTTCGTCGGCGGGTCCGTGAAGGTGGGTGGCGGCGGGCGGGGTGAGGGTGTCGAGGTCGGTCGTGGAGAGGGAGATGACGTCGGTATCCGGGATGGGCATGTGCGTCTCGGTGCTTTCTGGTCCGTGTGGCCCCCGTGCACTTTCGACGCTAGATCGCTGCGCGGCGCGGCATCTGTGCGGATTACACCGATCCAGCGACCGGTTTGCGGACCGATGAACTGAATTTTCCCTCGCGTATACGGGCGGGCGGCTGCGCATGGGGTGCCCATGGGAGGGGTGGCGAGGGTCAGTTTCCCGGTTGGCGTCCGGTGTCCTGCTGGGCGAGCGGCTGGTGCATGGCGTTGTCGAGGTGGGTGATGACGGCGGGTATGTCGTTGTTCTCGGTGTGCCGGATGAGTTCCAGGGCGGGGCGAAGGAGGCCGCCCGGCCGTGCGATGAGCCGTGCGAGTACGGCGGCACGGATGTCGAGCCGTTCGATGGTGGCGGCGCGCTCGGTGTCGTTCTGGCCGGCGAGGAGCAGGGCGTTGCACCAGGCTTCCTGGCGGGACTGGCGGATGCTGAAGTCGAGGATCTGTTCGTCGGTGCGGCCTCCGATCCTGTCCAGCAGGGACATGAGAGGGGACAGGTCGTCGAGGGAGTCCTGCACGCCCAGCACCACTCGCGCGAGGATGTCGTTGATCAGCTCGAAGTCGTGCTGGAGGGCGTGGATCTCGCCGCCCGGGCTGGTGCGGGCTGCGGCGACGGCCAGGTCGAGGTTGATGTGCGCGTTCACGCCGAGAAGCAGGTGCTGGACGATGACGGTGTCGGCGTCGTCCAGGAGCCCGAAGGCCTCGCGCCAGCAGCGGGGCCCGCTCCGGTCGTGGCGCCAGGCGTCGTGCGCCTCGAAGTAGCGGTTGCCGAAGTGGGTGTCGAAGCGGTCCATCCGGGGGCCGTCGTCGAACAGTCCGCTGTGGATGGCGGTGCGGATCTCGACGGTCACCTGCCGGTACAGCGCCGCGAAGTATCCGGCCCGGTCACGGGTGCGGCCGGCTTCCTGCACGATCCGGGCAAGCCCGTCCACGACATCGTCGATGTTCCCTGCGGTCATGTCCCGTCCCCCTCCACGGTGTTGTGTCCGCCCCGCGTGCGTTCCGCGCTCCGCGGTCCGTGTGCGGGTGGTTGTCATGTCCTACCACCGCGCGCCGGGCGGAGGGTGTCGCTCCGGGGGAAAAGGGGACGCGGGCCGTGGTCTGCCCGCTGCTGCCGTGCCCAGACTCGGGATCACCCCACCGCGACCGGCGCTTGACCGCTCCGGCATAACGTGATGGTGCCCTCGACGGTCGACGTCTGGGCGGACGTGCTCTGTCCCTGGTGCTACCTGGGCGAACAGCGGCTGAGCCGGGTGATCGAGATGTCCCCGCACGCCGAGCACATCGAGCTGAGGGTGCACACCTTCCAGCTGGACCCACAGGCCCCGACCACCGTCATGCCGACGCTGAGGTACCTCGCGGAGAAGTACGGCGCGGCTCCCGCGCAGGCCCGTGCGATGGAAGAGGGCATGGCACAGTGGGCCGCGGCCGAAGGCCTGCGCTACGGGGTCGACCGCCCGGCGAGCAACACCTCCGACATGCTGCGCCTGGTCGACCTCGGGGCCGAGCACGACGTCGCCTTCGACTACCTGCGCGCCATGCAGAGTGAGGTCTTCGGCGGCAACGACGCCGCCTTCGCCCCGGACACCCTCGTCCGTCTCGGTGAAGAGCTCGGCATCCCCGCCCGCGCCGTCCGAGAGGTGCTGGCCACCGACCGCTACGCCGAGGCGGTGCGCGCCGACCACGACCAGGCCGTGCGGCTGGGCGCCACCGGCGTCGCCTTCACCGTCCTCGGCGAGCGGCTCGGCATCCCCGGTGCCGTCAGCACCGCTCAGTACGCCACCGCCCTCGACCAGGCATGGGAGCAGATCCATGGATGACCCCGGACTCCGCACAGCTGGGCCGCTGCGGTTCCTGGACGGCGACGCCGACGGCCTGTGCGACCCGGCCACCGGCGTCTTTGCCGTCCCCGTGGCCCCGTCGCCGGGCACTGCCCCCACCAGCAGCACCGGCCCCACCGCCCGATCCGACGGCGAGACGGCCATCACCACGACCGGCTGCTGACCAGCCGCAGCGCCACCCGGGGAGGTGGCGAGGCCCCCGTGCGCCGTGCCGTCCGGCACCGCCCGCCCGGGGCCCGTCCGCGGATTCCGCCGTGTCGCTCAGGCCACCGTGCGGATCAGCTTCTTGTTGGTGAACTCCTCCATGCCGAGCCGGCCGAGTTCCCGGCCGAAGCCGGAGCGCTTCACCCCGCCGAACGGCAGCTCGGCACCCTCCGCGCCGACACCGTTCACGAAGACCATGCCGGCCTCGATGCGGTCGGCGACCCGGGCGGCCTGCTCGGGGTCGGTGGTGAAGACGTAGGAACCGAGGCCGTACGGGGTGTCGTTGGCGATCCGTACGGCCTCGTCCTCGTCGGCGGCCGGGAAGACCATCGCGACCGGTCCGAACAGCTCCTGGCGGGCCGCCGTGTGCTCGGTGGTCAGGCCGGTGAGCACGCCCGCCGGGAAGAAGGCACCCTGCCGCTCCGTGGAGCCGTGCAGGGTGGCGCCCTCCGCCACCGCCTCGCCGACCTGCCGCGCCAGGGTCTCGGCGGCGGCCGCCGAGGAGAGCGGTGCGCCGGTGGCGGAGTCGAGCAGCCGGGCCGTGAACTTCTCGACGAACGCGTCGTACAGGTCCGCCACGACCACGAACCGCTTGGCGGCGTTGCACGCCTGGCCGGTGTTGTCGAGACGGGCGGCGACCGCGGCCTCGACGACGGCGTCCAGGTCGTCGGTGGACAGCACCAGGAACGGGTCCGAGCCGCCGAGTTCCAGGACGACCTTCTTCAGGTGCCGTCCGGCGATCTCGGCGACGGCGGCCCCGGCCCGCTCGGAGCCGGTGAGGGAGACGCCGTGCACCCGGGGGTCGGCGATCACGTCGGCGATCTGCTCGTTGGTGGCGTACACGTTGACGTACGCGCCCGCCGGAAAGCCCGCCTCGGCGAACAGCCGCTCCAGCAGCGCCGCCGTACCGGGACACTGCGGGGCGTGCTTGAGGACGATGGTGTTGCCGACGGCCAGGTTGGGGGCCGCGAACCTGGCGACCTGGTAGGCCGGGAAGTTCCACGGCATGATGCCGAGCAGGACGCCCACCGGACCGCGCCGTACGACCGCGGTTCCGGGGCCGGAGGTGACGTCGAGGGGCTCGTCGGCGAGGAACTCCTCGGCGTGGTCGGCGTAGTAGTGGTAGATGTCGACGCAGAAGCCGATCTCGCCCTCCGCCTCGGCGAGGGGCTTGCCCATCTCCCGCACGATGCTCGCGGCGAGTTCGGCGCTGTGCTCGGCGTGCAGGTCGCCCAGGCGGCGCAGCAGCGCGGCGCGTTCGGCCACGGAGCCGGACCGGGCCCAGCCGCCGGCGGCGTGCGCGGCGTCGACGGCCGCGGCGACCTCGGCGTCGGTGGCGGTCGGGTAGGTCTCCACGACCTCGCCGGTGGTCGGGTCGGTGACGGCGTACATGGTGCCTCCAGGCGGCAGTGGACAAACGGCGGTGAGCCCGTGGCGACCGCCGATACCGGACGGATGTCGGCCGCGGCGTCCCCGCACCGCTGTGAGCTGCGACTTCCTGCCGATCCAGCTTATTGGTCGCGCAACCAATTGCTTTATTGGCTGCCCACTCAATAGCATTCGGCGTATGACGTCAAGAGCGACGGGCAAGCGCGTCCGCAAGGCGCCCGGTGAACGCCGCAGCGAGCTCGTCGCCACGGCGGCACGGATCGGGCTCACCGAAGGCCTGGAGTGCGTCACCCTGCGCCGGGTCGCCGACGAGCTGAGTGTTCAGCCCGGACTCGTGGGCCACTACTTCCCCGCCGCGGACGAACTGGTCGCCGAGGCGTTCACCCATGCCACGATGAAGGAACTCGACGGCCTGCTGCCGTCGGAGCCGGACGACCCCCTGCACACCTTCCGGAGGTTCTTCGGTCTGACGACGAGTGCCGAGTTCGACGACGTCAGCAAGCTCTGGCTCAACGCGCGGCACCTGTCGCGCTACCGTCCGGTGCTGCGCGAGCACGTCATCAAGCAGGAACTGCTGTGGTGCCGGCGCCTGGAGGAGCTGATCACCGCAGGGACGGCGGCCGGGCTCTTCGCCTGCGCGGATCCCTGGGGCGCCGCCACCCGTATCCTCGTCGCGATCGACGGCGCCAGCGCGTACGTCAACACCACCGCCGACCACCGCAGGACGCCCACGGCGGACATGCCGCGCACCGTGGCCGAATCAGAACTGGGCCTGCGGCGCGGCATGTTGCTCGCCGACTGAACTGTTCGCGGGCACGGGGTGCAGCGCCCGGCTGTGCGGTGCACCCCGCCTGGTGGCGCATCCGATCGCCTGGTCACTCCTTGGCGGCGGCGAGAGCGGCCAGCTCGCGGTTGACCGCGGCCTGGTGCGCCTCGGCGTCCGAGCGCGCCCTCTTCGGGCTCCAACGCCCCGCCATCACGAAGACGAAGGGCAGGAAGAGCACTTGGCCGCCGACGCAGATCCACCACCACGTGCGCCACTCGCCGGGCCCGTCCTTCGACGCCCTCTGGACCCGGGCGCCGTACTCCTGCAACACCTTCAGCTGTGGCCCCGCCTTCTGGACGACGGCGAGGTCCGCCACGCCGACTTCCCGGACGGCGCGGGCGTTGAGCGCGGGCGGCACGGTGGTCGGGGTGTACTTGTTCAGCTCGGCGAAGAGCTCGGGGTGCGCGTTGACGACGGCCAGCGCGGGCGCCGCCTGCGCGGAGGCGGCCTTGACCTCGGCGCCGTGCTCCACGAGCGGGGTCACGGAGGTGACCAGTACGGGGATGAAGGCCGCGGAGACGGCGACCACGATGCGTACCGTCCAGCCCCACACGGCCAGACCTGCCGCGGTCGCCGCCGGGTTGTGCTTCTCCACCGTCTCGGTGAAGCTCGCCATCCAGGGCGCGTAGGCGATGCCACTGAAGACGCCGATGCCGACGAAAAGCCAGGCGAAGGTGTAGTAGCCGGTCGTCAGGTGGGTGGCGCGGGTGGCGAAGACCGCGGTCACCACGACGGAGCCGACCGCGCCGACGATCATGAAGGGCTTGCGTACCTTGAGCCGGTCCGAGAGCAGGCCGACCAGTACCAGGGCGATGGCGTTCGCCCCCCAGTACCAGTTGGCCAGCGCGTTGGTGCGCTGCTCGCTGTAGCCGAAGACGGTCGAGAAGTAGACGACGAAGTTGCCGACCGCCGCGTAGTACAGCAGCAGGAACACGGCGATGGCGAAGGCCGAGCCCAGCACGTCCAGGCGCATCATCTGCCGCCACTCGCCGCGGCGCAGTGCCTCGGTGTCGAGCCCCTTGGCACGCGCCTCGACCAGCGCCCGGTCGCGCAGCGTCACCATGATCTGGTCGCGCAGCGCCGGGGACAGCTCGCGCAGCGCGAAGACCGCGGCGATGAAGACGACGAACCCGGCGATCGCCGAATAGCGCAGTTCGTCCTGCCAGGTGGCGGTGTCGAGGGTGTTGCTGGTGACGGTGGTGACCACCAGGGAGCCGATGACCGGGCCCATCGTCCAGTACCCCATCGCGGTGGCCCGGCCTAGCTGCGGGGAGAAGTCCCTGATCAGCGCCGGGGTGGCGACCAGAACGATGCCCTCGATGAAGCTGACGAGCGCGAAGAGCACCAGGTAGGTGGTCTTGTTCGCCGCGTTCGGCAGCCCGAAGAAGACCAGCAGCGCGGCGATCAGCAGCCCGTAGACCACCAGATTCGCCCGGCCCCAGCGGTCCGCCAGGCCGGCCACGAGCGAGGCGAAGGCCCCGATCGCGTTGCCGATCACCGAGACCCAGATGAAGTAGCGGTACGTCATGCCGAAGTGCGTGATGATCGACGTCGCCACCGCGTACTGGATGTACAGCATGTAGTACAGGACGACCGTGGTGACGACCACGATCGCGAGGTACGCCATACGGCGACCCGTGGGCGGATAGACCGCCAGTTCGCGGCAGTACAGCCGGGCCAGCGGGGAGCGGGTGTCCGTGGTGGGCGCATCGGGGGCGGGTCTGTCGGCGTCGAACGGCGTCGTACTGGCGGACATACGGCTCCTCCCAGGGATACCCGGAATCAGGATGCTCGCGCCGGTGTGACGAGGGTGCGCGGAGCCCCGGCTCCGAGAGCGTGGCCAGAGGCTAGTACCGACCAGTCGGTACGCCTAGGGGGTCTGCACAAGGTCGTTCACCGGACGCAGCGCCGCAGGAGGTCGTCGGTCTCGCGATCTCACCTTCTGCGCTTCACGGGGAGCCGCATCAGGTCGGCGCCGAGGATCATGCGGCCGCCGTAACCGGCGCTTGTGGCGCTGGCGCGCAACAGGCGGCGCCAGGTCGCGGCGGGGACGACTGCGGGGTCGCCGGGGCCGAGGTGGGTGGCGACCAGTGTCCCGGCGCCGGCCTCGGCGGCTATTTCCCCGAGTTTCGCGACGTCGGTGTGGGTGGTGAGGATGTGGTCGATGAGGGTCTGCGGCAGCCCCAGGCCGGCCAGCCCGGCGGGGTAGACGGCCTCGTGGACCAGTACGTCCGCGTCCCGTGCCAGCGTGACGATGTTGGGGGTGGGGGCGGTGTCGCCGGAGAAGACGACGCTGCCGTGGTCGGTGTCGAAGCGGTAGGCGTAGGCGGGGAACACCGCGCCGTGCGGTACGAGGACGGCCGTGACCTTGACGTCGTCGTTCTCCATGACGGTGAACGGCTGCATGGCGGGTGCGGTGTTCGCCGCGGAGGCACCAGTCGCAGCCGGCGGCAGCACGTCGTGGACGTCCAGCATGGTGGCCGGGTCGATGCCTGCGTGCTCGGTCATGAAGAAGGTGGACGAGGCGGCGTAGGCCTGCCCGGCCTGTTTCGTCATCTCGACGGTGCCCGGCACGGGGCCCGGCGCGCCGGCCACCGTGGAGGACATCCCGGCGGGGCCCGGGCCGTGGACGGACACCGCCTTCTGGAATCCCTGGTCCCCGGCCGCTCCCGCCGCCAGCAGGGGGAAGGCGTAGTAGTCGACGATGTGGTCGGCGTGCAGGTGCGTCAGGAAGATCCCGGTCAGTGACGGCATCGACAGGCCCGCACGCATGTACTGGGTCACCGCACCACGGCCGCAGTCGACCAGGTATGTCCTGCCGTTCACGACCAGGGCGGAGGCGATGCCGTACCGGTCCGCCAACGGCGGTGGTCCCGCGTTCGTACCGAGCAGCACCAGGGACAGGTCCGCGTAAGGGGCGCTCGACGATGTCGCGGCGGCGGCCCGTGAGGCGGAGACCAGCGGCGTGGCTGCCAGAGCCGAAGCCGTCACGGCACCCAGCAGGGCCCGGCGGGAGGTGTGTTGTGACTGCCCATCCGTCGGTGAACATGTCGTCAGGTCCGGGACGGACTGTTCGTTCGCTTCAGTTCTGCACATGGTGGGCGACTCCTCTGTGGTCCTGCCGCAACCGCGATCAGTCCGCGGAATGCTGCCCACGCTCCTGGGGCGAGGAGAAGCGCACGGTGCGCAATCTATGGTGTTGATCTGTGGCCGTGTCCCCGGTCCGGAGCGCCGCCCAGCAGGGACGACTTGTGTGTCCGACCAGCCCCGGGTGACTGACGGCAGGCACGTCTCCGGTGGTCGGGGAGAGCCGCAGCGGATTCGATCGCTCCTGATCCGGCAGGCCGCACCGGCGACGTCGGCATCCGAAGGCCTCGGCGGTTGTAGGGTGCTGGCGAGGCAGTTACTAGATCGATATACCTGACTTATACTCACATATTCTTCGCAAGCTGAAGCATCTCGCCCCGTCGAGCGGACCGTAACGCGTCCGTCACTCCGAGCACGCTGGGGACATCCGTGGCAGTGCATGCACGCGCGTCGAAGAGGCAGAGTCGTACTGACGGCGGTCGACCGGCGGACGTCCTCGCAACACACGTTGCCACGTTCCTGTACCACTCAGAAGTGGAACTCGACCTGGATAGGCTTCAATGTCCGGCTGAGCTCGGCTCTGGGCGCTACCGCCCTCACCGGATGGCTGCGAAGGCCGACCGTCATCCTTGGTCCTGCACGACTGGGGCCCTTCTCGTGTGCGACGGCTGGTTCGACTTCATGACCAGCACGGCTCCCGGAGATCACCCGGGAGCGATCGCGTCACTGTGCATCGAACTCCCGTTGGCGGCCATGCTCTTCTGGAACGCCCATCATGTGCTTTCACGCAAACTTTTCGGGCTTACTCGCCACAAGGGTGCTTGACGGCCATGACGTCCGGCGGCTCGGTGCTGCTCCTGCCCGTCGACACCTCGGCGATACCCCGGGCCTGGCAGGCTGCTGTTGAATCGGTCCTATGAACCAGAGCGGACGTGCGGCGAGTCAGACGGCGGTGTTGGTCTGCCAGGGGCGAGCGGCTGCGGACGGCAGGGCTGCTCCAGGTGGGTTCTCCGATCCTGTGGCGGTACGACTGCTGCGTGCCTCCGAGCGTCTGCCCGTCGACGAGGTGCGCGCGAGCACTCCGCCGGAAGGCTGGCGGGCGCGCACCACGTACGAGAGCGTACGGGCGTGTGCTGAATTGGTCGTGCCGCGGACGGTCGCGATCGACGAGGCCCTGCGCGCCCGTGTCACCGCCCAGTTGGTGATCCTCGGAGCCGGTCTCGACACGCGCGCGTGGCGTCTGCCCGAGCTCGCGCAGACGGATGTGTGGGAGGTCGACCATCCAGCTTCCCAGCAGGACAAGCGCGCTCGTCTCGCCGACGCCGCGCAGGCGGTACGGGGGTCGGGCGAGAGCGGTCGCACCGCTGCTGAACTGCCGGCCATGGCCCGTCGCGTCCGGTTCACACCCGTGGATTTCGCTGTCGACGATCTCGGTACGGCATTGGAAGCCGCCGGGCACGACCCGTCCGCGCCCACGACCTGGCTGTGGGAAGGCGTCGTTCCATATCTGACCCGCGACCAGGTGAGCGCCACCGTGGCCGCGCTCGCCGCCCGGACGGTCCCGGGCAGTGCACTCGTCGTCAACTATCAGACGCCGTCGGTGAAGGCGGCAGCGGGGCGACTACTGACCCGCGCGCTCGGGAGCTCGGTCACGTCGGGCGAGCCGTGGCGGTCGCTGTGGAAGCCGCAGCGGATGGCGGAACTGCTTGCGGGGCACGGGATGCGGGTGGTGTCGGACGATCCACTCCTCGCCTTCGCACACACCCTCGGCAGCCCGGTACGAGGGCGGACCTCACTGCGATCGGGGCGCGTGGCTGTCGCGGAGAGCCACTGACACGAAGATGCGCATCAGAGAGGGGAACGGGCTGTCGTCCGCGGCGCCGGCTGCTGCTTCATGCACTGCTCGACGATCGCCGCGACCTGTTCCACGGCCCGCGACTCGGCACGTGCTCGGCGGGCGAGCCGAGGTCGACGGTTTCGGTCTCGGCGAGTGGGACGCAGCCGACACCGTCGAGGCAGAGGCTCTGCACCGATTCCGGGACGAGGGCGACGCCGTGGCCTGCCGCGACGAAGACGACGAGGGTCGAGGTCTCGCCCACCTCGATCATGGGCGAGGTTTCGAATCCGGCGCGGGCGCAGGCGGCGAGCACGCGGCCGTGCATACTCGACCGTTCCTGCGAGGGACGGACGATGAACGGCTCACCGGCCAGGAGGGCGAGGTCGACCCGGACCTCACCAACGCGGGGAAGATCCCCGTCACCGAACTGCCCGGAGCCGCCTACTTCCACCACGCCGACCCCTTCGCCGTGACGCGCGGCAGACACCTCGACATCTGTGTGCTGGGCGCCTACCAGGTGTCGGCCGCCGGCGACCTGGCCAACTGGCACACCGACGCCCCCGACGCCCGAGACGCCCCCGACGCCATCCCCGCCGTCGGCGGAGCGATGGATCTGGCGATCGGCGCCAAGCGGGTGTTCGTGATGACGACGCTGTTCACCGAGGACGGCGTCTCCAAGCTGGTGGCGGAGGGCACCTAACCGGTCACGGGACTCGGCTGCGTCGACCGGGTGTACACGGACCTCGCGACCTTTAAGACGGGTCCTGGCGGCGTGACGGTGCTGGAGACCTTCGGCATCACCTACGACCGCCTGACCGAGCGACTCGAAGTACCGCTGGCCTGACCGCACTCACGCACAACGCCAAGCCATTTTCGTGCGCGGCGGCCCCAGAGCATCTGTTCAGTCGAGGATCGCGGTGGCTTCGATCTCGACCAGGTGGTCGCGGATGTCCAGTGCCGCGACGCCGATCAGCGTGGTCGGCGGGACCGGGGTGACCCCCAGCTTCACGGCGGCCCGGGAGATGCCCTCCAGGAGCGGGGGCATCTTGTCGGGGGTCCAGTCGACGACGTAGAAGGTCAGTTTCGCAACGTCGTCGAAGGAGCCGCCGGCCTCGGCCAGGGCGGTGGCGATGTTGAGGTAGCACTGCTCGACCTGAGCGGCGAGGTCGCCTTCGCCAACCGTGACCCCGTCGGCGTCCCAGGCGACCTGCCCGGCGACGAAGACCAGCTTCGACCCGGATGCGATCGACACCTGCCGGTAGACATCGATCTTGGGCAGTCCGCTGGGGTTCACCAGGGTGATGGCCATGTTGCCTGTCTCCTTGTCATGAATGCCCATGGCTCGCGTCCACGCGATCCGATCAGGGCGCTCTCACTCTCTTGTGGTTACTCGGGAACCGTAGGAGAGTGAACGCTGACGTGGAAGAACGCACTTTTCAGTGAGGCCTTTCAACGGGGCCACTGATCGGGTGACGGAGTCGATGCCCGCAACGCACGAGGCTCCCGTGCCGTTGGGGGAGGTGTTCGAAGTCTCAACCCACAGGCACAGGAGCCGCGTTGGTTCCATATTCTGCCGCGCTCGACCTGCCCCACGCCCTGGTCGAGTGGGTAACCATGCTCATCGTCACCCGCGAGGGTGACCGCCGCTGCAAGCTCCCACCGCACCAGCGCGCCCTGGTCGGCCTGGTATACCTGCGCCGACACGACACCCTCGCCCAGCTTGCTGCCGGGTTCGGCATCTCCGTCGGCACCGCCCACGCCTACACGACAGCCGTCGTCGACCTGCTCGCCGACCGCGCACCCGGCCTGCTGCGCGCCCTGCGCGAGGCGGAACCGGACTACGTCCTGCTCGACGGCACCCTGGCGGAGTGCGACCGGGTCGGCGACAGCCGGGCCGACTTCTCCCACAAACACAGACGGCACGGGGTGAACGTGCAGGTGGTGACCGACCCGGCCGGGCAGCTGCTGTGGGTTTCGCCGACGCTGCCCGGTCGCGCGCACGATCTCACTGCGGCCCGCACCCACCGGATCATCCGGATCTGCGAACGCCAGGGCGTTCCCATCCTTGCCGACCGTGCCTACATGGGAGCCGGTCGCTGGGTGACAACACCCCTCAGACGCCCGCCGGGCCGTGACCTCACGCCGACCCAGCAAAGCGTCAACCGCGCGCTGTCCGCGGCACGGGCACCGGTCGAGCGGGGCGTCGCGCGCTTGAAGTCCTGGCGCATCTTCCGCCGATCCCGGTGCAGCCCGAATCGAATGTCGTCAATCTCCGCGGCCGTCCTCACTCTGGAGCGGCAGCGCTGGAGACTTCAGTGTCTCTTGCGCCCGTGCGCTCGTGCTAGCCATCCGTCCAGCGGATTAGGCGCAAAGGTGATGCTGACCTCGTCCAGTGGCACTTCGTGACCATCGTCGCATGGGACTGACGTGTGCAACGGAGACCCCCGGCGACCCGGGCAGAACGATGAACGACCGCATGATGAAGGCAGTGCTCTACGACCGCTACGGCGGCCCTGACGTGCTCTGCGCGGGCTGCGTGCCAGGCCCTCCGGCGATCATGCCGAGGAAGGTCATGGTGGTGGCGGGCCGAGTTGAGGTGGAGAGGCATGCCGGGCCGCCGAGGATCCCGTCCGGTCAGCGAGTGCTGTACCCGGTTTCGAGGAGGTTGCGCAGGGTGGGGAGGGCGTCGTCCCCGATCGGGGCGTTGCGGGTCCAGGCGAGGAGGAGGGTGGCCAAGAAGAGGTCCCTGCCGCGTACGGTGGGACGGGCTGTGCCGTGCCGCTGAGCGGCGTCGACGAAGTCGTCCGTGATCGCGACCAGCTTCTCGCAGTTGGCGGCGAGTGGAGAGTCGTAGGAGGCGAGTGCCGTGAGGACGGGTTCGGGCAGGCCGCTGAAGGTGCTGAGGTAGTCCTCCAGGGCCCGCATCCAGCGGCGCAGGGCCTGGTCGGCATTGGCCGCGTCTTTCAGGGACGGCAACTGTTCCAGGAGTGCCTCGCCGTGCACGTCGAGGGCAGCGGCCAGCAGTGCTTCCCGGGTCGGGAAGTGCCGGTAGAGCGTGGCGGGACCGACGCCGGCGTCCTTGGCGATGGCCTCCAGTGAGGTGCCGACGCCATGCTCGGTGAAGTGCCGTAGCGCTGTGTCGAGGACGCGGGCCCGGTTGCGAACGACGTCCGCCCGGGGTTTGCGCGCCACCGGCTGCGGGGCGCTCACGGCTGTTCCTGCGGGGTAGGGCGGGTGATGAGCAGCACTCCGAACATGAAGAGGATGCTACCTCCGTTTTTTCGTGATAGAAAACGGATGCGGCCTCCGGATTATCAGCCGGAGCCTGTCGACCGCCGGGCGCAGCCGTGCTCGCCGTCGCCTCATGGGCGGTGCGGTGACACACCGAGGTGTCCCCCCGTCCTCCAGCGCCGAGAGGCGCCCGCAGGGCTGCGCCGGCTCGCGGCCGCCTCCCACCGCAGAAGGAGAAATCGCAGTGCCTCGAACGCTCGGCCTCATCGGTAGCGGACTGATCGGAACCTCCCTGGCACGCCTTGCTGTGGCGGCCGGAATGAATGTCGTCCTCAGCAATTCCCGCGGGCCCGACACACTGGCTGACCTGGTGACCTCGCTGGGCGAGGGGGCTCGTGCGGCGACCCCGGACGAGGCCGCCCGTGCCGGTGACCTCGTCGTCGTCACCATCCCGCTCAAGGCCTATGACCGGCTGCCCGTCGCGGCGCTGCGCGGCAAGACGGTCCTGGACACGATGAACTACTACCCGCAGCGCGACGGCCGCCTGGCGGAGCTGGACTCGATCGAGCTCACCTCCAGCAGCCTCGTGCAACGCCACCTCGCGGGCTCGCGCCTGGTGAAGGCGTTCAACAGCATCGGCTCTAACCAGCTGTTCACCCTCGCTCGCCCCACCGGAGCGCCGGACCGCAGCGCCCTGCCCGTCGCGGGCGACGACGAGACGGCGAAACAGGAAGCGGCACAGCTCCTGGACACCCTCGGCTACGACACCGTGGACACGGGCAGGCTGGCCGAGAGCTGGCGCAGCGAGCCGGGCACGCCCGTGTACACCAAGCCGTACCTCGGCGAACCGCCCGCCGGTCTCACCCCCGCCGACTACTTCCCGTGGTTCCTGAGCACTCCCGGCGTGCCCGTTCCCGCGGCACGGGTCCGCGAACTGGTCGCCGAGGCGGAACGGGGGCGTGCGGGCGGGGTACTGCCGCAGGGCGCGGGAGGCAGCCAGGCCAGCCCCTGACCGGTCCCCTCAGCGCCCTTTAACCGGGCCCTGGCCGAGGCACGGGCACCGGTCG
Organism: Streptomyces sp. NPDC013157; assembly: GCF_042899865.1. NCBI lineage: Bacteria > Bacillati > Actinomycetota > Actinomycetes > Kitasatosporales > Streptomycetaceae > Streptomyces > Streptomyces sp. NPDC013157. Next base: position 217,841 of record NZ_JBIBAK010000002.1, on the reverse strand, counting down.
ATCGCAGCGTCGCCCGCCTGAAGTCCTGGCGGATCTTTCGCGGATCCCGGTGTAGTCCAAACCGCATGACGTCAATCGCCAAGGCGATCCTCACCCTGGAGCGGCAACGCTGAAGAAGCTCAGTGACTGGGGAACCTGATGGTGACCAAGCAGTTCAGGAGCTCACCCGAGGAGGCGGACCTCCGGCGCGCGGATTCCCTGGCGCGGGAGATCTTCTCCGACGTCGCCAACAAGTGGGCGCTCCTGATCATCGAGACCCTCGGTGAGCACACCCTCCGCTTCAGCGAACTGCGGAACGAGATCGAGGGCATCAGCCACAAGATGCTCACCCAGAACCTGCGCATGCTGGAGCGCAACGGCCTGGTCGAGCGCACCGTGCACCCCACGGTGCCACCCCGGGTCGAGTACACCCTCACCGAACCGGGCCAGGGCCTGCGCGCAACCGTCGATGGAATGTGCGACTGGACCCACACCTACCTCGGCCACATCGAGACCGCCCGCCGCCGCTTCGATGCCTGACGCCTGCAGTGCGCACCGACGGAGCCATCTGCTGCTTCGACGAGCCGGCCGAGTTCGAAGCGGGGTCCGGCGCGGACGAGGGCGACGAGGCGGGGCGCGTTCACAGCCCGCCACCGCTGCTGGTGCGGCCCCTGGGTGCGCTGGCCCTGAGTTGCATTCTCCTCCGAACCCCATGCGGCACAGTGCCGTCCGTCATGTCTCCCGTGGGTGATGGGCGGCCATGGAAATCCGGTAGCGGCCGCGCAGGGCTGTGGTTACCGTCCCATGGATGGAAATTCAGGTCAGGGAAGTCCCGGGCGGCCACGTCGAGGACGACCCGGTGTGGGCACTGATCGATGAACTCGGGCAGAGCGACTGGGTACGGTTCACCGCGGGATTCCACCTGAGCTCCCATGTGCTCGCCGCGTACTCGGCGGGCCCACTGCCACTGGGCTTCTGCCGCTACGTCGTCCAGCCCGTAGGCCCTGACACCGGCTGCCCGCCCTTCACCCTCCAAGGACAGGCGGTGCACGAGGCGAAAATCCTCGCCTTCGGAGTTCCCGAGCGATGGCGTCGACGGGGTGTGGGCACCGCCCTGCAGCGGGCGGCCATCGCGGCCGCCGGCACGAAGGGCTGCCACCAGATCAGGTCGCACAGTTCGGGTGAGAACGTCGAGAACCACCAGCTCAAACTGCGGCTCGGCTTCGCCGTTCACCCGATCGTGCGGGACGACGACGTCAGGGGCTGCTACTTCATCCTCCCGTTGCCCCCGCGCGGTTAGCGGTGCTTCGTTTCGTCGAGTGATCGGTGGCCGAGCGCCGGCATACAGGCCCTGCAGCAGTCAAGGCGGTCCGCCGGTACCGCGGAGTGCTGGGCAAGCGGGACTGCCAGGCCGCGGTCAGCGTACGCATGCGGCCACCGACATGGCCTCCTGCCGGGGGAGAGGGCGGACGATCAGGCCGGGCGGACGAGTCCGAAGTCGTAGGCGGAGATCACGGCTTGGACCCGGTCACGGGCGCCTCTCTCACCGTCCCTTTGTCCCTGGAGCGGGTCGTGCTGAAGACGCCGGGCGGGACAGTCGTGGCCGTGCCGTCGGGGAAGACGACGCGGCCGGTCGAGGGCGTGGGTGTGCACGAAGCGGACCACCGCGCCCTTGCTGTAGTGGTTCAGGGAGTCGTGGGCTGTGCCGTGTTCGTCGACGCCCTCCCAGTCCTCCCAGATCGTGGTGGCACACGGTCGAGCATGCACCGCCAGGACGGGGCGGTGCGCTGGAAGAGCAGTTCGTAGGCGACGGTGGCGTGGCCGGTGTCGGCCAGGACCGGGAGCAGGTCGCCGGTGGAGAGGAAGCCGGTGCCCAGGTGGGTGCCGGCGAGGCGGATCAGTTCGACGAGCCGGGCGGCGGCGGCCGCACGCAACGCGTCGGGGACGAGACCGAGAGCCAGCGCTCGCACATAGCCCGCCTGGGTGTCCTCGCTGGTACGGCCGTCGAGGGAGAGGAACTCGGTGCGCCAGGCGTCGCGGACGCGCTCGGCGAGCACGGTGTAGCGGGCGGCGTCCTCGGCGCGGTCCAGGACGCGCACGACGCGGGCGAGCGTGGTCGTCGAGCGGTACAGGTAGGCCGTGCCGACCTCGCCCTTGTCGGCCGTGAACCAGGCGACGGGGTCAGGTGCAGAGTCTTGAGGCCGTGCTCGGCCGGGCCCCCGACCTCGAGCGGGACGCCGACCTCCTGACCGTTGCCGTCGCCCGCACCGGCTTCACCCGCACCGGCACCTTCACCACGGACAACGCCCTGATCAACCGCATCCAGCGCAACCTGGAGTGGGCCGAGCAGAACAACCTCGTCCAGAAGCCCACCGACACCCCGTCACGGGAGAAGAACGGCTGGACCGGCGACGCCATGGCCAGCTCCGAGTCCGAGTCCCTGACCTGGGAGGTCAACGGCGTCCTCACCACCTACCTGCGCCACTTCCCCGACACCCAGATCTCCACCGGCCAGCTGCCCATGTTCGTCCCCGTCGCCAAGGGCGGCTACGGCGACGACCGCACCCCGGCTGGAACGCGACCTGGAAGGCCGTCCCGGCCTGGGACACGGCGTACTTCGTGATCCCGAGGGAGCTGCACCGGTACTACGGCAACAGCGGCCTGTTCGCCGAGCTCTACGACCGCCAGGACGCCCTCCTCGCCTCCTACGAGACGCTGTTCACCGCCGCCGACGACTACAAGTTCGAGGCGTCCCTGGGCGCCTACTCCGGCGCCGAGGCCCCCGGCAGCAACGCCGTCATCAGCCTCGCCTTCTCCATTCACTTCGGCGACTACATGGACGAGATCGGCCGCGCTCTCGGCCGCAGCGAACGCGCCGCGCACTACGCGCGGCTGGCGGGCACCCTGCGCAGGGCGTTCATCGCCGACTACTGGGACGCCGCACAGGGCAGCTTCACCCAGGGCAGCGTCTCCAGCGAGAACACCCTCGTCCTCGCCCTCGACCTGGTCTCCGGCGATCCACGTCACCTCTCCGGCGCGAAGACCCTCGCGGAGAACCGCAAGGCCCTCGTGGAACTCCTCGCCGACCGCATCACGGCCGCCGACCATCACATCCAGAACGACATGTACGGCTCGCGCTGCGAGTTCAACATCCTCAGCGAGTACGGCTACACGGACGTCGCGTTGCGGGCCGTCACCCAGACGGGCGTGCCCGGCTACGTCTACCAGATCGCCAAGGGCGCGACCTCGCTGTGGGAGCAGTGGACGGACCGGCTCTCGGTCGACCACCACTACCGCTCCAACGTGGCCACCTGGTTCTACCAGAGCCTGGCCGGCATCAAGCCCACCTCGACCGCCTACCGGACGCTGCGGATCCGCCCATACATCCCCGCGGCCGCGGTCAACAGCCGGGTGCCGGAGAACACCGACGACACGGTTCTGTCGCCGGCGACCCTGGACCACGTCAGCGCCTCGATCGACACCGTGCGCCGCAGGGTCGCCTCGGAGTGGCGGCGCCGCCCGGGCGGCGGGATCGACCTCGCGGTGACCGTCCCGTACAACACCGAGGCCGAGATCTGGGTACCCACCCAGGGCCGGCCCGTCACCGTGCCCGGGGGCGCCTCCTTCGTCCGGGACGACACCTCGGGCGGGGCCGTCCACAAGGTCTACCGGGCTCGTGCGGGCTCGTACCGCTTCCACGCATGACCGGGTGAACCGTCGTACCGTGCCGGGCCGTTGGCGCCGAGCACGGTGCGACGACGCGCTCATGCCCGGAGGCCCGACGCCTCCCATGCGGAGTACGGCCCCCGGTCGGCGACGGGAGAGTCAATCACCGCAACGGCTGTCGCCCGCGCGAGTGTGACACCCGCGCCGGCACCGTGGAACACGGCTCCGGCCCCTCCGCAGGTTCACGGAGGGGCCGGATGGTCGTAGCGGGGGCGGGATTTGAACCTGCGACCTCTGGGTTATGAGCCCAGCGAGCTACCGAGCTGCTCCACCCCGCGTCGGCGTCTCCACCGTACGTCATCCGCGCGGCCCCGGCAGGGATTTATGCGATCGGGGTCGAAGCACCATCTGACGTCGTCCCACAGCAGTTCAGCCACCGCCCGGTTCTGCCTCCCCGGCGCACCCTGCCCCACCGGTTTTCCCGTCCGCTCCCGCTCCGGAGGCCTATCGGCTCCAGGGGGCGGCGGGGAGACGTGCGGCCTGGGCGCTCAGGTCATGACTGCGGTGGTCGCAGGGCACCGGCGATGACGGTGGTCACCATCTTGCGGACGGCGGCGGTCTGCGGTGGGGCGCTTGTCCGGTCGGCGAACAGCAGGTGCCCGGCCCCGACGAGGGTCGGGGCGAGAGTGTCGATGTCGGCGTCGCCGGCCAGGCGCCCCGCCTCCCGCTCGGCGGTGAGGTATGCGGCGATCATGGCGGTGCCGTGCACGGCCAGCGGGATGCCGGCCTGACCGGCATCCCGCAGCCGGGCGCGCAGGCCGTCGCGGAAGGTGATGAGCGCGACGACTGCGACGGTGACCGGCCCGAACAGGTCCTGCAGTGCGTCGGTGAGGTTGTCCACCACGTTGCCGGTGCCGACGGCCGCGCGCAGTGTCGTGGTCCGGTCCTCGACGCCGCGGACGCGGTCGAGGACCAGTTCCGCCAGGAAGGCGTCGAAATCGGTGAAGTGCCGGTGCAGCACACCCTTGGCACAGTTCGCCTCCTCCGTGACCGCCCGGCTGGTCAGCGCGTCGGGCCCGTCCCGAAGCAGGACGCGCTCGGCGGCTTCGAACAACTGGCCGCGCACGTTGTGGATGTGCACCCCTGACGGCATCGTCTCCCTTTCAACGCCACCTGCGCCTTAACAAGTGGGCATGTGCCCATTAGTGTGGGCGCATGCCCACTTTAGCGCAGGGACAGCCGGACAGGTCCGGGCCCGAGCCCCACCGCCACCGGCAGACGGCCGAGTCGTTCGGCGTGGACGCCGAACGCTACGACCGCACCCGACCGCCGTATCCCCAGGCCCTGGTGGACAGGATCGTCGCCGCGAGCCCCGGTCGGCACGTCCTCGACGTCGGAGCCGGGACCGGCATCGAGGCCCGGCAATTCCAGGCGGTCGGCTGCACGGTGCTCGGTGTCGAGCCCGACGAGCGGATGGCCGCCTTCGCGCGACGCTGCCGTGTCGAGGTCGAGGTCGCCAGGTTCGAGGACTGGCAGCCGGCCGGGCGGCAGTTCGACGCGGTCGTCGCCGGCACGGCCTGGCACTGGGTGGACCCCGTCACCGGCGCGGCCAAAGCGGCCCAAGTGCTCCGGCCCGGCGGCCGCCTCGCCCCCTTCCACCACGTCCCCCAGCTCCCGGCCGAGGTGATCGACGCCCTCGCCGAAGCTCTCCAACGGGTCGCCCCCGGTTCCCCGTTCAACCCCGGCCTGCTGAGAGGATCGGCCGTGGACGCATACCAGCCCCTGTTCGAGAAGATCGCCGACGGCATCCGCCGGACCGGCAGCTTCAGCGAGCCGGAGCAGTGGCGTTTCGCCTGGGAGCGCACCTACTCCCGACAGGAGTGGCTCGACCAGCTCCCCACCTTCGGCGGCCTCACCCAACTCCCCGCAGACAAAATGGCGGAGGTCCTGGACAGCGCCGGGACTGCCATCGACCTGCTCGGCGGCCACGTCACCATGCCCTACACGTCCGTCGTGATCATCTCGACCCGCTCCCATATGACCTGACGTGAGAACACGTGTGGCTGCTGGACGTAGCGCACCGTGGCCATCGCCGCGTTGATGAACGCGATCACGCAATGGGATGCCTGCTGGCGTGCCTGCTGCGACAGCAACGCCCCGGCCGGCCGGTCCCGCTTGCTGCCGCCCACCACCGCCGGCTCCCTTACCGCCGCCGGCAACTGGACGCTCTCCCGTCCGGTCAGTCCCGGCGCGGTGTCGCCGAGAGGGCGGTTCGTGAGCCTAACCTTCGTCCGTAAACGGCTGCGGCCCCGCTCCACCGGATGACGCACGGCGAGGTGGGCGCCGTACTCGTGATCGGTGGCGACGGATTCCGCCGCTCCGCTGTCGAGCCTCACGCGACGTTCGGTGAGGACGACGGGGAGCGGGAGCCCTCTGAGCCACGCCTCGGTGTCGGGGGAGGTGCGCGGATCCTCCGCCGTAGTCACGAGCAGCCCGTCCGCTTCGGCGCGCACCATGTCGGCGACCAGCGCGCGTTCCTCGGCGAAGGCGTTGCGGGAGACACCCAGGGTCAGCTTCACCCCGAGGGCGTCGGCCGCCTCGCGGGCGCCCGCGACGACTTCGGGGTAGTAGTACGAGGAGTGCGGGACCACCATGCCCACCCTGTAGACGTGTCCTGACGCCGCGTGTGGGACCACGGGCCGCGCACGCGGCGGCGTCCGCCCTTCTGCGACGGGCGGCGCGGCGCCGCCGCAGGCGGTTCGGCCGGGACATCGGGCTCCCCCGGTCCTCCTCGGGCCGGACCACACCGCCGTGCACCCGGGTCACCGTTGGGCGGTACCAGGCCCAGAGACACCTCTTTGATCGCGACCGTCCGATCGAGGCGGGTGCCGTACCCCCTGCCAGATCGTCCCCATGCCGCCGGAAGCGACCTGCCGGATCAGCAGGTACCGTCCGCCGCCGATCGTTTCTCGCGCCGCGCCGTCCGTCACCTCAGTCTTCTCCCCCTCGTAACCGCCGTCGTCGCCCAGCGGTGTGCAGCCCGAGCGGGGGCGATGCCCCGAGCTGGTCCATCGTCCTTGGGCCCGCGCGGCAGATCAGGGCGCCAGGATGAGTGTCGGCGACGGCCGGCCGCCGAAGACAGGTGCCGGCGGTCTGGCCGCGTTCGGGTCTGGGTGCGTGGGCCGCGGCGGCGGGATCAGGTCAGGCCCTGCCCTTGCTGATCACCCACTTGCCGTGGATCCAGTTGCCGACCTGCTCGTAGCCGGAGCGGAAGGAGCCGAGCCAGTTCAGGGTCAGGTTCGCCTCGGCCGTGGACTTGACCGCGGTGTAGCTGGAGGGGTCGTCGGCCGAGCCGCCCGTGGTGTTCTCGGCGAAGGACGGGAAGGGGTACGTGGGCCGGGACGAGGCGACCTTTCCGGTGCTGTCGACCGTCGAAGTCAGCAGGCTGGCGGGGGCCTTGCCCTGGGTGACCCAGGCGGTGATCGCGGTCAGGGCGTCCAGCTTGTCCGGGCCCTGGCCGCCGCCGCAGTGGGCGACACCGGGGAGCAGGAACAGCCGGGCGAAGCTCGTGGTGGCCGCCTCGCCGCCCATGACCTTCTCAACTGCCTTGTAGTAGGCCATCGTTCCGACCGCCGGGATGTGCTGGTCGCCGAGGCCGTGCCAGAGGATCAGCTTGCCGCCGGCCTTCTTGAAGGCGGTGAGGTCCGGGTCCGTGGCGTCGTAGATGCCCGCGTTGGGCTCCATGACCTTCTTGTAGTAGGCGGCCGTGAACTTGATGTCCTTGTAGGTGAGGGCCGGCTGCGGGCTGTCGAAGATCTGGTAGCGCAGGGTCTCGCGCACGAAGTTCTGGTCGCCGGTGGTGCCGGTCGCCGTCGTGGGCACGATGATCCCGGCCCAGTTCAGTTCCGAGCCCCGCAACTGGTAGCCCGGGTAGAGGAGTTGACCGTGCTCGTCGGTCGGGCCGGAGTAGACGCGGCGCAGCGTGGTGACTTGGTCGGCGGTCAGGCAGTAGTCGGCGGACGTCGGGGTCTGCCCGGCCTTGCACTGGATGCTCGCCGGGTCCCAGGTGCAGGCCAGCGGGTCGGCGATGATGCCGTCGGCCGGTGCGTCGCAGCCCTTGAGGACGGCCGCGTGGATCGGGGCGAGGTCGGCCGTGGTGATGGTGGCCGGGCCGCCGTCGAGGTACACGGACTGGGCGGTCCAGGCGTGCGAGAAGGTGTTCAGAGCCGTGAAGTCGTTGGCGGGGGCGCCGGCGACGATGCCGTCGAAGTCGGTCGGGTAGCGCTGGGCCTCGGTCAGGGCCTGGTGGCCGCCCTGCGAGCAGCCGTCGAAGTAGGAGTGCGTGGCCGCCTGACCGTAGTACTGCTTGACCAGGATCTTGGCGACCTGGGCGAGCAGGTGGTCGGACTTGTAGCCGAAGTCGACGCGCAGGCTCGGGTCGGTGGAGAACAGCCCGCCGCCCTGGGAGTGGCCCTCGTCGCTGGAGCCCACCACGAAGGCGCCGTCCGTCAGCGGGACACAGCCGTAGGACGCGGCGGCGTTACCAGTGTTGACGCTGCCGCACAGGCCGCCGCAGCCCAGCTGAAGGTAGTTCGCCTGCCAGCCCGTGTCGGGCAGCCGAAGCTCGAAGTGGATCTGCGGGGCGATCACACCCTGCACATCGCAGTAGCCCCAGTTGCCGAGGGCGTTGCTGCTCGCTGCGACCTCCGTGGCCGAACCGACCTCGAACGGCACCCCGGGCACGGCGGCGGCCAGGTCGAGGGACGCCACGCCCGAACACGTCATCGCCGGTGCGATGCCGGAGGCGGTCGTGGCCGCGTTGACCGCCGTGGCGGAACCGGAGGTGGACGCGCTGCCGGGCGTCGCACCGGCGAGGGCGATGCTCACCCCGGTCACGAGCGCGAGGGCGGCGGCCAGGGTGGCCATGAAGGCGGTGGACTTCCACCGGCACCGTCTGGGGAGCATACGCATACTCGGTCTCCGTTCGATCGCTGAGCCGAGGTGAGTGACCGTCGCAGCGGTGCGCGGGGCGGCCCGTTCGGCCCGCCTGTCCCGGAGCACACCGCCATAGCTCGCGGTCCACACCTGGCCCCTGGCAACTGCGGCTTCACAGGGGCGGTACGGCGAGGACCGTAGCCCCGCGATCTACCGGAACGCAAGGTTGGTCAACGAAATTGTTGACGATTCTTGCCGGTGAAGCAGGACGCTCCGCCGACGCCGGACAGACCCCACGCTGTCAACCCGCACGCTACCTGCGCAGGGAGCCCCGGGAGCTCCCGGTGAGCTTTCAAGCGACGATGAGGCGCCGCAGGTCGGCGCGGTGCTCGCCGGGCACCTGTTGCCAGACCGGCTCGCCCTGGTGCGCACCGAAGCCGATACGGCGGTCGGGCGTGGGCTCGGCCAGGAAGATGCCCCAGCGGTAGTCGGGCACGTCGACATGGCCGAAGGGGGCCCAGCTGTCCCGGCCGACGGAGACAGCGGTACGCAGATACACCCCGTGGTTCTCCAGGGTGGGGCCCATCTCGCCCCACCAGTGCAGGAACTTGGGCTGCCGGCCTTCCAACGCCCTTTGCAGGCGGCGGTCGTCGGCGAGGGAGACGTTGTCCGGGATGCGGGAGTCCTAATCGATCGTGGTCGGCATCGGCCACACTCGCTTCCGGTCGTAGACCGCCTTCTGGCCGGTGCCGTAGCGGCGCAACGCGCCTTCGGGACCGGATGCGTTGGGGCGGACGAAGATCCAGTTCTGCCAGGCGGTGAGCCGGCCGAAGATCTTGGTCTCGATGGTCTCCGGGCCGACGAACCGGTGGTTGGCCTCCATCCCCGTCAGCGCGTCCGGGCTCAGGGCCGCTCGCGCCTCCAGGACGAGACGGATCTCGTCGTCCCAGTCGAGGTCGTCGGGTGCGTCGGTGACCAGACCCAGTTCACGGGCCCGTACGGCGCTCAGCGGCCGACCGGTCTCCTGGCGTAGCCAGTCGAGATGGTCGTCCTCCTGGTAGAAGCGCGACTCCAGGCGGGTCAGGCCGTTGCCCATGGGGAACGCGCCGAAGATCACCTCGGAGAGTGCGAGGACCGCCCGCTCGGGGCTTTCGGGATCCTTGGGCGGCGGGCCGTCCAGCATGTACTGGAGGTCGCAGGCGAGGGCTAGTTCCAGGAGCAGCCCGGCGAAGCAGCCGCCCGGCTCGATGAGGGCGATCAGGCTGCGGCTGGTGACGTCCAGCCGCTTCAGGGTGCGTTCGTAGTAGTGCAGGATCTCGTGCGCGAGCCAGTCGTCGGCGGCGGCCGCGTCCAGCACGGCCCGCTCATGGGCGAGGACCAGCTCGGGGACGCCCTCGGTGCGCAGCAACCAGGCGCCCAGCTCAATCTCGTTGGTGCGCAACCGCAGGATCAGGTCGTCGAGTTCGCGGGTGACGGCCAGCAGCCAGCTGTCGGCGCCCTGGGCGTGCAGGGCGCCGGCGTCAGCGGGCGGGGCCCGGGCCCGGCGGGGCCGCGTACGGTGATGCGGACCAGGCCGAGCGGACGGTCGTACTCGGCGCGCACGTGACGGTGGGCGAGGCCGTCGTCGCCGATGTCCCGCTCCAGCGGGGTGAGCGGGATGCCCCGCACGTCCGCCGGACGGGTGCCGCGCGCGGCCGCTGCACGGCGTCGTACAGCACGATGTCCACGCCCAGGTCGTAGGAGTTGAGCTTGAGCTCGTAGCCGGGAACCAGGCCGCCCCGCTCGTCGACGTCCAGCTCCAGCCAGGCGAGCGGCCCGTCCGTGCTCAGCCGCCAGTGACGGTACGTCTGCGGGCTCCGGTCGAAGGACACCATCACCATGCCGAGCGCCTCGTCGGACGAGCACGGGTACCAGTGAGAGAGATCCTCCACATGAATCCTCAACTACGTCAAGCTTCTGTAGAACATCAATCGCCGGGCAGCCATGGGGCACACCTGGTGCCGCGCCGCGGTATGGCGCAAGCTGGCCCGCATGGTTTGGTTGCCGCTGCTCTCCACCCTCGCCGGGGCCGCGATCGGTATCGTCGCCACGCTCATCGCGGATCGGAATCGCTGGAAGAGGGAGGATGCGAAGGACGCTCTTCGGCTGCGGCTCGACGTCTACACGCAATACACCACCGCCGTGAAGGCCCTCGGTGACACCCTCCGGGCCCTGGCGGCGCGCGAGCACCCATCCGACGACGAGCGGGCGTTCGCGCTGCGCGAAGCCTTCCGGGAATCAGGCATCGCCACGGCATCCGAACGCATGTGGCTCATCGCACCCGACCCCGTCGTCAGCGCCTCCAACAGCGTCTTCCACTGTCTGCGGCGCATCTGCGACGGCTATGTCGACGGCGATGCGGTCAGCAGTCCGGAGGATCGCGCGCGTTGGGAGGCACGCGGCAAAGCAGCCGCCGGTATGCGCAAGTTGATGCGCGAAGACCTCGGTGTCGGACCGCTCACCGAACGCCACGGAACCTCGTAGTGCCTCGTTGGCCGAGCAAGGCTCTTCAGCGTTGCCGCTCCAAGGTGCGGTCGACTTCGACGATTGACGTCATGCGAACGCTTCGTCAGGCATCCATGGGCGGGAGCAGGCGGCGAAGTGCCATCGCGGCTTGCCGCACCTCAGGTGACTGTTGATCATTGCAGAGCTTGGTCAAGCCGGGCGGAGAACGCACGTGCCTCGCTTTGAGAGGAGTCCGCCTGCCCTGCGTACGGCGTGTCAACTGGGGTGTCACTGGCCTTGGAGACCGTGAAACGTGATCCGCCGCCGCTCGCCCCCGCGAGCACGATCCGCTCGAACCCGGCGAGCTGCTGGGCCGGCCGGATCAGGCCCGGCGTGCGCAGCCCCACGTACAGCTGGACGACCGTCGCGGCCGCCCGCGCACCGGAGTTGGCGGCGACGGCCGACACGGTGAGCCGTCCGTCCGTGGCCACCTCCGTGTCGTACGACACCCCGCTCAGGTCGAAGGACGTGTAAAGACACCGGAGCCGGAGACCAGCAGTGGTAGTAAGCCAGTTCACCGGTGGCGCGGTTGCGGCGGATCAGCAGCCAATGGCTGCCGGGGCGGGGCTTGACCAGGCCGATGACGGCCCGGTCACGGCCCAGTCGCAGAAGCGGTGACCCTTGGCGCCGGCCCCTGCCGACAGGTTCTGCCGGGGCCGCTTCGGCACCTTGACGGCCAGCCCTCGTCCTCACCTGACGGCAGGCTCGACGAGAGAGTCAGGTCTTGGGCTTGAGAGTGCTTCCGGGGCGCAGTTCGCCGTCGTTGTTCAGGTCGTTCAGTACGGCGGGCAGACCGACGCTCAGCATCTTCCTCCGGACGTGACCCAGGATCTGGGTCATCAGAAGCCCGCCCACACCCGTGAAGCCCGTGTGGTCGTAGGTGAATCGCGTTCCTTTGCCATGGGGTTCGATGCGGTAGGCGACCTCGGTGGTCTCGCTACTGCCGGGGTCGGTCCACGAGTAGCGCAGCAGCCGTGGCTCGTCCACCTCCAGCACGACGCAGTCGACGATGCCGCTCCAGCCGGGCTTGGGCTTGGCGATGAACTGGAACCGGGCGCCGACGGTGGTGGTGAATCCTTCCGGGTGCGCCCCGGCTCCGGTCGCGGTCCATAGCGGTATGAGGCCGGGGTCGGTGACGGCGTGCCAGACCTTGGCGGGGGAATGTGGGTAGTCGCGGACGATGCGGATGGCGCTCATGGTGCTCCTGTAGCGGTCACGAAGAAGCAGAAATTACAGCCACTGAAAATTTACAGTAGCAGTAAATATTCTGCTGCTGTACTACTCTGACGGCATGAGCACGGTGGACTGGACGGCATGGCATCCGGAGGTCGCGGAGCCCGGGACGGAAGGCTTGCGGGAGCAGAAGAAGCGCCGGTTGCGGCAACGCCTGTCCGACACCGCGACCGAAATGTTCCTGGAGCGCGGCTTCGACGCTGTCCGCGTGTCAGAGATCGCCCAGGCATGCGGAGTCTCGGAGAAGACGGTATTCAACTACTTCCCCACCAAGGAATCGCTCATCCTGGACCGAGGCGAGACCACCATGGCCGCCCTGCGTGCCGGCCTGGGCGACACGGACCACTCTCCGGTCGAGGCTGTACTGCGGATCCTCTCCGACGAGTTGCGCGCCATGACGTCCTGGATCGCCGCGCAGGACGACCCCGGCCACGCCGCCGCCATGATCAGGCGCTTCGGCACGCTGACCAGGTCCACGCCCTCGCTGAGGGCCTACCACCGAGACATGACCGACCGCCTCGTCACCGCCGCGGCCGAGGCACTGGCCCAGCGAACCAGCAGCAACCCGGCCGATCCGGAACCTCAGATCGCGGCAACAGCCCTGCTCGGACTGTGGTCCATCCAGTTCCAAAGCCTCGGGAAACACCTGGACGGCGCCCGCACGCCGACACAGATCCATGAGGCAGTCACCGCCGACGTCCGCCGCGCAGCCACCCTCATCGACACCGGCCTGACCTCTTTCGAAGGCACAGCACCGACCCGCTGACGTGCTCAGCCATGGATCGCATGGGCAGGGGGAACGGGTGTGCTCGCGCACATCCGGGAACCCCCAGGCACGGGCAAGGTTCTCCACAACCCGGCCGACAACTCCTCCCCACGCGGGACTCGCGTGGTCGCCCTTCGATGGTGCGACCAGGGTCTGTCCGGCGGATCATGTGATCGCCCTGCGCAGCCAAGCCACTTTCCTTTCCGGCCCCCCAAGCGCGCCGGGCCGCCGCCGTAGAGTTCTGGCTGTGACAATTCACCGCATGCCCGCCGCGGAGGTTTCAGTCTCTGTCGACCTGGTCCGCCGTCTACTCGACGAGCAGCACCCCGACCTGGCGCACCTGCCCGTCGAGGTGCTGGCCAACGGCTGGGACAACCTTGTGTGTCGGCTGGGCGAGGAGTTCCTCGTCCGGTTGCCGCGGCGCGCCCTGGCCGCTGAGCTCGTCGCGCACGAGCAACGGTGGTTGCCGGAGTTGGCCGGCCGCCTGCCGTTGCCTGTGCCGGCGCCGGTGCGTGTCGGGCGGCCGACGGCTGAGTACCCGTGGGCCTGGAGCGTCGTGCCGTTCTTCCCGGGCCTGGTCGCGGCGCGGTCGGAACCCGAGGACCCCTGGTCGGCCGCGGCGGCGCTGGGCGGTTTTCTTGATGCGCTGCACGTCCCGGCTCCCTCGCAGGCGCCCGTCAACTCGTTTCGCGGGATTCCGCTGGCCGGCCGCACCGAGGGCGTCCTGAACGGGCTGGCGCACGTCGACCGGGCCGACCGCGCCACCGCACTGCAGATCTGGGAAGCGGCTGCCGCTGCACGTGCTTGGGACGGGCCGCCGGTGTGGCTGCACGGGGACCTGCACCCGGCCAACATCCTGGTCGACCGCGGCCGGATCAGCGCTGTGATCGACTTCGGTGACATCACCTCCGGCGATCCCGCCGCTGACCTGTCCGTGGCCTGGATGCTGTTCACGGCGGAGCAGCGTGCCGCCCTGCGCCAGGCGTACGGCCGCGCGGACGACGCCACCTGGGAGCGGGCCCGCGGGTGGGCGCTCGCCCTGTCCCTGGTCTTCTTGTCGCACTCGGCGGACAACCCACTGATGCGCGGCATCGGCGAGCGCGCCTTCCGATCGGTGCTGGAGTAGCGGACGGCTTCCAGGTTCGGCCTGGCAGAGCCTGGCGCGGTGCGCTCCGGGGCGCCTGACTTGAAGTAGTGGCCGTGGTCTCGACGGTGCGATGAACAGGACTTGATCCAGAGGCGGACCGAGAGGAACGGCACGAACTCGGCCCGGTGATGGTGGAGACGGTCTGCTTGGACACCTCGGCGCCGTAGACCTCGCTACTCGGACACGGCCGCGCCACCTGCCGAAGATCACGAGCCGTCACGGGGCGTTACCGAGAAGAGTTCACTGCCTGACGCGGTAGAGGCCCCAACTGTCCGGGCAACTGCGGACGACGGCAGCGGGCCCTCAAGGGCCGCAACAACTTGGGGGCGTTGAGGCCTCGGCGCCGTCTTGCGGCCAGCCGGGTCCGTGCCGACTCCAGAGGGAAAACTGCACGTCGGGACAGATCTGGCCGCTCTTCACAAGCCATCGGTAGACGGCGGCAATAGCGTCTTCGCCGGCAGTGTCACCCCGCGGGCGCCGCCGGTGGCGTCGAATGCGCCGGTCAGGCAGGAGCCGTAAACGCGGCCTTCGGTGCGGTCTGCCCGCTGGACAACCTGACGCGGACGGCAGGTGATCTGTGCGGCTTCACGAGGGGGGCCAGGCCAGCCGAAGCCTCACGCATCGAGTCCCCCATAGCAAAAACAAGCCGCTGCCTCGCATGTACGACTGGATCCCGGTCATGTGCGGGCAGTTCCTGCATGGTTCCGCTCTTGTGCAGGTACAACGGTCACGACGGTTCTACAGTCGGTTCGACTCGTCCGCGCAATGTCGCAGACCTCGCTGGACGCGCACGAACCGCCGGTGAAGACGTCGGCTTTGTGCACCACAACACGGCCGGTATCCGTCAGCCGCGGTTACCGGCCTTCCGCAATCAGGCACAGGCCAGCACGAAGGGGGCGCGGGTGGGCACGGTCGGGGTCTCGACCGAGGATCCGGACGACTTCGATGTCTTGTACGGCGAGTTGCAAGGCCTCAGCGGGGTCGTGGTGAAGGCAGTTCCCGCGTTGTTGGAGCCCGGATACCAGGGCTCGGTCGTGGATCTGCTGACCGTGGCCTGCGCTTCGGGCGGCGCTGTCGCGGTGTTCATGGAGATCGTCAAATCGCTGCTGGAGTCCAGGAGACCGGGTTTCGTCCTGAAGATCCAGCAGGGAAACGTCCGGCTGGAGATCACCGCCGACACCTTCGAAGAGGCACGGCCGGTCCTGGAGGATTTGCTGGGTGGACCGTGACCTGACGTGGGCCCGCGCCATCCTGATCGGCAACGGCGTATACGAGGACTCCGGCATCCCGAATCTGCCCGCGGCCGAGTGTGTCAACGCGATGGCAAAGCTCCTCACCAGCAAGCGGTGCGGATGGCCGACCGAATGCGTCACGTCTCTGGTGGACGTGGCGTCCCCGGACGACCTGGCCCGCAAGGTGCTCGATGCGGTCCGTAACACCCGGGAAGTGCTGCTGGTGTATTACGTCGGCCACGGAGTGCGCACCCACGAGGGCCAACTCGCCCTGACACTCGGCAAAACCGACTCGGACTGGGATGCGTTGCCGCACACCGCAATGCTCTACGAGAACCTCGCCAAGATCCTCCGCCGTCACCAGCCGCCCACCACACTGATCATCCTGGACTGCTGCCACGCCGAACTCGCCAACAGGTCCAACGGCACGTTCCAGGCACTGGACTTCGTCGGCGTCGATGAAACCGACCCGGACGAAGACGCCGACGCAGACGACGGCCTGTATGTCATCGGGGCCAGCGGCAGTACCAAGAAGGCCAGGACGACCGAGACCCTGACCTGTTTCACCGACGCGTTCTTGCGGGTCGTACGCAACGGCGTCCGTACCGTTGCCAAGCCGGATCTGAGCATGGAGCAGGTCTTCTTCGCGGTGCGGGCCCAGTTGCGAAGGGCCGGTCTGCCCGAGCCGGTGGACAGTGGAACCCGCGGAGCACGCCGGTTCCTCTTCTGTCTCAATGCTGCCCACCCGAGCAATGCCAAGGTGCTCTGCGAGGATGTCCTGGAAACCGCCGTTCCCGGACAACTGCCGATGCTGGACCGGCGCATGTTGCTGACCGCCGCGGGTGCCGTCGGGCTGACCGTTGCCGACAGCTTCATGACCCTCAAAAGCCGTTTCAGCGGCCCTGGGACAGCTGGGGAAGCCGATGCGCCGGGCAGCGGGGCCTCGAACGCGGTGACGGCGGCGATGACCTCGCTGGGGCAGCCGATCCTCGGCCACACGGATGCCGTCTACTCGGTGGCCTTCCAACGAGGCGGGCGTTTCCTGGCCAGCGGCAGCGCCGACCAGACGGTCAGGTTCTGGGACCTCGCCGATCCCACGCATCCCAAACCCATCGGTGCGCCCTTGTCCGGTCATACGGACACGGTCTATTCCGTGGTCTTCAGCCCCGACGGAAGCCTTCTGGCCGACGCCAGCGCCGACCAGAAGGCACGGCTGCTGAAAGTGACCGACCCCGCGAAACCGGTACTTCTCAGCCGGCCGGCCACCGGCCACACGGACGCCGTCTTCTCGGTCGCCTTCAGCCCCAGTGGAGAACTGCTGGCCGGCGGCAGCGGCGACCGTACGATCCGCCTGTGGAAGGTCACCGACCCCACGCACCCCGAACTCGTCGGCAAACCCGTCTTCGGACATACCGATGCCGTCCTGTCGGTAGCGTTCAGCCACGACGAGAGCGTCATGGGCAGCGGCGGCTCCGACCACGCCGTCCGGCTGTGGAACGTAGCCGACCCCCTGGCGGCCATCGGCGCGGCCCTGCCCGGCCACACCGACCGGGTCTACTGTGTGACGTTCAGCCCGAATGGGCACCTGCTGGCCAGCGGCAGCGGTGACCGGACCATCCGCCTGTGGAAGGTGACCGACCCCGCGAACCCGGTGCTCCTCGGAACCGCCACCGGCCACAAGGACGCCGTCAACTCCGTCGCGTTCAGCCCCGACGGACGGGTCCTGGCCAGCGGCAGCAGCGATCACACCATCCGCCTCTGGCATGTGACCCAATCCGCGCGCCCGGTACCCCTCGGCCGCACCCTCGCCGGTCACCGCGGCGCCGTCTACTCGGTGGCCTTCAGCCCGGACGGCAACCTGCTGGCCAGCGGCAGCGCCGACCAGACCGTCCGCCTGTGGAAGCCGACCCGCTGAACGGCTGCCGACCTCCTGCTTCGCACACGGCAAGATCCTGAAGCGAACCAGGCAGCTCGCCTCGGCGACCCAGGCAGGCTGCCGGCACGCTCACGGGGCGCTGGTTTGGGAAGCAATGGCCAGCCGATTATGCGCCTGGGGCTCCGGGGCAGCTGCGGATACTGCTGCCGTCGAGGAGGCTTAAGCACATACCGGCCGTGTCGCGGCTGAACCGGGCGGTTACGGGGTGCTGTTCGAGGATGTCCTGGATGTGGACGGTGGCCTTGGCCCAGTCGCGGACGTGGCCGTGGCAGGCGGCGTCGTTGATGCATATCAGGTCGTCCGGGGCGACGTTCAGCCACGAGGCGCAATACGTCGGCATCAGGGCCAGGGCTCCGTCGGGGGTGGGCGGCGCGAGGCCGTCAAGGGCGGTGACGCGGGCGGATGTTGGCGTGACTGAGGGCATCGTGCGACTCCTGTGATGGCGAGGGTGGGTAAGTAACGGGATGGGCTCAGCCGGGGAGAGGCGTGACGGTGGTCGCCATGGTCCGGGTGTGGCCGACGAAGCGTGTGTCACCGAGCAGTTCCACCTCCACGGACCGGCCGGGGTCGCCGGCCGACTGGGCGACGGTCAGCACGATGCGGCCGGGTTCGACGCGGCGGCGCAGGTCCCGCCCGGTGAAGCTGGTCAGGTCGGCGTGGACCTCGAATTCCACGGTGCGGCTCTCACCGGCGGCCAGTTCGACCCGGGTGAAGCCGATCAGCCGGCGGACAGGCCGGGTGACCGAGGCGACCAGGTCGGTGAGATACAGCTGCGGGACCGAAGTCCCGCCGCGCAAACTGGTGTTGGCGATCGCGGTGCGGACGGCCACCGACCCGTCGACCGCAATGGTCTCCGCGTCCGCATCGATGTCCTCGATGGCGAAGGTGGAGTAGGACAGGCCGTGTCCGAACGGGAAGGCCGGCGTGGGGTCGATGTTGCTCACGCCGTCGCTCTCGAGTGCGAGCGGGGGTGCGAGGTAGGTGCCCGGCTGGCCGGCCGTGTCCCCCGGGATCTGTACGGGCAGGCGTCCGGCGGGGTTGACGCGGCCGGAGAGGACACCGGCGAGCGCTGCAGCGCCCTCCTCGCCGGTGAAAAAGGCCTGAAGGGTCGCGTCCGCCGTCCCGGCATGCCGGCCGATGGCGTACGGCCGACCCGAGACGGCGACTAGGACGCTACGACGAGTTGCGCCGAGGACGGCCTCCACCAGTTCCTCTGGGAAGCGTGAGCGTGCCGACATCGCAGCCTTCGCCGGAGGTGCCCTCTCCGAACATGCCGGAACGGTCGCCGACGACCAGGATCGTCAGGTCGGCCGCCGAGGCTGCCGTCACCGCTCCCTGGATGCCTTCGCGGTCGTCTCCGGTGGAAGCCGCATCATCTCCAGGACGCGATCGGCTCACTCAGCCTACGCCTGACGGATGCGGAGGCGGCACGCCTCGAAGCCCCTTGCACGCCGCAGCCCCTGGCCGGTTTCTGAGCCCTCTTGACCACAGGAGGACGACATGACGCACGATCTCATCACCAGCTCCTTCAACGCAGTCTCCACCGCAGCCGAAGTGGTCGACGGGAACCACCTCCACGGCAAACGGTTGATCGTCACCGGCGGTTCCTCCGGCTTCGGCATCGAGACCGCACGCGCACGGGCCGGTGCCGGTGCCGACGTCCTCATCGCCGTGCGCAACCCGCAGGCCGGCCACAGCGTGGCCGAGGACATCAACACCGGACTCAACTCCCCCCGGGTCACGGTCGCGCAGCTCGACCTCGCAGACCTTTCCTCGGTGCGACGCTTCGCCGCCGAGTGGGACACGAGGCCTCTGCACGCTCTGATCCACAGCGCCGGCATCATGGCGACCCGGTTGACGCGGACCGTGTCCGGCTGGGAGCTCCAGTTCGCCACCAACCACCTCGGCCATTTCGCACGCGCCAACGCCCTCCACGACGCCCTGGCGGCCGCGAACGGTGCCCGGATCGTCTCGATCAGTTCCCGCGGCCATCTGCGCTCGCCCGTCGTGTTCGACGACATCAGCTTCCTCGAGCGCGACTACGATCCGTGGCTGGCCTACGGACAGTCCAAAACCGCCAATGTGCTCTTCGCCGTTGAGGCGAACCGGCACTGGGCCGACGACGGGATCACCGCGAACGCCCTGCACCCGGGAGGGATCACGACAAACCTGGTTCGCCACCTGCCCGAGAACGTGATCGAGGGCTTTCGCACGGACCCGACGGCTGTGTACGAAACACCTGCACAAGGAGCCGCTACCTCTGTGTTCGTGGCCACGTCACCCCGGCTCGACGGAATTGGCGGGCGTTACTTCGAGGACTGCAACCAGGCTCTGCCCTACGACGGCGGCCCGGAGCCTGTCGGCGTGGTCGACCATGCCCTCGACCCCGAGGCGGCACTGCGCCTCTGGGACGTCTCGGAGCACGCCATCAGCAGGTGAGGCGCTCGGCCGGCGAGATCTCACATGCGGTCAGCGTCCAGGACCGCGCGGATGTACGCCTCGGGCGCCTCGCGCGGCACGTTGTGGCCGATGCCCTGCAGCGTGCGGTGGAAGCAGGGACCGGTGAACCTGCTGCGGTAGGCGGCTCCGTTTCCGGGAGGGGGGAAGGGGTCCAGCGCGCCGTCGAGGGTGACGGTGGGCACATGAACGGGCCGCCCTTCGGCGAGCTTCGCGTCGAGGCCGTCATAGCGCGGGTCGCCCGGTGCGAGGCCGGGACGCCGGCGGTAGGTGTGGAACACGATGGGAACATGTCCGGGTCGTCGAAGGCCTGGGCGGTACGGCCCTCGACGCTCAGCGGCGCATTCGCGCGGGGCACTCGTCGTCCTCTCGAAGTCGGACGACGGCAGGCGCGACACCTGTCGTGCGCGCCTGCCGCATTGCGGCCTTTCAGCCCCGCGGTGCGACGCGGATACGGTTCCCGTCAGGATCGGCTGCGAGGAAGGTCAGCCCGAACCCCATGTCATGAGGCTCGCGCAGGATCGTGACCCCCTTGGACTTCCACTGCTCAAAGGTCGCGTTGAGCTCGTCGGGTCCACCGTCGATGGCCAGGCAGACCTCACTGGTGCGCGGGACGTCCGGTGACAGATCCTCGAACTGGCCAGACCACACAGCGAGGTCAGCGCCTGGCCCGAGGCCGAAGGTGATGTATCCCGGGGTCTCGAACGAGGGGCTCATGCCGAGGAGGTCGCCGTAGAAGTGAGCTGCGGCGGGAGCGTCGTTCACGTAGACGATGGACACGACGGATGCGGTCATGATCTTTCCTTCTCACAGGTCGTAGATACGCATTCACCAGCCTGACCGGAATATGCGCCGCATCGTGTCGCATATTCCTGAAAAAATTGGTGTGTGACCTCAGATCGCTTCTTCACCCTGATGCTGCTCCTCACATCGAGGGATGCCGTGACCACACAGGAACTTGCCTCAGCGCTCGGGGTGTCCCTTCGAACCATCACCCGAGACCTGAACTGGCTCCGCGACGCCGGTTTGCCGGTGACCGCACAACGGGGCCGCCTCGGAGGCGTGACCATGCTGCCCGGGTCCGGGCCCGACCTCACGCGACTCACACCGGGCGAGCGTGATCATCTGTCGCTCACCGGGCTGGATGAGAAGCAACGTGCGGAGCTCAACGCATCGGCCGAAAGCCGGCGCGCGCTCTCCAAGATCCTCGCTACACAGCCACGTCGAGTTCATGAGCTCCTGCCGCTCACCGACGTAGTGCACGTGGACAGCCGTCCCTGGCATCAGGCACGAACTTCCGGCACGACTCCGGCTTCGCTGATCGGGGCAGTGCGGCGAGGTCGCCGGCTACGGATCGAGTACGACAGCCCACGCGAGTCATGCCCACGCGACGTGGTCGTGGATCCCTACGGGCTGTTCGCCAAGGCCGGCACCTGGTACCTCGTCGCCGACTGTGCCCGAGTGCCACGGATGTACCGACTCGAACGGATCACGACGTGCAAAGAAGTCGACCAGCCACGACGGATCCGCGAGAGCCAGACCCTGGCCACCGTCGCTGCTGCGCTCATTGATCAGTGGGAACACAACCATGCGATAGAGGTCAGCGCCACCCTCGACCAGACCCAGATCGAGCGAGCGCAACGGATCTTTGGCCTACGACTCGTCTCGGATGACCATGAAGAATCCGCCACCGGCCACAAGGTAACGATCCGCTTCACGCATCTGGAGGACGTGCGAGCACTACTGCCGTTCGGGAGCGCCATCACTGTGCACGGCCCCATCGAAGCCAGGGCTCACCTCCGCGACCTCGCCACCAATCTTGCCCACCACTATGCGCCGTCACCAACGTCCTGACCCGCATCACACTAGTGCCGTATCGAACAACGTTCGCCCTGTTGCCGGCCGACGGTGCCAGCTCGTGCCGAGTGGCGCGGTCGACTCGGCGTCGAGCCGGTCATCGGCCCAGACGTGGCCTTCAGGCAGCAAGTCGGCGACAAGGACGGTTCGGAGGCGGTCGTCGTCGCCGACGATGACCTGGAGGGCGGGAAAGTAGTCGAGAAGGTCCTGACGGCACCGGACGCACGGAGAAACAACCCCCCGGTCGCGGTCGCCCACAGCGACAATCGTGTCCGGCTCGTACGCGCCCTGGGCGGCTGCCGCGCCAATGACGACCAGCTCGGCGCAGGGGGCCTCCCGTGAAGTGGTGGGCGTTCACCGCCGTGACGATCCGGCCGTCCCGGGCACGGGCCGCGGCCGCCATGGCGTGGTTGTCGCCGCGGCAGCGAGTGCGCGCGACGTGCACCGCGGCCTGGATGAGTTCGTGGTCGACGGGGTGGGTCTTCGTGGTCGTCTTCAAGGCCGGAAAGTCCCCCGCTGCGGCAGCCGCCGCAGCAACCCTCGCACCTGCGGTCGAGCTGGTCGACTGGTGCTACGACAAACCCGCTGGCAAGGACTGCAAGACCCGCACCGATGCGTGCCTGAAGAACATCGGATCGGGGAAGCTGGTGTTCGTCGACACGGACGAGGCGGAGATCGGCCTCGCCACCTGCGACTTCGAGCAGCGGATCAAGGCCTACCCGAACAAGGGCGCATCCGGCCCGAGCGTCCGCGGGCGCTCGGGCCGAGCGCGCAGGGCTACCGCACCCCGCGAAATCCCCGGCGGGGCCTCCCAGATCCCGCCCCGCTGCCAAGATCCGGTCCCCGGCACCACGGCGCTGTCAGACCCCGGTGGCAGGATGTCGAGGACGTGCCCTGGGCGGTTCGCACATGGCCAGGGTGATCCACAGAACTGGAGAGCAGGATCATGAATCGCAGTGAGCTGGTGGCCGCGCTGGCCGACCGTGCCGAGGTGACTCGCAAGGACGCCGACGCCGTGCTGGCCGCTTTCGCCGATGTCGTCGGCGACATCGTCTCCAAGGGCGACGAGAAGGTCACCATCCCCGGCTTCCTGACCTTCGAGCGCACCCACCGTGCCGCTCGCACCGCGCGCAACCCGCAGACCGGCGAGCCGATCGACATCCCCGCCGGCTACAGCGTGAAGGTCTCCGCGGGCTCGAAGCTCAAGGAATCCGCCAAGGGCAAGTAGGCCCACCGGTGGCAGCCCCGGGCCGCCGCCCGAGTGCGGCGGCCCGCCGGCAGACCCCCGGCGGGCCCCTGCAGTGGTGCAGATCCGTATGGGGAAGCCATCGCTGCGACCCGGCGCCGCGATCCCATCGGACCCGGGTGTCGTCGACTCCTTCGACGATGAACACGCGGCGGTCCGCACCGGGCCGGCGGTGGAGCAGCGCTGCCTGGTAGGCCGGGCTCTCATATCAGGCCCGCGCGTCCGCAATGCTGGGGAAGCCATGAATCAGCACATCGTTGAACGGCCCACCCTCCAGGGTTTCGATCGCCCCCGTATCCGACGAGGGGTGTCACGTAGTGGCCTGCCCGGGCCGAGCCAGGGTAGAGGGCCGGCTCGGCCGGGGGGCGGTCAAGCGCTCGCGGAACATGACGACGCAGGCATTCACACGCCGCCCTTGTTGACCAGCTCGATCAGGGCGTCGGCCGCGGGAGCCGAGGACGCCGGGTTCTGCCCGGTGATCAGCAGACCGTCCTGCAGGACATAGGGCTGCCAGTCGTCGGTCTTGGAGTAGAAGCCTCCGAGGTTGGTGAGTTCGTCCTCGACCAGGAAGGGGACGATGTCGGTGAGCTGGACGGCCGCCTCCTCGGAGTTGGCGAATCCGGTGACCTTCTTACCCGTGACCAACGGGGTGCCGTCCTCGTTGACGGTGTGCCGCAGGACGCCGGGGGCGTGGCACACCAGTCCCACCGGCCTGCCGGAGCGGAGGGTGGTTTCGATCAGCCGCGCGGAGACGGTGTCCTCGGCCAGGTCCCACAGCGGCCCGTGCCCGCCGGGGTAGAAGACCGCGTCGAAGTCGCCGGCCGAGACCACGTCGAGGCGCAGGGTGTTCGCCAGTGCGTAGGTCGCCTCCGGGTCGGCCTCGAAGCGCCGGGTGTCCTCGGTCTGGAAGCCGGGCTCGTTGCTCTTCGGGTCCAGCGGCGGCTGACCGCCCTTCGGCGAGGCGAGGGTGATCTCCCAACCGGCCTCCTTGAAGCGGTAGTACGGCGCCGCCAGCTCCTCCAGCCAGAACCCGGTCTTGACGCCGGTGCTCCCCAGCTCGTCGTGCGAGGTGAGAACGATCAGAACCTTCATGACACACTCCTTGTGTAAGTAGACCAGTCTACTAATAGAGATCAAAGGGGCCCCCACGACCGGATCGGGTATGGGGCCTTTTCTGTACGTGAGGCTGTTACAGGTTCAGCAGCTTGCGGGTCACCGCTGTGGCGGTGTCGAGCGGGGCCAGGCTGCGATGGATCTTGGCCATGACGCTCGCGCCGAGCCACATGTCGTACAGGGCCTGCGCGGTCTCGCAGGCCTCACCGTCGAGCGAGAGGGAGCCGTCCTCCAGGCCGCTGGTGATCGTGCGCTCGATACGGTCGACGACCGCGCTCGTACCTTCCTTCAGAGCCAGACGCATCGGCTCGGACAAGTCCGCGACCTCGGCGCCGAGTTTCACGGCCAGGCACTTGCCCTGGCACTCCTCGATGCTCTGCGTCTCCCGCCACTGCTGCCAGTAGGCCATCAGCCGCTCGGCTGCCGACTGGCCGGAGTGAGCGAGAACACCGTCCATGTCCGTGAGGTAGTCCGCGAAGTAGCTCTTCAGGATCGCCTCACCGAAGGCGTCCTTCGAGGCGAAGTAGTGATAGAAGGACCCTTTCGGTACGCCGGCCTCCGCGAGCACCTCATTGATGCCGACAGCCGAGTAACCCTTGCGGGCCATGATCCGCTGGGCGGTATCGAGGATGATCCGACGGGTGTCCGTGGTGCGCGTGGCGGCTGGCATGGAGAAAACGTAGCACCGGAGTAGACCAGTCGTCTAGGCGTCGACAGTCGGACGTGCGATCCGACAGGTGTCCACGTACGGGTCTGAGTGCACCGACAGGCAGGCGGGCACCGGGGCGCGCTTCGGCATCGGCAGCGGTCGCGCCTCGCTTGTCGGGCCATGATGCCGCACCGACCGTGGCCGGGTCGGGCAGCCCGCGACCCGGCCGTGGTCGCGTCCTGCTCGCGCGGCCAGGCGACGTCGACGCCGCGCTTTTGGTCGTCCCCGGGCTGGACGAACGCCCTGGTAGACCTGCCACCCGTGGCCATCGCACCTGGTCCCGGTCAGGCGGCCGGGGCGGTCAGGACTGTCTTGGCGGCCAGGCCGAGATTCCTGATCATCGGATTCGGGTCGCCCTTGCGGTTGACCAGGACGACCTGGCTGGGGGGAGCGCCCTCGATCGGGACGGTGACGAGGTCGGGACGCAGTGAGCTGCGCCGGTCGCCGGCCGGGAGCACGGCGATCGCGCTGCCGCTCGCGACGAGTTCGAGCTTGTCCTCGTAGCTCTCGATGTAGCTCTCGGAGTAGCTCTCGGTCGGCGGCACGCCGGCCCCGAGGATCCGGTAGGAGGTCCACTCCGCGGTCTCGAACGCGCACGGCGCGGCCTCGTGGCCGGCCAGCTCTTGTGCGGTCACCGAGGCGCGGCCGGCCAGGGGATGGCCGTGCGGGACCACGAGCATCCGGGGTTCCTGGTACAGCGGGGTGGTGGACACGTCGTCGGCGGCGAGCGGCAGCGGGGCCCGTGCGATCAGGGCGTCGACGCGCTTGTCGGACAGCGCCCCGACGTCGCGGCAGCTCAGATGCCGGGTGCTGATCTCCGCGGCAGGGTAACGGCGGCGCAGTTCTCGTACGGCGGCGGTGACCACCAGGTCTTCGACGTAGCCGATGGTGATCCGCTGGGTCTGGGCTTGTTCCCGCACGGCCAGCTCGGCCTGGCGGGCGGCCTGCAGCAGGGCGTGGGCCCGGGGGAGGAATGCCTGGCCGGCCGGAGTGAGGCGGGTGCCCTGGGGGGTGCGGTCCAGCAGGCGTGTGCCGAGATATTTCTCGAGCCGTTGGATCTGGCGGCTCAGCGCCGGCTGGGCCACGTGCAGTTCGGCGCCGGCACGGCCGAAGTGCTGGTGAGCGGCCACCACGGTGAAGTAGCGCACCAGCCGCAGTTCCAGGTCCTGTCCGAGATCGTTCACTCCTGCAGCGTACGTGTCATGCCGTTTCGGGATGACCAGGTTGCCGAACCGGTCTTGGACGGCCGTGCCGACCTGCGCCTTGACTGAAGGAGCAACGTTTCCCCGAGAAAGCGACAGGTGCGATGAAGGCGATCCAGTTCCACGAAGCGGGCGGCCCGGAGGTTCTGCGCTACGACGAGGTGCCGGTTCCCGAGATCGGCCCCGGCGAGGTGCTCGTCCGCGTGCACGCGGTGGGCATCAACCCGCCGGACTGGTACCTGCGCGAGGGGATGAAGGTCATGCCGGCCGAGATGAGGCCGGCGCTCGAGTTCCCCCTGATCCCCGGAACGGACATGTCGGGCGTGGTCCAGGCTGTCGCTCCCGACGTGCTGGGGTTCACGGTCGGTGACGAGGTCTTCGGCATGCTGCGGTTCCCCGGATTCGACGGCCGGGCGTACGCCGAGTACGTGGCCGCGCCGGCTTCCGACCTGGCGCTCAAGCCGGACGGTATCGACCACGTGCAGGCGGCCGGGGCGCCGATGGCCGCGCTGACGGCCTGGCAGTACCTGGTCGATCTCGGCCACGACGTGCCGTCTCCGTTCAACGGCCGGGTGCACCGGCCGGTGCCGCTCACGCCGGGGACGACCGTCCTGGTCAACGGGGCCGCTGGTGGGGTGGGCCACTTCGCGGTGCAGCTGGCCAAATGGAAGGGGGCACGCGTCATCGCGGTGGCCTCGGGCCGGCACGAGCAGTTCCTGCACAAGCTCGGAGCCGATGAGTTCATCGACTACACCACCACGCGGGCCGCGGACGTGGTCGGCGGCGTCGACCTGGTGATCGACACCGTCGGTGGCCCGGACAGCTCGCGCTTCCTGAGCGTGCTCAGGCGCGGCGGCACCATGCTTCCGGTGTTCTTCGCCCAGTACGACCCGCAGGAGACGGCGCGTCTGGGCGTCAGCGTCTCCAACATTCAGGTGCGTTCCAACGGCCCCCAGCTCGCCGGGATCGGGCGCCTGTTCGATGAGGGCAAGCTCCAGGTCGGGGTGGACAGCACCTACCCGCTGTCCGAGGCGGGCCGCGCACACACGCGAGCCGCACAGGGCCACATCCAAGGCAAGATCGTGCTGACGGTGGCCGCGTGATCGCCGAACTCCAGCAAGCGGTGGCGCACTACGCCCACGCCCTGGACGAGCTGAACGTGCCCGCGCTGGAAGCGGTCCTGACCGAAGACACCACCTGGACCTTCACGATGCCCGGACAGGGAGTGCTCGGCCCGGTCGCCGGACGCGCGGCGGTGCTCGACTTCATCCGTGACGGACACACGGCCCAGGCCGGAAGGGTGCGGCACCACCTGGGCAATGTCGTCGTCACGGCGACGGACGGCGCCACTGCCCAGGTGCGCGCCTATCTGCTGCAGACGAGGAACACCGGCGAGAGCATCCAGATGATCGCGACCGGGCTCTACACGTTCGGCCTGCGCCGATCCGACGGTAGGTGGCGGATCGCCGAGCTCATCCTGACGCTGGAGAACGTCCTTTAGGCCGAGGCCGGGCAGTGGGTCCGGCGGTCATGGGATGCCTGCCGTCCGTACCCGGGTATCGATTGGGCCGACGACGAACAGCACGGCCCTGTGCAGGGAGATGATCAGCCGGTCGACGCGTTGTCGAACGCCGGCAGGCCCGGCTGCCCCGCGGCAGATCGGGCGGGCTGTCAGGGACGGCCGGAGCGGTGATGGCCCTTCCGGCGGCCGCGGGGTCGGTTATGGCGGACCGGCACCGAGTGGGTGTTGGTGCGTTCGGAGATGCGGCTGTGCCGGGTCCACCGCCTTCCGCACCGCGGTCGCCTCCGCCCCCACCCTCGACGCGCCCGTACCGACCTGCCCCCAATGGACACTCCTCGACCTGGTGCAGTACCTGGGCGAGGGACGCCGCTCCTGGGCCGCCACCTCGCCGCGGCCCACCGGGCCGACGCCCTGATCGCGGACGCGGTCGCGCTGGAGGCGCGCAAGGCCGCCGAGGGCGAGACGTTCACCGAGCCCGTGAAGCCCACCCGGGCCCATCCCGTCCAGCCGCAGGAGGAGACCGGCGGCACGGTCACCTTCTTGTCTGACTGGAAGCTGTCCCACCTCCCGCCCGACACCCGGCCGCTGCCGTCGGTGGCCCGCTACGACCAGCTCCTGAAACGGCACGGCCGCAGGGCCGGCGAGAAAGAGGGATCATGACACGCAGGCGTGGACTGACCGAAGAAGCCGCCACCGCCTCGATCGACCAGGCATGCCGCATGCTCAGGCTGCCGTCCATCCGCCAGCAGTTCGCCGACCGCGCCGAAGGCGCCGCACACGATTGGATGTCGTATCGGGCGTTCCTTGCCGAGCTGCTGATGACCGAGTGCGACGACCGGGCCCGCTCGGCGTTCCGAACGCCGGATCAAGGCGGCCTCCTTCCCGCGCGACAAGAGCCTGCGGGCGTTCGGCTTCGACGCCAACCCCACCATCGGGCCGGCTACCGTCAACACCCTCGCCACCTGCGAATGGGTCAAGAAGGGGGAGCCGTTCTGCCTGATCGGCGACTCCGGCACCGGCAAGTCCCACCCGCTGATAGCCCTGGGCACCGAGGCCGCCATGCACGGCTTCCGCGTCCGCTACGTGCGGGCCACCAAACTCGTCAACGAGCTCGTCGAAGCCGCCGACGAGAAGCAGCTGTCCAAGACGATCGCCCGCTTCGGCCGTGTCGATCTTTTATGCATTGATGAACTCGGCTACATGGAGCTTGACCGCAGGGGTGCTGAACTGCTGTTTCAGGTTCTGACCGAGCGCGAGGAGAAGAAGGCGTCGCGATCGCCTCGAACGAGAGTTTCAGCGGGCGGACGAAAACGTTCACAGATCCGCGGCTCTGCGCGGCCATCGTCGACCGCCTGACCTTCAACGGCGCCATCATCCAGACCGGCACCGAGTCCTGCCGCGTCGCCCACACCGAAGCCCTGGCCGAACAGACCCACGCCAGCTGACCGGGAGCCGCCGAGCCGACCGCGGATACAGCGGCCAGCGGGGTCGGCAGTCGGGCGAGATCAGCCGTTGGCTTCCCGAGCCACGCGCTCCAGCCGGTTCCGGTGACCCTCCCACCACGCCTGATCCCCTGGCGGCATGTTGTCCTTGCCCTGCAGATACCCGACGGATCCGTCGATGAGCTCTCGCACGATGTCCGCGTGGCCGGCATGCCGCTGGGTATCGGAGATCACGCGCACCAGGATGTGGTGCAGTGTCACCTCTCGGCGTTCCTCCGGCCACCACGGGACACGGCCGATCGCGTCCAGCGTCAGCGCCGCGATCGTGCTGTCGGAGTGCTCCCACGCCTGCCGATAGAGCCCGACGATGTCTTCGCGCGACTCGTCTGCAGTGGCCCACATGTCCGAGTTGGGCTCTGTGTCCTCGGTATACCACCAGGGCGGCGGCTCTTCGTCGAAGAACGACCGCCCGAACGTATCGCCGAAGTAGCCCAGTTCCACGCCGGCGACGTGCTTGACCAGTCCCAAAAGGTTCGTGCCCGTGGGGGTCAGCGGGCGGCGGATGTGGTACTCCGAGAGCCCATCGAGCTTCCACACCAGGGCGTCACGCGCCTCTTGCAGGTATCGGAGAAGGTCCGCTTTCGGGTTCGCTTCGATCATGCCGGGCAGTCTTCCACCCGGCACTGACAGCCGGGATCGACATCAAAAGCCACTGACCTTGATCTTGCCTGACGCAGTGAAACGACTCGGCTCTGCCGGTCAGACCTGGCCGCCCGTCAGCCGTCGGATCAGCTCCGGCCAGACGACCGGATCGTGGCCCGGGACCAGTTCGTAGCCCTTGTCCGCCGCCAGTCGTTTGAGGTGCCGGATGGGCGCCAGGGTCGCCTCCGGGGGTACGCCGATCGACGTTCCGGCGGGGCGCTCCTCGTCGATGTTCTCCGTCAGGTCGGCCGCGTCGCAGGTGAACACAGAGCCGCCGCCTTCGGCGAGGTCGACCACGAAGCTCTGGTGGCCCGGGGTGTGCCCGGCGGACAGGACGGCCGTGACGCCGGGCACGATCTCCTGGTCGCCGTCGGTGAGACGCCAGTCGATGCGGGGGTCGTCGAAGTCCACCCGGAAGATCGTCTCGCGCTCCACCTCGGGCCGTCCCGGCAGCCCGAACTCAAGCTCGGTGCGCTGGATGTGCACCGGTACCCGGCCCGCGAAGTGCTTGAGACCGCCGGCATGGTCGGCGTGCAGAAGGCTGACGGCGACGGCCGTGATCTCCTCCAGCCCCACGCCGACGGCGGCCAGCGCCGCCGGCAGGGGCTCGCCGGGGCCGGGGAGCTCCGGCTGGTAGGAGGGGGACGGGCAGTACCGTCGGCGCAGCTTGCGGTCGCGCGGCAGGGCCGTGTTGAAGCCAGTGTCCAGCAGCAGCCATCCCTCCTCGGTCTCCAGCAGCACGCCCGGCACGGGTTCCCGCACCCGTTCCCTGCACCGGGCGCCGTGCACCGACACCGATCTGGGCAGCTCCTCCCAGCCGAGGATGGGAGGCAGAGCGCGCCGTACGCCGCGTCGGGTCATGGTGCTCCGTCCGTTGTCAGGGGTTCAGAGGTCCAGTTCGAGGACCGTCGAGGCGGCGCGGCTGACACACGTGAAGTGCTGACGGCGATCCTGTTCGTGGCCACTGCGGGCTGTGCCTGGCGGCAACTGCCGCCGGTCTTCGGTCCGTCCGGGCCGACCGCGCACCGCCGGTTCACCGAGTGGAGCAGGGCCAGGTGTGGGGCAAGCTTCACCGCCTGGTCCTGGACGAACTCGGTGCCCGCGGGGAGTTGGGCTGGTCGCGGTGTGCGATCGAATCGGTGAACATGCGGGCCCTGAAAGGGGGATCTGACGGGTCCGAATCCTGTAGATCGCGGCAAGAAGGGATCAAAGATCCACTTGATCACCGAGCGGTCCGGTCCACCCTTCTCAATCGGGATCTCCGCCGCGAACACTTACGACAGCCAGGGCCTGGAACCTCTCGTGCGTGGCATACCGCCCGTCCGCTCCCGCCGCGGACCGCGTCGGCGACGCCCCGCCAAACTCCATGGCGACACGGGATACGACTACGGCCACGGGCGCCACTGGCTGCGTTTTCGGAACATCACCCAGCGCATCGCCCGCAAGGGGCTCGAGTCCTCGCAGCGCCAGGGCCGTCACCGCAGGACCGTGGAGAGGACGGTGGCCTGGCTTGCCGGCTGCCGCCGTCTGCACCGGCGCTACGAGCGCAAGGCCGGACACTTCCTTGCCTTCGCCGGCATCGCCGCCACCCTCATCTGCTACCGGTGTCTGAGTGGGTGAACCAGGTCAAGCGACTCCGAGAAACCCCGGATCGGCTCCGCCGAACTGAAGGGACGAGGTGCGGCTCAGGCTCAGGAGTTCCGCCATGGGCACCGCGCGACGGCTGGCGGTCGGCAGAGCCTGGCGGGCCTCGGCCGACCACAACGGGGGGAAGAACGACAGCCCCTGCCGGCCATTGAGCACAGAGACTTCGTCGCGCCAGCCGTCCCACCGCAGGTCCTCAGAGAACTCCTGGAGCCCTCCGGAGAGAATCCAGGAGAGCCATGCCGAGTGGCCGGCGCCCAGGGCCTGCCAGCCAAGGGCATCGGGGGCGAAGTAGAGGATTTCACCCGGCTCGCCGGGCCGACCGGCCTGACGGGGGTTGCCCCCGTTGAGGGTGAAAACCCCGCCCAGCACGTCGTGAGCGACCACGAGTCCTGCACCCGACGGCCATGCGGGATCGAACGTCGCGGGCATCGCGTTGATCTCGGCCAGGCCGGGCAGTCCCTCGGCGTCGGCACCACTCGGGCTTCCGAAGATCCGCAACCACCCGCTGTCCACGAGCATGCCGCCGCAGTTCAGTACGATGCCGCCCAGATTTGATCGGGCCGAGACCTGGAGTTGAAGCAGCGAGACACGGCCCTGCTCGGGATCGCCGGGCAGCACCTCAACTGGTACGCCGGTGCCGGACAGCTCCTGGAGGAGGAGCGGCCAGGCTGGATCGTCGACGTTGATCAGCTCATCGACCTCGCGCATCCCCGCATCGTCGCACCAGCACCCAATGGCTCGGTCCGCCGGGTCACCCGCGCCTCGATCCACCGATCGAGATGACCTCTTGAAGGCGTTCACGCGGTGCCCGCGCGACCGCCACCACCGTGAATACCAGGACCGCGCACACGATCTACGCTGACGCGTTGACTGCCCGGACGGTCATAGATGTCACGGCCTGGTACTCGGACGCCCCGAACGACAACCGTTCCTCGGAGCGTCCTTTCAATTAGGGATTAGGGCCTCTTGCCGCTCGTGGGACTCGACATCCGCGAGCTACCAAGAGGCCCTTCTTCCATGCCTCCGCGCCGGCAGACTCACCCGGACCAGGCCCCTGTGCGAACCCCACCGACCACCTGAGCGGAAAGAGAACAGTCAGTCAGTCGGTGAGTGCGGAGGCGAGTTCTGCGGTGACCCGGACGAGTTCGGTGTCCGGTTCGATGAGTAGTCGCTGGATGGTGCCGCGGTTGGCGCGCACGGCTTGGCGGGCTTCGCGTTCCCACCCCACGTAGTCGTCGCGACGGTGCAGCAGTTTTGGGTAGGCGGCGGCCGTCTTCTCCCACTGTCGGGCGTCCGCGATGTTCTTCAGCAGCCGGACGATCTCCACGCGGCAGGTGACGTGGGGGAGCCGGGCGAGTTCCCACAGGAACGGGACCGTGGCGGCGGTTGCCTGTTCCACGACGAAGCCATACTGGCAGATACGCTCGCGCAATTCGCTGATCGCGGTCCGTGCCGTAGTCGTGTCACCCCAGGCGATGCTGTTGAGCAGCAAGGGGATGGCTGTGGCAGGGCCGCGGGAGTCTTTGATCTCGTGCCACGGCACCTGCCCCACGTTCCTGAGCGGCGTTGCCATTTGCGCTCCCGATACAGGCGTCGGATGCTGGGGGCTTGTCGGTTCCATAGAAGCGGCGCGCATCATGCCGGGACTTTTCACGGCAGTCGTGTCAGGGCCGCGGGGGAGGTCGGCAGCGGGGCCCAGAAGGTCCTGCCCGCCGGGGAATGCCGGACCCGTCCCCGGTCCTCGGACACGGCTTCGACGATGCACAGGCCACGGCCGTTCTCCTCCGAGGAGTCGGTGACACGGGGGTATACGGGCGGGCGGCCACTCGGGTCCGTGACGGCGCACATCAGGTGGTCGGCTTCGAGTCGGAGTGCCAGCCACGCAACGGCCTCGCCGTCCGGGGCCTGCGGTACGGCGTGCGTCACCGCGTTGGCGGCCAGCTCGGTGACGACGGTGGCGGCGCCGTTGCTCAAGTGGTCGAGCGACCAGCGGCACGCGGTGCGGTGGGTGAAGGTCCGCGCCTGCGTGTGGCCCTGCCTGCTGCCGGTGATGCGCACGTCAGCGGAGCTGGACGTACCGCTCAGCGGCTCAGGCTCCCGACGGGCCTCGTGACTCAGGGAGCAGGCCGACGCTGTGGTGGCGAGCGCACCGGTCTCAGCGGTCCGACCTGCCCGTGGCGCAGACCTGCTGGGAATGCGAGGCGCTTGGTGCACAGGTAATGACACGGCGTCTCCCTGATGTGACGTCAGGACGCGGCGTCGACACCGCGGTTGACGCCACGGCTATTATCCACTCCGGCAGCGTCGTCGTGCAATTTCACGGGAAATTGCACGAGGTGTGGCCGAACGCAGGAGTGTGGGGCGCGGTGCCGCCTCGGCCCGAGCCTGCGGTCGCGTACACGCGCGGCAGAACGTCAGCAAGGAGAGTTCGGTGACTTCAGTGTCCAACGGAGTGCAGGCGAGTTCATTGGCGGCCTGCTGGATCAAAAGCCGGCACAGCAACGCCGAGGGCAACTGCGTCGAGGTGGCCGCCCTGGGTGACGGAGGTATCGCCATCCGCAACTCCCGTGACCCCCACGGGCCCGCCCTTGTCTACACACCGGCGGAACTGGCCGCCTTCCTCGCCGGCGTGAAGGAGGGGGAGTTCGACCACCTCGTGTGAAGCGGAGGCGGGCATCTCCACTTCGGCCAACGCATCCGGCAGGCGTTGACGGGATGCGATAATGCCGTGTGTCTTCTGCCGCTCGACAGGGAGTCAGGATGTCCGCCGAGTCACCTCGCGCCTCCCGCCTCGAACCCTATCTGAGCCGGACTGAGCCCGCCCCCACTCTGCTGAAGATGCTGGTGGGCGTGCAACTGGCGGGCATCCGCGAGGACGCCGGCTTCGCGCAGGAACAGGCGGCGCGCGCCCTGGGGTTCAGTCCGGCGAAGCTGTCGCGCATCGAGGCGGGCAGGGGCCGCAGGCCACCTACGGAAAACGACGTCCGTGCGCTGCTCGAGCTGTACAAGGCTGACGACTACGAGGCGTCGGTCCTGCTGAAGCTGCTGAAGCGTGCCGGTGAACCGGGATGGTGGCAGCGCTACGACAAGCGGCTGATGCCCGAGTGGTTCGACCGGCTGGTGGGATTGCAGGAGGCGGCCGCAGCCATCCGTACCTTCGAAATCCAGTACGTGCCGGGTCTGCTGCAGACGCCGGCCTACACCCGGGCGGTGGTGGAGCGCGGGCTACCGACGGCGCTGGCCGGCGAGGTGAAGCGCCGTGTGGAGCTGCGCATGCGCCGACGAGAGCTACTGCATCGCGCGGACGCGCCTCAACTGTGGGCGATCATAGACGAGTCGGTCCTGCTGCGCGTCTTGGGCAGCCGTGGGGTGATGCGCGAACAGCTGGAGTACCTCGTCGAGATGGCCGAACGGCCCCATGTGACCGTGCAGATCGTGCCGCTCGACCTGACGAACGCCTCCGCGCCGGCCATCCCGGTCACCTACCTGCGCTTCGGCGGACTTGACCTGCCCGACGTCGTCTACCTGGAGCACATCAAGAGCGCGAACTTCCTGGAGGACCGCGACGAGACGGAGGAATACCGGGTGGCCCTGGACCGGCTGGCCGACGAGGCCCTCAACCCTCGCGAGTCCCTGGTCCTGCTGCGTGACACGCTGGAACAGCGCTACCCCGCCACGTGACTTTGCGTCAGGTCCGGCGACAGCGGCCGGCGATCCTGACGCGAAGTCGCGCTCTTCGCTACCGGATGCGCCCGACGCCGCCGAACTCGATCCACTCATGGGTGAGCTGACGGGGCATCACTTCGGAATCCGGTCGCCAAGTGGACACCTCTACGAGCCCCGGCTCGAGGATGTCCATGCCCTCGAACCACTCCGCGACGTCGCTTTCCTGGCGTACGCGGCCCCAGTGCCCCTGGGTCGCCTGATCCATGAAGCCGGTGACGAAATCCCGTACCTCGACGTCCTCGCTGACCAGCTGGCACATCACCATGAAGCTGCCAGGCACGAGCGGTTGAGCCACCCGGCGGGCCACGGCGAGCGGCCCGTCACTGTCACTGTCCGGGATGCAGTGGAACACCGAGTTGAACAGCACGGCCGCCGGCTGCGAGAAGTCGATCAGGCGCTTGGTGTCGGGGTGGGAGAAGATCGCCTCGGTGTCCCGCATGTCGGCGTGGATGACGGCGGTGCGCTCGTTCTGCTCCAGCAGGGCGCGGCCGTGCACCAGGACCATCGGGTCGTTGTCGACGTACACGACCCGCGAAGACGGGTCGACCTGCTGCGCCACCTGGTGCACGTTGTCCTGGGTGGGCAGCCCGGATCCGTGGTCGAGGAACTGCCGGATGCCGTATTCGGCCGCCAGCGTTCTGACCACCCGCTGCAAAAAGCGCCGGTTGTTCAGCGCCAGAGCGCGGGTGCTTGGTACGACCTTGTCCAGCTCCTCACAGGCTGCCCGGTCGGCCGCGTAGTTGTCCTTGCCGCCCAGGTAGTGGTCGTACATGCGTGCGGCCGTCGGCACCGTGGCATCGATCGACGTGGACAGTTGCTTTCCAGGCTGCATCATTCCCCCAGCTCCCAGCCGCGCCATCCGGACTGGCCCGACAGTCAACCCATCCTAGGGAAAGGGCATTTGGCGATGCCAGCCCCGAACGAGGGATACGAAGCCGCCCGAGGCACCACCGCGCACCGCCCACCTGGCCGGGGACTGTCCTGAAGTTTGTGTATACCCCGGTATGACCTGTCTGGCATGAGATGTGGTCTCTGCCGGGAAGGATCACGGATGGGCGGCAAGGACGAGCGTCCCCACGAGAGTTCGAACACCGTACGCACGGGGGCCGAGTTGGCGAGACTGACTGAGCTGGACCGGGAGCTGGCCGAGCAGCTGGTGAACCGGGCCCGCAGCGAGGGACCCAACCTGGTCGGGGAGAACGGCCTGCTCAAGGGGTTGGTGAAGCTGGTCCTGGAAGGGGCGTTGGAGGCCGAGATGACCGAGCATCTCCACGTCTCGCAAGCGAGTGCTGACCGACGTCGGCGCGGTGGAGATCGACGTTCCCCGGGACCGGTCGGGCAGCTTCAGTCCGGCCATCGTGCCCAAGCATCAGCGGCGGGTGGAGGGTTTCGACAAGGCGATCCTCTCGCCCTATGCGAAGGGGCTGACCACGGGTGAGATCCAGGCCCATCTCGCAGAGATCTACGACGTGGACGTCTCCCGTGACCTGATCTCCCGCGCGACCGACAAGATCACAGAGGAACTCGAAGCCTGGCGCCGGCGGCCGCTCGACCGTGTCTACGCGGTCGTGATGATCGACGCGATCGTTCTGAAGATCCGCGACGGAGCGGTCGCCAACCGGCCCGTCTACATCGCCGTCGGGATCAACCTCGAAGGCGAGCGTGACGTGCTGGGCATGTGGGTAGGCTCCGGCGGCGAGGGCGCCAAGACCTGGATGGCATGGCTCGCGGAGCTGAAGAACCGCGGCATCGAGGGCGTCCTGATCGCCTGCTGCGACGGACTGAAGGGCCTGCCGGACTCGATCCAGAACATCTGGCCACTTGCGGACATCCAGCTCTGTGTGGTTCACATGGTCCGCAACCGCCTCAAGTACGCCTCGACCAAGCACTGGTCGCACATCGCCAAGGAACTCCGCCAGGTCTACACGGCGGCCACCGTCGACGCTGCCGAGCAGCGATTCGCCGAGTTCGAGGAGATCTGGGGAGCTCGCTACCCGGCCCTGATCGGGGTCTGGCGCCGCAGCTGGGAACACTTCGTGATGTTCCTGCGCTTCCCGCCGGAGATCCGCAAGATCGTCTGCACGACGAACACATGATCGAGTCCCTCAACTCCCGCTTCCGGCAGGCCTCCCGCCGCCGGGGACACTTCCCGAACGAGGAAGCCGCCCTGAAGGTCCTCTACCTCGTCATCCGGGGCCGCCAGCCCAACCGGCGCAACCCCACCGGCCGCACCTACAACTGGAAGGAAGCGATCAACACCCTCGCCGGCTTCTACGGCGACCGCGTCATCGGCAACCAGTACTCAGGTTGAACTCGCGGTGTCCGTCGGCCTGTGACGGGTCTTGATCGCTGCGTGAGCCGGAGCACGACAGTTGCCGTAAAGGCAGGCTTGTTGTCACTGCCGGAACGGGCTGATTCTGGTCTGGCAGGTGGGTTCTATAGTCCGAGAAGGTGTCGTAGCTGGCCGATCAACGTCTCGATCTGCCCTCCCAGAGCTGTCGTCGTTGCCAGTCCCGCGGTGATCTGGGTGGCAGCATGGCGCAGGCGGCCCGTGTTGGGTGCCCGGTTCTCGGTTTGGGCGTTTTGAACTTCCTGTTCGAAGGCTTCCGCCCAGGTGACGAGGGCAGGGTCGGAGTTGGCAGAAGAGGCAGCTTCCGCGCGTACCAGGCTCACCAGAGCGGCTGCCAGGTTCAGCACCTGGTCCGGGGGCAAGCCGTGGACGCTGCGCGCGTCCAGGCTGTTGTGGTCTCCCAGCTGGGCGTTGCCGGTGATGTGGGTGTCGCCGAATCGGCTCATGTGGACCTCCGTGGCGTTGATGACGATTTCAGGCCGGGGTTGTTGGGCCCCACGGTCGGACAGGATGGGCACATCACCGAATGTCAGTCCGAACCAGTAGACGGTCAGTCCCCAGTCGACAGCGGCTTCTTTCAGGTGCTGTTCGATCCGGACGCGGAGCTCTTCGACTGCGGCTGTGGCGAAGTTGCCGTTCAGGCCGCGTAGGCCGTGCACGATGTCGTGCCGCATCACCTGGTCGAGGGCTTGGATGTAGCTGGCGATGCCGTAGGTCGCTGTGTGGGGATCGGTTACTTGGTAGTGCACCATCGCGTTGAGATGAAGCTCGGTGCCGTCGTCCGAGCCGGTCTCAATGAACACAGGAATCGGCACGGTCTGGCGCCGCAGGTCGATGCGGTTGCGGATGGTGTCGATGTACGGATGGATGGTGTGCAGTCCGGATCCCAGCGTCCTCGAGTAGCGTCCGAACCGCTCGACAACTGCTGCTGAGCCTTCGGGGATGACTTGTACGGAGTAGAGTGTGTACGTCCCGCCCCCCACGCCGGCAGCAGCCAATCCCACCAGCAATCGTCGTCTCACGAGTCCCCCTCACGGTGTGCCCACAATGCTGGCTCAGCTGCACAAGCCTGACCACAACACCGTCCGGATTACCGCTGATCAAGCTGTATCGGTGACAACTACTGTGCTCCGACGCACTGCGGTACGACGTCTTCATGAGGTACGCGCATGGGGGCGGGCTGACGCCCAAAGAGCAGCAGAAGCGGGAGCGGGTGAGGCGCGCGGCGGCCGAGCGGTTCGCGTGCGGGGAGAAGACCGAGGTCATCGCGCGGGAGTTACGGGTGACGACACGGTCGGTACGGCGCTGGCGGCGGGCGTGGGAGAAGGGCGGCGAGGACGCGCTGCGCTCGAAGGGGCCAGTCTCAGTGGAGCGGTTGAGCCCCAGGCAGTGGGAGCGGCTGGAGCGGGAGCTCGGACGAGGTCCGCTCGCGCACGGATGGGACGATGAGTTCCAGGGCTGGACGCTGAAGCGGGTGAAGCTGCTGATCGGGCGGATGTTCCACGTCGGCTACACGATCCAGGGCGTGTGGAAGCTGCTGCGTCGGCACGGCTGGTCCGCACAGGTCCCGGTGCGTCGGGCCATCGAGCGGGACGAGGAGGCGATCGAGGTGTGGAAGACGGAGGTGTGGCCCAGGGTAAAAGGACTGCGGAGGACCTGGGCGCCCACATCTGCTTCGAGGACGAGGCAGGCCAGGGGCTGAGGCCGCCGAAGGGGACACACCTGGGCACCACGCGGACAGCGGCCCGTCGTGCGGGTGCGCGGCCGCAACCAGGGACGGGGCAACGTCGCCGGGGTGGTCTGCTACCGCGCCGGCCACCGCTCTCGCTTCTTCTTCACCCTGCACATCTGGCACGGACGCCGCAGCGAGCCGAAGGCGTCCTCCTGGCGCCAGCGCCGCGACCTGATCGTCATGACCCACCTGCAGCTCGGCACCCCAGTGGTGTGGTGCTGGGACAATCTGAATGTGCACTTGGTCAGGGAACTGGCCGACTTCGCCGAGGAGCACAAGAACTGGCTGCGGATCTTCCAGATGCCGTCCTACGCACCCGAGTTGAACCCGGCAGAAGGCATCTGGTCCCTGCTCAAACGGCACCTGGCCGACTTCACTGCCGCCGACCTCGCCCACCTCACCCGTGTGATCAAGCGGAAGCTCAAGAAGATCCAATACCGTCCCCACCTGATCGACGGCTGCCTGCCGCCCACCGGCCTGATCATGGACTGCGACGCGATCAGACCACCGGACTCCACGAATTCAACCTGAGCAGCCGGACCGTCTACCCAGAGGTGCCGCCCCACGTGGAGTATGAGCTGACTGCGCTCGGCCAGACGCTGCAGGAACCGCTGAAGGCGCTCACGGAATGGTCCGTGCTGCACATCGAAGAAGTCATCACCGCCCGCGAAGAGTACGACGACCGCACTGAGCGCACCCGGTAATCGGCAGCGGCCGGCGGTCTGGTCATAGACGGCTGCCTCGCCGAAGCCGGCCCGACAATAAGACTCACCTGAGCAACCCGGCGACATCACGAGTTCAACCTCAGTAGCCACCGCAGCTGGAACCCAAACCGTGGGGCACGTCACTGGTGTCACCCAAACCTGCAGCAGACCCTGCCTGCGGAGGGTGTGGGATGGGCGGCGGCCGAAGCCACCGCGAGACGGTCAGGCGGCGGGCTGCCGACCCTGGTTGTCGAGGTGGCAGCGGGCGGTCAGGCGTCAGGGTCGACTTCGGGGTCCGTGAACCGCACGGGCTTGCCCAGCGACCGGGCGTAGGCGATTTCGGCTCGGGTGCTGTCTCCGATGTAGTCGCCGACTACGAGCACCTCATCAGCGAGCCGGATCTTCGCCCGGTGCAGATCGTCGAGTTGAGCCTTCAACGCCTCGGCCTCGACAGGATCGGACCAAAGTTCGTGCGGCGACTTCATGTCACAGCCTGGTTTGACGACAATCTTTCCGGCTTTGGTCTCCCGCAGATCGGCCTCGTTCATCTCGGTCATGAAGCGGGTGGAGCCGCAGATCACGACGATACGCGGGAGGCTCAGCTGCTTCTTCGCGTCGGCTAGCTTCTCCTCGGGGGTGAGCAGTCGCGGGTATGACACTGGTTCCTCCTGGTGGTGCGGTCCAAGGGGCGCCTGCGGAGACGAGAACGAGGGTGCCCAGGATCGTTTTGTGGCGAACGACGTGGACATCCTCGCGACAGCACTCTAGGCGCAGCCCTGTTCAAGCCGCTGCGACAGGTCATCGACTCGATCAACGAGACCTTCAAGGGACAGCTTGACCTCGAACGGCACTGAGGGCGCACACCCGGAGGTGTCATAGCCCGCGTCATGCAACGCATCCTCGCGCTGACCGCCGCGATCTGGCACAACGACGCCACCGGACAAACCGTCCTACGCTCACTGATCGCCTACGCTCACTGACCCCATGGACTCGATCATCTAGTGCGTTGAGGATCGTGGAGTGAGATTGGCCGTGGATGTGCGTCCGGCGAGGTTGGCAAAGGGGGGCATCCCCAGATCGACGGTCCGCCGTGCGCGGGCTCGCTCTGCATCGAGCAAGGCGAGTTTGTCCTGGGCGCCGGCGAGGCTGACTTTGAGTCCCTCCATCTCGCCTAGCCATCCTTCGCGTTCGGCTTCGAGGATGCGGGCCAGGAGGTTGTCGCGGATTTCGGTCAGGCGGGGGCGTTGGGCGGGGTCGAGGCGGAGCATGGAGCAGCGGATGCAGGCGTGTTCGTGGATGCATGCGGTGCCGAAGTCGCGGGCGCAGATGCCGACGGAGAGCTTGCGTCGTTCGAAGTGGCCTAGGAAGGCGTCCCATTCCTCGGATGTGGGGGTGCGGTATTCCTCGCTGGGGCGCAGGGCTCGGCGGCGGGCGATGAACGCGCTGGGCCTCGATGGCTTCGGCCGGGTAGATCGCGTTGTAGCCCATGGTGGTGTTGATGTCGGAGTGTCCGGCGATGACTTGGGCGATGTGTGGGGGAAGTCCGCTGCGGATGGTGTCGGTGATGAAGATGCGCCGGAAGTCGTGCGGGTCGAAGTCCAGGGGGCAGCCGTCGGCGTCGGTCAGGCCGGTGGCGTCGAGGACGTCGTTGAGGCATTTGCGGAGGAACTCGCCGTTCCTGGCGGAGATTTCGCCGCTGCGGTCGTACTGGAACAGCAGTGGCATGGGCGGATTCCATACGCGTTCGTTGTATTCGTAGGCGGAGACTTGCGGGACGGCGCCGGTCCGCGGGTCTCGGACGCGGGTGATGATGGTGCTCAGGACGTCGGCGAGTTCGGGGCTGACCAGCAGGACGCGCTCCTGGTCGGTCTTCGAGGGGGCGATCTGCAGCAGGGGCACGACCTCGCCCGTCGTGGGCAGCCGGTACTGGATCAGGCTGTGATGACTGGCCTCCGGCATCTCCTCGATCCGGGCTCCGGTGTGCTGCAGGAATTCGACCATGGCCCCCAGGAGGCCCGGCGCTCGCGCTGGGCCAGGTCTCGGCGTCGCGCGCAATCGTCGTAGACCCAGGTGGAGCCTGGCCTTTTGGCGCGGGTGAAGGTCTCGCCGAGGACCTCAACCGGCCGCCGACCGGAGCGACCTGGACGGCCTGCAGACGGGCCTGCGCATCGTCCAGCAGTTCTTTGGCGGCGCGGACGACCGTCGGCAGGGCCGGCAGGCGTTGCCGGGTGCGCTGGTCCATGCGGGCCCTGACCCGCTGGCCGTGCCTTTTGACGTTGAGGTCGGCCTCCCCGATCGGGCAGGGCGCGACCCACGGGCCCCAGCGGGCCGGCTCCTCCCCGGCCCAGCGGGCGAGATCCAGGCAGAGGGCCCGGACCGCGATCAGCAGGGTGGAGCCGTCCAGGCGGGGGGACACGGGCTCGTCGTAGGTGCCGTCGGCCCGGCGTCGCCGCACGACCTTTGTCTGGGCCCGCTGCTTCCACTGCATCGCCACCTGCGCCGGCAGGTGCAGCGAGTCGATCCCAGGATGATTCGCTTCCAGCATGCCCGCAGCATCCCGGGGAGCCCGTCCGGAAAGGGCGCCAGATGATGAGCCCGCACAGGGTGGTTGTGTACGTCACTGTGGGAGCCGTTTCGATGTGACTGCGGGAGTCGGCATCTGACCCAGTTTGCGATGTCGGATTGTTTTGATGCCGCTTGGGGGCTTGCGGTGGGACTGCGAGGTGCGCTTCTCCCGCTGGGGGCCTCATGAGTGGCTTGCAGGCGAGGAGCGAGTTGTGTGCGGCAATCTGCCGGGATTGCTGTACGGGCATGTTGCTGCGGGCGCTTCAGCGCACGCGCAACGTGACGTGACGTGACGTGGAGGACGGTCCGCCCGAGCAGCGATACACCGCCGACCGATCAGCCGTGGATGAAGAAGTTCTTCGAGGGGCGGCCGGGTACGTCCAGATCACGCAGTTGTCCCGCGCCATCCGTCCGGGCGGGTGATGCCGTCCATCAGCAGGTCGAGCAGCCGCTCGGCTTGAGCGCGCTGGTGGGCAGCCCCGGCTGCGAGGGTGACGCCCGCCAGGGCCATGAGGATGTCGGGTGAGGGCACGTTCCCCCGGATCACCCCCTGGGCGATCCCGGCGAGACGGAATTCCTCGATCGCGCCGGTCAGTTGCTCGCGCGTCTGCGAGCTCAGCTGCTCGTCGTTCTGCAGGAGGGTCTTGAGCGTGTCCGCCATGCCGTGCTTGGCGGCCAGGTAGTCCAGCACCTGGGACATCCACGTCCGCAGGGCCCGGTCGGCGGGCAGTTCGCGCAAGAGGTCCATGGTTCGGGCGGCCAGACGGGCCGTCTCGTAGCGGTAGGTGGCGTCGACGAGCTGCTCGCGGGCCGGGAAGCGCCGGTACAAGGTGCCGATCCCGACGCCCGCGTCCTTCGCGATCTGCTTCAGGGTCGCGCCCGCGCCGTCCCGGGCGAAGGCCGCGGCGGCCGCGGCGAGCAGCTTGTCCTCGTTGGCCCGTGCGTCGGCCCGGATCGGTCGGACGGACGGATCAGACATGGGGCTCTTCCTCTCGACTTGCCATGCGGAGTCGGCTCCGCTTAGCGTGGCGACGAAGCGGACCCTGCTCCGCTTACTGTGGGACGGTATCAGGCTGCGGCCGGCCGTCCCGCGCACCGCCGCGCTCGCAGAAGGGCCAACGCGCCATGCAGTACCGCACGCTGGGTAGTACAGGAGTCCAGGTCAGCTCGCTGTGCCTGGGGGCGATGATGTTCGGGCAGTGGGGAAACCCCGACCATGACGACTCGATCGGCATCATCCGCACCGCGCTCGACGCGGGCGTCAACATCATCGACACGGCCGATGTGTATTCGGGCGGCGAGTCCGAGGTCATCGTCGGGAAGGCGATCGCCAAACGGCGCGACGACGTCGTCCTGGCGACCAAGGTGTCGAGCCCCATGGGTCCCGGCGCCAATGAGCGCGGCGCCTCGCGGCGCTGGATCGTCCGGGCCTGCGAGGAGAGCCTGCGCCGCCTCGGCACCGATCACATCGACCTCTACCAGGTACATCGGCCCGATGCCGAGACCGACCTCGACGAGACCCTGGGCGCCCTCTCCGATCTCGTCCGCGCAGGCAAGATCCTCTATGCGGGATCGTCGACCTTCGCCCCCTCGGTGATCGTGCAGGCGCAGTGGACCGCCGAGCGGCGGCAGCGCGAGCGCTTCGTCTGCGAACAGCCGCCGTACTCCCTCCTGGCCCGGGGCGTCGAAGCCGACGTCCTGCCCACCTGCGAGACGTACCGGATGGGGGTCCTCGCCTGGAGTCCGCTGGCCGGGGGCTGGCTGTCCGGCCGCTGGCGCCGCGACGCGGCCGACCTGTCCAGCCACCGCACCCAGACGATGCCTTTCCGCACCACGCTCTCCCACTACGACATGGATATACCGGGCAACCAGGCCAAGCTCGACGCCGCCACCGAACTCGCCGGCATCGCCGACGAAGCGGGCCTCACCCTGATCCAGCTCGCGCTGGCGTTCGTCACCACGCACCCCGCCGTGACCGCGGCGATCATCGGCCCCCGCACCGCCGAGCATCTGCACGACCAGCTCAACGCCGCGGACATCAGCCTGGAACGCGCCGTGCTGGACCGTATCGATCGCATCGTGGCGCCGGGCACCAACCTCAACCCGGACGACGCCGGCTACAGCGCGGACGTCCTGGCCGACCCGAAACGCCGCCGCCGCGCCGCCGTTCAGTGAAACCGGGCAGTT
This sequence comes from Streptomyces sp. NPDC013157, assembly GCF_042899865.1. NCBI lineage: Bacteria > Bacillati > Actinomycetota > Actinomycetes > Kitasatosporales > Streptomycetaceae > Streptomyces > Streptomyces sp. NPDC013157. The sequence continues at coordinate 173,242 of NZ_JBIBAK010000002.1, read as the reverse complement.
CGTCTAGGGCTCTGTCCGCAGTTCCGTGAACAGGCGTACCGGCAAGTGGGTGGAGTCCCTCACTCTGTCAGTAGGCTCGCGATGTGACGGATCACGGCATTGAGTTCCCGGTCTTCCGACTTCATGTTGTGCCAGCGGTTCTCGCCCTTGCGAGTCCGTCGTGGCAGCGCGATGTCTGGCTGCGGACGGAGGAGTTCGAGGACCTGGACTACGTGGTCACTGTTCTGTCCGACGACTTCTGCAACGCAGACGATCCCGCGCCGTGGTTGGGCAAGAGCTTGCGGACGGAGGAGGAAGTCGCGCTCATGAAGGAGCTGGGCGAGGTCTACTCGTCCGTGCAGGAAGAAGTGGGCCGTGGTGCCCCGGACGAGGTCTATCTAGACGCTCCAGCCTGGGGCAACGTGATCGCAGTCGCGGGCAGGTTGGCTCAGGTGATGGTCACCAATGACCTCCAGGCTGCGGCTCTCCTGCATGAACAGCTCAACCTTCCTCGCCACCAGAGGCCCACTGAAGGGGCATCGGCATCGACGGCTGAGTGAGGATGCGAGTGCGGAGGAGCTCGAACGAGGCTCGGCCATACATAGACCTCTTGAGCGTTTTAAAAGTTACGTGGAATCTGCCGGGGTGATCATGTCTCTCCGGTGCAACCACGGACTTGGGAGATGTGTTGAGCGGCACGACGGTGCTGATGGAGAAGTGGCCGGTGCTCGGCAGGCATGAGCAGGCGGCGACCTGGCTGACGATCTGGACGGATCTCGGACGTGCGCCCCGCACGATCGATGCCTATGCCCGCGGGCTGGCCGAGTACTTGGTGATGCGCGAGCGGGAGGACGTAGACCCGGTCACCGCGAACCGCGCCCACGTCGCCCTGTTCGTAAGTGAGTTGACGTCGCGGCCGCACCGTCGGGGTGCGAACGTGGTGGCGATCGACTCGGGCGCCGGGCTGGCGAACGCCACGATCCAGCAGCGCCTGGTGCCGGTCCGCTTGTTCTACGACTTCCTCATGGAGGAGGGTCTGCGGGAGTCGAACCCGGTGGGCCGGGGCCGCTACACCCCTGGGCGACAGCGGGGCGGGCGGCAGCGCGGACTGGTACCGCGGCTCACGAAGCTGCCGTGGATCCCCAGCGAACAGCAGTGGCTGGGGATCCAGCAGGTCGCGCGGGCGGAGCCGGTCCGCAACCGGGTGATGCTGGCTCTGGCCTACGATGCCGCGCTGCGGCGGGAGGAGCTGTGCTCGCTGCGGACCGACGACCTCGATCCGGCCCATCGGACGCTGAGGGTGCGGGCGGAGACGACGAAGAACCGGCTGGAGCGGGTGGTGCCGTACTCGGCGTCGACCGGCGTGCTGATGTCGGCCTACCTCGCCCACCGGGCCACGATCAGCAGGGCCAGGGGACCGCTGTTCCTGTCGGAGTCCCGGCGCAACCACGGGCAGCCGCTGACCCTGTGGACCTGGTCGAAGGTGGTCCGCCGGATCGCCCTGGAGGCCGGTGTCCCGCGGTTCTCGACCCACACCACCCGTCACCTGTGTCTGACCGATCTGGCCAGGATGGGCTGGGAGTTGCACGCGATCGCGTCCTTCGCCGGCCACCGCAACACCGATTCCACGCTCCAGTACATCCACCTGTCCGGCCGGGACCTGGCCGACAAGCTGGCCCGCGGCATGGAGCACATCCATGCCTGGCGAATACAGATGCTCACCTCTGCGGACGGCGCGACGGCGGAGGTGCCGCGGTGACCGCACCACTGCCGGCCGTCGCCGCCGAGGGCGGGGCCGGACGCTGGTCCTGGCCGATCTCCCCGCCCCGGGACAACGCCCCGGTGGCGGTGCGACCTGCCGAGGCCAGGGCGGTGGCCGACCTGGGCGTGCACAATCTGCGGCGACTGCAGTACCACGACCCGTCCGCGCCGGGCTGGCGCGTGATCGCGCGGCTGCTGGCTCCGCTGGAGGCGGTCAACGCCGCACTGGACTCCCCGCCCACCCCGCACCGCCGACGAGCCATGCTCGACGTGGTCGCGCTGCTGCTGACGCGGAGCGCGGAGACCGGCCGGACCTTCTGGGGCTGGACCGAGGAGGAATGGTTGCACCTGCTCGGCCGCACCCAGGCCGAGTTCCGCCAGCACGCGCCCGCCTGGGCAGGCGACGAGGTCCGCCCCTACCTCGCAGCACACGCCTACCTGCTCGGTGGCTTCAACGAGTTCCACCGGCTCGGCAGCTTCCAGCGGCTCACCCTGGCCTGGCGGATCTTCGGACGCGGCCGCGTCAACGGCGAGGTCGCACGAATTCGTACGGTCCTGGGCGCCTGGGGCTACCGGCTCGGCCGGGACGAGGACACCCTGCTGCCGATGGTGGCCTGCCAGCTGTTCCTGCTCAACCGCAGCCCGCACCTTGAGGATCTGGACACCGCACTGTTCGGCCGGATCCGCCGCGACGGGCTGCTGGAGGGCAGCCGGCTGAACACCCTGCACGCGATGCAGCGGGCGGTCGCCGAGCTCGGATTCTGTGATCCTCCCCGTCCCGGCACCGGCCGCCACTCAGCCCGAGCCAGTGGCGGCGCGCCGATCTGGGAACAGTGGGCCGACCGCTGGCACGCCACCTCGACGCTGACCCCGCGCGTTCGCGGCGGCGTCCGCTCGAACCTGCTCAAGGCCGGCCGGTGGATCGCCGCCGAACAGCCCGACGCCGCCGATCCGGCCGACTGGACCCGGCAGACCTGCGCTTCGTGGATTGCCGCACTGGACCGGATGCAGGTCGGCGACTACGTCCAGCGCACGACCGGGCTGGGCGACCGTCTCGGCAAGCCGCTGGAAGCGCCCAGCAAGGCCGCACAGATCACCGCGCTGCGGACGTTCTTCCGCGACTGCCAGGAATGGGAGTGGCTGCCCCGCCGCTTCGACCCCCTTCGCGCGTTGGCGATCCCCCGCAGCATCACCGCCCTCCTCGGACCCGACCCCAGGGTGATCGCCGACGAGGTCTGGGCGAAGCTGTTGTGGGCGGGCCTGAATCTGGAGCCCGCAGACCTGCCCCAGACCCGCTCCGGGCACTTCTACCCTTTCGAACTGGTCCGCGCTGTCACACTGACCTGGCTGTTCTCCGGACAACGCAGCAACGAGATCACCCGGCTGAGGGCGGGCTGCATCCGCTGGCAGCACGACGGGGCACCGATCGCTGGCGACTCGCAGCAGGTCCTGGCCCGCGACGCGGTTTGCCTGCTCGACGTCCCCACCCACAAGACCGGCACCGCCTTCACCAAGCCGGTCGACCCGATCCTCGGCCAGGCTGTCGACGCCTGGCAGGCTGCCCGTCCCGTCCAGCCGAAGTTCACCGACCGCCGCACCGGCGAGCTCGTCGACCTGCTGTTCGCCGTCCGGGCCCGCCGCGTTTCCACCAGCTACATCAACAACACGATCATCCCCATGCTCTGCCGCAAGGCCGGAGTCCCGGCCGCCGACATCCGCGGCAACATCACCAGCCACCGCGCCCGGTCCACCATCGCCAGCCAGCTCTACAACGCCAAAGAACCGATGACCCTGTTCGAGCTGCAGGCCTGGCTCGGACACCGCTCTCCGCAGTCCACCCAGTACTACGCGAAGATCACGCCCAACACCCTGTCCAAGGCCTACTCCGAAGCCGGCTACTTCGAGCGCAACGTGCGCACCATCGAGGTCCTGGTCGACCGTGACGCCGTCGCCTCCGGCGCCGCCGCGGCCGGCGAACCCTGGCAGCACTACGACCTCGGACACGGCTACTGCAGCTACACCTTCTTCGAGCAGTGCCAGCACCGCATGGCTTGCGCACGCTGCGACTTCTACACGCCGAAGGACTCCACGAAGGCCCAACTCCTGGAAGCCAAAAGCAACTTGCAGAAGATGGCCGTGTCCATCCCGCTGACCGACGACGAGCAGGCGGCTGTCGAGGACGGCCAGGCGGCCCTGGACCGGCTGCTCGAGCGCCTCGCCGACACGCCCACTCCGGCTGGCCCGACACCACGCGAACTGGACGTGCCAGCGACGGCCCGCCTCCTGCCGCTCGTCAACATCCGACAGGGCGGGACGGGCTCCGCATCGCGCTGATATCGGAGTGCGCAATGGCCCGGGAGAGTGTCACAGTCACTGCCGTGACCTTGATGAACGTGCTCGTCGACTTCGCCCGAACCGGCCGGATCGGCCCACTTCACTGCGGAATGCCCCTGACCGAGGCCGAGGACCTCCTCGGTCAAGGGCGCCCGCACCCCGCCATCCTCATGAAGGGTCCCGACATCGACGGCTATCCCTATGCGTGGGGAGGCCTTCGACTGGTCGTCACCCAGAGGGCCGTCAGCGGCATCTGGATCAACCTCTGGCCCGGATCAACGACGAGTCTCCCACCGCTCGTCCTGCCTGATTCCGAGTCGTTCGAGGCGACCGTTCTCCGCGAGGAACTGATCACGGCCCTCGACACCGCAGGCTGCCACCACGAGGTCAACCCCGTCCTCACCTTCGGCAAGCAGTCGAGCATCCTCACCGAGCCCGCCGAGGTCTGCGCTGTCTTCAGTCTGCCCGGCCGGGACAACCATGTGCCGCACCGTGATCGGCACTACCTCGACGTGATGCACCAGCACACGACTTGACATCGCTGATTCCACAGAATCACCCGATTCACATGTCCTTCGACGACCCCGAAGCTCCAGGGCAGGGTGAGTCCGGCGGTGACGGCGTCGAGGTCCTGGCGGAGGAAGCCGGCGAAGCCTTCCATGGGCTTCGGTGCGTCCTGCTCGGCCTGGCGGATCCACTCCAGCAGGAGGTGTCCGCGCTGGTGGCGGACCAGGTCGGCGAAGGCACGGGCGAGGTCGCAGGCCCTGGTGATGTCTGGGCAGGCGAGCCGGACCTGAACCCAGCAAGGCACTGCTCCGCCCCGTCCTGCTCCGTGCGGACGCCGTGCACGTGCCCGGTCTCGGGCCGGCCGTCGGCGGCCCGTTGGACACGAAGGCCGTCCTGGCGCACCGCGACCGCATGTCCGCCGACTGGAAGGACGACGGGCAGGTCGAGTGGCTCAGGTCGGCGGGCATCGAGCTGGTGCGCGGCCACGGACGGCTGGCGGGGGAGCGCGAGGCGACCGTACGGACCCCCGAGGGCGACACGGTCCGGCTGCGCGCCCGGCACGCCGTCGCCGTCTGCACCGGCAGCCGGGCGGCCCTGCCCGCGCTGCCCGGCATCGACACCGTGCGGCCCTGGACCAGCCGGGAGGCGACCAGCGCCCAGGAGGTGCCCGGGCGCCTGGTGGTCGTCGGGGCCGGAGTGGTCGGGGTCGAGATGGCCACCGCCTGGCAGGCCCTGGGCACCCAGGTGACCCTGCTCGCCCGTGAGGGCGGTCTGCTGCCCCGTCTTGAACCCTTCGCCGGCGAACTCGTCACCGAGCGCCTGCGGGAGGCTGGCGCCGACGTACGCTTCGGCACCGAGCCCGTCGCCGTGCGCCGCGAAGGCGAGGGGCCCGGTGGCGAGCGGCGGGACGGCGAGGTGCGGGACGGCGAGGTGCGGGTCACGCTGTCGGACGGCGGTGAACTCGCCGCCGACGAGATCCTGTTCGCCACCGGCCGCGTGCCCAACTCCACGGATGTCGGGCTCGACACCGTCGGACTCACCCCGGGGGAGTGGCTCACCACCGACGACAGCCTGACCGTCACCGCCGTACCGGGCCAATGGCTGTACGCCGTCGGCGACGTCAACCGCCGGGCGCTCTTCACCCACCAGGGCAAGTACCAGGCCCGGACAGCCGGTGCCGTCATCGCCGCCCGCGCCCGGGGTGAGGAACTCGACACCGGCCGCTGGGCCCGGCACAGCACCACGGCCGACATCGAGGCCGTCCCCGGCGTCGTCTTCACCGACCCCGAGGTCGCCACCGTGGGTCTGACCACCGCCGAGGCCGAGCGCACCGGCCGTGCCGTCGAGGTCGTCGACTACGAGATCGGCCAACTCGCGGGGGCTCTCCAGTACCGCCCCGACTACCGCGGACGGGCCCGCATCCTGATCGACCGGGACCGCCAGGTCGTCGTCGGCGCGACCTTCGCCGGACCGGGCGTCGGTGAACTGCTGTACTCGGCCACCGTCGCCATCACCGGCGAGGTGCCCGTCGAGCGGCTGTGGCACGCCGTACCCGCCTTCCCCACCATCAGCGAGGTGTGGCTGCGCCTGCTGGAGACGAGGCGGGACGCATGAGCACCGCACGCGACCTCGTGCTCGTCGTCCTCGGCCTGCCGTCCGGACGGACCGTGGAACAGGGCGACCTGTCCCTGGCGCCGGCCGGCGCCGAGGCCGTCGACCTCCTGGAGAGCGGGGCGCTGACCCTGGACGGTGAGCCCATGGTGCCCGGCGTGCGCACGGCGGCGGGCGATCCACTGCTGGACGAGGCGGCCGCCGCGCTGGTCCGGCGCGAGCCGTACGAGACGGTGACCGACTGGCTGTGGCGCCGCGGGGACGGACTCACCGCCGCTTACGTCGAGGACCTGACGCGGGCCGGGCTCGTCGTACGCCCCCGGCGCCGTGGACTGTCCGTGCGCGGCACCGACACCGTGCCCGCCGACACGCCGGAGCGCCGTCGCGCCGAGGAACGCCTGGCCTCCGGCGATCCCGTCCTCGCCGCCCTGACGGCAGCGCTGGAGGCCGGGGACCCGCCCCCGGACGCCGGGGAGCCGGGGGAGGCGGTCACGACGGTACTGGCCGCCGTCGGGAACGCGGTGACGGAACGGGAGGCGGCCCGACTGCGCCGGGACGTGGAACACGCGGCCTTCGACAACATGTGGCGGGCCTAGGGGGCAGCGGTTCGCGCCGGCGATCCCTGGTCCGCCCCCCACCGGGTGGGACGGTGTGAACACCGGCCGCCGGACGTGTCGTTCCGGGCGGGTAGGATCAAAACACATGTGAGTCAACCACTCACACCTACCTCGCGGAGAAGGACGGATGGCCGGACCGGGTGTTCGGCACCGGGCGGACATCGCCCTGCGCAGTGGTGCGCCCGCAGTCCGTCCTGGACGTGGCGGTGGCCGCGTACGAGGCGAGCGCCGGCGACCTGCTGACTGTGTGGGGCGGGATGGTGCAGTACCAGTACCTGGGTGGCATCCCGCCGGGACCCGCGAGGCCGTGCTGGGGGCGCTCCCGGGTCGTTACCGGCAGGTGCTCCCGGATCGGGGCTCCGGCTGGGCGGCCCTCGCCGCGCGGCTGACCCAGCGGTTGCTCAACGTGGGGGAGCGGTGGGCGGACGCGGCACTGGCCGATCTCGCCGTGCGCGGCACCGACGACTGGTACGCCGCGGCGGTGGCCTGGGAACGGACGGCCCGCGCACTGCTCGGCCGGGTCGGCGAGGGGGAGGCCCGCGGGAGCATCCTGTCCTGGCTGCCCCTGGTGGGAGGTGGCGCGACTGGCGGACGCGGTTCTGTAGGCGGCCCCGCCCGGTACACCGTTCTCAGGTGTCTCGCCGCAGCCTACTTGATCACGGTGTACATGACGGAGCGCTTCTGCTTGTGGCGCCGGATACGTCCCTTCGCGACCAGGGACTCGAGGGTGTTGCGCACCACCTGCGGGGTGGGGTTGCGGTCCGGGAACTTCTCCATGAGCTCCTCCCGCAACTCCTTCGCCAGCCGCGGCTCCTTGTACTGGCCGAGCAGGTCGGCCAGCAGGTCACCGAGCAGAGGCTGACGCGACTTCCCCTTCGCGCCGGCCTTCGCCGAGGTGCCCGCCGGTGCGTTCCCGGCCGTCGCCGAGCGACGCGAAGAGGCCGTGCCGGAAACCTTCTTCGCCTTCGCGACGACGGGCTCCTCCTGCAACTGCTCGGGCAGGCGGGACGTGTCGGCGAAGCCCTCGTACCGCTCGGCGAGGCTCAGGATGTCCGTCAGGAGGGACTCCTCCTGCTTCAACACCGTGATCCTGTCCGCCAGCTCCTGCTGTCGTCGGCGGTTCTCCTCCAGGTCCGACGCGGCTTGTTCCACGTACCGCGACCGGAGCGTGGCGGCTGACTGGCTGGTCACAACCGTTCACTCCCTCGATATGGATGACGTTGCGCATGGTACCCACGCCGAGGGTCCCGTGCAGATAAGTGTCGACGCCAGACGGTTCGTCGGGCATGTTCACTCTTCACGATAAGCGTTGACGTGCCTGCGCACGTAGGGTGCGCTGACCTTTCTTCAGGCTTTCGGGTCCGGCGACGTCACCCGCACGGGGTTCTCCCCTCGAACATACTGCCCGGTAAGTGTGTCGGCGAGCCGTTCGGCCCGGACCTTATGGACCGATACGCACGAGTGTGGTCAGTCCCCGTCCGGCACCAGGTCCCACCAGGCGTACGGAAGCCGGTGGTCACCCGGCGGCGTTCTCGCGGGCCGTCCGCACGGCTTCCTTCGCCGAGTCCTGGTGCACGGGGCCGTGGCCAGGCAGCAGCTGCGGTCCCCGGCTCCGGGACGTGGGATGTGCGGTCACCAGCGCGTCGCCGGTGACCAGAACGCCGCCTCCGGGCAGGAGGCAGGCGCAGTGGCCGTCGTAGATGCCTTCATCCAATAAGATCACACGTGTTCAGGATCTTGGGGGTGTGCCGTTGCCGGCCCCGGAGCACACCTGACGGCCACCCGGCCGCAGGGCGCCCCCGGTCGCCTCCGCGTCCCGCCCCGGCCGTTCCACCGCGCCCAGGTACCCGCACGCCTACGGAAGACAGGAGTTGCCCACGGCCCCGCACACGGATTCCCGCAGCGCCACGACGGCGTCCCGCAGCTCCGGCGACTGGGGAGCGTGCGCCGGGGCGGACCGCGCACCCGGACGGCTGCGGCCCCAGAGCGGACCCTGCGGCCGTGACCTCGACGCATCCAGGACCTCCGCCGCCGGGTCCCACCTACCTGCCACACCCTCGGCCCGCACTCCGCCGGACTCCCGCGCGGCCACCGGGCCGGAGGCCACCGCGCGGGCTTCGCGCACCAGCCGGCGCCAGCGCACCGACGAGGTGTCCCGGATCATCGTGTGGAACATGGCCGATTCGTCGCGGTGTGCGTGGTTCGTCGACGGCGGCAGTCGGAGGTTCGCGGCCATCATCACGGCGGTGGCGCGGGCCGCGACCTCCGCACGGGCCGTCGTCAGGGCCTCCAGAACGCTGTCCCCGAGCCGCGGAGCCCGCGTCTCGCGAAACCGCCCGTCGACGAAGCTGATGCCGGCGGCGCGCCCGTCGGCATCCACGGTGACGTCCACGACGCCGTTCCTGGAGCGCGCCGTCACCGACAGGGCCGGTGTGGAACCCGAAGCCCTTGCTTCCGCACGTCGACGGGTCGAAGTAGCGCTCCGGCTCCACCCAGCCGTAGGGGCCGCCGCCGGTGACGATCCCGCCCGCCGAGTTGTTCTGGTAGAGCACCCCCGGCACCTGGCTCGCCACGGCCTTGCGCATCCCTGCGTCGACCGCGGCCGGCGGGTTGCCCTCGCTGGCCCCGCACCACACCGCCACGCTCGGGTGGATGCGGTAGCGCAGTACGGTGTCACGGGCGACGGAGAGGAACGCCTCGTGATCCGGCGGGTCCATGCCCCAGGCGTTGGGGAAGTCGTTCCACACCAGGATGCCGTGCTCGTCGCAGGCGGCGTAGAAACTCCTCGCGGTTGCTACTGCCCACCCAGTTGCGGATCATCGGGTGGAGACCCCGCCGCCGAGCCGGACGTCCTTGCCCCGCGCCGTCTCCCTCGCCCGTGCCAGGGCCATGGCCGGCTCGCCGTCGACGGTGCCGTGGGGGTGGTCCGGTGGTGGGGGTCAGGCCGCGAAGCCGACGTTGGTGACGTATTCGTACTGGCCCCACTCCGAGCCGAGGTCCACCGTCGCGTCGTTGATCCAGGCATCGTCGAGGGCGTCCTCGTCGTCGTTGGCCCAGGCCTCCACGATCCGGTCCCAGTGGCGCACGTTGAGGGTGCGGAAGGAGACCACGCGCTGGTGCGGGCGGGTCACCTGGGACTGGTTGAGGGGATGGAACTCGACGCGGGTGCCGCGGCCCTCGCGGTTGAGGCGGGCGGTCAGGTAGCGGGCCACGTTGTGGCGGCGGACCGTGCGGTAGGCGGTCTCGATGGCCTGGAGGTTCTTCCTGGAGGGGCTGCGTCTGCCGTCCAGCCAGGCCTTCAGGGTGCGGTCGGTGACGGTGAGGCCGGCCTCGCGGGCCGCCCGGCGGGCGTGGTCGGTGCGGGCCAGGTAGTGCAGCCGGGCTAGCAGACCGCGGCGCTGCGTGATCGGGGTGGTGACGAAGCCGGCGAGTGCGTCGAGCTGGCGGGCCGCCGCCTCGTGCCCCTTGACGCCGCGGGCTCCGAACTTGCCGAAGTCGATGTTCCTCTCCGGCATCTCTCCACTCCTCGCTGCGCGGCCGGGTGACGGGTGCTCATGAGGGTACAGCGGTTCACGTGTCGCCGTCGGACGGCCCGGTGGCCACCGTGTACACGTCCTTGACCTTCACCTCGGCGACGCCCCGGCCCTCGGAGAACACCGCCCGCCAGTCGCCGGTGACGTGCAGTTCGTCGGTGCCCATGGCGCGTACGACCATCAGGCCCTCGTCGTAGGCGCGGTGGGCCTTCCACCACAGGTTGGCGAAGGCCTGGGAGCGGATGAGGTGCATCCAGTCGGTGCGGTACAGCTCGCGGTTGTAGTTGGACTCCCCCAGCGTGGAGACGAACTTCGAGTACATGGCCTTGACGTACTCCAGCGTCACCTCGTCGTCCTCGGTGATCGCCCGGTCCCGGGCGTCCTTCAGGGCGACGCGGAACTTCTCCAGTAGGCCCTCCGTCGCGCCGGACGTCCACGACTCGTGGATCCGCGGCGGTTCGCACAGCCCGTACTTCGGGCCCGACACCCGCAGCAGCAGGCGCAGGGTGGGTTCGGTGACCCACAGCGGGCCGGATTCGTCACGGCTGCCGATCGGGTTGGGCAGGAAGGCGTCGTGCTCCCAGGCGGGCGGGGTGATCAGGTGGACGCCGGCGCGGCGGCGGTCGTGCTGGTCGCCGGTGGAGTGTTCGAGCTGACCGAGCGGGAGGTGGGTCTTGAGCGCGCTGAGGTAGGCGCCGTTGACGTCCAGGGCCGTGATCTCGTGCTCGCCGGGCGGGAGTTCGGGCCTCGTCCACTTGGGGCGGGCCTCCCAGATCTGGTCGGCGCCGCGGGAGGACTGCTTGCGCAGCACGTCGGGCAGCCAGGGGTGGGCGACCAGTTCGTAGCGGCCGCCCTTGCGGCTGTGGTCCAGCAGGGCCATCGCGTCCGGGATCGCCCGTTTCACCAGTGCCGCGGTCGCCGCCTCGACGTCTCCGGAGTGCTCGGCGAGGGCGGCGGCGACGGCGGAGCCGATCAGGTCCGGGGCGTCGGCGGACTTCAGGCGTCGGCCAACGGGCACGACCTTGACGCCGCGCCGCGGGGGCACGGGCGCGGATGTGGGTGTGGGTGTGGATGCGGGGGTGGATGCGAATGCGGTTCTGCCGCCGTGGTCCGGGAACCGGGGGCGGTCGGCCGCGTCGGCCGCGTCGGGCCGTCGGGTCTCGGGTGTGCCGCGCCGAGTGGGGGTCGAGGGGGATGGTGCGCCCTGCGCGGACGGGGCCGAGGGGGATGATGCGTCCTGCCCGGACGGGGCCGAGGGGGACGGTGTGTTGCAGTCTGCCGGGTCCAGGTGCTGGGCGAAGCCCGCTACCTGGTGGTGGGCCGGCTGTCCGCACAGGACACAGGGCTGGGGAGTGGTGAGCACCTCCCCGTCGTCACCACCATGGACGACCGCCCGCGTGTCCTCGGGTTCCTCGGGGTCGCCGTCCGCTTCGGCGCCGCCGGACCCGGCGGCGACGGCGGCGAGCTTGGTGCGTGCCCCTTCGAGGAAGTACGCGTACTTCTCCCGGGTCTCACCGCTCGGGTCGCGGCCGGTCTCCCAGCCTGCGACCGCGGACGAACTGACCCCCAGGGCCTGGGCGAGCTGGGGGCGGGAGAGGTTCAGCTCTTCGCGCAGCCTGCGCCGTTCCCCGGCGGCCGGCAGCGGGACCTCTTTCCTCGCCCCGGCGAGCAGGGCGTCGATCGCTCCGAAGTCCGTCATCGCACCGTCCCCTCGACGGCGGTGGTACGTGCGCCGCCGGGTGCGCGGCGGCGGGCGACGGGCAGCGCCTCGACGGCCCGGGTCGGTCCCGCGAGGAGATCGAGCCCGTCGATGCCGTAGTGCGCGGCGACCGCCTCGCAGTCGCTCAGACTCCACGCGGCGGTGCCGGACTGACGGCGGCTCACCTGGGCCTGGGTGACCCCCAGCGCCTGGGCGAGCCTGGTCTGCGATTCGCCGGTGGCGTGCAGAAGCGCAGCCACCGCCGACCGGACCCGCTCCTCGAGGTTCATGCTCACGCCGCCGACCCTATCGCGCGAAGCGCACCCGCCATACGGATAGCGCATCGCCGTTCGCCGGTACGGCGGTCGGCCGTTGGGCTACAGGCCCAGGTCGAGGGCCAGGCACGAGTAGTACTTCCAGCTGCCTTCGGGGGTGTACGAGTCCTTGGCGCCGCCGGGGGCGGCCTCCACCTCCTGGGTCATCTGGTCGAAGCGGATGCGCTCGGGGAGCCGGCCGAACCGGGCGTGACGCAGTTCCGCCGCGGCGGCGTCCGTGGTGAGTTCCTTCTTCATGACCATTCTCCACTTCGTGGATCGCGTCCCTGCTCGTCGCCTGGACGGATATCAGCATGCCCCTTCGAGCGTCACCAGTCAAGGCGGTGACGGAGGCGTGAGATCCAGACCCGCGCGACCTCTCCACGTTTGATCAGGTCGGCAGTCAGTACATCCGCGAGTGGCAATGTTCGAAGGGGCCATGTGAAGGTCCGCGGATGCCTCTGGTGCGTCCGCGCCCCCGCCCCCGAGAGGACGGAAGCGGGGCTGGGGCAGGATCATCGACATCGGGGTCCGCTCCGTCCGGCGTGACCGTGGGTACGGTGATCCTGGGATGGCCCAGCAGCCTGTTCTCCGGGTCCGCGTACCGGGGGTCGTCGGGCGCGGCGGGCAGTCGGTGCCGGTAGCTGTGGATCACCACGTTGACGTTGTCCGGGTTGGTCCACGGCGCTGCCGCCTGTGCGAACTCGGCCTCGGTGAACTGCTGTCGGGGCGAGTCGCGGTGCCAGACGACGCGCGCCAGGCCCTCCCGGTCGCGCTGTAGCCCCTGCCGGCCACGCCCGGTCAGGAAGTAGAAGAAGTACCGGTAGTCCTCCTCCAGCGAGGGGGTCGGCGGGTTCTGGGCGGCGGCCGGGTTCTGGATGAGGTAGCCGTTGACGGAGATCGGACCGGTGCGGCGCCCGGGCCGCAGCGCGGCGGGGAGTTGAACGGTCAGTGTGCGGCCGCGGCGGGTTCCGTCTTCTTGCGGGCGCGGTAGGCGGCGGCCTTGATCCTGTTGCCGCAGGACTCCATGCCGCACCACTGGCGCCGCATGCCCCGGGAGCGGTCGATGTAGACGCGCGTGCACTCGGGGTTGCCGCACTCCTTCATCAGGGGGACGTCCGGGCCGCTGAGCAGTTCGACGGCCTGCCGGGCGACGGTCGCCAGCGCCTGTTCGGGGGTCGCCTCGGTGAGCCGGCCGTTCTCGGTGAGCTGGGGCGTCACCGGGGTCTTGCGGGCGGCGGCGTTGACCGTCTCGAGTGCCTCGGGATCGAAGCCCTCGCCGAGGCGGCGGTCGGTGACGAGCTGGTAGACCGCCTCGCGCACGGCGGTCGCCTCCCGGACGTCGTCCTCGCCGCCCGGCGTGATCGTGTCCACCAGCCCGGACTCCAGGTACCAGGCATTCAGCCGCTCCGGGGTCACGAACATCTCGAACCGGGTCGAGCGCCGGGCCCGGAGCGTGGCTGCGAAGTCGAGAGCCGGGTGGCCGCATACGAACACATGGTTAAGATTCACATCACCATCTTGACAGGTGACTCCAGGCGAAGCAAGGGTTCGTCACCGCTCCAGGTGGTGCGCGGTCGTGGGGCGTGCACGGAATCGTACGGCAGTGCGGGTGTTTTGCAGAGGTCAGGGCCCGGTCCGGGAGGGTTTCCTGGTCCCCTTGCCCGCCGCTCCCGGCGCCAGCCGCAGTTCGCGGCCCTGCCACCGCCGGCGCAGCCAGCGGTCGTGGCTCGCCACGACGATCGCGCCGGGGCCGGGGCCCAGCGCGGCCTCCAGTTCGTCGCACAGGGCAGGGGAGAGGTGGTTGGTGGGCTCGTCGAGCAGCAGCAGCTGGGGCGGGCGGGCCACCAGCAGGGCCAGCGCCAGGCGCCTGCGCTGCCCCACGGAGAGTTGCCCGACCGGCTTGCCGAGGTCCGCGTCGTGCAGCAGGCCGAGGGAGTTCAACGGCACCTTCTCGGCCCGCTGCACTCCCAGTGACAGCTCGTAGGTGTCCCGGACCGTACGGTCGGGCCTTTCGAACACGGTGTCCTGGCTGAGCAGCCCCACCGTCAGCCTGCGCCGCCGGTGCACCTCGCCCTCGGCGGGGAGCCGCCCGGCGAGCACGGCGAGCAGCGTCGACTTGCCCGCCCCGTTGCCGCCCGTGACCAGCAGCCGGTCGGTCGGCGACACCTCCAGCGCGTCCAGCGCCAGCCGGCCGGGCACCCGCACCCCGTGCAGCGCCATCAGCGGCTGCGGGCCCTCCTCGGCGTGTGCCGCGAGTTCGCCGCCAGTGAAGCGCAGCGGCCCCGGCGGTTCGGCGACCCGGGTCCGCTCCAGTTCCTCCAGCCGCCGCGTGGCGTTGCGTACCCGCCGGGAGACCGAGTTCTGCACCCGGCCCGCCCGGTGGCCGTAGCCCATCTTCTCGTTGTCGGTACGGCCCCGGTCCGGTGCGACCCGGTGCGCGGTCACGCCCGCCGCCTCGCGCAGCGCCTCCAGTTCCTCCTGCTCCTCGGCGAACCGCCGTTCCCAGCGCTCCCGTTCGGCGCGCTTCGCGGACAGGTAGGCGCTGTAGTTGCCGCCGTAGCGGACCGGGCCGTCCACCGCCGGGTCGAGGTCGACCAGGTCGGTGCAGACCGCGTCGAGGAACGCCCGGTCGTGGCTGGCGATCACCACGGTGCCGGGCAGGCTGCGGACCTGCTCCTCCAGGAAGGCGGCGGCGCCGTCGTCCAGGTGGTTGGTCGGTTCGTCCAGGAGCAGTGCGGACGGGCGCCGTACCAGCAGTGCGGCCAGGGCGAGACGGCCGCGCTGGCCACCGGAGAGCGATCCGAAGGCGCGCTCGTGCCCGAAGGCGCCGAGGCCCAGGCCGTCCAGGACCAGGGCGGCGCGGTGGTCGGCGTCCCAGGACTCCCGGTCCTGGGCCAGTTCCAGGCGGCGGCCGTAGGCGTCGAGGAGTTCCCGGTGGCCGGGGTCGGCCTCCGGGACGAGCGCCAGCTGCTCGCCGAGCCGGTCCAGCTCGGCGAGGTCCTCGCGGGCCTCCCTCAGGGCCTCGGCCAGCACCGTGGCGATGGTCGACGACGCGTCGAACCGCATCTCCTGGTGCAGGAAACCGAGGCCGGCGAGGCGGGTGACGCTGCCCGCGTCGGGTTCGTCGACGCCGGCGAGCACCCGCAGCAGGGTGGACTTGCCGACGCCGTTCTCCCCGATCAGGCCGATGCGATGGCCGGGGGAGGCGGTCAGGGAGACGCCGTCGATGACACGACGACCGCCCAGGCTGCGGACGAGGTCATGGGCGAGCAGAGCGGGCTGGGGCACGGAAAACCGTCCAAGGTGATCGGTGGTCGGCCCGCCGGGCACGGGGCCTCGGACGCGGGCCACGTCACACACCGGCGGCTCACACCGCGGGAGCCCCCGCATCCTTGAGCGCCCCGTCGGCCAGGCGCAGCCGGCGGTTCACGCCGATCTCCGTGAGGAACCGCTCCTCGTGGCTGACCACGAGGAAGGCGCCCTGGTAGGAGTTGAGCGCGCTCTCCAGCTGGCCCGCGCCGACCAGGTCGAGGTTGTTGGTGGGCTCGTCGAGCAGCAGCAGGTGCGGGGCCGGTTCGGCGCACAGCACACACGCCAGGGTGGCGCGCAGCCGCTCCCCGCCGGAGAGCACCCTGGCGGGCAGATGTGCCCGCACGCCCCGGAAGAGGAAGCGGGCGAGCAGATTCATCCGCTCCGCCTCGGACCGCTCGGGTGCGAACGCGGCGAAGTTCTGTGCGACCGTGCGGTCCAGGTCCAGCAGGTCCAGGCGCTGTGAGAGATAGGCGATCCGGCCGTCGTTGCGCTTGATCTCCCCGCTGTCCGGGGCGAGTTCGCCGGTGATCAGCCGCATCAGGGTGGTCTTGCCCGCGCCGTTGGGTCCGGTGAGCGCGATCCGCTCGGGGCCGCGGACGGTCAGGTCGACCCCGCCCGCCGCGAACACGTCCCGGTCTCCGAGGCGGACCTGCATGCCCTCGCCGAGGAAGAGGTTGCGGCCGGCCGGTACCTGGGTGTCGGGCAGTTCCAGGGTGAGGCGCTGCTCGTCGCGCAGTGCGCGGCCGGCCTCGTCGAGGCGGGCCTTGGCATCGCTGACCCGGGAGGCGTGCACGGTGCCGGACCTGCCCGCGGCCTCCGGCGCGCCGCGCTTCATGTTGCCGGCGAAGATCTTCGGCAGACCGGCGTTCTTGAGGTTCTTGGCGGCGTTGCTCGCGCGGCGCTCGGCGCGTTCGCGGGCCTGCTGCATCTCCCGCTTCTCGCGCTGGAGTTCCGCCTCGGCGTTGCGGACGTTCTTCTCGGCGGCCTCCTGCTCGGCGCGCACCGTCTCCTCGTACTCGGTGAAGTTGCCGCCGTACAGGCGCAGTTCGTCGCTGCCGAGTTCGGCGATGCGTTCCATGCGGTCGAGCAGCGCGCGGTCGTGGCTGACCAGCAGCAGGCAGTCGGAGAACTCGGAGAGCACGTCGTAGAGCTTGTGCCGGGCCTCGAGGTCGAGGTTGTTGGTGGGCTCGTCGAGCAGCAGGACGTCGGGACGCCTCAGCAGCTGGGCGGCGAGGCCGAGGGAGACGACCTGGCCGCCGCTGAGGGTGCTCAGGCTGCGGTCCAGGGCGAGGCCGGCGAGGCCGAGGCGGTCGAGCTGGGCGCGGGTGCGCTCCTCGATGTCCCAGTCGTCGCCGATGGTGGTGAAGTGCTCCTCGTCGACGTCGCCGGACTCCACGGCGTCGATGGCGCGGATCACCGCGTCGACGCCGAGTACCTCGGCGACGGTGAGGCCGCCGGTCAGCGGCAGGCTCTGTGGGAGGTGGCCGAGGGTGCCGCCGACCGACACCGAGCCGGTGGCGGGCCTGAGCTCACCGGCGATCAGCTTGAGCAGGGTGCTCTTGCCGGAGCCGTTGGGGGCGACCAGGCCGGTGCGGCCGGGGGTCACGGTGAAGGACAGGCCGTGGAAGACGGGGGTGTCGTCGGGCCAGGCGAAGGACAGGTTCGAGCAGACGATGGAAGCGTCGGACACGGCGATGACCTCGAACGGTGTGAGGGCAGGGAAGAGACCTCTGCCCAGGGCAGACGTGGGAAAAGGGGTACGACGAGACGGGCCACGTCAGCGGCGCTCCTGTGCGCCTGCCGGTGGCCGTCAGAACCGGGTCTCACCCGGAGATGTCGTCTTCACCCGCCACGTCTGTCACTCCTCGATACACGGTCAACGTCTTCCTGAGCCTAGCAGCCGATGCCCCGCGCCCGTTCCGTACGGGACTCGTACGTGTGTGCTCTGCGACATATGCCGTCGGGCTGGTCCCGTCTGCCGCGTTGTTGACAGGCCGAGGAAGGCCGTGTCACGATCGTCACCTGTTTGACAGGTGACGACGTCGTACGGGAGTCCGACAGTGTTCACACGTGTGGGTACATCCGGCAGCGCCGGATCGTCGCCGCCTCGAAGGAGCACACTGGCATGACAGAAAGGCCGAAGCAGGGGTCCGAGGGCGCGCCGGTGGGCCGGCGGGCGATGCTGGGCATGCTCGGGGCGGGTGCGGCGGGGCTCGCCGCGGCGCCCTTTCTCCAGCGCGGCTGGGAGAGCTTCCTCGCCACGGCCTCCCAGGTCGACGCCACGGGCCTGACCGGACTCCTGCCCGACCCGGGCGGCTTCCGGTACTACAGCGTCGTGGGCTCGGTGCCGCGCAAGGACGAGACGAACTACGCGCTGCGGGTCACCGGACTGGTGGAGCGGGCCAGGAGCTACACCCTCGACCAGCTGCGCGCGATGCCGCAGACCCGGGTGGTGCACGACGTTGTGTGCACCGACGGATGGCGGGTGGAGAAGACACCTTTCGACGGGGTGCGGCTGGCGGACATCCTCGACGACGCCGGGGTGCGCTCGCCGGGCGCGGCGGTCCGCTTCACCTGCTTCGACGGCGCCTACAGCGAGAGCCTCACCCTGGAGCAGGCCCGCCGTTCGGACGTCCTGGTGGCGCTGAACATGCAGGAAAGACCCATCACCCACGAGCACGGCGGGCCGGTGCGCCTCTACGTGGCCCCCATGTACTTCTACAAGTCGGCCAAGTGGCTGTCCGGTATCTCGGTCACCGACAAGGTCGTCCCCGGCTACTGGGAGGAGCGCGGTTATGCGGTCGACGGCTGGCTCGACGACGCCGACCGGCACGGTGACGCGGCCTGAGGCGGCCGAGCGGGTCCGCCGCTTCACCGCCGCCGAACGCTGGGTCCACCGGACCACCGGCCTGCTGATGCTGGTGTGCCTGGTCACCGCCGCCTGCCTGTACCTCGGGCCGCTGGCCCTGCTCGTCGGACGGCGGCACCTGATGGTCACGCTCCACGAGTGGTCCGGCATCCTTCTGCCGCTGCCCGTCCTGCTGGGACTCCTGTCGCCCGCGTTCCGCGCGGACCTGCGCAGGCTCAACCGCTTCGCGGTGTACGACCGGCAGTGGCTGCGCGCCGTCCGCAGGCGACGCCACGGGCCCGGAGCCCGCCCGGCCGGCAAGTTCAACGCGGGGCAGAAGCTCTACGCGGGCTGGATCGCCGGTGCGGTGCTGGTGATGATGTCCACCGGCCTGCTGATGTGGTTCATGGGCCTGCTGCCCTTCGTCTCCCGCACCAGCGCCATCTTCGTCCACGACATTCTGGCCTGGGCGATCGTCCTCGTCGTCCTCGGCCATCTGCGCAAGGCCTTCGAGGACCCGGAGGCCAGACTCGGAATGCGAACCGGATACGTCAGCCGGTCCTGGGCCGAGCGGCACCACTCACGGTGGCTGGCGGAGGACCGCACGGGTACCGAAGCCGGGAAAGCCGGGAAAGCCGACAAGGTGCGACATGTCCCATGAGCGGGGACGGGTCGTGCCGGAGGGCTCATGGACGGCCGCAGCGTGCCGGACGCGGAAGAACCGGTGCCGTACGGCCGGGGACAGGCGTCCGCCGGGGTGCCCGGCGGCGAGCTGACCGCCGTCCTGTACCGGGCCGTGCACCAGAACGCCCACCGCCTGAATGCGGCGGCGGCCGTCTACCTGCTGGCTCCCGACGGCGGCGAACTGCGTGCCGCCATGATCGGCGGCAGCCCGCCGTCCGTCCCCACCCTGCCCGGCCGGATGACCCTGGACTCCCCGTACGCCTCCGCACGCGCCCTGGCCTCGGGAGCTCCGGCGGTCCTGGCGGACCCCGATCCCCTCGCCGACCCGCGCCACGACGCCCTCGCCTACCCCTGCACCGTCGCCTCGGTGCCGCTGGAGCGGGAAGGCTCGTGCTCTACTCCGACGGACTGTACGAACGGGACCGCGACGACGTCCGGGAACGGCTCGACGCCGTAGGCGCACCCGCGGACACCGGCCTGGAACACCTCGCGGACCGGTTCCTCCAGGGTGCGTCCGGCACCTGTGACGACGCCGCGCTGCTGCTGGCCCGGTACGAGGGGACGGACGGGCGGCCGGGCCACGCGCGTGGCCGGGATGCACGTGCACCGGCGTGATCTGCGGGCGGTCCGGGAGGCCCGTGGCTTCGTGCCCGAGCACCTGGACGACTGGGGCCTGGCGGACATGTCGGACGACCTCACGCTCATCACGTCGGAGCTCGTGACGAACGCGCTCGTCCACGCGGGCAGCGATGTGGACGTGCGGCTGCGGGTGACCGGTGACCGGCTCCGGCTGGAGGTGCGGGACGCGGACGCCGACCCGTCGGTGCCGGCCGCCTACTCGCTCACCGAGGAGGGCAGCGCACGGGCCGAGCACGGGCGCGGCCTGTACCCGGTCGACGCGCCGGCGCACACCTGGAACACCTCGCCGAGCGGCCGGGGCAAGACCGGGTGGCTGGAGATGGGCATCCCCGGTGCGGACGGCGAAACCGGCTGACGGCAGTGCGGGGGCCGTCGTCTGACCTCACATGTTTTTCACCGGGCGGGCCGGTGCCGTCGGTGTACAGACCGTCAACTGACTGATGTGGCGGGGTGGGCTGTACAGCCAGGTGGAGCCGGGTTCGAGACAGCCCGCACAACCCGCACCTTCGATTCGGCACACCCCCTTTCGTCACCGGCTTAACCGGTGATAAAGTCTGGCTCAGTCTTCGGCGAGCCCGAGCCTGTCCCGGGGCGCATACCGAGGTCACGGAGGTACCCGCGGACGCCGTCCGCGGTGAGTCCCGTCGGCCCGCCCACTGTCGTTCTCGATGTGACGTGCACATGTGTCGCCGCAGCCGGGCGCACACCTACTTCTCTGATGGGAATGCGATGAAGAAAGTTCTCACTGTCCTCGCGGCCGGCGTGCCGCTGGCTGCGGCGGTGTACCTGCCGACCGCCTCGGCGGAGCCCCTCACCTCCGTCGCCGCACCGCCGGCCTGTGCGGCGCCGTCGGTGAAGGCCCCGTCCGGCACCGAGGTGGAGTCCGTGACGGCGGTCCGCCAGGAGGGCGGCACCATCCACGGCACCGGCCTGCTCGGCGGCGACGTCTCCGGCGTCCCCGCCTTCTGCCAGGTCACGGTGACCATCACCCACCCGGGCGACAACGAGCACGCCAAGGTGCAGACGTGGCTGCCCCTGACCAAGTGGAACGGCCGCTTTCAGGCCATCGGCGGCAGTGCCTACAGCGCCGGTGACAACGGCGTCGGACTGGGCACCGCCGTCAAGAACGGCTACGCGGCCACCACCACGGACGCCGGCATCGGCGACGTCCTCGACACCAGCTGGGTGCTGAACAGCAAGAACCAGGTCAACGCCGCGCTGCTGAAGAACTTCGCCTCCCGCTCCCAGCACGAGGCCGCGGTCGTCGGCAAGGAGGTCGTGAACGGGGTCTACGGCAAGCGTGCCGCCTTCTCCTACTTCACCGGCTGCTCCACCGGCGGGCGCGAGGGCTACATGGAGGCCCAGCGCTACCCCGACGACTACGACGGCATCCTCGCGGACGCGCCCGCCGTCAGCTGGGACGAGTTCGAGGTCGCCACCCTGTGGCCGCAGGTCGTCATGAACAACGAGAAGACCTACCCGACCGACTGCGAGTTCAAGGCCTTCACCAACGCCGCAGTCAAGGCCTGCGACAAGCTCGACGGCGTCCGGGACGGCCTGGTCGACGACGCGTCCCGCTGCGACTTCGACCCCCGCCGTCTGATCGGCACCAAGGTCGTGTGCGACGGCAGGGAGCTGACCATCACGGCGGCCGACGCGAACGTGGTCCGCAAGATCTGGGACGGTCCGCGCACCGCCTCGGGCAAGAAGCTGTGGTCCGGTGTCCCGGTCGGCGCCGACCTGAGCGGTCTGGCCGGCACCACGACGGACACCGACGGCACGGTCAAGGGCGCGCCCTTCCAGGTGCCCGCCCTCTGGACGCAGCTCTTCCTGGAGAAGGACCCGTCCTTCGACGTCTCGAAGATCACCTACAGCGACTTCACCCGGCTGTTCAAGCAGTCCGAGGCCGAGTACGACAAGGTCATCGGCACCGACGACCCGGACCTGTCCGCCTTCCGCAAGTCCGGCGGCAAGCTGCTCACCTGGCACGGCGGCGCCGACCAGTTCATCCCGACCGACGGCACGGTGCAGTACCACGACCAGGTCGTGCGGGAGATCGGGAGCGCCAGCAGGACCGCAGACTTCTACCGTCTGTTCATCGCCCCGAACACCGGCCACTGCGGTCTCAACGGCCTCGACGGCTCGGCCGACGGCCTGGCCGCGCTGACCTCCTGGGTCGAGCACGGCAAGGCGCCTCGGACGCTGCCCGCCACGCTGATCAACGCCGACGGCAGACAGGTCGAGCACGACCTGTGCAGCTACCCCGCGGTGTCCCGCTACAAGGGCCACGGGGACCCGGCCCTCGCGTCCAGCTTCCGGTGCGTCTCCCCGTCCCGGCACTGACCGGCCCCGCGACCACCCTCTGACCTGAGAAAGGCCGAACCGACATGAGCACGCAGACAGCCACGCCGGCGAACGCGGCGGGCGAACGCTCCTCCCTGCTGAGGCTTTACCTGACCCGCGGTGTCCTGGCGGTGGTGTGGGCCCTGGCGTTCGCCAAGGCGCACGAGGACGTCGACGCCGTGGCGATCACCCTGCTGGTCGTCTACCCGCTGATCGACGCGGTGTCCTCGCTGATCGACCACCGTGCCACCCCCGAGGGGTCCGAGCGCCGCGTCATCGCGTTCAACGGAGTGCTCAGCACAGTGGCCGCCATCGCGCTCGGTGCCGCCGGCGCCGGCGGTGTGGCACCGGTGCTCCATGTCTTCGGTGCCTGGGCCCTCGTCTCCGGTGCCGCCCAGGTGGTCGTCGGGATACGGCGGCGCGGTCCCGAACTGGGCAGGCAGTGGCCGACCCTGATCTCGGGCGGTCTGTCCTTCCTGGTCGGCATCACCTACAACATCCAGGCCGCGGGCGACAACCCCTCGCTCGACGTGCTCTCGGTGTACGCCACGGGCGGCGGGGTGTGGTTCATCCTCCAGGCCCTGCTGCTGGGCTGGAAGTCCCGCCAGCTGCGTACCCGTACCGTCTGACGGCCGTACCCCTCCGGGGCCCGTCCCGGCCCGCGCCTCCCCCGGCGCGGGCCGGGACGTTTCCGTGTGCGGGCCTGGCCGTTCTCGTACGAGAGCCTGGGCGTTGCCGTACGGGGCCCCGTCAGCCGACGCGGTAGCGCACCGGGAGGGACAGCACGCCGCGGATGATGCCGGAGCCGATCCACTCCAACGACTCCACCGGAGCGGCCAGTTCGAGTTCGGGCACGCGGGAGAGCAGGACCCGCAGGGCGGTCGTGGCCTCCAGACGGGCCAGCGGGGCGCCCAGGCAGTAGTGGATGCCGTGCCCGAAGGCGAGGTGGCGGGCGCCCGGCCGGGCCACATCCAGCGCGGCGGGGTCACCGCCCCCCGGCTGCGGGGCGTCGCGTCCCGCCGCGCCCAGGGCCACGACGACCATGCTGCCCCGGGGGACGGGCACCCCGCCCAGCTCGATGTCCTCGGCCGCGTAGCGGCTGGTGGAGCGCTCGACGGAGGTGTCGTAGCGCAGGAACTCCTCCACCGCGCCGGGCATCAGCTCGGGGTGCTCCCGCAACAGCCGCAGCTGCCCCGGGTGTTGCAGCAGGGCGAGCACGGCGTTGCCCAGCAGGTTGACGGTGCTCTCGTGGCCCGCGACCACCAGCATCATGGCCGTGCCCACGAGTTCCTCCTCCGTGAGCCGGCCGTCCTCCTCGTCGCGTACGGCGACCAGGGCGGACAACAGGTCGTCCCGGGGACGGCGCCGCTTGTCCGCGACGAGATCCGCCAGCAGGCCGTGCAGCCCGGCCAGGGCCGCGCGGTGACCGGGCGAGGCCACCTGGAGCGCCTGGCCCGCCCAACGGCGGAAATCCTGGCGATGCTCCTCGGGGATGCCGAGGAGTTCGGCGATGACGGTGGCCGGCAGCGGGGCGTTGAACGCCGAGACGAGGTCCGTCTCGCCCGCGGGTGGCAGCGCGTCGACGAGACCGTGGGCGATCTGCTCGACGCGCGGCGCGAGTTCGGCGGTACGGCGCGGGGTGAAGGCGGCCGCGGCCAGTCGGCGCAGCCGGGTGTGCTCGGGCGGGTCGGCCTCCATCATCTGCGCGCCGAGCCCGACCGAGGGCCTGTGCAGGACGTAACCCGCGGCGGCCAGTGCCTCCGCCGCGGGCGTGGCGTCCTTGAGCAGGGCGGGGTGGACCAGTGCCTCCCGGGCCAGGTCGTGACCGACCACCACCCACCCCTTCAGGCCCAGGTGGAACTCGGCCGGGTGGATGGGGCCGAGCTCCCGCAGCCGGTCGTACCGGGCGGGGGCATCGGCCTTGAAGGCGGGATCGATGACCACCCGGCCGTCGCGGTACGGGCACTCCTCGTCGAGGCTCATGGCGCATCTCTCCCGTTCTCGCCGTCGGACCGTCGTCATCAGAACGAGCCGGGGGCCGGGGAAGTTCAGGGTGCGGACCCGCGCACGAAAGCGCCGAAGGGGCACGCGCGGTGCGCGTGCCCCTTCGGCGCTACTCCTGTTTCGTCGCGTCCAGCAGGTCCGGCTGCTCGATCAGGTCCACCGCGGCCGCAGCCAGGTAGCGGGCGGCCGACAGCAGCGCCTGGTGGCCGATGTTGGTGGCCGCCGTCGCCGTGACACCCCAGTTGTGGTTCGGGATGCCGGGCGGGTAGGCCGCGGACAGCAGCACGGCGGTGGGCACCTGCCAGCTGATGTCGGCGGTGTCGGTCGCCCGCCCGCCGGTAGAGGCGGCGGCCGGGGGAGCGAGCGGGGTCAGCGTGGTCGGCATGCCCACCTCGGGCTTGCCCAGCGACTTCTGCACGGCCTTCGCCAGGGCGTGGTCGGCGTCGGTGAACCGTGGGGCGCCGATCTGCTGCATGTTGTCGTTGAGCAGCTCCGCGCCGGCCTTGTTCGCGAGGAGGTTCCAGGTCGCGGAGTGGAACTTGTGCACCAGGCGGGTCTGGCTGGCCTGCGCGGCGGCCTTCCCGCACTCCACGATCTTGTCGTACAGCACCTGGGCGCGGGCCGGGCTGCCCTCGCGGACGAAGAACCAGATGGAGCACATGTCCGGGGTCACGTTGCGCGCCGCCGCCGCACCGCGGCGATCACGGCATGCCTGGCCTCTGCGTCGGCCTGCCCGGCGAACCGGTGCACGGCATCGAGGGCCCCCTCGTGACCCCGGAACACCGCGAGGTCGGGCGGGAGCTGCCGGGGGACCTGGTGGGTGCGCGGGGTGGCGGCCTGCACGAGACGCCGTCGCTCGGACTCGTCCAGCTCGAGCGAGTCCAGCAGTTCGCTCAGCGTGGAGCGGCGCGGCAGGCTCC
Organism: Streptomyces sp. NPDC013157; assembly: GCF_042899865.1. Classification (NCBI taxonomy): domain Bacteria; kingdom Bacillati; phylum Actinomycetota; class Actinomycetes; order Kitasatosporales; family Streptomycetaceae; genus Streptomyces; species Streptomyces sp. NPDC013157. The sequence continues at coordinate 148,134 of NZ_JBIBAK010000002.1, read as the reverse complement.
GGCCCCTTTCCATGTCGCTGATGGCCCGGACACTCCCCCCGAGGCCTCCGCGAGACCCTCAAGTGTGAGTACCGACCGCTGCCGCACCTCCCGCAACAGGCCGCCGAACATCTCCTTGCTCATCCCACTCCCGCTGTCGTGCCCTGGGATGCCTGCCGTGAGCTCGGCGTCATACTCCGCGGCGCTGAGCAACGCAGCAGTTGTGGAATGAGTGTTCAGCTCGGATATCACATGTTGGTCCCACACCGGTTCCACACCGGTTCCGCGTCGGTCGAGGTGTCGGCGGGAGGGGTGTCGCCGTCCCGAGTCTCGGACGACAGTGGCTCAGTTCTCACACCGGATCGATCCGGATCGTGGCGGCACGGGCCTTCGGGGCGGCGACCAGGGCGTCCGCCACCGGGCCGTACTTGTCGCGGAAGGCGGCGTCGAGTCCGGCGGGCGGCCGGAGGCCGTCCGCCGTCAGGCGGACGTCGCGGGTCACGGAGCCCAGCCGGATCCTGCCGCGCCCGTGTTCCCGGGCCGCGCGGTACCAGCGGGAGCCAACGCCCCGGTAGGCCCGGATGTACAGTTCGCCGTCCACGAGCGCCATGCCGATCTCCACTCCGGGGCCCTCCCCGTCACCGGCGGTCAGGACCAGGGAGTAGGTATCGGTGAGCAGGGTCCGCTCCTCGGGTGTCCAGGTGTTCATCGGGTCAGGTCCTCGGTTCGTGGTGTGCCGGGTCTGCGCGCGGTCCACGAGTTGAGGATGCGCAGGGTGTCGTGGGAGGTGGTGCCGGTCTCGGCGGTGAGGGTCATCAGGCGCTGCCCTGAGCCGTCCGGGCTGGTCCAGGTGTCGCAGTCGAGGGTGAGGTCGCCGACCAGCCGGTGGCGGTAGTGCTTGGTGCCGTCTCCGGCGCCGGTCACGTGGTGTTCGGCCCACCAGGTGCGGAAGTCCGCGTCCTGGATGGTCAGGGTGCCGACCAGACGGGTGAGTTCCGGGTCGTCGGGTTCGGCGGCGGCCGCCATGCGCAGGGCGGCGACGGCGTCCCGGGCGTCGTGCTCCCAGGAGAGGTGCAGTTCACGGACGACCGGGTCGGTGAACAGCAGGTACACGTAGTTGCGCCGGTCGGCCGGTACGGCGGCGAAGTCGGTGTAGAGGGCGACGGCGGCCTGGTTCCAGGCCAGGATGTCCAGGCGCCGGCCGAGGACCAGCGCGGGCGTCCCGGTGAGCTGGTCGAGCAGGCGGCGCACGGCGGGCCGCACCTGCTGGGCGGGCCGGCGGCGGCGCGGGCGGGCGCCGCTCCGGCCGGCGAGTTCGTAGAGGTAGGTCTTCTGGTCGTCGTCGAGGCGCAGGGCGCGGACCAGGGTGGCGAGCACGGGCCCGGAGGCGCGGACCCGGCCCTGTTCGAGCCGGGTGTAGTAGTCCACGCTGATCGCGGCGAGCCGGGCGACCTCCTCGCGGCGCAGCCCGGCGACCCGGCGCGGGGTGTCCGCCTCGGGCAGACCGCACTCCCGTGGCGTCAGCTGCGCCCGACGTGCCCGGAGAAAGGCACCGAGAGGGGAGTCGGGTGTCTGTTTCATGTCCCCAGTGTCATGCGGCCGGGGCCGGCGCGACACAGGTGTGAGGGGGCAGGATCTTTCCCAGGCAGAAACCTGGCTCTCCCGGCCGGGGCCGGCCGGACGCATGGTGGATGTGTGCCCGGCACGGACGGTGCGGACACCGAGCCCACCGACCGGTGCGGCGGCCACCGGACTTCAGCGTCACCCACAGGAGAGTTCCCCCATGACCAGGACCCGTGTCACCTTCGACAGCGCCGGCATCGAGATCGCCGGTCACCTCTACACCCCCGGCACCGCGGCACCGGGTCCGCGGCCCGCGATCGTGGTCGGTCACCCCGGCAGCGGGGTCAAGGAGCAGACGGCCGGTCTGTACGCCGGCCGGCTGGCCGAACAGGGCTTCGTGGCGCTCGCCTTCGACTCCGCCTTCCAGGGCGAGTCCGGCGGTCTGCCGCGCGGTCTGGAGGACCCCGCGCACCGGGTCGAGGACCTCAAGGCCGCCGTCTCCTTCCTCACCACGCGCGACGAGGTCGACGCCGACCGCATCGGCGCCCTGGGCATCTGCGCCTCCGGCGGCTACGTGCTCACCGCCACCGGAGGCGACCACCGGATCAAGGCGGTGGCCACCGTCAGCGGCGTCGACATCGCCCGCCAGTTCCGCCTCGGTGCCGACGGTACCCAGGACCCCGCCGTCTTCCAGGGCATGCTGGACGCCGCCGCCCAGGCCCGTACCGCCGCCGCCCGCGGCGCGGAGCCGGCGGTCCTGCCGATCTTCCCGGAGACGGCCGAGCAGGCCGCGCTCGGCGGCGAGCACGGTGCCGACGGCTTCGACTACTACTGCACGCCCCGCGGGGCGCACGAGCGGTCCGCGAAGTTCTTCGTCTGGGAGAGCGTCGACAAGATGGCCGCCTTCGACGCCTTCCAGGCCGTCCCGCTGATCGGCGACCGTCCGCTGTTGCAGATCGTAGGCACCCGTGCCATCACCTCGTGGATGGCCGTCGACGTCCACCAGCGTGCCACCGGCCTGAAGGAACTGCACTGGATCGAGGGGGCGAGCCACGTCGACCTCTACGACAAGAAGGAGTACGTCGACCCGGCCGTCGCGAAGCTCACCGACTTCTTCACCGCGGGCCTCGGCGCCGGGAAGTGACCCCGCCCACGACGGCATGACGAAGGGGCCGGCGGCTGGTGCCGCCGGCCCCTTCGTGCCGGGGGGTCACTTGGCCTGGAGGGGACCCGCGAAGGACTTGCGCAGGGAGCCGGGGGCGGCGAGGGGGAGCAGGGAGGCGAGCATCTTGCCCTTGAGGGTGGCCGGCTGCCGGGTGAGCTCGACGTCGACGCGGGTGCCGTCGCCCTCGGGGGTCATCCTGAACACCCAGCCGCCGCTGGCGCCGAAGAGCTTGGAGTCGAGGGTGGTGACGGTGACGGTGTCGCCGCCGGGCTGCCATTCGTAGCGGGCCCGCTCCCAGGCGGCGGCGGTGCCCTCGGTGACCTCGGCCCAGGTGTCGCCGAGGTCGTGGACCTCGAAGTGGTCCGCGTCGATGGTGGGCCAGGACTCGGCGCGGGAAGGACCGAAGTCGGTCAGCACCCCCAGCACGTCCCTGGGAGCGAGCGTGGAGACGAGGTGGAAGCGTACGACTGCCATGGGATGTGTCCTCACCGAGAAGTAACTGGTCTGGCCGGTGACGAAAGGCTCGCACGCATTTCCGTCACCTGTCAAGCCGGTTACTCTTGAAAGGTGTTCAGCCACCTGTCAGGAGGGTCTCGTGAGACATGTGTTTCCGTGCGGGACGCCCGCGCTCGACTTCGTGGGCACCCTTCAGGCGCGGCGCGCGCCCGCTCCGATCGAGCGGCTCACCACCCCCGGACTGCTCGACTCCTGGTTCGTCGAGTCCGGCCTGCTCTCTCGGGAACCCGGCTCCGGTCAGGCGGACCTGCGCGCGGCGACAGCGCTGCGCGAGGCGATCTACGCCCTGGTCGGGGCGCGTCTCGCCGGTCGGCCGCTGCCCGCCGTGGCGGTCGCCGCGGTGAACCGGCAGGCCGCCTCCGTGCCGGTGACGATGTGCCTGGGTGCCACGGGCACCAGTCGCTACGGTACGGCCGGCCAGGCCCCGGCCGACCTGGCCCGCGCGACGGTGGAGATGGTCGCGGGCGCCGAGGCGGACCTCCTGCGTGAGTGCGGGCACCCCGACTGCACACACGTCTACCTCGACCGCTCGCGAGGCCGCCGACGTGAATGGTGCGCGTTGCGGACCTGCGGGAACCGTGCCAAGGCGGCTGCCCTGCGAGCCCGCCGCCGAGGATGAACGCGGGCCGGATCCGGCCGGTTGAGCGCGGCCTCGGGTTCGTCTCCGGAACGTGCCCGCGGGCCCGACGCGTGCTCAGTCCAGGGCCCGCAGGGCTCCGCTGACCGCGGATTCCAGGAACGTGCGGTCCACGCGTGCCTGGCCCACCACACGCATGCCCTGGACGAACGTGGTGAGGAATCGGGCCAGTTCCACCGGACTGCGCTCGCCGTTCAGCTCTCCCGCTCCCGGGCCCGCTCCAGCGCCTCGGTCAGCACGGACTCCAGGGCGGTCATCGTCAGCCGCACCTGCTCCACCGTCACGTCGTGCGCTGCGCGTTCGGTGGCCGCGTTCACCAGCAGACAGGCGCGCTCGGGGTCGGCCACGTCGGCCGCGACCATCGCCACCAGCAGCGCGTGCAGAGCCGTACGGATGCCGGCCGCCGGCCCGCACGTCCCGGTCGAGGGCCGCCACCATGACGTCGCAGTAGCCGGCCAGGGCGCGGGCGTACAGGCCGTCCTTCGAACCGAACGCCGCGTACAGGCTGCCGGTGCCGATCCCCAGCAGGGCCGTGAGCTGCGGCATCGCCGTGGCCTGGTAGCCCTGCCGCCAGAACAGGCCCATGGCCTGCTCCACAGCCACGTCGGTGTCGAACTCACGAGGGCGTGCCACCCCGGGCTCCTTTCCTCGGCGGGGCCGTCGGGCCGGTGTGCGCCGGCGGGGTCTCCGCGGCAGCACGAGGGCGTCGATCGGCGTATGGCGGGGGTACCCGGTCCGGGGCCTTGGACATGGAGAAGCGGAACACGGGCCCGCCACTTGCAGGACGGCCACCCACCGGCATGAGTCGATCGACTGCAAACATGGAATCGGGGGGTGTTGCCGTCCTTGCCCCGGTGCGACTCCGCGTGCGGCCGGGTTCCATGTCGATACGGGGAGGGGCATGCTCGGCCGGGCATTGTGCGATGAGCCTCGTCCACATTGACGGCAACAGCCCGAGGACCAACATGCAGGTGTACCTGACCCCCCCGCTTGAGCCCGGCAGCGCGTCCCGGCACGCCGCCGCCATCGTCGCGACCGCGGCCGACATCAGCGGTGCGGACCTGGGCTACAGTCCGGAGAGCATCGTGCTGGTGGAGGACATCGTCGACGGGTTCCGGGCCGAGGGTGTCACCGGTGAGGACATGGCGGAGTCCCTCGTCGCCTTCGGCTGCTACGTCGGTGAGACCTCACCCGGCACGCCGGCGGAGTCTGGCGGTACGCGCAGGCCCCGCAGTCGGCGGACCTTCCGCTGGTGGTGGAGCTGCCCGACGCACGGGAGTGCCACCCGATCGACTGGGTCCTTTGCCGTCTCCGGTTCGGAACCGATGTCAGCATCCGCGACCTCTACGCTGCCGCCGGCACCGGGCACGGGCCCTCGGACGAGCCGGCGTCCGGATGACCACGTATGCGGCGGCACGCCACGCACATGCGACAGAGGTGAACGCACATGGGCATGGGTACGCAGACGGGCGGTAGGGGCGCATACCGGTGCTGAACGCACACCCGCTAGTACGTACGCGAACGGAGTCTGCCGGGGACGGCGCACGGAAGGAACTTTCGTCGTTCCGGGAGATGTTCCGGGAGATGTTCCGGGAGATGTGGGAGGGCGTGGAGTGAGGACGCACATCGGCCGGAACAGCACGGACCGCGACAGCTTGGGTCCCGGCAGTGCGGGGCCGGGGGAGACCGGTCCGGACGATGCCGGTCTGGTGGGCCGTGACCACGAGAAGCAGCTGATCACCGAACTGCCGGCAGAACTTCCCCGGGGCGGACGGGTGCTGCGCGTCCGCGGCGCCGCGGGGACGGGCCGGTCCGCGGTCGTACGCTTCGCGCCCGGCGGCCGCCGGGCGCCGGGGCATCCGGGTGCTGTCGACGGCATGGGCGTCCGCCGAGCGGACCCTGCCGTACGCCGCGCTGCACGGCCTGCTCCGTCCCGAACTGGCACGGCTGGGCGAGCTTCCGGCCCCGGAACGCGCCGTGTTGGACGCCGCCTTCGGCGGTGGACCCGCCACGCCGGACCCGGCCGGTCCGGCAGCAGCCGCACTGTGCCTGCTGGCCGGGGCACCGGAGCCGGTGCTGCTGTGCGTCGACGACCTCGACCGGCTCGACTCCGCGAGCCGCGACACCCTGAACGCCCTGGCGCGGCTCTGCGGTGACACACATGTGGGCATGATCGTCGCCGAGCGCGCGGCCCCCGGGACCCCGTCCGCGCCGTCGGACCCGCTCACCGCCACGCTCGAAGGCCTGCCCGCCGCCGAGGCCCGGAGCCTCCTCCACCGCGCGGGACGGGTCGTCGGGTACCCCGAGGAGCAACTCGTCCTGGCCGTCGCCGGGGGGAACCCGCTGGCCCTCACGGAACTCTCGCTCGGGGCAGGCCCGCTCGGCGACACCGCGGGCTTCGGCATGCTGCCGGCCACGGCGCGGCTGGCCGAGGCGCACCGGGAGGATCTGAAGGGGCTGTCGGTGCCGGCCCGGAGTGTACTGCTCGTCGCCGCGCTGAGCGCGGCACCGCTCGCACGGGACGTCCTGGCGGCGAGCACCCTGCTGCTGGGCAGCACCGACGCGGCCCGAGCCGGACTCGCCGAGCTCACCGGTCACGGCCTCCTCACCGAGACGAAGTCGACCGCCCGGGAGGCGGGGACGTGCGAGACCGCCGGAGCCGCGAAGTGCGGAGCGGCCGAAGGGGCCGTGGGGGCCGGCGGTGTCGTGGGGGCAGCGGAAGTCGTCGCAGCGGCGGGGAGCGCGGAGGCCGACGGGGGAGTGGAGTCGGTCGAGGCCGACGGGGCCGGCGGAGACGGAGGGGCTGCCGGTGTGGCAGGGGACGGAGAGGCCGGCGGTGTCGCGGGGGACATGGAGGGCGTGGACGTCTTCGGTGGTGCCGGGGGTGCTGCGGGTCCCGGAGCCGGGGAGGTCGCCGGCGCCGCCGGAGCCGCCGGAGGCGTGGACGTCTTCGGCGCGGTCCCGGCGGGTGCCGGTGCCTTCGCCACGGAGGAGTCCTCGTTGCGCTTCCCGCAGCCGTTGCACCGGTCCGCCGTACTGCGGCTGGAGTGGGCGGCCCGGCGGATGGCCGCCCACGCGGCGCTGGGGCAGTGCCTGACCAGTCCGCCGCACGCCGCCTGGCACACGGCGCGCGGTCCGGCGGGCGTTCGAGGACCTGTGGTCCGGTCCCCGGGACGCGCGCGATCTCGCCGTGATGGCGCTGATCGACCCGCTCGCGACACCCCGGCCGGCAAACCCGCGTCCCGCGTCCGCGCTGTCCGAGGGCGATGAGCAGGCCCTGCTCGGCCAGATCGCCCATCTCGCCACCGACGTCGACCGGGCGGCGGCGCACTTCGAGAGGGCGGAGGCGGCCCTGCGCGCGGGTGGCCGCTACGGACGGCTGCCGTATCTCCTCGTACCGAGGGCGATGGGCCAGGTCTGGCGCGGCGCCCGCTGGCGCACCGCCCGCGCGCTCGCCGAGGAGGGCCGTACGATCGCCGACCGGACCGGGCAGCCCGAATGGGTGGCGCGGGCCACGGTGACCCTCGGCATCCTCGACGCCCTCCAGGGGTGCCACGAACGGGCACTGGAAAGCGCGGCGCAGGTCGAGGAGGCATCCCTGCGGCTCGGCCAGAACCGGCAGTTGAGCCTGGCCGCCCTGGCCCGCGCGCTCACCGCGTCCGGCGCGGGCCGGTACGCCGAGGCCTACGCGAGGCTGCGCTCGCTGTTCGCCGAGCCGTCGGCGGCGATGTCGGCGCCGGCATCGCCGCCGTACGCCTATGAGGAGTTCTGGGCGCTCGCGTTCCTGGCCGAGGCCGCGCCGGCCGCCGGGGAGGCGGCCGACGCCAGGGCCGTCGTCGGGCACATCGCGGCACCGGCGACGACCCCGTGCAGGTGCTGCGGGAGGCCTGGGACCTGCACATCTCCTTCGGCCTCGAACACCCGGCGTACTACACGCTCGTCTACGGACAGGTCCGCCGAGGGCACGTGCCGCAGACCGGCCGACGTGCCGCCGCCGACCTGCGCCGCATGATCACCAGGGTCGCCGCCGCCGGGCGGCTGCGGATGAGCGTCGAGCGCGCGACCGAGGTCATGCACTCCACCGGTGTGGGGACGATCCTCAACCTGATCGGCCACCCGGAGCAGGAACGCGATCTGCGTAACGCCCGGGAGGCCCGCGAGATGGTGATCAACACCCTCACGCTCCCGTCCGCGACCCCGGACGAAGGCGGCCCCGCCGCCACCGGCCCCGCCGCCACCGGCGCCGCCGTGGCGAGCCCCGCCACGGCCCTGCTCGCCGCCCTCGGCGAGGACGGGACCGCGCCCCTCAGCACCGGCGAGCGGACCCTGCTCCTGGAGTGGCTCAACCGACTGGCGGACGGGGCGGACGCGGACGCCTGACCAGGAGCGCCCCGCCACGGGCGCCGCCCCGGACATGCTGACCGCGACGGTCGCGGCCGCCGACTTCCCCGTGGTGTTCTTCCCGGTGATGACCAGGACGGCACCGGCACGCCGGTCGGCATCGGCAGCTGCGCCCGCTCTCCCGCGGGCCGGCCGTAACGGCGGCCGGCCCGCCCCGGCACGCCCGTACCGGCGTCGGGCAGCAGTCCGGCCCAGGTGCCGGGACGGGCCGGAGGCGAGGAAGCAGTCATCCGACGGATGCGTGCGCAATGTCGGCTCCCCGAGACTGACGGCGGCTCGTCCACCCGGCAGGCCCCGGTGCCGTCGGCCCCGCCCCGCGCGGCCCCGCCCCGCGCACCGGACGCGCTCACGACCGACGAAAGGCAACCCGTATGCGCACCTTCGCCGAACACGTCATCGCCTCCCTCAAGGCCTCCGGCGTGCGCCGCCTGTACGGCCTGCCCGGCGATTCGCTCAACGGCCTGACGGACGCCATACGCCGGGAGGAGGACGTCGACTGGGTGCACGTGCGGCACGAGGAGAGCGCCGCCCTCGCCGCGGCCGCCGAGGCCGGGCTGACCGGAGAGCTCAACGTCTGCGTCGGCAGCTGCGGTCCGGGCAACCTGCACCTGATCAACGGCCTCTTCGACGCCCAGCGCAGCCGGGTTCCGGTGCTCGCCGTCGCCGCGCAGATCCCGGGCGCCGAGATCGGCTCCGGCTACTTCCAGGAGACCCGCCCGCAGGAGCTGTTCGCCGACTGCAGCGTCTACGCGGAGACCGTCACCAGCCCCGAACACGGGCCGCGCATCCTGGAGACGGCGATGCGGGCCGCCGTGGAGCGCAGGGGAGTGGCGGTGGTCGTCGTACCCGGCGAGATCTTCCTCGGCAGGGTCGGCCGCGACCTGGCCCCCACCGTCGTCCGCCCGGCCCGCAGCGTCGTCCGCCCGGACGACGAGGCCCTGCGCGAGGCCGCCGCCCTGCTGAACGACGGCGAGCGGGTGACGATCCTGGCGGGTGCCGGCGCCGCCGGTGCCCACGACGATCTGGTCCGGCTCGCCGAGACCCTCAAGGCCCCGGTGGTGCACGCGCTGCGCGGCAAGGAGTACGTCGAGTACGACAACCCGTACGACGTCGGCATGACCGGCCTGCTCGGCTTCGCCTCCGGCTACAAGGCGATCGAGGAGGCCGACACCCTGCTGATGCTGGGCACCGACTTTCCCTACCGGCAGTTCTACCCGCAGGGCGCGAAGGTCGTGCAGCTCGACATCCGCGGCGAGCAGATCGGCCGCCGCACCCACGTCGACCTGCCCCTGGTGGGCAGTGTCCGCGACACCCTGCCCGCGCTGCTGCCGCTGCTGACCGTCAAGACCGGCCGGAAGCACCTCGACGACGCCCTCGCCCACTACGCCCGCACCCGCAGGTCGCTCGACGCGCTCGCAGTCAACGACCACGAACGCACCCCGATCCACCCGCAGTTCGTGGCGAGCGCCATCGACCGGCTCGCCGACGAGGACGCGGTGTTCACCGTCGACGTCGGCTCCCCGGTGGTGTGGGCTGCCCGCTACCTGACCTTCAACGGGCGGCGCCGGCTGCTCGGTTCGTTCAACCACGGCACCATGGCCAACGCCCTGCCGCACGCCGTGGGCGCGCAGGCGGCGTACCCGGGCCGGCAGGTGGTCTCGCTGTCCGGCGACGGCGGTCTCACCATGCTCCTGGGCGAGCTGTTCACGCTCCGGCAGAACCGGCTGCCCGCCAAGATCGTCGTCTTCAACAACGGCTCGCTGAACTTCGTGGAGCTGGAGATGAAGGCGGCGGGGATCGTCAACTACGCCACCGAACTGGACAACCCGCAGCTCGCCGAGGTCGCCGCCGCCGTCGGGCTGTGGGCCCGCCGGGTCGAGCGGCCCGGCGATCTGGAGGACGCGCTCAAGGGCGCCTTCGCCCACGAGGGACCCGCACTGGTCGAGGTCATGACGGCCCGCCAGGAACTGTCTGTACCGCCGGCGGTCACGGTGGAACAGGCCAAGGGGTTCACCCTCTACGCGATCCGCACCGTCCTGTCCGGCCGGGGCGAGGAACTCCTCGACCTGGTCACCACCAACGTCGCCCGCCGGCTCCTGCGCTGACCGGCACGGACCGACGGACCCGTGCGAAAAACGTATCAACCCTGAGGTGTGCGTCAGCGCACACCTCAGGTGTTTGCCGAAGGCGACTGACCGACGTCATAGTCGCCTTGGGCAATGACAATGGAGGTACATGTGGCCGAGAAGGCCGAGTACGGGGAACTGGTGCGCCAGCTGGGCGCCGTCGGCTCCGCTGCACGCGCCGGGGGACGGACGGTACGTCCTCACCACGGCCGCCGACGGCTACCGGCCGCAGGAGTCCGCCAACGTGGTGGCCGGGCACCCGGTCGTCCACGACGTCCGGCTGACGGAACAGGCGGGCTGACCCGCTGTCCTGCGCGGGTGTGAACCTCGCTGTCCCCGGCGCTCGTCGAAGGGGCGGAGCCGACTCCGGTGCCATCGGGCGGCGTTGCGTCCGAAGCACGTCGAAACAGGGGGAACCGGAGCCCGCCCGGACGGCATCAGGCGCCTGAAAACGGTGGTGGCGGCTGCCGGACGACAGCCTCCCGGCGGCGACCGGGCAGGGACGACCACCGGGCACGGCGCCTTTCCTGGACTGGGTCCCATGACGTCCCGCACCTACCGTTCCACCGTGCGTGAACGCGCAGCCGCCGCGACGCGGGCGGCCATTCTGGACACGGCCGGGGCGCTGTTCGCCGAGCACGGGTACGCCCGGGTCACCATCAGGCGCATCGCCGAGGAGGCCGAGGTCGCCCAGGGCACCGTCTACGCGGCCATCGGCAGCAAGGCGGCCCTGGTCGCCGCGTTGACCGAGCGCGCCGCCAGTGACGCGGGCATCGGCGAGGTCCTGGCGGCCGTCGAGAGCGCCACCACCGGCGACGAGGTGGTACGGCTGGTGGTGCACAGCATCCACGACATGGTCCGCCACCACCGGCACACCATGACCGCGCTCTTCGACGCGGCGACCGTGGACGAGGGCGTCGCCGTCCTGCTGGACCGGATCCGCCGGCTGGAACGGGAGCGCTTCGCGCTGGTGACCGGCCGGCTGGAGCGGCTCGGCGCGCTCCGTCCGGGGGTCACGGCGGGCGACGCGGTCCGGGTCCTGGAGTACTTCGTGACACCGCCGTCCTGGTTCCGGCTGCTGGAGATCGGCTGGGACTGGGACGGCGCACGTGTCTTCCTCACGGACGCCGTGTGTTCCGCCCCGTTGCTCAGGTGTGACTGAATTCGTTGAAGTGTGACTACATCGGAGTTCTAACTGCCGGTATGCGTATCCTCTTCTCCAGCACCCCGGCGCACGGCCACCTCATGCCGCTGCTCCCGCTCGCCCGTGCCTTCCGCGACCGCGGGGACGACGTGGCCGTACTCACCTCGGCCGCATTCGGGCCGATGCTCGAGGCGGAGCACCTGCCGCTGCTGGCTGTCGGCCCCGAGATGCCCGAGCTGCTCGCGGAGGGCGCGCGCCGGGCCGGTGTGGACGATCCGACCGTGCCCAGCCCCGCCGTCGCCGCCGAGGTGTTCGCCGGTGCGCGGATCGAGCTGGGGGCGGACGCGGCGATCGCCGCGGCACGCGAGTTCCGGCCCGATGTGATCGTCGCCGAGGCCACCGACTACGTGGGACCGTTCGTCGCCGCCGCGCTGCAAGTCCCGTACGCCAAGCATGCGTTCGGGCCCCTGATCCCCGCCGAGTTCACCGACGTCTTCGACGCGGTCGCCGAGCCCGCCTACAAGGAACGCGGTCTGGCCGTGCCGACGCCCGCCTGGTACGTGGACCCCTGCCCCGAAGTCCTCCAGGGGCCTGGCTGGCAGCCGCCGCAGGGCCGCCTGCCGCTGCGGACCGAGGCCTATCGCGGCCCCGCCGCGACGGACGGCCCGGTCACGCCTGCCGCTCTCGCCGTCCGGAGCCGGCCGAAGGTGCTGCTCTCCTTCGGTACCGACTTCGGGGCGCCCGCGCTGCTGCGCCCGATCGTCGACGCCCTCGCGCCGCTGGCCGACCTCGTGGTCACCCTCGGTCTGACCGCCACCGCCGCCGACTACGGCGACGGGCTCGACCACGTCGAGTTCGTCGGGTTCACCCCGCTCGCCGAACTGCTCGACGGCGTCGACCTCGTCGTCACCCACGGCGGTGCGGGCACGACGCTGGGCACCCTCTCGCGCGGCCTGCCCATGGTGGTCGCTCCGCAGGGCGCCGACCAGTTCCTCCAGGCCGGAGCCGTCGCGGCGGCGCGTCTCGGGTCCGCCGTACTGCCGCCCGCCGGACCGGAGGCCGTGGCACAGGCCGTGACCGAGGTGCTCAGCGGCGCCGAGTACCGGGACAACGCCCGCCGCGCCGCCGAGCAGATCGCCGCGATGCCCGCCGCGAGCGAGGTCGCGGACCGGCTGGCCGCCGCCCTGGCCTGAGCCCGGCGTCCGTCGTCGGCCGGGTGCCCCGCCGGGCACGCACATGTGTCGGTGCCCGGCGGCCGGGGCCCCGGCCGCCGCCCGGCCCCAGGTGTGACCCCGAGCCTCCGACCAGGTGTCTACGGCGTGGCAAGCTGGGTGTCGTCACCGGCCGACGCGCAGCTCCGGGTACCGGAGGCGGCGCGCGACCCCCGGCCCGTCCCGCCTGGAGGCGATCATGTCCACATCCCCCCGTACGCCCGGAGACCGGACGCCGAGCCACCGTGCCGTCGAGAACCTGATCGCCCGGTACGCCGAGCTGGTGGACGACGGGGACTTCGGCGGACTCGGCGAACTCCTCGCCGACGCCGTCTTCACGGGCAGCGGCGAGCCGGTGAGCGGACGCGACGCGATCGAGAAGATGTTCCACGACTCACTGATCGTCTACGCCGACGGCACCCCGCGGACCCAGCACGTCACCACCAACGTCGCCGTCGAGGTCGACGAGGAGGCGGGCACGGCGGCGGCACGCTCGTACGTCACCGTGCTTCAGGCCCTCCCCGGACTGCCCCTTCAGACCATCGCCGGCGGCCGGTACCACGACCGCTTCGAGCGCCGGGACGGTCAGTGGCGTTTCGTGGAGCGGCGGGTCCGCATCAACCTGGTCGGCGACGTGAGCAGGCACCTTCGTCAGGCGGCCGGGCGGGATTAGGACAACGGCAGGGCGAGCGGACGCCCCGCGCCCGTGCCGCTGCCAGGCAGGGAGCCGCGCGAGGCGGTGGTCCCCGCCGAGCTGGCCGCCGTACTCCACGACGAGCGGCAGAGCCTGGCCGCCGTGCTGCACGCCGCTCCTTCGGCCCGCCACGGTCTGGCGCCGTCCGTGGAGGAACGGCTCGCCCACCACGTCGAGCAGGCGGGCAACGCCGTCCGGTACGTGGTCGCGGCCGCATACGAGGTCCTCGCGTCGGACCGCGACGCCGGCGGACACCCCCTGGTGCCGTTGGTCGAGGCGAGTTCACCGATACTTCAACAGGTGCGGTTCGCAAGGGAGCTTCTGCCGCGCGACGACAGGACCTCCTTCGGAAAGGGCTCAAACGGTGACAACCGTCGCATATCAGGGTGAACCAGGCTCGAACTCGGCGACGGCCGCCAAAGAGCTCTATCCCGACGGCCGCGAACTGCCCTGCACGGGCTTCGAGCAGGCCCTGGACGCCGTTACCCTCGGCAGCGCCGACGTGGCCGTGATCCCGGTGGACAACTCCGCGGCCGGCCGCGTCGCCGACGTCCACCACCTGCTGCCCGAGTCGGGGCTGGTCATCGTCGCGGAGTACTTCCTCGCCATCCGTTTCGACCTGATGGGGGCGCCCGGCGCGACCCTGGACCAGGTGGAGTGCGTGCGCAGCCACGTGCACGCCCTCGGGCAGTGCCGCAAGGTGCTGCGGGACGGCGGGTGGCGCACCCTCGTCAGCGACGACACCGCCGGGGCGGCGCGCGAGGTGGCCGAACTCGGCGACCCGCGGCACGCGGCGCTCGCGCCGCCCGCCGCGGCCGCGCTCCACGGTCTGGAGGTGCTGCGGCCCGAGGTCGAGGACGACCCGGACAACACCACCCGGTTCGTCGTCCTGTCCCGGGACGCCGCACCGGCCCCGGAGCGGGGCGAGCCGACCATGACGAGCCTGTTCTTCAGCGTGCGCAACATCCCGAGCGCGCTGTACAAGGCGCTCGGCGGGTTCGCCACCAGCGGGGTGAACCTCACGAAGATCGAGAGCTATCAGATGGGCGCGGGGCTCAACGCCAGCCGCTTCTATGTCGAGATCGAGGGACACCCCGACGACCCGGGTGTCGCACTCGCCCTGCACGAGCTGCGCTTCTTCTCCTCCGAGGTACGCATCCTGGGTGTGTACGCGGCACACCCGCACCGCCTGAAGGGCTGACCGCGCCCCGGCCCGGTCGGTTCCGGGACCGGCCGCGCCCGCCGGGGTGGTCGGCGGTCCCGCCGCCTCCGTCGGTGTCGGGGCGGGACCGCCGCCGCTCCGGCACCCGAGGCACAGGGGTGTGTGAAGCGGTCCGGAAAAGGGGACGCGCTCCCCTCCGGTACCAGGTCGCCCGCGACCGTGACCGTCGTGACCAGTCCCACGGCACGGGCCGGGCCCCGGCCACCGTCGCCGGGGCGGCCCAGAACCCTTCCACCCGGGGAACGTAACCACCCGCCCCGCGGGTTCACACGCATCACACGTTCCGCCGTCCACCGCTGCCCGCCGCACATGTTGCTGCCCACCGAGACACATCGGCTGACGGCCGCCTGTCGCCCGCGGAGCGCGTGACCCCGGCCCATACCGCCCCCGGGTCCACAGGGCCCTGCGCACAGCCGTACCGGCCCCCGCAGCACACCCGACGTGTGCTGCGGGGGCCGTCGGTGTGTCGGGGGGGCCGAGGCCGTGTCAGGGGGTTCCGAGGCCGTTCAGCAGGGTGTCCACGACGACGTCCGCGGCCTGCCCGGGGGTCAGCTCCGGCAGTTGCCGGTTCACCAGGTGCATCAGCTGCGGCAGCAGCGCGCTCGCCCAGCCCCGCGGCAGATCCCGGCGCAGCAGGCCCTCGCCGGTGGCCCGTTCGAGGAAGGTGTCGACCTCGCGTACCGAGGCGTCACGGCGGGCGCGGACGGTGTCGTCGGCGAGCATCCGGCTCAGGTCGACCGGCCAGGTGCGGTTCACGCCGATGACGTTCTCCACGTAGCGATGCAGTGCGACGGCCACGGGTGCCTCGCGCAGCCGGGCGTCCTCGATGGCGTCCTCGACCGCCTTCAGCCTGGCTTCGTAGATCGAGGCGAGGAGGTCCTCGCGGGAGGCGAAGCGCCGGTAGACCGTGCGCCGGTCCACTCCCGCCTCGGCGGCGATGCTCGCGATGCTCGCGCCCGGGTCGGCTGCGAGCATGCGCGCCCCGGTGGTCAGGACGGCTTCCAGATTGCGTGCTGCGTCGGCTCTCACCGTCCCGAGTCTAGTGGCCGGATGTGCAACCTGAGGCAGTTAGCGCCTCTCCAAGGTGAAGTACCGCCAATCAAGTGCTACATTGAAGTGACAGTTAAGGTGGATACGGTCAATCGGATGAGGCGTCGGTGTCTGTCGCGCACTCCGTCACCTCCGTCACCTCCGTCACCTCCGTCACCTCTGGCACCTTTGACCCTTTACAGAAAGGCAGTCCCGATGCCGACGACACAGCAGGCGGCCCGGCCCAGGGCCGGCGGGGTCGCCGCCGCCATGAGCGCGCTGATCCTCGCGGTCCTCCTGGCAGCCCTCGACCAGACGATCGTCTCGACCGCGCTGCCGCGCATAGCGCAGGACCTGAACGGGTTCGACGACATCGCGTGGGTCAGCGCCGCATACCTGCTCGCCTCCACGGCGGTCACACCGCTGTGGGGCAAGCTCGGCGACATGTTCGGCCGCAAGCGGCTCTACCTGGCCTCGACCTCCGTCTTCCTGATCGCCTCGGTGGCCTGCGGACTCGCGCAGAACCTCCCCGAGCTGATCGGCGCCCGAGTGCTCCAGGGCGTGGGCGGCGGCGGCATGATCGTGCTCACCTTCGCGCTCGTCGGCGACATCGTCGCCCCCGACCGACGCGGCCGCTACCAGGGCATGTTCGGTTCGGTCTACGGCGTCGCCAGCATCGTCGGACCGCTGCTCGGCGGAGTCTTCACCGACCAGCTCTCCTGGCGCTGGGCCTTCCTCGTCAACCTGCCCGTCGGCATCGTCGCCCTGGCCGTCGCCGCCCGCGCGCTGCCCGCGGCCGCCCGGGGCGCCAGGGCCCGCATCGACTACCTCGGCGCCACCGTCCTGGCCGCCATCGCCACCGGCCTGGTCCTGGTCACGTCCTTCGGGGAGCGCTGGGGCTGGGGCTCGCCCGCCATCGTCGGACTGATCGCCGCCACCGTCGTTCTGGCCCTGCTGCTGGTGCCCGTCGAGCACCGCGCCGCCGCGCCTGTCCTGCCGCCGGCCATGCTCGGCTCACGGACCGTGGTCCTCTCCTCGCTGATCGGTTTCCTCGCCAACGCCGCGATGTTCGCCGTCCTGGTCTACCTGCCGACCTACCTCCAGATCGTCGACGGCGTCTCCGCCACGCTCTCCGGCGTCCACATGCTGCCCCTGGTCGCAGGCCTCGTCATCAGCCAGTCCCTCGCCGGACGCCGGTCCGCGCACACCGGGCGGCTGCGGATGATCCTGCTCGCCGGGCTGGCCGCGAACCTCGCCGGACTGCTCCTGCTCGGCACCATCGGCGCCGGCACCGGGACCCTGGTGCTAAGCGGCTACTTCCTGCTGACCGGTGTCGGCATCGGCATGGTCCCCATGGTGGTGCTGACCACCGTCCAGAACACCGTCCCCGCGTCCGACCTCGGCGCCGCCAGCGCCGTCGTCACCTTCGCCCGCTCCATCGGCGCGGCCTTCGGGGTCGCCGTCTTCGGCACCCTCCTCAACACTGGTTTCGCCCACCGCACCCGGGCCCTGCCGACCACCGGCGGATTCGACGCGGGCCGCCCCGACACCATCGGCCGGCTCCCCGCCGCCCTGCGCGACACCGCGCTGGACGCCTTCGCCCACGCCACGGCCACCGGCTACCTCTGGATCGCCCCCGCCCTGGCCATGGGGATCGGACTCGCCCTCTTCCTCCGGCCGGCCCGCGCTGGCGAGGGCAGGACCGCCGATGCCGCCCGCCCCGGCGCGGGCAACGCCGTCACCGCCGCCCGCGCCACCGGTGAGGGATCCGTCCCGGCCGCCTGACCCGCCGGACGGCACGACCGCGACCGGCCGACGCCCGCGACGGGCGCCGGCCAGCGGTGTCATACGTCGCCCGGCGCGGTCTCCGAAAGCCTCTTGAGCTGGGCGAGCCACAGGGCGTTCAGGCGCTGGGTCCACAACGGTGCCAGTGCGCCGAGGGACCCGGCGGCGGGGCCGCGGACCACGTTCTCGGTCACCACATGGGTGCCGCCCGCGACCGCGGTCAGCAGCCAGGCCTAGGCCTGGTACAGCTGCACACCGGCGCCGATGCCCGACCAGCCGAGCCGGCTGTGCGGCACCCGTTCTCCGAGGCAGATCTCGAACCGGTGTCCGTGGAACCGCACCAGGAAGCCGCCGGACAGGGCCCCGGCGCGCACCTCACCGACTTCCGGCACCCATTCCGGCCACCGCTCCACACCGCTGAGCAGTGAGAAGGCCGTGGCGGGCGGAGCGTGGACGACGGCCTGTGCCTGACAGAAACCGTGCGCCTGGTCGGGTGCGAAGCCCGACGGCCAGCGGATGTCCGGATGGCTGTCCGAGGCGCCGAACATCCGGTTCCCCTCTCGTGGTGCCGGGTGGCGCACCACCCGGCCACCGGGGGACGGTCCGCGGGGACGTCCCGCCTCCACTGTGCGCGGTGGCCGGGACCCCGGCATACGTCGAATGACTGGTCGAAGCCGGAGCCGCCGGCTCAGCCCTCGTCGCCCCTGTCGAGCCGGGAGAGGGCGTCGCGCAGTGCGGCCCGCGAGGTGATGCCCAGCTTGGGATAGATCTGGTACAGGTGCGTGCCGAAGGTCCGGTGGGAGAGGAACATCCGTTCCGCGATCTGCTTGTTGGTCAGTCCGGTGGCGGCCAGCGTGGCGATCTGCAACTCCTGCGCGGTCAGTGCCACGGTCCCGGGGCGGGTCGCGGCGGGCGCGGACTGGCCGCCGGCCCGCAACTCGGCGGCGGTACGGGTCACCCAGGGCTTGGCCCCCAGCCGCTGGAACGCGTCGAGGGCCCGCGTCAGTTGCTCCCGGGCCTCCGTCGTGACCCGCAGCCGACGCAGCCGCTCGCCGTGGAAGAGCCGCACGCGCGCGACGTCGAGAGGCCGGCGTTCCGCGTCGGGCGGGGACAGGGCCCGTTCGAAGAGCGGAACAGCCGCCTCCGCGGCCGTGGTCAGGGCCTCGCAGGCGAGCACCAGCAGCTCCAGCCGGGGCGACAGCCCGGCCATCCCGGTCGCGCGCATGGCCGCCGCGTGAGCCGCGGCCTCCTTCTCCCGGCCGGTCCGGATGGCCGCCTCGACCAGGTCCATCGTGCCCCACATGGCGATCGGCACGTAGGGCGCGACGGTTCCGGGCGGGCTGAGCGTGCTGCCGTGCTGGTAGGCGGTCTCGAAGTCGCCGCCGCCGAGGGCGGCCAGAGCCCGCGCGTGGCAGGCGAAGAAACGCGCGCCGTGGGTCCCGCGGGGTGTCGCCCAGCGGACGATCTCCTCGGTCAGCGCGGCACTGGTCTCGCCGTCGCCCTGCACCCCGGCCACCGCCGCCCGGCTCACCGAGGACGGTGCGGGTGGCCGCGAGGCCGGCGGTCAGCGCCTTCCAGGTGTCGCCCGCCGAACCCCCGATGCCGGGCAGGAGGATGAGCCGGGGCCCGCTGCCCGGGATGTCGTACGCCGGCATGTGCCGCTCCTTCTCGGACCTCTCCAGGGGGACGAGAGGAGAAGGTGTGGGGGTTCAGCCGCGCGGTGCGGTGTCCGCTGCCCGGCGCGGGTCCGCCCGCTCGGGGGCCCAGGAGGTGAGGATGCGCAGGGCGTCGTGGGAGGGGGTGCCGGTCTCGGCGGTGAGGACCATCAGCCGCTGTCCGGAGCCGTCGGCACCGTTCCAGGTGTCGCAGTCGAGGGTGAGGTCGCCGACCACGGGGTGCCGGTACTGCTTGGTCCCGTAGGTCGCGCTGTTGACGCGGTGCTCGGCCCACCAGGTGCGGAAGTCCGCGTCCCGCGCGGACAGTTCGGCGACCAGGCCGTCCAGCTCCGGGTCGTCGGGTTCGGCGGCGGCGGCCATGCGCAGGGCGGCGACGGCGTCCCGGGCGTCGTGGCTCCACTCCCGGTGCATCTCCCGGATCGCCGGGTCGGTGAACAGCAGGCGCAGGTAGTTGCGCCGGTCGGCCGGTACGGCGGCGAAGTCGGTGTAGAGGGCGACGGCGGCCTGGTTCCAGGCCAGGATGTCCAGGCGCCGGCCGAGGACCAGCGCGGGCGTCCCGGTGAGCTGGTCGAGCAGGCGGCGCATGGCGGGCCGCACCTGCTGGCGGGGCCGGCGGCGGCGCGGGCGGTCGTCCGTGCGTCCCGCGAGTTCGTAGAGGTAGGTCTTCTGGTCGTCGTCGAGGCGCAGGGCGCGGACCAGGGTGGCGAGCACGGGCGCGGAGGCGCGGACCCGGCCCTGTTCGAGCCGGGTGTAGTAGTCCACGCTGATCGCGGCGAGATGGGCGACCTCCTCGCGGCGCAGCCCGGCGACCCGGCGCTGGGTGTCCGCCTCGGGCAGACCGCAGTCCCCGGGATCCAGCTGGGCCCGGCGGGCCCTGAGGAACTTCCCGAGCGCACGGGGGTCGGTGTGTGAGGTCATGGCGTCCATTCTCCCGTGCTCCGCGCACCCGTGAGGTGTGCCGTGCGGTGTCCGTGGCAGCTCCCGGGGCGGCGGGGCCGTCCGCCCCGCCGCCCTCCGGGCGGGTCAGCGGACGGTGGCGTGGGCGGCCCGCTCGATCACGCCCGCCACCAGGTGGGGGTGGGAGACGGCGACCGAGTGGGACGCGGCGACCTCGGTGGTGCGGGCGTGGGCCCGCTTGGCCATGAAGCGCTGCACGGCCGCGGGGATGTTGAGGTCGCGGGTGGTGACGATGTCCCAGCTGGGGATGGTCTTCCAGGCGGCGCTGGTGGCCTTCTCCTCCAGGGCGGACTGGGCGATGGGCCGTTGCTCGGCGGCCATCAGCGCGGCCTGGCCGGCGGGCACGTCGGCGGCGAACTGGTGGCGGAACTTGTCCTGCCGGATGTACAGGTCGGTGGCGGTGGAGCCGTCGGCCTGCCGGTAGGTGACCGGGTCGAGGGCGTCCGGGAGGGTGGAGCCGGGGTACTTGCCGGTGAGCTCCAGGGCGCTCTCCCCGGGGGCCGGCAGGAAGGCCGCGACGTAGACCAGGGCCTTGACGTCGGGGTCGCCGGTGGCGGCCTCGCTGATGACGTTGCCGCCGTAGGAGTGGCCGACGAGGACCTTCGGGCCCTTGACGTGGTCGAGGACCGTGCGCAGGGCGGCCGCGTCGGAGGACGGGCCGCGCAGCGGGTTGGCGGCGGCGACGACCGGGTATCCGTCGGCGCGCAGTGCGGTGATGACGCCGTTCCAGCTGGAGCCGTCGGCGAAGGCGCCGTGCTCCAGGACGATCGTGGGCTTGGCGTGGCTGTTCCCCCGGGCGCTGTTCGTCGCGCCGCTGGCGGTCCCGCTGACGGCGAACGCGCCCAGGGCCAGACCCGCCGTGACCGTGGCGACCGCGCCGGTCACCAGCCGCTTGCGCCCACCCTTGATGCTGACCATGACAAAACCCTCACATGTTCCGTGAATACGTTCGAAAAGTCCTGGAGGAGGACGGGTCGGCCCGACCGGGCCAGCGTCACCGCCCTGACTGGTGACTAACCTGTCATGCCTCTCGTCACCTGTCAAGGTGGTGACGAAGGGTGGGGGTGGGTGCCGAACGCCGACGCGGCCGGGAGGGGCGGTGCCCTCCCGGCCGCATGCCGTGGAGCCGGAGACATGTGTGCCCGGGGCCCCGCCCCCGCGCCTTCTCAGGGCGTCGGCAAGGGCTCTGGCCGCAGCCGTGCCCACGGGTCCTCGAGGATGATCTCCGCCAGTGCCGACGCGCAGCCGGACAGCATCCGTTCGCCCTTCTCCGGGCTCGCCGCCCGGGCGTCGCCCGCCACCCCGGTCGGGGTGATCCGGTCGAAGGGGACCGCCATGTACACCGGCTCGGTGGACTCCGCGGGCACCGTGATACGGGGACCGTGTGCCTTGCCGAGGTGCTCACCGCGGATCAGCCCGGGGTGGGCGGCCGTCATCATGGACGTCTCGCCCTCGCAGGTGTGCATGAGGCCGTCCTGCGTCTCCAGGGTGTCCCGCACCACCTCCCGCCCCACGCCGAAGTAGCTGGCGAACGCGATCGGCGTCGACAGTTCCGCGGTCAGTTCCGTCGTGAGGGCGTTGAGGGCGGTCATGTTGCCGCCGTGCCCGTTGACGATCAGGATGCGGAAGAAACCCGCCCGGACCAGGGAACGGCACAGGTCGCGCAGGAGCGCGTGCAGGGTGGGCAGGCTGATCGAGAGGGTGCCGCCGAAGGCCATGTGGTGCTCGGAGAGCCCCGTGGCGATCGACGGGGCCACCACCACACCGGTCTGCTCGGCGGCGAGCAGCGCCGCCCGGTGGCACACCTCCGCGGCCAGCAGGTCGTCGACACCGGTGGGCAGGTGCGGACCGTGCTGTTCGGTGGCTCCGACGGGCAGCAGCACCACCGCGTCGCGTGCCGCCAGGGCGCGCAGTTCGGCCGCTGCCAGCCGGCTCCACAGGACTTCGCTCATCCGGGTCTCCACCGGGTCTCAGAGGCGGTCGGCGTCGACCACGGCCTGGGCGAAGGTGGTGGGCGCCTCCTGCGGCAGGTTGTGGCCGATGTTCGCGACGGTCCGGTGCTGGTACGGGCCGGTGAAGTGGTCGCGGTAGGCGGCGCCGTCGCCGGGCGGGGTGAAGGGGTCGAGGGCCGCGTCGAGGGTGACCGTGGGAACGTTGATCGAGGGCTGGGCCGCGAGCCGCTTCTCGTAGCGGTCGTAGCGGCGGTCGCCCTCGATCAGGCCGATACGCCAGCGGTAGTTGTAGAGGACGATGGCGGCGTAGTCGGGGTTCTTGAAGGCCTGGGCGGTGCGCGCGAAGGTGGCGTCGTCGAAGTTCCAGTTCGGCGAGACGAGTGTCCACACGTAGCGGCACAGCGCGATGCGCTGGTCCTCGTTCTCCATCGCCTTCCTGCCGCGGTCGCTGGCGAAGTACCACTGGTACCACCAGTTGTGCTCCACGGCCGGGGCGGCGGGTTCCAGCTGGGCCTTCACGTTGGTGATCAGGTAGCCGCTGGTGGAGGCGAGCGCCTTGACGCGCTCCGGCCACAGGGCGGCGATGATGTCCGCGGTGCGCGAGCCCCAGTCGAAGCCGGCGAGGACCGCCTGGTGGATCTTGAGTGCGTCCATGAAGGCGATGATGTCCAGCGCGATGGCCGACTGCTCGGCGGTGCGCGGGGTGTGCCCGGACAGGAAGCGGGTGCTGCCGTGGCCGCGCAGATACGGGACGAGGACGCGGTAGCCCTGGTCGGCGAGGAGCGGCGCGACGTCGACGAAGCTGTGGATGTCGTAGGGCCAGCCGTGCAGCAGGAGGACCACCGGGCCGTGCGCGGGGCCCGCCTCGGCGTACCCGATGTCCAGGACGCCGGCCTTCACGTGCTTGAGCGAGCTGAACTCCGTGTGGGTGCCCGGTGTGATGGTGGGCACCGTGGGAGCGGGAGAACCGCCCGCCGTGGGCTTCGGGGCCGCGGCCGACGCGCTGGTCTGGAGGCCGGACAGCGAGACCGCGGCGGCGCCGGTGCCCAGGCCGACGGCCTTGCTGAAGGTGCGCCTGTTGATCATGTGAATCCCTCTCGTGCGTTTCCGGTGACCGGCCCGCGCCCGGGACGTCTCCCGCTCGCTTCGGCGTGTGGGATCACCGCGCGGCTCATTGGCGCGACGACCCTCGCACAACGTCCGTCACCTGTCAAACAGGTGACGATAGGCGGTTCCGCTGTGCGGCCGGCTGATCCGAGGTCGCTCTCCTTTACGGGAACGCGATCGGTGATACGCACTCTTGTCGGTAGGAAACCGGACACATCAGTCATATGACGGTCGGCCGCGGACGGCCACACGAGGGCCTGCGGGATGGCCCGTGTCCCGCCGGGTGCCGCAGGTGAGCACATGTGCCGCCGGGACCGGTCCGTCGGAACGAGCCCAGGGGCGCGGCCGGGTGTGCGGGCTCCTCGGTCATTCGACTGAGGAGGGCGCCCCGGCGCCTTCAGCCACCGTGCCCGTCCTCCAGCCTGCCCAGCGCGTCGCGCAGGGCGGCGCGGGAGGTGATGCCCGGTTTGGGGAAGGCGCGGTAGAGGTGTGAGCTGACGGTGCGCGGGGACAGGTGCATCCGCTCGCCGATCTCCTTGTTGGTCAGACCGCCGGCCGCGAGATCGGCGATCCGGCGCTCCTGCCAGGTGAGCGCGGCCAGGTGGGCCGAGGAAGTGAGGCTCGCCGTACCGGCAGCCCGCAGTTCGGCCCGGGCCCGCTCGGCCCAGGTGCGCGCGCCCAGCCGCTCGAACGCCTCCGCGGCGAGGGTGAGGGTGTGCCGGGCCGCCTTGCGTCCCTGGGTGTGTCGGAGGCGGGTGCCGTGGGCGAGGCGGATGCGGGCGAGTTCGTAGGGGAAGTGGGTGGCGTGGGGGTGGTTTTCGGCTTGGTGGTAGCGGTGGTCGGCCTGGGTGGGGTCGGTGGTGGTCATGGCGAGGACGCCGTGGGTGAGGAGGGCGAGGCGGGGGGAGATGTGGGGGAGGTGTGCGTGGTGGGCGGCGAGGGCGTGGGTGCGGGCTTGTTCGGTGCGGCCGGGGACTCGTCCGTGCCCGGCACCCGGTCGGAACGGACGAGCCGCCGGGCCCGGTCGAAGAGCCCCGCGTGTCCGGCGGCGAAGGCCGCGTCGGCGATCCGGCGGGAGCGGTCCTCGCGGCTCTCGCTGAGTTCCGCCGCGCGGGTCAGCCAGGCGACGGCGGCCAGTGCCCCGCCGCGCCGGGTCGCGGACTGCGCCGCCCGCTCCAGCGTGGCCGCCACCTCCTTGTCCGGGTCCACCGTGGGGGCCGCCAGATGAGTGGCCCGCCGCTCCACGTCGTCCCGGTGCACCCCCGCCAGCGCCGCGTGCGCCGCCCGCCGCTGGTTGGGCGTGGCCGTCCGCACCACGGCGGAGCGCACCAGCGGGTGCCGGAAGACGTAGTCGCCGCTGGCCGGGTCGCCCCCCAGCAGACCGGCCGCCACCGCCTCGTCGGCGTCGCGCATCCGGTAGCGCCCCGGTGCGGCACCGGGCGGCGGTGCCGCTCCGACACCGTCGAGGGCTCCGCGCAGCAGCTCCTCGCGAACCCCGGTACCGAGTTTCCCGATACGTGTGCCGAAGACATGCTGAAGGCGCCGGGGCAGCGGCAGCGAGGCGTCGTACGGTCCTGCGATCCCGGAGACCGCCGGGTCCGCGTGCGCGGTCGTGACGTGGGCGGGCAGTTCCAGCAGCGCCGGCGGATTGCCCCGGGCCTGGTCCAGCACCAGACGACGGACGGACCCGTCCAGATCCGGGTGACGCAGGTCCAGCAGCCGTCGTGCGGCCGTGCCGCCGAGGGGCCCGACCGGCAGCTCCGGCAGGGCGGCGGTGTCGAAACCCGACGCGATGTCCGAACGCGGACCGACCACGAGCTTCACCGAACCACCGGTCAGCCGGCGCCCCACGAAACCGATCACCGCGACTCTGGCCGGGTCCGGCCACTGGCCGTCGTCGACGACCAGGAGCAGCGGACCCACCGACGAGGAGAGGGACAGCAGGTCCCGGACGGTGATGCCGAGCGACATGACGGACGGTGGCGGCCCGTCGCCGCGACCGAAGACGGTGTCGAACACAGTCCGGTGCACCAGGTCCAGCCCCTCGGCGAGGGACAGCAGGGGGTGCAGCAGCTGGTGCAGGCCGGCGAACGGCAGCCCGGACTCCGCCTCCGCCCCGGCGGCCCGGATCACCTCGTGACCCGCCCGCTCCGTCAGCCGGGCGACATGGCCGAGCAGGGCGCTCTTGCCCACCCCCGGCTCCCCTCTGAGGACGAGCGCCCGGCCCTCGCCGGCCGCCACGAGCGCGGACAACCGCCTCCGTTCGCCGTCCCGGCCGATCACCGTCCCGAGCGATTCCACGGCCCCCAACTCCCTTCACCACCGAAGAACGCCGCATCGACACGTGTTTCTCGCACCGGGTCGGTGGCACATGCCGCACCACGCCCCTGGGAACACACCTCTGGAGCAGAGTAAAAGCGGATGTGCTCATTCGTCATCAGAAGTCCCGACGGTCATCCGGCCGAAACGGCCAGTCCCGCCCGAGCGGACCCAAAGACCGACAGCACACCCGACAACGGACCGCCGGCTCTCCGGCAGACGAAGCGGTGATCACATGTGAGTTTGAAACACACACCTCGATTGGATCACATGTGACAGGGTGCACGGTGGCAAGTACGACGGCGGCGGGTTCAGCTCCTGCGCCCAGACGCTGGCCGCCCAGGGCCTGGGCGCCGGGCAGTCCTTCACCCAGGACGGCCCGACCTGCCAGTGACCGGACGCCGGGGGCACAGCCGACGCCGTCGACACCAGGGGACAGGTGGTCCTGATCTCCGGGACCGGCAGCGAACTGGGCTTCGGCAGCGGTACCAGCGGCCCCCACCAGGGCATCGGCACCATCGTCTACACCGACGGCAGCACCACCCGGCAGTACGGCCCGCGCTTCTCCGACCGGTGGGACAACGACAGCGTCGCCCACGGCGGCGACCGGCTGGGCACCTACGCCTACACCACTCCCACGACGGAAAGGTCGACCAGAAGGTCAGCCGCTTCACCACCAAGGTGGAGCCGGCGGCGGGCAAGACCTTCCAGGCCGTCATCCTGCTCAAGTCCGACGACGCCGTCGGCACCCAGCAGGGCCACGTCTGCTCGGCCAACGGCACGAAGCTCCAGATCTGGACCTGCGCCGCCGGCGCCAACCGGCGTCTGGACCCTCTCCGCCCGATCGGCGTCGCGCGGCACACTCCGGGCCCGGTGGGACGAGATCCCACGGGGCCCGGAGCTGTTCGGCCGCCCGCACCGGTGTCCAGGGCGCACCGAGACCGGTGAGGAACGCGTCCCCCACCACGTCGGCCGCCTGCGCCGGCCTCAGGTGTGACTGCGTGCGCGGAGCGAGGGTCACCAGCGCGACGAGCAGCGCCCCCGCCCAGCCCGTCGGCCCGTCCCTGCGCAGCAGCGCCTCGGCGGCGGCCCGTTCCAGGAAGGCGTCCACCTCGGCGACACACGCGTCCCGCCGCCGCCGGATGGCGTCGTCGGTGAGCATGCGGGCGGGGTCGACCGGCCGGCTGCGGTTGACGGCGACCACGTTCTCGACGTACCGGTGCAACGCGACGGCCACCGGTGCCTCCCGCGGCCGCGCGTCCGCGATGGCCCGCTCGACGGCCGTGACACGGGACTCGTGGACGGCCGCGAGGAGGTCCTCGCGGGAGGCGAAGCGCCGGTAGGCGGTGCGCCGGTCCACACCAGCCGCGGCGGCGATGCTCGCGACGCTCGCGCCCGGATCGGCGGCGAGCATGCGCGCGCCGGTCGTCAGGACGGTGGCCAGGTTGCGTGCAGCGTCGACTCTCCTGACAAAAGAGTAGCTTCAGTGAGGCCTATGAGCATTGGAGCGCTGCGCTTATGTGCATCTAACATCTGTAAGTGCTACATTGAAGTGTCACTTGAACTCCGCGGGACAGAAAGAAGAACGCACATGATCACCTACGACCGGCTTTTCATCGGAGGTTCCTGGGTCGAGCCGAGCGCCCCGGAGCTGCTCGACATCACCTCGCCGCACGACAGGTCGGTGGTCGGCCGCGTCGCCCAGGCCCGGCCCGCGGACATCGACCGCGCGGTGGCCGCGGCACGGGCCTCTTTCGAGAGCGGTGAGTGGCGTCTCACCCCGCCCGCACAGCGGATCGCGGCCCTGCGCAGGTTCAACGCGCTCCGTGAGGAGAACGCCGAGAAGATCGGGCATCTGATCTCCCTGGAGAACGGCTCGGCCGGCTGGTTCACCCGCGCCGGGCAGCCCGGCCTGACCCGGCAGGCCAACGCCTATCTCAAGGCGGCGGAGGAGTTCGGCTGGGAGGAGACCCTGGCGCCCTCCGACCCGGCGTCCCCGGTGCGCAGCGTGGTGCGCCGGGAGGCGGTCGGCGTCGTGGCCGCGGTGATCCCGTGGAACTCGCCGTTCTCCTCCGCCACCTCGAAGATCATCCCCGCCCTGGTCGCGGGCAACTCCGTGGTCCTCAAGGTGTCCCCGGAGAACTCGCTGAGCATGGGCTTCCTGGCCGAGCTGCTGGAGCGGGTCGGCCTGCCCGAGGGTGTGATCAGCGTGCTGCCCGCCGACCGGGAGACCAGCGAGCACCTGATCTCGCACCCACAGGTCGACAAGATCGCCTTCACCGGGTCGACGCGGGCCGGCCGCCGTATCGCCGCCATCGCGGGCGAGCAGCTGAAGCGGGTCAGTCTGGAGCTGGGCGGCAAGTCCGCCGCGATCATCCTGCCGGACGCCGACATCGAGAAGGCGGTCACGGGCCTGAAGTTCGGCTCCCTGCTCAACAACGGCGAGTCCTGCATCGCGCAGACCCGCATCCTGGCCCCGCGCGAGCAGTACGAGGAGGTCGTGACGGCGCTGAAGGAACTGGTCGAGTCGCTGAAGGTGGGCGACCCGAACGACGTCGACACCTTCATCGGCCCGATGATCCGCCCCGACCAGCAGCAGCGCGTACGCGACTACATCCAGCTCGGCATCGACGAGGGCGCCCGCCTCGTCACCGGCGGCCCGCAGGTCCCCGAGGGGCTGGAGAAGGGCAACTACGTCACGCCCACCGTCTTCGCCGATGTCGACAACTCCATGCGGATCGCCCAGGAGGAGATCTTCGGCCCGGTCCTGGTCGTCATCGCGTACGACGACGAGGACGACGCCGTCCGCATCGCCAACGACTCCGAGTACGGCCTCTCCGGCGGCGTCTGGTCCGCCGACGAGGAACACGCCCTGGCCGTCGCCCGCCGCGTCCGCACCGGCACCATCACCGTCAACGGCGCCTCCGTCGCCTTCGACGGTCCCTTCGGCGGCTTCAAGGCCAGCGGCGTGGGCCGCGAGTACGGAGCGGTCGGCCTCGGCACCTACACCGAGTACAAGACCATCACCGTCTGAACGGGCCGGACGGCGCGGCCGGCCGGGCGCACGGAGGAGAAGCCGTTCGTGCGGCCCGGGTGGGAGCCGGACGCCGACGGCGCCCGGCAGGGCAGCCCGCGCACTTCCCGGCCCTGCGCGTCGCCGGCGGACGGCCGTACCGCCCTGCCGGGGATCCGGCCGTCCGGGCCGGACCGACGCCTGGACGAGTCACCGCCGCTCGTGTTCGCCCGGTTCGCGCCGCCGGGCCGGCCGCCGCGATGCCGCCAGGGGCCCGGAACGAGGGCGGCACAGGAACCACAGGGACCGGGTTCTGGAACATGGGTTCGGGAACCGGCGCCCCATGGGACGCCACGGCAGACGCCGGCCGTATCCCGTGACGCGCAAGCACGGCCGGGCACCGGCACGACCGACACCGATGTCCGGCGCCGGGACTCCGCGACCGTGCGGCTCCGCCGGGACTCCGCGACCGCCGGCGCGGGACCCGCCTTCGCCGCAGCCCTGGGAGACAGCAGCCCGACGACCGGCCTCGACCGCCCGTCCCGTCCGGCCCCGGCACTGCTGATCGGGCCGGAGCGCGACCTGGAGTTCGTACGGACCCACCTCACCGGCTCCGCGATCCAGGGCACGGCCCTGCTGCTGACCGGCGAGGCGGGCATCGGCAAGACCGCCCTCCTCGACGTGGTCGCGGCGCAGGCCAGGCCCGAGGACACCCGCGTGCTGCGGGTGAACGGCGTGCAGTTCGAGACGGACGGGCCGCCCTGCCCGACGCCCCGGACGCTCTCCGGCTGGAGGACGCCGGCCCGCGGCGTCCCTGAGCGCCCAGTCAGATGACGTATGCGTTCGCCCGCCCCCAACCGCACACTGGCGGGGGGAAACGCCCTGGGACCGTCGTGCCGCCGGCACCGTCGCCTGCCGCACCCGATGCCGAAGAGCAGCGCGAAAGAGAACTCGGATGTACGACACCTCAGACAGCCACCCGGACATCCACTGGCCGTCCGGTTTCTCCCCCGCCGACGCCCACAGCTTCCACCGGGCGCAGGCCGTCGTGCCCGGCCCGCCCGAGCGGCAGGTCCGTGCGTGTTCCTGAACGATCGAGACCCACGCAGGGTTCACACTTCTCTCACAGGACGTGTGTCGCGGACGTGTGCGGCCAGCGCACGGCCGTGGGCTACTGCACGGCCGGAGCCGACTCGCCGTCGGGCTCCGTCCCGCCGCGCGGCCCCGTTCACCCGCCGTCGTGTGCGGCGGACCCGTCCTCCGGCTCCGCAAGGTCGTCCAGTCGAGCGCGGATGTGGACGGCGTGTGCGACCTGAAGGCTGTCGAAGAGGTCCGCCGCCCGGTGCCGGCAACCGCGGGCCCGTTCCGTGTCGCGGGCGCGCAGGTGCGCGGAGGCCGGCTGATCCCACACCCCGGCCTGGCCGTAGGTGTCGAGGACCTCTTCGTACAGGCGCAGCGCGCTCTCGTAGTCGCGGACGGCCGCGCCGAGATCGCCCAGGTTCTGCCGTGCGAGACCGATGTTGGCCAGGGCGAGGCCCTCGGTGCGGCGGTCACCGGCCGCACGCAGCATGGGAAGCGCCTCCTCCCCGGTGGCTATGGCCCCCAGGTGGTCGCCCGCCGCGTCGAGAATGGCCCCGAGTCCGACCAGCGCGATCGGGATCTTGTCCTGCAATCCGTGTGTCTGGTAGAGCGCGAGGGCGTCGCGCTGGTGCTGGAGGGCCTCGTCGGTACGTTTCTGCTCTAAACGGAGCCAGGTGAGGTTCTGTTCCGCGCGGGCCCGACGGGCCGGTGGCAGGCGGTGCAGGTGCCGGAGCATCATGTCGGCCGGTCGGTCGGCCTCCTGGTGGTGGCCGTCTCGACGAGGGCCCGTGCGACGTTCGCGCTGCTCTGCACGATGGCGACCGGGTCGTCGAGGACGAGGGCGGTGTCGAGGGCGATGCGTCCGGGGTGAGCGCCCGGTAGGACCAGGAGAAGACGGCGCGCACGTCGGTCCGCGGGTCGCCGGCCGACAGGACGTCCAGCCGGGCCTCCTCCAGCTCACGCACGGCGACCCGCAAGGACATCCCGGGCACCGCGCTCAGCTGGGCCCCGACCACGGCGACGGCCAGCGGCAGACAACCGCGCAGACGGACCAGAGCGGCGGCGGCCTCGGGCTCGGCCCGGCACCGCTCCTGCCCGATGCGGACCGCCGGCGCGGACACGGCCTCCTCCTCGTTCCACACGTCCAGGCCGACGAGGAAGGACCCGTCGGCCGCCGCGAGGCCCGCGAGCCGGTTGCGGGAGGTGACGATGGTCAGACACCCGGGCGAGGCGGGCAGCAGGAGTCTGACGTGTTCCTCGTCGCGCGCGTTGTCGAGGACGACGGCGAGCCGCCGGGACGCGACCCGCTCCCGGAACGACGCCGAGCGCTCCGCGGTGCTGCGCGGCAGGTCGGCAATGGGCACACCCAGCGCGGTGAGGAACCCGCCGAGCGCCTCCCCCGGATCCAGGGGCCGTTCGGACGCCTCGAACCCGCGCAGGTTCACATACAGCTGTCCGTCCGGGAACCGGTCGGCGACCTCGTGTGCCCAGTGCACCGCGAGGGTCGTCTTGCCGACGCCCGCCATGCCCCCGACGGCGGAGACCACGACGTGTCCGCCCCGCTCGGCGACCTGCGAGGTAACGACGATGTTCGCAGTTGAGGTTGGGACGTGTTGGCCTGGCGGGTTGTGGGGTGGGTGATCAGCGGCGGGCCGCCCGATCGGAGGCCAGGGACGCGACGGCATCGATGGTCTGGGCCAGGTGCTCCCGCTTGCCGTGGTAGCGCTTGAGGACTCTCCAGGTTTTGATCTCGGCGATGGCGTGCTCGACGCAGATACGTTCGGACGACTGATGCCGGCGCGCACACTGATAGACGGTGATCTCGTCCGCAGAGGCGGCTTGGCTAGGCTCGGGCGGCGGGACCATGATCCGCTTCGGGTCGAGCTTGGCCAGGCCCTGGTAGCCGGAGTCCAGAGACAGTTCGACTTGGGGGAACTGGCCGAGCAGGTCCTCAATGCCTTCGGTCTTGAGCGCGGTCTGGTCGTGCATCCTGCCTGACCGGTGGACGTCGACCCACAGCAAACGGCCCTCGCCGTCGGAAGCGACGGTGCACTTGTGGGTGTTCTGCCGCCGCTTGCCTGAGACGAACCGGCGCCCTAGGGCCCGGTGGGCCGCGGGTCGGCGGACCTGGATTTCGGTGCCGTCCAACCGCAGGCGCACGCCCTCGGCCTGCGCATAGGCGAAGACGTCGGCCAGGGTGCGCAGGCGGAACCCGGTAGGGGTAGCGAAGCCGCGGGCGGCCAGCAGCGGCCTGATCTCTCCGATGGCCTTGGTCACGGTGCACCGGTCGACGTCGAACAACTCGGCCAGGGCCGCGTGGGTGAGGTCCAGCCGCAGGTGCGCGAGGGTGACCAGGACCCGGTCTACGAAGACCAGCCCGTGCCGGCGGCCCGTGCCGGCGGCCCGCGCCTGCGGCCCGAAGGCGTTCACCGTGGCGTCGCTCGTGCAGTCGGCTCTCGCGTTGAACTGACCAAGGCCCGGCCAACTCCTCGATCAAGTTGCCGAGATGTGCACGCGACAGGCCCGTGAAGGCAGAATGAGACAGGGCCGTACGGGCCCATTGCGACGACACATCCAATGAACCCTACGGCCCTGTTCACGTTACGGCCTGACGCCTCGCTGATCGCACGCAACCGACGACGAGCTGGACATCGCCACCGTGACAGTCCTGAAGATCAGGTCTAGTCGGGTAGCGCCCTCAGTCCTCGGGGTCGCGCAGCCCGACGCAGTCAAAGGCCCAAAAGACCTCTGAGTAGACGAAGGTGCCCGTCATCCACGCCTCGTGAGCCGACAACCGGGCGACCTGAAACGCGGCTTCAGGGATACGCAGCGACGGCGAACGGAAGCCCACCGCGCTGGCACCTTCGAAGCCGCGCGTGCCGTAGTAGCGCGGCGAACCCTCCAGGAATACCAACGGCACACCCTGGCTGTCGGCCGCCTCGAGGGCGTGGGCGATGAGCTGCGTACCGATGCCCTGACGCTGGAACTCCGGGACCACGCCCAGCGGTGACAGCGACAGGACGTCCACGATCCGACGCGGAGCATCCAACCGCGTCGCGCTCAGCAGGACATGCCCGACGACCCGGTCATCAACAACAGCGACAAAGGACATCGGCGCCAATGCAGCCTCCGCAACGCGAAGTGCCTCCACGAGCCCGGGAACCCGATCGCTGTCACCGAAGGCGCGCGTATGAACCTCGCGCACATCTCGGTGATCGTCAGCGGTCTCTTGCCGGATCACCAGCCCGGCACCACCGGGAGCGATACGGGAGCCTTCCGGCGCATCGTGTGAAGTCGCCTCACGCAGCAGGCGACCGAACGTCTCCTCGCCAGCCATTCCGTCCCCGGTGTGCCCGTCAGACCTCCCGGGGACGCAGCTGTGTTCCCCGGACCGCGGAGAAACCTAACAGTTCTGGAATGACGTCGCGGTAACGGTCGCGGATGCCGAACTGACGAGTTGGTGCGTGATAGCGGGTGAGGCGTGTTTGGCCTGGTCGTGGTCTGCTTTCAGGCGGTGACGGTGCGGTCGGAGACGAGGCTGGCGATGGCGCGGTAGGTGTCGGGCAGGCGGTCGCGGCGGTGGGTCCAGCGCGTCAGTTGCTTCCAGCGTTCGTGGTCGGCGAGGGCGTGTTCGACGGTGATGTGGTCGGAGGAGTGTTCGTGGCGGTCACGTTCCCACTGTTCGACCCTGTCGGGCAGTGCTCCAGGCCGGGGTTTTCCGGGGGCGTGATGGCTTGCCCGCGGTGGTCACGGCTCAGGCCGAGGCAGCCGTCGTCCAGGAGGACCTCGACGTCGGGGAAGCGCTGGAAGCAGACGGCGATGCCCTCGGTGCGGGCGGCCGTGGCGTCGTGCATACGACCAGGCCGCAGGGTGTCGGTCCATGACGTGCGACCCCGCCAGTCAGCGATGACGGTGGCCTTCATGGTGTTCTGTTTCTTCCCGGAAACGAATGCGCGCCGTCCACCGCGGCCGGCCGGTGGCCGGCGGACCTGGATCTCGGTGGCATCCAACCGCAGCTCGATGCCCTCGGCCTGGGCATAGGCGAACACCTCAGCCAGCGTTCGTCATCGCAGGCCGGGGCGGTCGGGGACCGCGCACCCCCGCTCGGCCAGGAGCGTTTGTACCTCTCCGATCGCACGGGTGATAGTGGATCTGTCGACGCCGAACAGCAGGCCCAGCACCGAGTGCGGCAGGTCGTGCCGCAGATGGATCAGCGTGGCCACCAGCCGGTCGACGAAGACCAGCCGGTGACGGGCGCCGGCTCCCGCGGCCCGCTTCCGGACCCCACCGCGTACAGCATGGCGACGACCCTCAACCCCGGCCTGCCACGCACCGCCAACTCCTCCACCCGGAGCGCGAGATGACGCCGAGAGATCCACGTGAACAGCCGATGCGCCAGCACTGCCCGATTGACCATGATCGCCACCTCACGAGTCGTGCGAAATCCGGTGGCACCTCTGCTGCGAGCGAGGCACAATCCGCACAACGGGGGCCAGGAGGAGCTTGTTTGGACGTGTTCGCGTGTGCCGGGTGCGGGGCGGAGCTGACGGCGCCGGTGTCCCAGGTCGCCCTCCCCGTCCATACCCACCACGGCGCGTGGGAGGAACTGCACCCTCCGCTGATGGAGCCCGCGACGTACGCCGTCGACCCCGACCCCACCGGGCCGCCCTGGCGGCCGTGGAAGGAGGTCGGCGCGGAAGCGGCTGCCCGGCAGGGTGTGTTCGCGCCGGTGCACTCCGTCTCGTTCGGGGCGCGGAACAGGATCGTCATCGCCCCGGGAGACTCCCGTTCCATGGCCCTGATCCCCGACAAGTGCGAAGGCTACTGCCGGGGTCTGGACGGCCGGGCCGGGCCCAACCTGGCGTGCGCGGGGTGCGGGCGGGCCGTGGCGACCCGCATGGACGACTGCGGGATGTGGCAGACGGTGTGGCTCGAGCCCGACGCGGTCGTACGCCGCCCCCTGGGAACCCCGGCCGGTCCGGCTCCCGGCTGGGACGATCTGGAACGCACCGAGTTCCGCGTACCACCCGTCGAACCCGACGGATCATGGAGCCGTCGCTGGGAGGCGGCGGTCGGGGTCGCACTGGCCCACCTCGTGGCGGTCACCGAGGACCGCCCGGTGAACCTCCCCGCCGGTCCCCTCACCGAGCTGCTCGGCCACGCCGTCGGCCGGTACCTCCCCGCCGGGCCCGGGGCGCGGTCCGTGGGGCTGGCCGGGCCGGGGGTCGGCCTGCCCCACCCCCGGCCCGACGTCCTCCTCGTTCCCCGCCACCCCCGCACCGGGGCGCCGTGGCACCGGCCGGGGTACGAGGAGGCCGTGGTGCCGCTGGACAGCGGGGTCTGGGCGTACCTCGCCCACCCGAGCGAGACCTCACCGATGCCCGCGACCG
This sequence comes from Streptomyces sp. NPDC013157, assembly GCF_042899865.1. Lineage (NCBI taxonomy): Bacteria > Bacillati > Actinomycetota > Actinomycetes > Kitasatosporales > Streptomycetaceae > Streptomyces > Streptomyces sp. NPDC013157. The sequence goes on along the minus strand of NZ_JBIBAK010000002.1, from coordinate 113,168 downwards.
GCGTCCTCCCGGAGGGGGTCCTGCGCGACGACTACCCGCTGCCGCCGCGCCCCCGGGTCCCGCTGACGCCCCACCACCGTGCCTTCGAGGACACCTTGGTCAGACTGCCCGTCGTACGTGCCCCCCGGCTCCGCAGGTTCCGCGACGCGTGCCGGCAGGCCGTCGAGCCCGCGTCAGCGGGCTGACCGGCTGCCGCGGTCCGCGGCCGCCTCGGGACGGTGCCGTGGGTGTGGGGAAGGCCGACTCCGGTACTCCGCGTCGCCCGGTGGCCTCCGCCCGTTGGCGCGGGGTGATGTCCAGCATGCGCAGGAGAGCCGCCGTCTGCCGTCCGTCACCGGTCCATCTGTCTCTTTCCTCGGCTCTTTCGTACTGTGCTGTGTCCATTCCGATCGAGCGGGCCAGCCTGGCCGCACTGAACTGTCGTGCCAGACGGTGCTCCGTCAGCGTACGCGGGGCCTCGATCCCCATCAGGTCCTTGGTCCGGCACCAGAGCACGTCCGCGAGGACGAACAACTCGTGCTCCGTCGGGCGTTGCTCACCGGACTCCCACGCCTGGACCAGTGAGAGGGCTACGGGCACCCCGCATGCGTTCATCTGCCCGGTCACCTGCCGAGGCGACAGTCCCAGGCTCTGCCTGGCCGACACTGCGATGCGAGGAGAGAACGGCGGTCGATTCACTGGAGGGCCTTTCTTGTTGCGAGACGGACGGACGGACGGGCCCGGGACCGGCGCCTCGCACGATCGTGATCTTGGAAAGAGTTTCCCCGCCGGGCACCTCGGGCCGCGACACGTGCACCGCACTCCTGCGCGCTCGTTCCGCACACTTGCCCTGTCGGCCGGTTTGAACACCCGCCTGGACGGCCTCACGGGGCATGGGCGTCGTGTTCGGCGGGGCACCGGCACGGGATCGCATGTGTCTCGGACACCCCTGCTCGGCGGAAGGCTGCACACGGTGCCTCCCGGCACGCGACCGGGGACGCCCCTGGCACTGCGTGCCCATGATCGCGGCGTCGGCTCGGAGTCCGCGGCAGGTGCTCGCCGGGGCGTCCACATATCCGGTAACAGCTGTTACCATCAGGGTTATGGTGAAGACACAGCTGGGCGCACGCGTCGAGAGCAGGATCAAGGAACTGGCGGAAGCCCGGGCCAGGGACCGTGGTCTGAGCCTCGGCGACTACATCGCCGTCCTCGTGCAGGAAGACACCGAAGGACTGCGGCAGCGGGGCGTGGACGCCGCAGGGCGGTTCCTGGCCGAACACCAGGACGTGTTCGACGAAGCCGAAGAAGCCGACCGCCGTACCCCCGGGGCGCACGCCGCGTGATGGACCTGTACATCGACGTCCCGTGGATCCTTAAGGTCGCGGAAATCGCGGGAGCGGGGGATCCCGCTCCCGACGACTACGGAGTGCCGGTGGCCGCAGTCGCCGCACACCGGGCCGAGCTGCTGGACCAGCCCGTCTACGACGGCCCCTACGCCCGGGCCGCTGCCCTCGTGCACATCCTCGGCCGCTGCCGGTGGCTGGAACGCTCCAACATGGCTGTGGCCGCGGCCACGGGCGTCATGTATCTGGAGGCCTCGGGGATTTCGGTCAAGCCCGCCCGGGAGGATGCCGTCGCCCTCCGTGAACTGCTGAGGGATCCCGCCTGCACCACTGCGAGGATCGCCGCACAGCTGCGGGGCTGGCCGAAGACCACCTGAACCCCGGGCCGGGCACACCGGACCAAGGGCTCGCGCGGCAAACCGGCCGCCCATGGCCGACACCACAGCACGGCCCCGGACATCTGCGGCCCAACGCGGCAGACCTCTGCGAGGCGACCCGTGTACCGGGTCGCGCCCCCTCCTGAGGCCCGCGCGGCCGTAGCGCTCCACCCCTCGTACCTGGATGCTCAGGCCGAGGTCCGAGCCCGTGCCCGAAGCCCAGGTCGACTGACGAACTCGTTCTGTGCGATGGGCCGTTGAGGCGATCACTCACACGTGGCAGCCTCCTGTGGTGCTACCGTGCAACGTGCCCACTTCAGCAACACATGTGTCACTACTGTCCGCTCTGAGGCCCGAGAACCAGGATCGTCTCTACGACTTCTACCGGGACCTCAGAAGCGCCGACGACCTCTACTGGGACCGCCACCTGGATGCCTGGGGCGCCACCAGCCATGCCGTGGTCAGCAGCACGGCGAGTGATCCACGTTTCCCATCGGTTCGGATCTCGAGGAGGTCTCCGAGGAATTGCTGCCGCTGGCCCGGGTCCTGAGCCGGCAGATGCTCTACCGCGACGCTCCGGACCACGCCCGGCTGCGCTCCCTGCTCAGCAGGGCCTTCACCCCCCGGACGGTGATGACGCTTCGCGACCGCATCTCCGACGCGGTGGACCAGATCATCACTCGCGCAGCGCCGGCCGGCCGGATGGACATCGTCGCGGATCTCGCCCGTCCGCTGCCCCTGGCTGTCATCTGCGACCTCCTGGGCGTGCCGGAGGAGGACCGGTCCGCCCTGTCCGCGTGGTCCGATCCGGTCGCCGAGGCCATCGGCGATTCCAGGCTCGGCGCCGATGACAGCCGCGCCGCCTCCCAGAGCATGGGACGGATGCTCGCCTATCTCCGGGAACTGCTCACCCGTGAGGAAGGGCCGCCCGCGCCCCACACCCTGCGCGCGCTGCTGGCCACCGGGACCGAGAACCCCGACCAGGATTTCGACGAACTCCTCGCCAACTGCGCCCTGCTCCTGATCGCCGGCCATGAGACCACCACCCACTTCATCGGTAACGCCGCCCTCGCTCTGCTGAGCCATCCGCAGGCCGCCGAGGAACTTCGCAACCGGCCGGAGCTGATCCCGGCTGCCGTCGAGGAACTCCTGCGCTACGACAGCCCGGTGCAGTTGATGCTGCGTCGGGCCCGGCACGATCTGGACCTGGCGGGGCGCTCCGTCACCGCAGGGCGGGCGGTGCTCCTCGTGTGGGGCGCCGCCAACCGGGACCCGGCCGTCTTCCCGGAGCCCGACGCACTGGATTTCCAGCGACCCGGTGGGCGGCACGTCGCCTTCGGGTACGGGCCGCACTTCTGTCCCGGCGCAGCGCTGGCCCGGCTGGAGGGCGCCGTCGTGCTCGAGGCGCTGCTGACCCGGCTCCCCGACTGGAAGCCCGACGGCCCAACGCCGCGTCGGCAGCGCAGTCTCAACTTCCGCGGACTGATCGGTCTGGAGGTCACCTTCACCACTGCGACTCCCGGCGACCACGACTGACACCTCTGTGACCGGGTCCGTGTACTCCACAGACGTGCGAGCCCCGCGACAGAGCCCGGAAGTCGGGCCAGAACTCGCTCGGGCACGCACGGCCACACAGGCGTCGGCCCGTCTGCACCGCCTCCCGCCGGTCGCCGATGAGTTCCGGTGTGCGAGACGGTCCAAGTCGGCACACCTGACAAAGGGAGAACCCGATGGGCAAGACGCACTCGCATCCGATGACTCGCATCGCCCGTCGCATGTTCGAGCTCCTGGAGCCGATCTGCCTGGTCACGTTCTGCGCCGACGAGTGCAACGAGGAACTGGCCGCGCTCGGCCACCGGACCTACTGGGACGGCTACTTCGCCAGCCGCGCCGCGCCGCTGGGGCGGGTGCCGGCGCAGGTCGTGCACGCGGCGTTCTACAACTTCGCCGACGGGGAAGCCGCACGGCACATCCCGAGCGCCTGGGAGACCATCGCGCCCGAGGCCTCCGTCGCCGCGCGGGAAAGGGGCAGTGCGGCCTCCCTGCGGCGGATCCTCGGCGCCGGACTGGCCGGCTCCCCGGGCCTGGTGCGCGCCGCCGACCTGACCACCAAGGCCGCGACGAGCGCCCCCATGGAAGGCCGGATGATGTACGCGGGGATGCGCAGCCTTGCGGTGCCGAGCGACCCGGTCGCCCGGCTGTGGCATTCCGCCACCATGCTGCGCGAGCACCGCGGCGACGGGCACATCGCCGCCCTCGTCGGCGCGCGGATCGGCGGCACCGAGGCCCACGTGCTTGCCGCGCTGCAGCAGGGCATCCACCCGCCGGAGTCGTTCGGACGCATCCATCACCTGCCGAAAGAACGCCTGGCCGCGGTCATGGACGGCCTGCGCGAACGCGGACTCGTCGACACCGACGGCCACTTCACCGACGCCGGCCGCGAGACCAGACAACGCATCGAAACCCTCACCGACGAACTCGCCACCCCGCCCTACGACGCGCTGTCCCCTGCCGAGATCGACGATCTGATCACCGAGCTCGAACCCGTCACCGCGACCCTGGTGGCCACAGGCTCGAAGTGACCCGCAGAACTGGCTACAGATCTTCCTGGTCAGAGAAGGACCAGGACACCGACGTCCCCGCGGAGGACGCATGTGTCATCGCCTGGGACCGGGTCGTACGACGGATGGCGCGGCTCGAGCCACACCCGCCCGTCCTGCTGACCCACCTCTGCCGTGGCTTCGCGCTCCAGGGGCGCAGCGCCGATGTCGCCATGCGCACATCGCCGCATCGACCATGAAGTCGCCGACCACAACGGGAGCCGATCGCCGAGGCGACGGCCACGGGTTCGCCAGGGCACGAGGTCGCGATGCAGCCGCCCGAACTCGCGCGTACCGCCTGCTCGCGCCGGCCGCAGCGGCGCCGGGCACCCGAACACCGCGGTGAAGCACCGGGGCCGCCTGCAGGCGCGGGAAGCGGGCTACTGCAGCTGACCTTGCGTGCAGTGAACGGGCAGAAGGCGCGCCAGATCGGCGCCGGGACGGTGGTCAGGATGCCGCAAGGGCAGTACGTGCGGCGTCGAGGAAGCCGGTATGCGCGCTCTGGTAGTGGCCTGGCGAGGCGTTCGCGTCGAGGGAACGTTCCACGGCCTCGGCAGCGGCGCTGACCGGATCGGGGCCTTCGAGCTGGACACGTGTGAGCGTTTCGGTGACGGCGCTCAGGGCCGCACGGTAGCGGTCGCGGCAGCCGGCCGCCTCGGCGCTGCCCAGAGCCCGCTGCCATTCGAGGCGACGCTGATGGCCGGCGTCGGTGGCGGCGAGGAAGGCGGCGTAGGCGGCCCGGCGCACCTCACGCTGCGCGGCGAGAGACTGCGCGGTCAGCGTCTGCCGGGCCACGTCGAGTTGAGCATCGGCCTGCAACCGACCGGCCTCCCACGCGGCATCCGCCTGCCGGCGCCCCGCCTCCCAGGCCGCCTCCGCCTGACGCTGGCCGGCCGCCCAGGCGGCATCCGCCTGCCGGGCCGCCGCGTCGACCGTGCTCTGCGCCTGTCTCCGAGCGGCCGCCAGCGTGAACCACCCTGTGACCGCACCGCCCGCGAGCGCACCGGCCACCGCCGAACCTGCAGCGATCCACGCCGTCATCACCGCATCCGACACAGCCCCCCCTGCCGTCCAACCCTGCTCCACCAGTGCAGTGTGCCAGCCACCGAGGACGCCCGCAGCCCAAGCAGTAGCGCCGTCCGCAACGCCCGCGTCGGCGCCGCGGGTGCGCCCCCCGTCCTGTGGCAGGCACGCACGTCGTCGGCCAACCACCGGCAGACAGAGCCCTGTTGCCAGCTGCCGCTCTACTTCGTCGGGCAGCGGCATGATGGGTCGATGGCGCGCGCCGGGATGCTGGGCGGGCGGGGCCGTTGCGTGGGCGGGCGCCCTCGCAACGGGGCACGGCGGCACGCGCTGGACCGTCACCCACCTCGCGCACCGGCAACGGGCGCCGTGACCGGGGATGAAGGGGACTCCTCATGCCCGCTGCCGTGTCGGCACGGTACGTCAGCCGATAGTGGCGGTTGCCGATTCACCGGTAGGAGTATGGGCACCGGTGGAGGCTGGACGGCTCGGGGGGACGGGTGCCTGAAGAACACATGACGCGTGCTGCGGCCGGACGTGAGCTGCGCAGCAGGCTGAACGATCGTCTGGCTCTGAGCCGGTTGACCAAGTCACAGCTTGCCAGCCGGTCAGGGCTGGGGCGCGCCACCGTCTCGGAGGCCTTACGGCCCGATGGTCGGCTGCCGTCGGCCAAGACGGTGGCAGCGCTGGCACAGGCCTTGGGGATTTCGGCACACGCGCTTCTGGAGCTGCGGCGCACTGCAGCCGGCGAGGCAGGCGCAGCCGTGGACCATGGGCCGGTGCTGGGCAAGCGCGTCGAGGACTGGGAACCGCATTCCCTGGAGGTGCACCCGGCCGGGAGCACCGCGAACGGGCACGAGGCGGACGCGCTCGAAGATCGGATACTGCCCGGCTACGTACACCGTGAGCACGACCGCGTGCTGTCCGCAGCGGTGCAGGAGGCCGTGGAGGGCCACAGCCGCATGGTGGTGCTGGTCGGGAGCTCCTCCACGGGTAAGACCAGGGCGTGCTGGGAGGCGGTTCAGCCGCTCGCAGGCACAGGATGGCGGCTCTGGCATCCCTTCGATCCGACCCGGGCGCAGGCCGCACTTGAGGACTTGAGTCGGGTTCAGCCGAGGACCGTGGTGTGGCTGAACGAAGCTCAGCACTACCTCGACAGTCAGAGTTCGGGCGAGCGTATCGCTGCTGCCCTGCACCACCTGCTCACCCATCCGGCACGAGGGCCGGTGCTCATCCTCGGGACGCTGTGGCCCGAGTACGCCAGGCAGTACACCGCTCTGCCGGCCTCGCACAACTCGGACTCCCACAGCAGAGTGCGTGAATTGCTCGCGGGCCGTACCGTGTCCGTGCCCGAAGTCTTCGATGCCGCGGCTCTGGATCGCGCTGCAGTCCTGGCGGACAGCGGTGACCGGCTGTTGGCCGACGCACTCAACCGGGCCCGGGCGGATGGTCGCGTGACACAGGACCTCGCCGGCGCACCGCAGCTTCTGCACCGGTACGAGCAGGGCACACCGGCTGCCCGTGCTCTGCTCGAAGCGGCGATGGATGCCCGCCGGCTGGGTCTCGGGCTGCACCTTCCCCAGCCGTTTCTCACCGAGGCAGCCGCCGACTACCTCACCGCCGTCGACTACGACCAACTCACCGATGACTGGGCGGAAGCCGCCTTCGCCGAGCTTGCCCGCCTCGTCCACGGAAAACAGGCACCCTTGCGTCGGGTCAGTCCCCGCCCCGAACGCCGCCGGCCGCAAGCACCCTCGGCACCGTCGCCCACTCCTGCTGGGCCTGTCTTCCGTCTTGCCGACTATCTGGAGCAGCACGGCCGGACCGTCCGCCGGCTGCTGTGCCCGCCCGCAAGTTTCTGGCACGCCGGCTACACGCACCTCACCCGGGTCGACGACCTCAAGGCCCTGGCAACGGCGGCACAAGGGCGGCACCGACTGCAATGGGCGCACCACCTCACCTGCCGCGCGGCTGATGCCGGTGACGCTGACGCCCTGGTCTACCTTTCCCGCTTCCGGGAGCGATCCGGGCAACACGCAAAGGCCGAGGCCCTGGCTGGGCAGGCGGCGAGGGCCGGCGACACCCGGGCGCTGGCGCAGCTGGCCCGGGCCCGGGAGAAGGCGGGCGATGAAGAGCATGCCGAGGCGCTCGCCCGGCAGGCGGCCGGTGCCGGGGACGGTCGGGCTCTGCTCCGGCTCGCCCATGTCCGGGAACAGTCCGGGAACCGCGATGGTGCCGAGCGCCTCTACCGGGAGTCGGCTGCGGCGGGCAGCACCGACGCGATGATGCAGCTGATGCGGATCCGTCGAGAAGCCGGAGACGCTCGGGGGGCCGAAGAGGCTGGCCGGCAAGCCGTCAGGGCAGGCAGCGAGCAGGCGTTGGTCCAACTGGTCCGGTACTGGCAGGAGGACGGTCACGAGGAGAAGGCTGAGGCCCTGGCCCGACGTGCGGCCGAGGCCGGCCAACTGCGTGCACTGAAGGACTTGGCACTGAGGCGGGAGAAGTCGGGCGACCGGCAGGGAGCCGAAGCCCTGGCCCGGTACGCGCTCGAACTCGGCAGTACGGCCGCGCTGCTCGAGCTGGTGTGGGTCCGAGAGAAGGCCGGAGACCACGAGGCTGCGGAAGAGTTCGCCCGGCACGTGGCTGCGGCCGACAGTACACGTGCCTTGGTGTATCTCGTTCTGGAGCGGGAGAAGTCGGGCGACAAGAGGAGTGCTGAGGCCCTGGCCCGGCATCCGTTCGACCTGTCAGTCCGCCGCTCGTCAGGCGATCTGCCCGAGGGAGTGAGACAGACCAGGGACATGCGGGGTGTCGGTGCACCCGACCGGAGTTCTTCCCCGTCTGACGAGACGTACGCCCTGCTGGAGCTGGCCCGGTTCCGGGAGCGGGCCGGGGACGGTGACGGCGCCGAGGCCGTCTTCCAACAGGCTGCCGATGCGGGCGACATCGAAGCCCTTGCGTCGCTGGCCCGGCTGCGGGACAAGGCAGGGGACCATGCAAGGGCGGAAGCCCTGGCCCAGCGGGCGGCGGCCGCAGGCAATGCTCGTGCCCTGCTCCCTCTGGCACGATCCCGAGAACGTCAAGGCAAGTTGGCGGCGGCTGCGGCCCTGCTTCGACAGGCCGTCGACGCCGGTGACCGCACGGCGCTCGCGGACCTTGCCCGTGTGCTCGACAAGGCAGGCGACCGTACAGGCGCCGAGACTCTCGTGCTGGACGCGGCCCACAGGGGCGACGTCCGCCCGCTGTGGGAACTGGTCCGCATCTGGGAGAAAGCAGGGGACAACGCCGCGGCCGAGGCCCTCTCCGTCCGCGCAGGCGACGCAGGCAGCATCCACGCACTGCTCCATCTGGCCGTGGCCAGGGAACGGGCCGGGGACCACGCGGGAGCTCAGAACCTCCTGCGGCGCGCGGCCGACGCGGGCAGCGCCCAGGCCATGTTCGAACTCGCCCAGCAAAGAGTACGAGCCGGAGAGCATGCAGAGGCAGAAACCCTCGCCCGCCAGGCAGCCGATACGGGCAGTCTGGGAAGCGCGTCGAATTCCAATGCCTTCAGGACCTACGTGCGACGGCAATGGCCCTACGGACTGGACCCTGACGGTACGCCCACGCCGCCCTGGACATAGCCCTGCCTCCGGCGTCAACCGGGTCGCCGCACCGGCGAGACCCTGCCCAAGCACGATCGCCGTAAAGTGCGGATCGTGCCGTGGACCTGGTCGTCCGGCATCCTGCGACCGGGGCACGGCCGACGCCGCACGAGCTGTGACCAGCGCCCCGCCCCTCTCCCGCACCGGGCGGGTGCATGGCCGAAGGGGTGTCACGCGGCGCCGGGCCCTCGAGGGCAGACGTACTCAAGGGAGGTGGTCCCGCCTGCATGCACCGCCCGTCGACGGCAGGGCGTTTGAGCAACGGCACCTGGAAACCGGCGACCGTGGAAGGTCCCTGATCGCATAGCCTCTCCTGGCATGCGCACGACAAAAGGGGAGGATCATGCGAGGCAGAACGGTGCCGGGCGCTCGGTCGGGTGGCCCCGGCCGGCCGGTCGCCGTCTCGGGCACGCACCCGGAACTGCTGTCGCATCTCGCGGTCTGGTGCCGTCGGCAAGGCCGCACGGTCACAGCCGCACCCGCCGAGGAAGCACCTGTACGTGCCCATGTGCATCGGGGCGCCGCGGTGGGGGACCGCTGGGACGGTGCCGAAAGGTGGACATTTCTTCGAAGCAAGAGCAGGAGGAGGAGCAGACCGAGGAACACGGCTATAGCGGCAGCGACGATCAAGGTCACGCGCCACCCACCTAGGAGCTCTATCACCGCAAAGGGGACAGCCATCATCAGGACGGCCTGGACGATGTCACGGCGGCTCCTGGCCGGCGGGTCGGGCGGCGGCTTGCGGAAACGGATCTCCCCCTCGCTGGCGTCCCTGCGTGCGGCTGGACGGGGCCACGGACGAGGGCGAGGTCTCCGGCGGCGTTGACGGAGCGCCGCTGAGGCCGCGGCAGCCCCATTCCCTGCAGCACGGTGTCGATGTGCTGGTGGATGTCGTCCAGGGCGAGCGGCTGCGGCTGCTCCAGCGCATCCAGCAGGGCGGCGGTGAACGCGGTGTGCCGCTGCCCGGGCCGCGCGTGGGACGGGGCGGTGGCCGTGGTGGAGGTGAGGGTGTAGGTGCCGCTCAGGTCGGGTTGCGCCGTCAGCAGGCTGCCTGATTCGGTCATGGCGGCCACTGCGCGGCCGGAGAAGCAGCAGTCGGGCACCAGGACCCGCAGGCGTGCCCGGGCCCGGCCGAGGTGGCGTTTGACCAGGTCGGCTGGGACACCGGTGAAGCCCACGTGACCGGGATCCGTGGAGGACAGGGCGAGGTGGAGCAGCCCGTCCTCGTCCAGCAGGCCGTGTCCGGTGTAGTAGACGAGCAGCAGGTCCTCGGCCTCGCGTGCCGCTTGGGCGAGTGCCATGCCGACGCTGCGGTGATCGGCCGGATCGGCGAGCACCCGGCAGTGTTCCGGCGGCAGAATGCCGTGCGTCCGATGCGTGAGCGCGGAGTGAAGGTCGGTGAGGTTGGGCTTCACGGCGGGAATCGCGGGCAGATCGATGTCGTCGAAATCGCCGCACCCGATGAGGACCGCCCGGGAAGCGGCACCGTCGGGGAAGCGCGGGGCGCTCTGCCTCACTCCTGCTCGCCGTCCAACAACTGCCCGACCGCCCCGATCACCGCTTGCGGATCGCTGGTCCGGCGGACCTCCACGGTGACCTCCCGCCCGTCGTCGCGGCCCACGCGTACGGTGACGTCTGCGCGGCGTTGCACCAGCCAGGTCGACAGGGATCAGGCCGGCACGGCTCCCGCTCCGCCGGAGCCCAGTGCCACCGCCAGCACGTCCGGCGCGGCCCCCATCTGCCCCGGCTGCGGCGACCGGCCCAGCAGCTCCACCCGGCCGCGCAGCGCCTCTTCCGCGGCCAGCCAATCCCGCAGCGACACCAGATGCGTCTCTGCTTCCACGCTCGGCTCGGCCGACACCTGCACCCTTACAGTGCAGCCTGCAGACGGCGTTTGGCCGTCCTCGCATTTCTCCACGAGGCCATCGTGCCAACAGCGGCGGCTGAACACCCCAGATGCCTCACATCCGTGGGCGGCGGGGACGCGGTGCGTCCCGCGGATCATCGCGGCCCGCGGCCGGCTGCTGGGCGTCCGTGGCCGGCGGCTGCCGCCGAAGCGGGGTCGCGGCGCTGCAACTCCTCGCGGAGCCGGGCGAGGGAACGGTACAGAGTGCTCTTGACCGTTCCGGGCGCCATGCCGAGGGCGGAGGCCGTCTCTTCGGTGGACATCCGCTCCCAGTACCGCAGCACCACGACACTGCGCTGGTGCGGCGCCAGCACGCGCATGACGTCCAACAGCAGCGCGCGGTCGGCGTGCTGGGCGGCGGAGTCCTCCACGCATGCGTCCGGCAGTTGCGGGAAGGGGAGCTCCTGGAGTTTCCGGGCCCGCCACCACTCCGTGCGGGTGTTGATCATGACGCGGCGCAGATAGGCGTCCGCGAGCTGCTTGTCCGCTATGCGATCCCACCGGCGGTAGGTGCGTAACAGTGCGGTCTGCAGCAGATCCTGGGCCTCGAGCGGGTCGCCGACCAGGCGCCGGGCGCTGCGCAGCAGAGCGTCCTGCCGCGTACGGACGTACTCCTCGAAGTCGAGTACCTCACCTCGGTTTTTGTACGTGTTCATCGTGCTTCGCTCCGTCGTGAGTGGAAGGGCGAGCCGGGTCTCGGAAGAGCGCGGCTGTGTCAGCTGCCGACGTACTGGTGAGGACCTGCCGGGCCCGCGTCAGGTACTGGTTGCGGGCGGCGGCGATGGCGCGGAACTGGCGGGCGTGCCGGGCAATGGCTTCGTTCTGCAGCGCGGTCTCGGTCCGCCACCAGGTCCGGACCAGGCCGGTGAGCTGCTTGCACGCGACGTCGGCCCGGGCGGTGGCGATTTCGGCACGGCGCGCAAGTCTGGTGTTCCAGCGGGGATCGTCGGCTGCGGTTGCCGGGTCGGCGTAGTGGAAACCACGCCGGCGCATGCAGGTGCTCCAGCGACGGCCGGCGGTGGTGACTGCGGGCGACTGGCGTGCGAGGTCGTAGCTGGTGGTGGTGATCTGGTTGAGCAGGTCCCAGGGGACGTCCGGTACCCGTGCCAGCAGACGCGTGTGGGCCTGGGAGCGGCAACCCGGCCGGTGCGGGGTGCCGTAAGCGGCGGCTCGTTGGCGGGGGCTGAGCCCGGCGTCGCGTGCGGCGCTCTGTTGCTCGCGCCGGGACAGGTCGGGGTCGGGAAGCTCGTGATACCCGTATCGCGCGGCGACTTGGGGCTCGATGGGGCCGTACCGCAGTCTGTTCGGGGTGAACGGCGACGGGTGGCGTGTCAGCTGGGGCCACTTCAGGTGCAGGCGCGCCATGCACGCGGCGGTGAGCTGGTCCTCCGCGGACAGGATCAATGTCGTCTGCGGTGTGTCGAGGGTGTAGTCGTCGACGGGGAGGAGCAGGGATTTCGCCTCCTGGTCGGCTGCGGGCACGGCCGGGGAGAGCGGGCGGCGGCTGCCGGACACGGTGGGGAGCTGATGCAGGCAGGCCAGCGCGAGGACGGCGGCGGCAAGTATCGCGGCGAGAGCGGCGAGAGCGGCGAGAGCGGCGATGCGGCGGTGACGCACGGCTGGCCTCCTGGGGCGTCGAGGAGAGCGGCGCCCCGCCGCACGGTGACGGCGGGGCAACCGCGGGTCGCACAGGTGCGGAGGGCTCAGCACTCCTGCCTGAGCGAGCGGGCCGCGTCGTTTCCGACCGCGTCGTTGCTCAGGTTCGGGTCCTTGGTGTGCGGGTAGGAGCGCGTGCTCACGCCGTGGAAGTTCTTCTTGCGGAAGAGGCTCCAGTAGCAGCCGCCGGTGTTCTTCACCGAGGTGATCTGCTCGTCCACCTTCGACCCGTTGTCGAACTTGTTGTTGGACAGGTCCTTGTCGGAGGAGCAGAACCTCTTCCAGCCGCCCCGGTAGCCGGCGTCGCGGTAGGTGTGCAGCGGCCCGTTGCAGGAGGACGCGGAGAGGCTGCTGACCCGGCCGTGGACGGCGGGCGCGGGAGCTGCGGCGATGACGCCCCAACTGAGCGTGACTGTGGTGACCGCGATGGCGGCGTGCCTGGCAAGGCGCATGTGATCTCCCTGGACTGATGGATGTGGTGCCGTCTGGGCTCGGTCAGAAGGCGTTGGCGTTGAGGGCCTTCTGGAGCTGGGTGGTGGTGCTGGTGTCCCAGGTGTCCTGGGGGGTGAGGCCGAGGTGCTTGTTGAGGGCGGTGACGGTGTTGGGTCCGGTGACGCCGTCGGCGGTGACCTGCAGGTAGGTCTGCAGGGCCGTGACGGTCAGCGGACCGAAGGCGCCGTCGACGTCCAGCCCGGCCGCCGTCCTGCTGTTGAGGGCGCGTTGCAGGGCGGCGCAGGTGGCGGGCCCGAACTGGCCGTCCACGGCGAGCGGTGCGGGGGCGGCGACGAGGGCCTTGGGCTTGATGACGCCGCTGTGGCCGGCGAGGGCGGCCTTCATCATGGCGGCGGTGTGGGGCCCGTACTCACCGTCCACGGTCAGCTTGTGCTTCGACTGGAAGGTGCGCAGCGCCTGGTCGGTGGCGGGACCGAACTGGCCGTCGACGGTGAGGCCGGCCCTCTGCACGGTGTTCAGGTTCTTCTGCAGGGTCTTGACCGCCTGACCGGTGGAGCCCTTGCGGAGGATGCCGTCGTGGCTGGGCATGGGGGCGGCGCCGTCGTAGGCGGGGCGGCCGTAGCCGACCACGCAGGCGCGGCCGCGGACCCGGCGGCGGAAGGCGTCGGAGGTGTTGCCCTCCAGGGTGGTGATGGTGCCGTTGGAGTGGACGGCCTCCACCAGGCCGACGTGGTCGATGCCGCTGATGGAGCGGCCGCCGGAGAAGTCGAAGAAGACGACGTCGCCGGGGCGGATGCCGCCGAGGCCGTAGTGCCAGCGGCCGTGGCTCTGGAAGGCGCGGGCGTGGGCGGTGGTCAGGGCGAACTTGCCCATGACGGCCGTGAGGTTGTCGGAGTGGGCGGCCTCGTAGCTGATGGACATGTCGCACCACGGGCCGGAGAAGCCGTACCACGAGGTGATGAGGTTGTGGTTCGAGCCGGGCGGGTGCTCGGTGGTGCCCAGCAGCTTGCGGGCGGCGGCGATCATTGCGTTCGCGGTTCCCATGGCAGGTGTCAGAGCTCCATGTCGTCGGGGAGTGCGTCGAGGTCGGAGGTGACCTCGTGGGAGGGGTCCTGGCTGACGCCGGTCTGGTCGGGGTCGATGTCGAAGACACCCGCCCCGCCCTGCGGGTAAGGCGGCGTCTGCTCGTGCTCGCTCATGAACACTGGCTCCTTCATTGCTTCACTCGGTGGTGGGTCGCCTTGCCCCGTGCTTGTGCCGGAGTTCCGTCGAGCCGTCCGACAACTGATGCCGGGCCTTTGCGACCGCCGTGCAGCACCGAGTCCAGCGGGCCGGCCATTGAATGGGCAGCCGGTTCTGCCGCCCTGAACAATGGCCGCGCCGCAGGCCACGGCCAGGCGCTGCGGCAGTGGCCAAAGCAGACGCCCTCGGATTGCACTCCTGCCACGAGGTTGCGTACCTTGTCCGGCCTCGCGCCGCGTCCACGGGGGAAGCGGGCGGCTGGAGGGGGGAGCTGGCGATGGCGGGACGTCCTGAGAGCCCACTCGATCCCACCACTGGGCCGGTGGCGCGGTTCGCGGCCGAGTTACGCAAACTCCGGGCCGAGGCCGGGAGCCCGACCTACCGGGTGATGGCGCAGCGCGCGGGCCAAGGGACAAGCACCCTGTCGCAGGCCGCCGGCGGCGAGCGGCTGCCGACCCTGCCCGTCGTGCTGGCCTATGTCAGGGCGTGCAGCGGTGATCCGGAGGAGTGGGAGGAGCGTTGGCGGCAGGCGGCCGCTGAAGCAGCGGCGCAGCCCCGCGCCGAAGATGAGGACGTCGAGCCTCCGTACCGGGGTCTGGCCCGGTTCGAGCCGGGCGACACCAATCTGTTCTTCGGCCGCGACGAGCTCACCGACCGCCTGGCCGAGCTGACCCGCTCCCGTCGGTTCACCGCCGTGTTCGGCCCCTCAGGCAGCGGCAAGTCCTCCCTACTGCGTGCCGGCCTCATTCCCCGCCTCCGCAACCCTGACCCGGCCGCCCCACAGCCGGCCGCGCTGCGCGTCCTCACTCCTGGCGAGCACCCCCTGCGCACCCATGAGCCTCGGCTGGCCCCGAAGGACGGCACCGGGGACACGTGGCTGATCGTGGACCAGTTCGAAGAGCTCTACACCCTCTGCACCGACCCGGCCGAACGCGACCAGTTCATCGACCGCCTCCTGACCGCCACCGATCCCGGGAGCAGACTGCGCGTCGTCATCGCCGTACGCGCCGACTTCCTCGGCCGCTGCGCCGAACACCCTCGGTTGACCGCCGCCCTGCAGGACGGCACCGTGCTCGCCGGGCCGATGAGCAGCGACGAACTACGCCAGGCCATCGTCAAACCCGCACAGGCCACAGGGCTGATCGTGGAACGCGGACTGACGACGCACATTCTCAACGAGGTCGAAGGGGAACCCGGGGCCCTGCCGCTCATGTCGCATGCACTGCTGGAAACCTGGCGGCGCCGCAAGGGCCGAGCCCTCACTCTCGAGGCCTACGAGTCCCTCGGCGGCCTGCACGGTGCCATCACCCGCACCGCCGAAGACATCTACGACCGGCTCACGCCAGACCAGGCCGACCTCGCGCGTCGGATCCTGCTGCGCCTGGTCACCCCGGGAGACGGCGCACCCGACACCCGCAGACCCGTCCGCCGCGAGGAGTTCGGCTTCGGCGAGGCCACCGACACCACGACGGTCATCGAGCAGCTGGCCCGTGCCCGACTGCTCACTCTCGACGGCGAGCAGGTCGACCTGGCTCACGAGGCACTCATCAGTGCCTGGCCTCGTCTTCGGAGTTGGATCGATACCGATCGTGAGCGGCTGCGTGCCCATCGACGGCTGACGGAGGCCGCCGCTGCCTGGGACGCGCTGGACCGCGATCCCGGTGCTCTGTACCGGGGCACGCTCCTGGCCGCCACGGAAGAGGCGATCCCCGCCCAGGATCGGGAAGCGGTCCTGACGGCCCCGGAGGGCGCGTTCCTCTCCGCAAGCCTGCAGGCCCGGCGCCGCGAGCGCGCTCGCCCGCGCATCCTGGCCACCGTGGTGTCCGTCCTGGTCGCGCTGGCCCTGACGGCAGGAGTGATCGCCTGGCAGCAGAACCAGACCAGCACCGTGCAGCGCACCCAGGCAACCGCCCGCAGGGTCGCCGCCCTCGCGGACAGCCTGCGTTACACCGACCCGGTCACGGCCATGCGGCTCAGCGTCGCCGCCTGGCGGATCGCCGACACGCTCGAGACGCGCTCGGGCCTCATCGGTGCCCTGGCCCAGAAGGAACAGGACACTTTCGCGCCCTCCGGCGACGACGTCAGCCAGTACTTCATGACCCCCGACACCCGCACCCTGGTCGCCACCAGTGGCGACCGCGTGGTGCGCTGGGACGTCAGGACGCACCGCAGGACCGGCACTTTCCGCGGCCTGGGGGAGGACGACATGTACGACGTTCAGGACGTGAGCCCCGACGGGCGCTACCTCCTGATGCTGGGCACGGACGCTCGCGTATGGGACATCGTCGCGGGCCGGTACGCCGGGGCCGCCATCCCCCTGCACACCGTCAGCTCCGGGGGGTTCGACCCCGGCGGGCACACGTTCGACGTCACCGACAGCTCCGGCGACATCAACCGCGTCCAGGTATGGGACTGGCGACGGCACCGGCTGCTGTTCGAGCGGCAGGGCCGGCAAGTCCAGGGCGTGACCATCAGCCCCGACCACCGCTTGGCCACTGTATGTGAGACGGGTCGGCCGATGCAGGTGTGGGATCTGGTTCGGCACCGTACCCTGCCCACGCCCGGCGGACCCAAGGGCACCGACATGGGGTGCTCCGCCCTCTTCAGCCCCGACAGCCACCAGATCGTCGCGGCCATGCCCGAGGGAGGACTACGTCTGTGGAACCTCCGGCCTGACGCCTCCGGCCCGCACAAGGGCTACGACATCCCCACCAGCTTCGGTGACGACGCCGGCGCCGGCTACACCGACATCGCGGACATGTCCTTCAGCCGGGACGGCCGTTTCCTTGCGACCGCCAATGACCAGGAGATCCGGCTGTGGCGGCTGTCGGCAGACGCATCCGGCCCCGTCTTCCGCTACTCGCTGCCGTCCGGCGGCGACAAACGTCTGGGTCTCCTGGGGCCTCTCGGCGTGGATCCGGACGGCCACACGATCCGCTACATGACACAGTCCGGAGAGGACTCCGTCACGGGAACCACGGTGCGCACTCTGTCGGTGCGTGACGCCACCGCCCCTGTGTGGCGTGACGAACAACGGCAACGGGCCCAGTTCAGCCCGGACGGCCGGACGCTGGCCACCACGTGGCGCAGCGGACACATGAGCCGCTTCCGCCTGACGGACGCCCGCACCGGCCGCACCCAGGTGGACCTGCCGGGCATACCGTGCCCCGTAAACCCGGACGAGCCGGGAGACGGTCCTCAGGACTGCGGAGAGCTGATGGCCTTCAGCTCCGACGGCAGCACCTTCGCCTACACGGCCAGCACCGGCGAGGACTCCGGCACCACACAGCGCGCCGGCGTGTGGGACGTACGCGCCCGCCGCGCCCGCGCGACCGTCGACCTGGGCCGCCCCACCAACGCCCGGGGCGTCGTCAGCGCCATCGCTCTCGGCCCGGATGGCCGAACCCTGCTGATCTCCCGGCTGACGGACGACTACCACATCGAGTCCTGGGACATCGGACACGGTGTCAGAACCGGAAGGCCGCTCACCGGCGGAGGAGAGGTACTCGCCGTCCGCCCCGACGGCACGTCCGTCGCCACCTCGGACGGACACATCGGCGATCTGGCATCGCGGCGCCTCACCAGCCGACGCCTCGCACCGGACACGACCGCGGCGCTCGCCTTCAGCCCGGACAGCCGCTACCTGGCCGCCGGCGACCAGTCCGGCCGGGTGACCCTCTGGGACGGCGAAGCCACGCATCGGCTCGCGGTACTGGCGGGCAGTTTCACCGACGCCCGGCAGGACTCCGGCGCAACCGTTCGGTCCCTGGCCTTCTCTTCCGACAGCCGCACCCTCGCCGTAGGAGGCGACGACGGCACCCTCCAGCTGTGGGACGTCCCTTCCGGCCAACGGCTGGGCTCAGCGCTGCCCACGGCCGACGAACCGATCCTCTCCGTGGGATTCGACGAGGACGGCAGAACGTTGCGTACGTCAGGCTTGTACGTGCCGCTGTACGCCTATCCCACCGACCTGCCCTCCCTCGCGGCGCGAATCTGCCGCCGTGCCGGGCACGGATTCACTCACACCGAGTGGAATGGCTACGTCCCGGAACTGCCCTACCGCAACATCTGCTGACGGGGCGCCAGAAGTCAGTCACGTCCGGTGCGAGCGGACCGCTGCGACACCATGGACGGCCAACGCCATGTGACCTGCAGGAAGCGCATCCAACGGTAGGCACCCAGCCCTGATCGGGCCCGAGCTCATCAGTTGACGGCGCATGGGCTTGGGCTTGTGCAGCCGGCTGCCGTGACAAATCATTACGCAGCTCCTCACTTGCCGGAGGGAAGAGGGGCGAGCCCGTGGCATGGGCGGGAACCGCTCCGGACGATGACTGACCTGCCGGACGGCGGACGCGATGTAGGGCGCCTGGTAGTGCTTCGTCAGGTTCTGGTTCTGCTGGTCTGCAGGGGTCGGCCGCAGGTGGTGCAGGTGCCGGTCCAGCACCTCAGCAGGTCCTGAGGGACGTCGAGGACCTGGTGGAGGCTCAGGCCGGCATCCGGGCTTTTGGGTCGAGCCGCCGCAGGGTGAGGAAGGCCTGGGCGGCGGTGACGAGGGTGACGTCGTGGTGCCGGCCGCGCCAGGTGCTGCCCTCGAAGTGGTCCAGGCCCAGGCCGTGTTTGAGTTCGCGGTAGTCGTGCTCGATCCGCCGGCGCATCTTCGCCCACCGCACCAGGTCAGCGACCGGGGTGGTGGCAGGCAGGTCGGTCATCCAGTAGCCGGTCGGCTCCTCGGCATCTTCGGGCTGCTCGACCAGCAGCGTCTTCAACGGCAGCACCCCGTCCCACCGGCTGCGTCCGCCGGCCTGTTCCTGGGCGGTGCGGCAGGCTTCCTTGCCCGACGGCCTCACCTGAAGCACGGCAAAGCGCGAGGTCACCACACCCTTGCTGCCCTGCCGCCAGGTGACTTCCTCGAACGCGGCGGCCTCTCCAACGAGGTCTGGCAGCGGGCGAGGCGCCTGGCGGTATCGGGGCAGTGTCGGAGGGCCGAGCCCGCCGTAAGAGGGTTGATACGGCTCTGCGTCGGCGGGCCGCGCGATCTCTTTGGGCTCGCCGGCCATGACGTAGGACCAGCCGCGTTCCTCCAGAGCAAGCCGGAAGCAGACACTGCGGCCGTAGCCTGCATCGGCCACGACCAGCGGCACGGCCAGGCCTTGTTCGGCGAGCCGGTCCAGCAGTCCCAGCGCCAGACGGGTCCTGGAGGCATGCCCGACCTCCTCAGGTATCCCGGCACGCCGGCGCCTGTGATGGTCGCCGGCCCGTTCGTCAGGCAGGAACAGTTCCCACTCCAGCGGGCAGGAGGCCGTGTCGGTGGCCGCGTGCACGCTTACCGCGACCTGGCAGCTCGCCCGCTTGCCCAACGCCCCGCTGTACTGGCGGGCCACCCCGACCGAGGCGGTGCCGCACTTGGGAGACGACACATCGTCGACCACCCACACCTCAGGACGAATTGCCTCGCACAACCGCTCGGCGATCCGCCGCCGCACCGGCAGCGGATCCCACGGCGACTGGTTCACGAACTGCTGCAGGGCCTGCATGTTCCCGTCCGGCAGCCGCTCGGCCATCGGCTGGATCGACTTCCGCCGGCCGTTCAGCGTCAGACCCCGCGGATAACACTCACCCCACCGCCGCTGATGCCGCCGCGGCAACGACCCGAACACATCCGCAACGAACTCCGCCAACTCGCCCCGGAGCTGTTCCACATCCCCCAACCTCACACCACGAAGATGCCCACCACCAGCCGAGATCACTCGAAGTAACGAAGCACTACCAGTCGCCGGAGGATGCCCCCGAGGGGGGCGCGCTGTCCGCGCCGAGGCGCTCCAGCTCGACCTGGAGGCCCTCGACGATTGTCATCAGCTATCGGGTGTCAGGTTCGTGCCAGAACGCTTTTCGGGCTTCGTCCGTGGTGCAAGCGTCCCGAGTGGCTCGAGCCCTCCGGGCCGTGGCGTCCAACCCGGCGGCGACCGCCTCCGCCGCTCGTCGTCGGAGTGCTGATGCCGGGTCCACGGGACGGACGCGGCTTGTCGACGGCGGGGCGACTATGGCGCCGTGTTCCCACGGCGGTCGGCTGGGTGTCATGACGTGACGTCCACCAGGACCTTGCCGACGGCTCCGTTCTCCACCGCCCGGTGCGCGTCGGCGGTGCGGTCGAGCGGGAAGCGGAGCAGCGGCAGGCCGTACTCCTCGCCGACCGGCAGCGCGCCGTCGCGGGCTGCGGCGGCTACGTCGTCGACTGCCGCGGCGTGTGCTTCCGGACCGGCTGTGTAGAGCACCAGGAACTGCAGGCGTGCGTTCAGCACCATGCTCTGCCGCACGTCCAATTCGACCGGCTTGCCGCCGTCGTTGGCGTAGGCCGAGATCGTGCCGCGTGTCCGCAGCACGGCCAGGTCCAGAGCGAGGTTGGTGCCGAGCGCCACCTCGGCGACGATGTCGACGCCGTCCGGGGCGATCTTGCGGATCTCTGCGGCCGGGTCACCCTCGCGATAGTTGAGCACGTGGTGGGCCCTCGCGGCGGTGGCCAGCCGGGCCTTCTCCGGGCTGCTGACCGTGCTGATCACGGTGGCGCCGGCCCACCGGGCGAGCTGGATCACCGCATGCCCGACCGCTCCGGCACCGCCTGCGGCGAGCACCACCCTGCCGTCGAGCGCCCCGGGCCGCAGACGGCGCGGCCCGTCCTCGGCGACGGTGAGCGCGCGGTGCGCGGTCAGCGCGGGGACGCCGAGTGAGGCGCCGACGTCGAAGCCGACCTCGTCGGGCAGCGGCACGGCCCGCTCGGCGGGCACGACGGTGAACTCGGCGGCGGTGCCGGTGGGCCGCCCCGCGGCGGCCAAGAACAGCCAGACCCGCTGACCGACCCGGCTCCGGTCGATCCCCTCACCGACGGCGTCGATCGTGCCGGCGCCGTCGAGGTGCGGGGTGACCTCGGAGAAGGGCCGGGGGTGGGCAGCGCGGGAGCGGGTCTGCCAGTCGGTCGGGTTGACCCCGGACACGGCGACCCGGACGCGTACCTCGCCGGGGCCGGGCGCGGGCAGGTCGCGGTCGACGAGCCGAAGAACGTCGGGGCCGCCGGCGTCGCGGTACATGATGGCCTTCATGATTCGTCCTCAGAACCTGGTGAAGAAGGGGTTCCCGGTGCGGCCGGGAGTTTCGTCGGGGTGTCCGGTGGCGTGTGGTCGCGCCCAGAGCCCCGTGGGCTCCGGTCAGCCGATGGGGACCTCGTTGGAACGGGACTCGACGGCATCGAGTGCGGCGCGGGCCGCGGCGTCGAGGGTGACCTCACCGGCGCCCATGTTGGCTTCCAGGTGGGCGGGGTCGGCGGTGCCGGGGATGAGCAGCACGTTCGGGGCGTGGTGCAGCAACCAGGCGAGGCCGACCTGAGTGGTTGTGACGCCCAGGGACTCGGCCACCGCGTGCACCGCCGGCTCGGCGGTCGCCTTGGGCAGGCCCGGGAAGGCCCCTCCGAGCGGGAAGTACGGCACCCAGGCGATGCCCTCGGCCACGCTCAGTTCCAGCATGTCCTCGTCGTCGCGGGAGACGAGACTGTAGGCGTTCTGCACGCAGACGATGCCCGCCGGCAGGGCGCGGCGCAGGACGTCGAGAGTGACGCTGCTCAGGCCGATCGCACCGATCTTGCCCTCGTCGCGCAGAGCGGTCATCACCGCGAGCTGGTCGTCGAGGTCGACCACCTGGTCGCCCTCGGGACGCAGCCCGGGGCCGGAGTCGAGGCGGCGGAGGTTGACCACCTGGAGTCGGTCGACGCCGAGGCTGCGCAGGTTGTCCTCGACGCTGGCGCGGAGCTGCTCGGGCCGCTGCGCGAGACGCAGCGGCGGGTGACCGCCGGGGTTGGGGTCGGCGCCGACCTTTGTGACGACCAGGACGTCGTCCTCGGGGCGCAGTGCCTCGCGGATCACGTCGTTGGCGAAACCGAAGCCGTAGAACTCGGCGGTGTCCATATGGTCGACGCCCAGCTCGACCGCCTGTCGCAGCAGCGCGACGGCTTCGCCGCGGCGGTCGCGCAGGCGCTCCAGCTGCAGCGCACCGTAGCCGATCCGGGAAACGGTGCGGCCGGCGAACGAAGCGGTGGGAGTGGTCATGGCGCTGTCTCCTCGGGCAGTGACCGCAAGGCGGTGTACAGCAGTTCGGCCTGATAGAGCGCCATCACCCGGTGGGCGATCGGGGTGGCGCTCTCCCGGGCCTCGGCCGGCTCGTGGTGCTCGACCTTGACCAGCCACGCAGTGACGCAGTCGTGCAGCATCGCGCGCATCCGGTCGGTCATGTCGACGACGATGTCGCGGATGGCCGGGTTGGTGGTCGCCTCGCCCCAGGTCTGTACGGCGAGCCGGGCCCTGACGGGGTCGATCGCCGCGACGAGGCGGGCGAGCAGTTCGTCGGGGTCCGGCGGGGCGTCGCTCGCGGCGTGCTCGCCGAGGACCTTGGCGCGATCGGCGAGATCTCCGCGGGCGACTGCCTGGACCAGGTCGGCCTTGTTGCGGTAGTGCGCGTAGATCGAGCCGGCCGAGAGGCCGGACTCGGCGATGATGTCGGCGATCGACGTCCGCTCCAGGCCGTTGCGACCGAAGCAGCGGACAGCGGCCTCGGCGATCTGGGCGCGCCGGAGTTCCTTGCGCGCGTCGGTGAGTCGCGGCACCACACCCTCCTCACAAAAAGAATCTCTGTTCTGCTTGTGGGGAGACACTAGCAGAATGGCTGTTTCTTTTGTGATGGAGCGGGTCGCGCACGAACAGTCCGGTCCTGACGACGGAGCCGGTTCGCGACGGTTTGCCAGGCGGACCGTGGCGGGTCAGTGCGCTGTTTCGGAGTGGCCACTGATCAGGTGACGCGGGCGGTGTGCGCACCGCACGAGACTCCCGTGCCGTTGGGGGTGGTGTTCGAAGTCTCAGCCCACAAGCACAGGAGCCGCGGTGGTTCCGTATGCAGCCGCCCTCGACCTGCCCCACGGCCTGGTCGAGTGAGTCTCCATGATGGTGCCAAGCCGATTGGGTGGCTGGCGGGGTGGGCGTGAAGTGCCTCTTGTCACGGGAGCATGGCCCAGAGGACGTCGACTCGGCGGCGTGCTAGGGCGAGCAGTGCCTGGGTGTGGGTCAGTCCGTCGGCGCGCTTTTCGAGGTAGTAGTCCCGGGACGCAGGATGTCGCAGCGCCGCCCGCAGTTCCGACGCCGTCCGCACCGCGGCACCCGCCGGGCGCCATGACCCGCTGCGGGAGGGCACTGGGCGTCATAGGCTGACGTTCAGGGGGCTGGCTGTGCCTTCGTGGAACGGGGCACGGCCGGAATGGCCTGGCGGCCCTGCGGTGACGTCCGTGGCAGGGAGTGAGAGGCCCGTGAACTCTCCGTACACCCTCGCGTTCGACAACTCTGCCGAGGCCGGGACGAGCAGGCTCGGCGGCAAGTGCGCCGCGCTCATCGTGATGACCCGGGCCGGTGCTCCGGTGCCGCCCGGGTTCGTGGTGACCATGGATGCCTTCGAGGCGCTGCTCGACCGCGGCGGGTTGCGCCGGGCCGTCGACGCAGCCCTTGCCGGGCTCGTCGCCGATCCGGGTGCTGTGGCGGCGCGCGCCGCCGAGATCCGCTGCATGGTGATTGACCAGCCCGTGCCCTCACCGGTCGCGTCGGCGGTGACGGCGGCGTACGAGGAGCTCTGCCGGGCCGTCGGCTGCCCGGATGTCGCGGTGGCCGTCCGGTCGAGCGCCGAACTGGAGGACCTGACCGAGGCGAGCTGCGCCGGGCAGTACGACACGTTCCTGTGGATCCGGGGTGCCGATGCCGTGCTCGGGGCCGTTCGGCGTTGCTGGGCGAGCCTGTGGACCGACCGCGCAATCATCTACCGCGTGGCTTGGGGGCTGCCGCAGCGGGGGCTGCGCATGGCGGTCGCAGTGCAGCAGATGGTCGATGCCCGTACCTCCGGCGTCGCCGTGACCGTCAACCCGGCTGACGGCGACCCTTCGAAGATACGGGTGGAGGCGATCTGGGGACTGGGGCAGCTCATGGTGTCCGGCGAGGTGACCCCGGACGCCTACCTGGTGGACAAGGTACTGCTCAGCACGGTGCGGACGACGGTGTCGCCGAAGCACCAGGAACTGGTTCCCGCCCCCGACGGGCAGGGGCTCGCACGGCGGGTGGTCGAGGAGGGCCGTCAGCAGGTCCCCTGCCTGGCCCAGGGGGAGGTCGTGGAGATCGCCCGCCTGGCCAAGACCGCCGAGCGGCAATACGGCTGCCCGCAGGACATCGAGTGGGCCGTCGACAAGCACCCGAAGGGCTCCACGGATACGGGCGCCACCGTGAGACTGCTCCAGACACGGCCCGAGACGGTCTGGAGCAGTCGGCCGAGGACACCTGCCCGGGCCGGCCACGGAGCCGGCGTCTCCAGCATCCTCGACACCCTCCTTCGCCGTGGGAGGTAGCCGACATGCCCCCTCGGCTCGGCCGCCGTCGAAAGACTCGTCCACGCCGAGTCGGCATCGCCCTCCTGCGAGCCCTGTAAGGAGCACGTCAAGATGACGGTCTCGCGCACAGCCTTCCCGAGCCCCTACGAGATGACCTCCCCCGCGGCCGCGGAGGGGTGGGAACGGCTGTACCCGTACTACACGCTCTTCCAGCCCTGGCGGCGCTCGGCCGAGGAGGAACGCTTCTGGTTCCGCGACAGCCAGCACTGGCCCACCGTGGTCAAGCCGTTCGAGGCGGTCATCCCCGAGCTCGCGTTCAAGAGCCTGGGTCAGTTCAACACCCGGCACTTCGTCGTACCGCCGGCGTACGGCGTCATGTTCCGCATCCACCAGGGCTACCTCTACCTGAGCCCGGTGGCCGCGCCGGAAAGCCGGATCCCTGCCCGAGCACAGCAGTTCCTGGACCGCGCCGGGTACTACTACGCGAACTGGGACAGGCTGCTGGAGAACTGGAAGGGCAAGGTCCTCGGCACCATCCGTGAACTGGAGTCGATCAGCTTCAGCGAACTGCCGGAGGTCCAGCCGTACGAGGACGTCGAAGCGGGTTCCGGCCTGGGCGCCGCCGACGACCTGCTCGGCGGGTACGACAGGCTCCTCGCCCTTTGCCACCGCGCCTGGCAGTACCACTTCGAGTTCCTGAACCTCGGCTACGCGGCCTACCTGGACTTCTTCCACTTCTGCAAGCAACGGTTCCCAAACATCCCGGACCAGGGCATCGCGGCGATGGTCACGGGCGTGGACATGGAGCTGTTCCGTCCGGATGACGAGCTCAGGAAACTGGCAAGGCTCGCTGTCGAACTGGGCGTCGACAGGGCACTGACCGTGCCCGACCCCGGCGAGCACGCCCTGACCGCCCTCAGCCGCGAGCCGCGGGGCCGCGACTGGCTCGACGCCTGGAACGCCGCCCGCGATCCCTGGTTCAACTTCACCTCGGGCAACGGCCTCTACAGCGACGACCGGTACTGGAGGGACACTCCCTCGCTTCCCCTGGGGTATGTCCGCGACTACATCCTGCGCCTGCGGCGGGGTGAGGCCATCGACCGGCGCCTCGCCGAACTCGCCGCCGAGCGCGAGCGGATCACCTGCGAGTACGCCGCGCTGCTCGACGCCCTGGCACGTGCCGACTTCGAGGCGAAGCTGGGCCTCGCGCGCCAGGTCTACCCGTATGTGGAGAACCACAACTTCTACATCGAGCACTGGACGATGGGTGTCTTCTGGCGCAAGGCCAGGGAGCTGTCCGCCCTGCTGCACCGGGCGGGGTTCTGGCCCGGCACGAACGACATGTTCTACCTCACGCGCGACGAAGTCCGGGCCGCGCTGTTCGACCACGTGTCCGGCTGGGCGATCGGCGTCGAGCCGGCCGGCCCCGGTCACTGGCCGGCGGAGGTGGCACGGCGACGCCGGATCGTGGCCGCGCTCGCACGGCAGCGTCCGGAACCGGCGCTGAACGAACCGCCGCGAGCCATCACCGAGCCGTTCAGCGTCATGCTGTGGGGCATCACCAGCGAGCGCATCCGGTCGTGGCTGGCAGCCCCGGGCGACCTGGGCGACCTCACCGGCATGGCCGCCTCGCCGGGCGTCGCCGAAGGCACGGCCCGGGTGATCCGCAGCCCCGACGAGCTGGACCTCCTCCAGGAGGGCGACATCCTGGTCGCCCCGGTCACCGCACCCAGCTGGACGCCGGCCTTCGGAAAGGTCCGCGCGACCGTCACCGACATCGGGGGAGTCATGTCCCACGCCGCCATCGTCTGCCGTGAGTACTACCTGCCCGCCGTCACCGGGACGGGTTCGGCGTCCACCCGCATCACGTCCGGCCGTCGGATCCGTGTGGACGGCACGGCCGGCACGGTCACCCTTCTCGACTGACCGGCCCCGTACGACAGGAGACGCCATGACGTCCGACCGGGCGGCCCGCGAGCCGCTGCCGACGCTTCCCCTCGTGGCCTCGGAGATACCCCTGAGCGACCCCCTTCCCCGGCCCGTTCCGTTGACCGGCGTCCGGCGGGAGATATGGGACCGCGCCCTTCCCTACCTGGACGTGCGTGACAACGACGCCCATTCGCTGTACGCCTTCGCGCTGGCGGCCGCGCTGCTGCACGCCCTGCCAGGGGCACGGGCGGACGTCGTGCTGCCCGCCGTCCTCCTGCACGACACCGGCTGGAAGACGATCGACCCTGCGGACATCCTGCCTGCCATCGCCGGGCGGTCCGGACCTGCCGGGCAGGAGACGATACGCAGGCATGAGACCGAGGGCGCCGCCATCGCTGCCCGCATCCTCGCCGAAGTCGGCTACCCCGCGCGGGACACCGAGCGGATCGTCACCATCATCGACGGGCACGACACCCGCAGGGATGCCCTGGACCTGGACGACGCCGTGGTGAAAGACGCCGACAAGCTGTGGCGGCTGACCCCGCACGGCCTGCGGACCGTCGGTGCGTGGTTCGCCCTGGACCCTGACCGGACACTGCGGTACCTGGTGGCACGTACCTACGACCGGCTGCTCACCGAACCCGCCCGTGCCGTCGGTGCCGCATTCACCGTGCTGACCCGCACCGATCTCAGCGTGCGGCGAAGCGGCCTGAACGCACCCTCACATCAAGAATGACTTTTTTCGGTTGATTATGGATATTTACGGCGCAAGTCTTGACTGCATGGACGCCTATCCGACACTCGGAGTGGTCGTGACCGACCGGCAGGGCCTGGTCGTCGGTTGGACGCCCGGAGTGGAACGCCTGCTCGGTTACACCAGCGCCGAGGCCCGCGGCCGGTCCGTGGCGGAGCTGCTGGATGCCCCCGTACTCCCGAGCGGGGAGCCTGCTCGAGGTGAAGGGGCTGCCGAGCACGGTGAGCGGCATCCGGACGTGAGCGTACGCCACAAGGACGGGCACCGGCTGGCCGTGGCCGTCTCCCGCTACCGCATCGCCCCGGGGGCGGACAGCGCCGGAGGAGGACCCGGCACCGTCCTGCTCATCGCCCCGCCGTCCGGGCCGGCGGCGGAACGACTGCGGCAGTCGCTGTCCGGCTGGGTTCTGCAGGACTCGCCCCTGGCCCTGGCGGTGTACGACACCGACCTGCGCAGCGTGTGGCAGAGCGCCGCGATGCACCGCCTCAGCGGCCTGCCGGACGGGGAGCGATGCGGACGCCGGCTGCCGGAGATCTTCGCCGGCCCCGACGCGGTGGAGTGGGAGGAGGCGATGCGGCTGGCCATGGCCACGGGCGAAGAGCAGGTCAGCGAGCTCAAGGGCACCGGCCTGGCCGGCCTCGGATCCCGTGTCTTCAGTGTCTCGGCGACGCCGCTGCGGGACGCGGAGGCCCGTACGCTCGGAGTCTGTGCTCTCGTGGGTGATGTGACCGAGAGGCGCCGTGCCCGCGAGCGGCTCTCTCTGCTGAACGACGCGAGCCTGCACATCGGCAGCACCCTCGACATGGTGCAGACCGCACGGGAGCTCACCGAGGTGGCCGTACCCAGGTTCACCGACTTCGCCCGCGTGGACCTGCTGGACGTCATCCTCCAGGGCGACGAACCCGCTCCTGGGCCGCCGGCCGGTCCCGTGCGGCTGCGGCGCATCGCGGAACTGTTCCTGTGCGAGGGGGTCACCACGGCACAGCGGACCGCCGGCGAGGCGGACGTCTACCTCGCGAACTCGCCGGCCGCCCTGTGCCTGGCCACCGGCCGGCCGACGCTGTACCGGGACAACACCGCCCCGCCGATCCGCACCTACTACGAGACCGACGCGACCCCCGAGCGGCGGGCGAGGGTCCGGCGGATGGGCCCGCACTCATGGATCATCGTGCCGGTGACAGCCAGGGGCACGACCCTCGGCGTGGTGTGGTTCACCCGCATGCGGGAGACTCCGGAGAGCTTCGACGAGGACGACCTTCCCCTCGCCGAGGACCTGGTGGCAAGGGCGGCGGTCTGCCTGGACAACGCCCGGCGCTTCACCCGCGAACGCGCCGCGGCTCTCACTCTGCAGCGCAGCCTGCTGCCGCAGCGGATGCCGGAGCAGTCGGCGGTGGAAGCCGCCTTCCGCTACCTCCCCGCCGAACAGCGTTCCGGGGTGGGCGGCGACTGGTTCGACGTGATCCCGCTCTCCGGAGCCAGGGTCGCGCTGGTGGTCGGCGACGTGGTCGGGCACGGCATCCACGCGGCCGCCACGATGGGCCGGCTGCGCGCCGCCGTACAGACCCTCGCCGATGTCGACCTCGCTCCCGACGAACTGCTCACCCACCTCGACGACCTGGTCCTCCGGCTGTCGCCGGAGTCCGGGGCCGACACGGAGCCGCCGGGGGCGGAGGCCGCCGGGGACATCGGGGCCACCTGCCTGTACGCGGTGTACGACCCGGTCTCCAGGCGCTGCTCCATGGCGCTTGCCGGCCACCCGCCGCCCGCCGTCGTCGGTCCGGACGGTACCGCCGAGTTCCTGGACGTCCCCGTGGGACCGCCACTCGGACTGGGCGGACTGCCGTTCGAATCGATGGAGGTCACCCTCCAGGAAGGCAGCCTGCTCGCCCTTTACACCGACGGCTTGATCCATTCCGGCCACCGCGACTTCGGGGAGGGGCTTGAGGCCCTGCGCGAGGCGCTGGCCGTGCCGACGGGCACGCTGGACTCCCTGTGCGACCACGTCGTACACAAGCTGCTACCCGAGGGCCCCGCCGATGACGCGGCCCTGCTCCTGGTGCGGCCCCGGGCCCTGGACGCGCGCAGGGTCGCCGTGTGGGACGTGGAGGCCGACTTCGCCGCGGTGGCGCGGATACGGTCGGACGCCGTCCGTGCCCTTGACGAGTGGGGACTGGAAGAGGCCGCGTTCGTCACCGAACTGGTGGTCAGTGAACTGGTCACGAACGCCATCCGGTACGGCGACCCGCCGATCCAGTTGCGGCTCATCCACGACCGCGGGCTGATCTGCGAGGTCTCCGACTCCAGCAACACCGCACCGCATCTACGGCGGGCCCGGGTGTTCGACGAGGGCGGTCGGGGGCTGTTGCTGGTCGCGCAGCTCACGGAGCGCTGGGGCACCCGGCAGACGCCGGCCGGCAAGACGATCTGGTGTGAGCAAACCCTGGCCGCGGCCGGCGGCCCGGTCCTCTCCCTGGAGGGAACTGCCGCCATATGACCGCGCCGTACGCGGCGCGCGACGACGACACAGAGGGCCTCGCCCAGATCGCCGAGTTGCTGGAAAAGGTGGCCGACGACGGCGAGTGGCTGGACGTGTGGCTGGCGGGCAAGAAGGGGCGGCAGAGTGCGGATCGGTCACCTGCGGCTCGACCGCCTCCGGGTCGCCCACCTGCCGGAGATGTTCGAGGCCATCGCCGAGGCCAACGTCGAGATCGCCGAGGGCAACGCGGCTCGCCACAAGGCGTTCAAGGGTCTCGCTCGGATCCCTCGGAAGAGTCGGGAGCATCGTGCCCGTCGCAAGGTGATGAAGGCGGCCGTCGCGGAGTCGTGGGTCCGGCCACGCGCCAGCGCGTCCGCTCCACGCTGAGGGCCGCGCTGAACGCTGCGATCGCCCAGCACAGGAGCGCATCTTCCACTGGAAGCGCACCGGCGAGAAGCCGTCGTCGGTGATGGTCACGACGCCGGAGCACACTGGCCTCTTCCTCGACCATGTCGCGGAGGACCGCCTGTACGCGCTGTTCCACATGATCGCGTTCCGCGGACTGCGACGGGGCGAGGCATGCGGGCAGAAGTGGACCGACACCAACCTGGGCGCCGGTCTCATCACCGTCGCGCTGGACTCCGACACGGTCCAGGCTCTCAAGCGGCACCGCGCTCCTGCCCGCGCAGGAGCCGGAAGGGGTGACCACGGCGTCGTAACCCGCGAAGACCTCCGCGAAACGGCGCACCATGGGCAGGGTCTGTGGGCGGTAGCCGGTGTTGAAGTGCATCTGGCCACAGCAGGTCTGGCCCTGCGGGAACTCCACGGTGTGGCCGAGCCGTTCCAGCAGTTCGGTCACGGCGCGGCCGGTGCGGGGGAACATCGTGTCGTTGAAGCAGATGATGAGGAGAGCTGGGCGCATGGTGCTTCCTGAGCGGCCGGGGAGCCGATGACGGGCAGGCCGTAGGTCCGCAGTGCGGTTCCGGTGAAGACCTCACGGCGTTCGGTGAGGTGGAGTGTGGCCGTCAACTCCTTTGCTGTGGTGACTACTTCGGCGTAAGTGGCGGCCAGTCGACAGACGGGCCAGTCGGAGCCGAACATCAGCCGCCGCGGGCCGAAGGCGTCCAGCACCGTGTCCGCGTACGGCCGGAGGTCCTCGACGCTCCACCGGTCCCAGTCGGCCTCGGTCACCATGCCGGAGAGCTTGCAGACGGTGTGGGGCAGTGCGGCCAGCGGCGCACCGCGTCCGCCCACGGCCGCAGCTCGCCCGAGGCGATGGGGGGCTTGCCCGCGTGATCGAGTACGAACGTGAGGCCGGGAAGCAGGCGGGCGGTCTCATACGCGGCCGCGAGCTGGCGGGGCCTGACGACCAGGTCGTACGCGAGCCCCGCCTCGGCCACCGCGGCGAGCCCACGCAGCACGTCCGGCCGCATCAGCCAGCGAGGACCGGATTCGCCCTGTACCTGGTGGCGGATGCCCACCAGGTACTCACCTCCCGGCCCCTCCCGCAGCGCCGCGAGCGCGCGGGCGACATCCGGGGAGGTCAGGTCGGTCCAGCCCACGACGCCGGCCACCAGGTCGCTGCCCTGGGCCAACGCCAGGAACTCGGGTGTCTCTTCCGGCACGTCGATCGTCTGGACCAGGACGGTCGCCGTGACGCCGGCGGCCCGGGCCTCGGACTCCAGATCGGCGAGCAGGAAGTCGCGGCGCAGCAGGGCGAGTTCCTGTCCGGTGATCCAGTCCTGGTCGCGGACAGAGAGGTCCCACACGTGGTGGTGTGCGTCGATGACGCCCTCAGCGGTGCTCGTCTCCATGGCGGTCACCCTCACGACTGAGGTGCGGCGGCGGGGACGGGGACGTGCGGGGGCAGCAGCTCCTCGGCACGTAGTTCGTCCCAGAGCGCGGCCGGTACCGTTCGCCGCATCTGGTCCACCGTGTCCCGGACCTCCTCGGCGGAACGCGCGCCGGACAGCACGCTCGCGACCGCCGGATGGCCGAGCGGGAAGCGCAGAGCGGCTGCACGCAGCGGTACGCCGTGGTGGTCGGCGACCGCTTTCATGCGCAGCGCCCGGTCCAGTACCTGTGGCGGGGTGGGCGCGTAGTCGTACATGGCCCCGGGTTTGGGGTCGGTGAGCAGACCCGAGTTGAACACCCCGCCGACGATGACACTCCTGCCACGGGAGGCGGCCTCCGGCAGTACCTCCGCTAGCCCCTCCTGCTCCAGCAGGGTGTAGCGGCCGGCGAGCAGCACGACGTCGATGTCGGTCTCGCGCAGGAAGCGGGCGGGGAGCGCGCACTGGTTCACCCCGATGCCGATCGCCTTGACGACGCCTTCACCGCGCAGCCGATCCAGCGCCGGGTACGCCTCCGTGAGGGCCTGCTCGGCGTAGTGGTCCGGGTCGTGCAGCAGGGCGATGTCCACACGGTCCAGGCCGAGGCGATCCAGGCTCGCTTCCAGGGAGCGCAGGACGCCGTCGGAGCTGAAGTCCCAGACGCGGCGGTGAGTGTCGGGCACGGCGAAGCCCTGGGCGAGATCGTCGCCACGGCCACCCTCCGGGTGGGGTTCGAGCAGCCGCCCGACCTTGGTGGAGACGGTGTACGCGTCGCGGTCCCGGCCGCGCAGCGCGGCACCCAGGCGGCGCTCGGACAACCCGAGTCCGTAGTGCGGGGCGGTGTCGAAGGTGCGTACGCCCGCTTCCCAGGCCGCCTCCACCGCGGCGGACGCGGCCTCGTCGGACACCGGGCGGAAGAGGTTGCCGATGCCGGCGGCCCCGAACGACAGCTCGGTGACCCTGACGTCGGTGGTGCCCAGCGTGGTCGTTCTCATGAGCCGGCCACCGGGCGCAGCCGGAGTCCCTGCACGCCACCGTCGACGGCGAGGGCGATGCCGGTGACGGAGGCCGCGGCGGGGCTCGCCAGGTAGACCACGGCCGCCGCCACCTCGTCCGCGGTGACCAGGCGGCCGAGGGGCTGGCGTGCGTCGAGGGCTGCGCGTTCCGCCTCCGGGTCGTCGGCGGCGTCCAGGAGCCGGGTCACCCAAGGGGTGTCGGCGGTGCCGGGGTTGACGCAGTTGACGCGGATGCCCTCAGGGACGTGGTCGGCGGCCATCGCCAGGGTCAGCGACAGCACCGCGCCCTTGCTGGCGGAGTACAGGGCGCGCTGGGGGAGGCCCGCGGTGGCCGCGATGGAGCAGATGTTGACGACCGCCGCGTGCGACGAGCGCCGCAGATACGGCAGGGCGGCCCGGGTGGTGCGCACCGTCCCGAGGACGTTGACGTCGAGGACGCGGTGCCACTCCTCGTCGGGGTTGTCCTCGACGCTGCCGATGGCGCCGATGCCCGCGTTGTTGACCAGGATGTCCAGGCCACCGAGCCGCTCGGCGGCCTCCGCCACGGCCGGGCGCACCGAGGCGTCGTTGCCGAGGTCGGCCCTGATGGCGATCAGCGGCTCGGGGGCGCCGGAGGGGTCGAGATCGAGGACGGCCACCCTGGCGCCGTGCTCGGCCAGGATCCGGGACGTGGCCAGCCCGATGCCGGACGCGCCGCCGGTGACGACGGCCTTCAGCCCTGACAGGCCGCTCAAGCTCCTCAAGCTGCTCAAAGGGGTGCCTTTCACGCTTGGCCGAAGGTCTGGCGCTGGGCGCCGAGGCCGTCGACGGAGAGCTCGACGCTGTCGCCGGGACGGAGACAGGGGGTGCCCGGGAGGCCGAGGGCCACGCCCGCCGGAGTACCGGTGTTGATCACGTCACCCGGCTCCAGGACCATGTACTGGCTCAGGTACGACACGATGTGGTCGACCGGGAAGATCATGTCGCTGGTGTGGCCCTCCTGCCGCTTCACGCCGTTGACGCTCAGGTGCAGACCGAGGTCCTGCGGATCGCTCACCTCGTCGACGGTCACCAGCCACGGTCCGAGCGGGTTGAACGTCTCGCAGGACTTGCCCAGGTCCCACTGCGACGAGTACTCCAGCTGGAACTCCCGCTCCGAGACGTCATGGCTGATCGCGTACCCCGCGATCACGGCCCGCGCGGCTTCCGGGCCGTCGAGGTAGCGGGCCCGTCGTCCGATGACGACCGCCAGTTCGACCTCCCAGTCGGTCTTCAAGGAGCCCCGGGGGATCAGCACTTCGTCGTACGGGCCGATCACCGTGCCGGGGTCCTTCATGAACACCACGGGCCGCGGGGGGATCGCCGCGCCGGTCTCGGCGGCGTGGTCGCGGTAGTTCAGGCCGACGCAGACGATCTTGCCAGGGCGGGCGAGAGGGGCACCGATCCGCAGACCGTCCGGGTCCAGCTCGGGCAGACTTCCCGCCGCGACCTCCGTCCGGGCCCGGTCGACGCCGTCCGAGGCGAGGAAGGCGCCGTCGATGCCGGAGGTCACGGGGGACAGGTCGAGCAGCCGGCCGTCCTCCGTGCGGACTGCGGGACGCTCCTCGCCGGGCGCGCCGACTCGTAGAAGTTTCACCGGGCGTCTCCCTGCGACGGGTGCAGATGCCAGATCTCGGTCAGGTCGGACCAGCTGCCCCCGGTGCCGGTATCGGCCCAGGCCTCCTGGCAGGGGTCGGTGAGCTTCCACCAGGCCTGGGTGGTCGCGTCGGTGCCGATCGCGGCCATGTCGGCCTCGAAGTCGTCGCCGTGGTACTCGAAGTAGGCGAACAGCGTGTCCTCGCGCAGGAAGATGCTGTAGTTGCGGATGTTCGCGGCCCGCAGCGCGGCCTCGACGCCCGGCCAGACCGCGGAGTGCAGCCGCAGATACAGCTCACGGTGTTCGGGCCGCAGGCGGATCGTCTGGGCAATCCGTTTCATCTGTGCCTCACTCCTTGGTCGCGCCGGCGAGCATGCCGGCCACGAGGGCGCGCTGGGAGAAGAGGAAGACGATCAGCACGGGGACGATGGTGACCAGGGTGGCCAGGGCCAGTTCGGGCCGCATGATCTGGTTGCCGGTGCCGCTGGAGGTGTTGAACAGCGGCGAGGCGGCGAGCAGGTTGTTCAGCCCCACCTGCGCCGGATACTGCGAGCTGTCGGGGAGCATCACGAACGGCAGGAAGAAGTTGTTCCAGTTGCCGACGAAGTTGAAGAACCCGACCAGGGCGATCACCGGCTTGGCCAGCGGCATCGCGACGAGACGGAAGACCTGCCACTCCGAGCAGCCGTCGATCCGCGCGGCGGACAGCAGGTCGGCGGGGACGTTGGAGGAGAAGTAGATGTAGGTGAGGTAGACCCCGAACGGGAAGAAGGAGAAGGGCAGGATCACCGACCAGATCGTGCCGTCCAGGTGCACTGCGTTCATCCCGAGGTACAGGGGAAGCACCATTGCGGCCGTCGGCATGAGCATCACGAGCATGGTGATGGTCAACAGCATCCGGCGCCCGATGAACTGGGTGAGAGCCAGCGCGTACCCGGCGGGGATCGAGGTCACGAGGGTGAGGACCAGCGCACCGAATGTGTAGACCGCCGAGTTCTGCAGCCAGGTCAGGATGGCACCGTCCTGGAAGGCGTAGAGGTGGTGCCAGGCGTCGGCGATCGAACCGGGAGAGCCGAAGGAGAACGGGTTGTCCCGCACGATCTGGCTGTCGGTCTTGGTCGGGGCCAGCAGGAGCCACACCACCGGCACGCAGAAGAACAGCAGGAACAGGCCCATGACGATGAGCCAGGCCAGCCGGGCGGCCAGCGAGCCGGGGCGGCGGATCCGGCGCATGGGCTTCCCCGGGTTGGTACGGGCGCCGGCGGTGTGGGGCGGCTGAGTGTGGCGGACGGTGTTCGTGGGAGCTGTGGTCATCGTTCGTCCCTGTCGAACAGACCGGTACGGAAGACGACGAGGGCCGCGCAGGCCAGGCCCAGGATGAGGAGGTCGACGGAGAGCGCCGCCGCGCCGTTGAAGTCGCCCGCCTGGAAGGCGTACTGGTAGGACAGCTGGTTCGGTGACCAGCTGTCGGGGATCATGCCCCAGCTGGCCACGGAGACCAGCTGCGGTTCGACGAAGAGCTGGGTGCCGGCCGCGAAGGCCAGGATCAGCATGTACGCGATCCACTTGGTGATCATGGGGATCTGGATGCGCAGGGCGATCTGGAGCGTGCTGGCGCCGTCGATGCGGGCGGCCTCCAGGATTTCGTCCGGGATGCTGTTGAGCGCGCCGTACATGACCACGATCCAGCCGCCCGCCCCGGTCCAGAAGGCGATGACGGTGAACAGAACCGGCAGGTGGCCGGGGGCGTTCACCTGGGCGAGCGTGTTCCAGCCGAAGCCCTTGAGCAGCCAGCCGACGGGGCTGGCGGCCGGGTCGAGGAGGATCAGGAAGAGCAGGACGCTCGCCACCCCGGCGAGGGCGCCCGGCAGGTAGAACAGGAACCTCAGGGTGGTGGAGGCCCTGCGCATGCGGCCGTGCAGCATCAGGGAGAGCAGCACCACCAGGATCATCAGGCTGGCCAGCCAGATCACCAGGTACAGGCCGATGTGGAGGAAGGCCGGTCCGAAGCGGTAGTCGGCGAACGTCCGGGTGAAGTTACCGATCCCGACGAGCTGGTGGCGGGAGTTGGACAGTGCCAGCCACACCGCGTAACCGGTGGGCAGGACGCCGAAGGCGAGCAGGAGGAGGACGTAGCCGGAGACGAAGACGTAACCGGCGCGTCCGACCGGGTTGCGGGCCGAGCGGCCGCCGCGGCGGCCGCTCCGCTCCGTTGCGAGGTGGGTGGTCATCGGTCCGCTTCGCTAGTTGACGGTGTATCCGAGGGACTTGGCCTTGTCGGTGATGGCCGTCTGCCAGGTGCCCAGGGTGTCGGTGAGGGTCTTGCCCGAGTTCAGGGCCGGGACCACGGTGGAGGAGTAGATCGCTTCCTGGCTGTACTGGGTGGCGGACCAGCCGGGCCAGATGAGTTCCGCCGCCTCCTGGAAGACCGGGCCGACGTCCTGGGCGAAGTAGCCGGTCTTCTTCTGGCCGGCGAGCCAGGCGACGGCTGCCTCCTTGTACGCGGGGTAGGTGCCCGCGGTGGCCTGGTACTCGTTGGAGGTCGTCATCCAGGTGACCAGGTCGGCGGACGCCTTGAGGTTCTTGCTGTGGGAGGAGACGAACCACAGCCCGCCGCCGACATTGCCGGTGTAGTTCTTGGCGTCGCCCTCGAACTTCAGCGGCGAGGCGGCGGCGATCTGCCCCTTGGGGATCTTGAAGGTGGAGTTGAAGAGCACCTGGCCGTACCAGGAAGGGCCGGGGAGCAGGAGGACCTTGCTCGCCTCCTTCTTGATGAAGCCGGCGCTGAAGACGGTGTCCTTGGACACCGAGCCCTTGGCGATCAGCCCGTCGAGCAACTTCGCCATCCGGGTACACTTGGCGTCCTGCAGGTCGACCTTGACCTTATTGGCGTCGGTCACTGAGCTGGCAGGGCACTGGCTCGCCCAGAAGTACACCTCGGGGCTCCAGGCGTCCCCGGCGGTTCCGACCAGGTAGCCGGGGTGTTCCTCGGCGACCTTCTTGCCGAGTGCCTCGTACTCCTCCCAGGTGGTCGGGACGGAGTAGCCGAACTTGTCCAGGAGCTTCTTGTTGTACCAGAGCACGTTCTGGGCCAGGTCGTTGCGCAGGCAGTAGGTGGTGCCGTTGACCTTGCAGGGGTTCAGCGCGCCGTCCGCGAAGCCGTTCAGGGCGGACTGGGGGATCAGGCCCTTGTCGACCGGGGCGGCAAAGGGGGTTTTGCCCTGAGTGGTCCAACTGCCGTCGTTGACGTTGGCGCTGAAGGCGACGTCCGGCCAGCCGCTGCCGCTCCGGTCGAACAGCCGGACCTTTGTCTGCAGGTCATTGGCGCCGTTGGCGTCCCCGCTGTACGTGACGATCTTGATCTTCACGTCCGGGTGAGCCTTCTGATAGGCCTGCACGCCGGGGACTCGGGCGGCGTCCGCCCAGACCGTGATCTGGCTGCCCTCCTCCTGCTTCACAGGCTTGAAGGTCGCGGGGGAGGAGGACGCCCCGGAGGCTGCGGGATCCGCGCTGCCGCAGGCAGCGAGTGCGAGAAGGGAGACGGCGCCCAGGGCCGCGCCGGCAACGCGTCTGACCTGGCGGCGGGAGGTGACGGGAACGTCGCTGTTCATGACTGACCTCATGTCTGCGTTCTGCGGAGATCCGCGGGATGTCGGCGCAAGCACCGGAGAGGGGAGGTGTGGAGGGACCAGGTACCGAAGGCGTGGCGGGTCGGGTACGGGGCGATCGTGAGAGTGCAATGGACTGGGCGGATCAGGCCTTCGGCGGCGTCAAAGTCCCCTTGTCGACAAACCGCTGAAGGGCGGGAGGGTAGTCCAGGCCGGCGGGCAGTGCCACGCCGGGCCCGGTGGGGGCGTGGACGAGTCCCTGGGCGTCGATGCCGCTCTCGCGGCTGATGGGATTGCCCATGACCAGGGACTCGTAGTAGGTGGTGTTCGAGATGGCCATGCACAGGTGCCGGTTGGGGATCTCCGGCCCGTGCACCTCGGCGCGCAGCCGGTAGGCGTCGGCGAGGTGGGCGGTGCGCATGGCGCCGGTGAAGCCGCCGCGCAGTTGGGTGGAGGCGCGGACGCCGAAGGTGGCGGCGCCGGCCTGGATGAAGTCGGCGGAGTTCATGTGGGCCCCGTCGGAGGTCTCGGCGACCAGGAGGGGCACTGCCACCGCGTCGGAGAGGCGCTTGTACGCGGTGATGCTGAACTCCCGGATCGGCTCCTCGTACCAGAGATAACCGGCGTCGGACAGGGCATGCCCGAGGTAGATCGCGTCGGGGAGGTCGAATCCGGCGGACCCGTCGAACATCAGGGGGATCGCGCCCCCCACGTGTTCCCGCAGGGCCACCGACAGCCGGGCGTCGCGGCGTGCGTCGCCCCAGGCGTGGAGCTTGATGGCGGGATACCCGAGTTCCAGGGCCTGGTCGGCGATGTCCAGGTACTCCTCGACCGAGGAGTAGGTGACGGTGGAGGCATAGGCGGGTATCGCGGTGCGGAAACCGCCCAGCATCTGCCAGGTCGGCCGGTCGGCAAGCCTGCCCGCCAGGTCCCACAGTGCGATGTCGACGAGGCCGAGAAGGTAGAGGGGCAGTTCCTCGGTACGGTCCAGCTCCCACATGCGGTGCCACAGCCACTCCCGCTGCAGCGGGTCCTGGCCCACGAGCTCCTGGCGCAGGAAGCGGTCCAGCAGGTTCGCCAGGATGACTGCACTGCCCCGGCGGGGTGCCATCGCCACCCCCTCGGCCCCTTCGTCGGTGACTATGCGCAGCACCGCGGCCTCGCCGTCCGGCGGGCTGCCCAGCAGGCCGTCACGCCAGACGAACGGCGGACTGACTCCTGGGACCTGGACGGAATAGCTCTCCACATCGGCAATGCGCACGGTGTTGCCCCTTGCGACGGCAGCTGCTGCTGCGAAATTTTCGTGTAACGTAAGTCGTCATACGAATGCTGTCAAGGTGTTCGGAGCAGTAGAATCGGCGATCGTCCACAGCGGAGAGGGGGCCATATGGCGAAGAGCGGTCGAAGCGGCGTCGAGGACCCGTCGGCCCTGAAACCCTGGCCCAGGCGCCCGGCGCGGCTGGCCCATGCGGTGGTGGAGTCCCTCACCGACAGCATTGTCTCGGGTGCCATCCCATCGGGCTCCACCTTGCCGGTCGAACCCGAACTGTGCGAGACGTTCGGCGTCAGCCGCATCACGGTCCGTGAGGCGGTCAAGTCGCTGGAGGCCAAGGGGCTGGTTCGGGCCCGGCAGGGTTCCGGCACCACGGTCACCCAGCCCGAGGAGTGGAATCTCCTGGATCCTGTCGTGCTGGCGGCCACCGTCCAGCACGACGACGAACTCGTCGTGCTGGACCAGCTTGTCGGTGTGCGTTCGGCCCTTGAAGCACAGATGGCGGCCCAGGCCGCAGAGCTCGCCACCGATGACGATCTCCGGGAGGTGGAGAGGCTGCTCGGCCGCCTCGACGAGGAGATCGCCACTCCCGCCCGGTTCATCGAGACCGATGTGCTCTTCCATGACCGGATCATGCAGGCGTCCCGGAACAGGCTGGGGCGTTCCATCATCCGGACCGTCCACACCCAGGCCCGCAGTACGTTCCTGTACAACGGCACTCCTGACGGCCACGCCTGCGAGCAGGCGAACGCCGAGCACCGCCGGGTCGCCGAGCGGCTTCTGGCCCGCGACCCCCAGGGTGCAGCGCAGGCCATGACGGCCCATATCGAAGCGGCCTGGAGCCGCCGCCGTATTCCGCGCCCCGGTCTCACCACCGGTTGAGCGCACCCCGCGCCCTTGCGCGCGCCGGAACCCGCCCCCGAGCCGTCAGGCCGGGGGCGGGTTTCCTTTGAGGTGCAGATCTATGTCCGCGGCACGTCTTGACGGCATACGTATGACGACTTACGTTACGTCGCCGTATCACCTCCGCCATCACCGCAGGGCCCGCCCTGTTCCCATGAGTGGGAGGACGGCCCGCGCGTGCCCTCTCGCACCATCGGAAGGTGTCAGATGCACCCAACCCGCTTCCGCCCCGCAGTGCGTGACCGGCTCAGACCATGTCTGGCCGCACTCGCGCTCCTCACCGCCTCTGCCGGGCCCGTCGTCGCCCAGGCCGTGCCCGCGTTCGCCGCCACTTCCGCGACGCTCTATGTGTCCCCCAGCGGCACCGGTACCGCCTGCTCGACCAGCCAGCCGTGCTCCCTCGCCCAGGCCAAGATCAACGTCCGGGCCATGAACAACTCCATGACGGGCGACATCGTCGTGGAGGTCGCCGACGGCACGTACCGGCTGACGGACCCCCTCACCTTCACCGCGGCGGACTCCGGCACCGGCGGCCACTCGGTGATCTGGAAGGCCGCGCTGGGCGCCCGCCCGGTCATCACCGGCGCGCGGCGGGCCACGGGCTGGACGCTGCACGACTCGGCGAAGAACATCTGGCAGGCCAACGTCGGGACCGGGTTCGACACCCGGCAGCTGTACGTCGACGGCGTCCTGGCGACCAGGGCCCGCTCCTTGATCAACCGCGCCGACCTGAGCGCGACCACCAGCGGCTACACCTTCACCAACACCTCGCTGAACTACCTCAACAGCCTGGCCGCCTCGAGCCGCACGGAGATCCACGGCATCGGATCCTTCACCGACCGCTACGCCCCGGTGTCCGGCATCAGCAACGGCACCATCACCATGGATCAGCCGTCCTGGGACGACAACACCTTCGGCTACGACACCTTGACCAAGCCCTTCCGGTCGGCACCGCTCTACATCGAGAACGCCTACGAACTCCTCGACACGGCCGGCGAGTGGTACCTCGACACGAGCTCCGGCACCCTGTACTACAAGCCGCTCGCCGGGCAGAACATGAGCACCGCGGACGTGGAGGTGCCGAAGCTTGAGTCGCTCGTCGACGTCGGGGGAAGCTATGCCTCTCCCGCCACCCACATCACGTTCTCGGGTCTGCAGTTCTCGGGCACCAGCTGGCTGGGCCCCAGCACTCACGGCTACGCCAGCCAGCAGACCGGCGCGTACCTCACCGGTACCTGGGACCGTCCGTCCGACGCGCTGACCTCCTGCCAGGGCGGCTGCCCGCTCTTCGAGGCGACCCGTCCGCACTGGGCCCAGATGCCGGCCGCCGTCCAGGTGTCGGCCGCCGACCACATCACCTTCACCGGCGACCGGTTCACCCAGCTCGGGCAGGTGGGCCTCGGCATCGGCCAGGACGCCAACGCCCATGCCACCGGGGTCGGCCTCGGTGCCGACACCGTCACCGCCACCGGGAACGTCTTCACCCAGGACGCGGGCGGCGGCATCGTCGTCGGCGGGGTCCAGGCGGACGCGCATCACCCCAGTGACAGCCGGATGACCAACCAGAACATCACCCTGAGCAACAACGTCATTCACGACGTGGCGCTCGACTACCGGGACATGTCGGCCATCCTGGCCACCTACGTCAACGGCGCCACGGTGTCGCACAACGAGGTGTACAACCTGCCCTACTCGGGGCTGACCATCGGTTACGGCTGGGGCGTCAACGACCCGGGCGGCAGCCAGGACTACGTGAACCGCGGTCTGTACGACTACCAGCCCATCTACTCGCCCCCCACCACCGCCGCGAACAACCACATCACCGACAACTACATCCACGACGTCATGCAGCAGATGAACGACGGCGGCTGTCTGTACACCCTGTCGGCGTCGCCCGGCAGCACCTTCGAACGCAACTACTGCCACACCAACAACAACTATTACGGCTTCTACCACGATGAGGGATCCAGGAACTTCACGGACACCAACAACGTCTTCCGTAACGTGGGCCGGTGGTCCCACCAGAACGGCACCTCCACCAACAACACCGGTGCCCTCACCCTCCAGGACAACTGGTCGACCACGCCCTCGACCGACATCTTCAACGGTGGCCGCGGTGATGTGGTGAGCGGCACGGTGGTCGTCACCGACGGCAACTGGCCCTCCGGCGCCCGCACGGTCATGGACAACGCGGGCATCCAGCCCCAGTACCGGCCCTTGACCACGGACCCCGTCACGGCCCCGTACAGCGGCTATTCCTCCACTCCCGCCCTGACCGGCCAGAGCGGCGGCCGCTTCACCGTCACCGACGCGGGAGCCGACATCTGGGGTGCGGGCGGACAGCACGACGACGCCTACGGCACCGCCTACCTGGCGAACTCCGCTGTCGCCGGCACCTCGGTGACCGCGCGGGTCGACAACGTCGACAACACCAACGGCTGGGCCAAGGCGGGCGTCGTCCTGCGCAACAGCCTCTCCGGCAACGGCTCTTCCCCGGGATACGCGGTCGCCACGGCGACCTCGAGCCACGGCGTGTGCTTCCAGTGGGACTCCACCGCGGACGGCTACCTCGACCAGATGTCGTGTACGTCCTCGACGGTCAAGGCGCCGGTCTGGGTGCGGCTCACCCGCACCGCCACCCAGGTCTCCGCCTACTACTCCACCGACGGATCCGCCTTCACCCAGGTCGGCTCGGCGGTCACCCTGCCGTCCATGGCCGCCACCCAGGACGCCGGTGTCATCCACAGCGCCCACAGCACCACCGTCGGCAGCGCGGCCTTCAGCAACCTGCGGATCGTCACCTCGCCCTTCAAGGCCTACGGCTCCATCCCGGCCGCGGTGGGCCAGAGCCGGGGAGTGACCTCCCTGACCAACGCGGGCATCGACACATGGGCCACGAGCGCGCTACACGACGACGACTACTCCGCGGCCTACCAGCCGGGAGCGGCGGGCACGTCGTCGACCGTCACCGTCCATGTCGACAGCCAGGACGACACCAATGCCTGGGGCAAGGCCGGCCTGATGCTGCGCAACGACATCACCGGCACCGGCTCCTCCACCGGATACCTGGTCCTCGTCGCCACGCCGGGCCAGGGCGTCACCTTGTCGTCGGACTCCGACAGTGACGGCTACCTCGACTCCAACACCACCAAGACCGGCAGCACCGCCATCGCCCCGGTCTGGCTCCGCCTCGTCAGGAACGGCGACTCGGTCACCGGCTCCTACTCCGCCAACGGCACCACCTGGACCACGGTGGGCACCGCGACGCTGACCGGTGCCAACAGCACCGAGGACGCGGGGGTGTTCTTCACCGCTCACGGCGCAGCGCCCGGCACCGCGAAGTTCAGCCAGTTCTCCGTGAGCTGACGAAGCAGTTCGGGTCACGGTCTCCGGGTGGGGGTGCGGTTTCCTCACCCCCACCCGGAGATCCGTCATGTCCGCGCCGAACTCCGCGCGGCAGCGCAACCGCCACGCCCGCGGCAACGGTGGCACCCCACCCATCCCCGGAGCGCGCAGACCGTTGACGGCCACATCGCCGGCGAAGCACATGGCTGGAAAGACTCCGCAGATGCCGCTCGCCTCATCGAGGGCGTCCCCGCCGCCGTACCGGCGTGCGACCACCGGCTGCCGAAACGCCGGGGCGGCGACGCCCACACGGACACTCCCGTGACCGCCCCCTCCCCGGCCGCCTTTCGACCACAAGCCCGGCCGGCCGCGGCAGCCGTCGCCCTCACGACCGGGACGATCGGCCTCGATCCCGACCTCCCCACGGGCCGCATCCACTTCCGAAAAACGGCTCGAACCCCGCAGAATCCGCCGGAACTCGCCGGAACCCGCCTACGGAAGCCTGACACACATCATCACCACCTACTCCGGATGCAGGTCCGGATATCCCGTCGTCCGGGCCGCCTTCGAAGGAGCAGGCCACGACCCCGCCCCCGTCGGCGGTACCACCGGTGATGGTTGGCGCACCTGGACCTCTGCCGCGGTGTGGCAGTTCTTCACCCGGTTCGGCTCGAACCAGCCGCCGCCTCCGCCACCCACCGTCGACCAGGAGATCACCGGTCAGCAGTCGGGACGCTGCCTCGACATCGACAACTCCACGACCGCCAACGGCACACAGGCACAGCTGGGGACTGCAACGGCGGCTCCAACCATCGGTGGACCTACTCCGGCGGAAATCAACTGGTCGTATACGGCAACAAGTGCCTGGGTGTCGGCCGGTCCACCGGCAGCGGCAGCCCGGCGGCGATCTGGAACTGCAGCGGGCAGGCGGATCAGCAAGGGAACGCCAATCCGGATGGCACGATCACAGCAGTGCGGTCGGGACTGTGCCTGGACGCCAACGGCCAGGCAACCGGCAACGGGACGAAGGTCCGGCTGTGGGCCTGCACGGGCGGCGCGAACCAGCACTGGAGCCTGATGAACTGACGGGCGCAGCCAGGCACGGCGCCGAGCCCGGCCGGGAACCGGCCCCCCGTTCGCTATGCCTGTGCGGTGTTCGATCGCAGGTGCTCGCGAAGCCAGTGCTCCGTGTTGCTGACGTGCAGCAGGGCCGCGGCCTGGCTCACTGCGGCGTCGCGGGTGCGGAGGGCGTTGTAGATCGCCTCGTGCTCGGCGAGAGTCCGCCCGGCGGACTGGTCGTCCAACTGGCCCCGCCAGATCCGGGCGCCCAGGGTACGGCCCGAGATGCCCTCGAGCAGGGTGAGCAGGCTCTCGTTGCCGGTGGCCGCCACGACCGAGCGGTGGAAGGCCGCGTCATGGACGTTGAGCCGCTCCACGTCGTCGCTCGCCTCCCGCATCGCATCCAAGTGGCCCTTGACCTCGGCCAGTTGGTCATCGGTGATCCTGGCGGCGGCCAGTCCGGTGGCGAGCGGTTCGAGCAGCCGCCGGACCTCCATGAGATCCAGCAGGGCGCCCGTGTCGCTCTGGAGGAGCTCCACGG
The DNA here is from genome assembly GCF_042899865.1 of Streptomyces sp. NPDC013157. Taxonomy (NCBI): domain Bacteria; kingdom Bacillati; phylum Actinomycetota; class Actinomycetes; order Kitasatosporales; family Streptomycetaceae; genus Streptomyces; species Streptomyces sp. NPDC013157. Next base: position 68,192 of record NZ_JBIBAK010000002.1, on the reverse strand, counting down.
CGCCACCGAGTCCCTCCAGCAGCAGGCTGGGCTGGAGACTGGTCACGTAGGTGCCGTCGCCTCGCCGTACCTCGAGCACCCGGGCCACGGCCAGTGCCTTGACCGCCTCGCGGGCGAGGTTGCGGGAGAGGCCCAACTGCGCGGCGAGCTCCGGCTCAGGGGGCAGCTTCGCGCCCGGCGGCAGTGCGCCGGAGCGGATGAGCTCACGGATCTGCCCGATGGCCCTGTCTGTGAGGGACAACGTGAGCTCCTTCCGTGAGCACGCGGTGTGGTCCGGTGCGCGAGTGACCGGGGCGGCGCGTCGAGTGTGCCGCCGATCATACCGGGGAGGCCACCGAGGGTCCGCCGTCGGTATGTGCCGCCGCCACATGGTGCGTGGCGGGATGTCGGTGAAGCCCTTTCCGGCCCCGAAACATTGTATGTTTGCCGTTGGATAAATGGCAGCAGGTAGCTTATATCGGTACAAAATACCAAGTGAAAGCCTGTTTTCATCCCTGCACACCCGTTGACATGGCGAGGACACATGACGGACCTTCTTCCGTAACGGCCGGCGCAACGGGTGGTGGCCGTCGCGCCGGTCCCACCTCTCCCGTCTGCCTTCGTCCGTCACAGGGATGGCCCATGCCCAGTTCGATCAACAGACGTCAGTTCCTGGCCGGTGCCACCTGCGTGGCCGCCGCAGCCGTCGCGGGGGGAGTGTTCGGCGCCGGCACCGCGCAGGCCGCCCCCAGCACCTACACGCCCGCATGGAGTTCGGTGAACCAGCACCCGCCCGCCCCGGAGTGGTTCCAGGACGCCAAGTTCGGCATCTACTTCCACTGGGGCGTCTTCAGCGTTCCCGCGTACGACAGCGAGTGGTACCCCCGCAACATGTACATCGCCGGGAGCAACGCCAACACGCACCACATCGCGACCTACGGCGACCCCTCGGTGTGGCCCTACCACAGCTTCATCAACGGAGCGAACGACAAGTCGGGCCACTTCACCCAGTTCGCACCCAAACTCAAGTCCGCCGGCGGGAACTTCGACCCCGACGAGTGGGCCCAGCTGTTCGTCGACGCCGGGGCGAAGTTCGCGGGACCCGTCGCGGAGCACCACGACGGATTCTCCATGTGGGACTCGCAGGTCAACGAGTGGAACTCGGTCGCCAAGGGCCCCAAGCTCGACCTGCTGAAGCTGTTCACCACGGCGATCCGGGCCAAGAACCTGAAGCTGCTGGTGGCGATGCACCACGCGTACAACTTCAACGGGTACTACGACCACGTGCCCGCCCAGACCGACCCCAGCCTGAAGAAGCTCTACGGACAGCTGGGCTCCACCGCCGAGAACCAGCTCTGGTACGACAAGCTCAAGGAAGTCATCGACCGCGCCCAACCGGACATCCTCTGGGAGGACTTCGACCTGAACAAGGTCGATGAGACCCAGCGACTGAACTTCCTGTCGTACTACTACAACCAGGCCAACTCCTGGGGCAAAGAGGTCGTCGCCACCTACAAGGACGGCTTCAACGGCCACGGCGAGGTCTTCGACTACGAGCGCGGCGGCCCGGCCGACCTGACCGCGCCCTACTGGCTCACCGACGACAGCATCTCCAGCTCCAGCTGGTGCTACACGCAGGGCATCGGCTACTACAGCACCCAGCAGATGCTGCATTCCCTGATCGACCGGGTCAGCAAGAACGGCAACATGCTGCTGAACATCGCGCCGATGGCCGACGGCACGATCCCCCAGGGTCAGAAGGACGTGCTGCTCGGCATCGGCGACTACCTGAAGCGCTTCGGGGAGTCGATGTACGAGACCCGTGCCTGGACGCAGTACGGCGAGGGCCCCACCCGCATGGGCGGCGGCGCGTTCACCGCCCCGCTCGTCGGCACCGCGCAGGACATCCGCTTCACCCGCAGCAAGGGCAACACGGTGCTGTACGCCACCGTGCTCGGCTGGCCAGGCAGTTCACTGAAGATCAAGACGCTCGGCTCGGACCGCATCAACCTCTCCTCGCTCACGTCGGTGAAGCTGCTCGACTCGACCGCCGGCACCTACATCAACCTCGCCGCGCCGACGCAGGACTCCTCCGGGCTGACCGTGACCCTGCCCTCCTCGGCGCCGTACACCGCGGGCGCCTACGTCCTCAAGCTCAGCTTCTCCGGCCAGATCCCCCCGCTGCGGCCGGCGGTCGGTGCCGTGGTCTACCAGGACGTCAACTACTCCGCGAACTACGCGGTGCTCGATCCCGGCACCTACACGGCCGAGCAGTTGCAGCTGGCCGGGCTCGACGCCCAGAGCATCTCCTCCCTGAGGCCGGCGGCCGGGAACCAGATCGTCGCCTACAGCGGTGACAACTTCACCGGCACCTCCTGGACCTTCACCGCCGACAACCCCGACCTCAGGGTCACCGGCCAGAACGACCAGATCACGTCCCTGAAGGTGCAGTTCAATCCGGCCGCCTACTTCCGCATCACCAACGTCACCGACGGTCTGGCCCTGGACAGCGGGGGAAACGTCGCGTCGGGATCCAACCTCAAGCAGTACACCTGGGACGGCAGCCGCAACCTCCAGTGGCAGCTCGTGGAGGTCGGCGGCGGCTACTACAAGCTGGTCAACCGCACCAACGGCATGGTCGCCGACGGCTGGGGCGCCACGTCCAACGGCTCCCCGGCCCAGCAAGCGGCGTGGAACGGCAGCAACAACCAGCAGTGGACGGTCACCCACCGCGGCGAGGGCATGTGCACCATCGCCAACCGGGCCACCGGCCTCGTCCTGGACGGCGGCGGGAACGTGGCCTCCGGCTCCGTCACCAAGCAGTGGGGCTACGGCAGCAGCACCAATCTGCTGTGGACTTTCACCGCCCAGTGACACGGGCGTGAAGGCGGCGAACAGAGGGACTGCCCGGACGGAGAACCGTCCGGGCAGTCCCTCTCCCACCGTTGCGGCGGCGTGGACGCCGCGGCCTCATTCGAGGGATCCCGTCACCGGCAAGGCCTCCGTGGACTTCAGGTGCTCCCGCAGCCACTGCTCGGTGTTGTTGACGTGCACCAGGGCCGCGGCATGGCACAGCACGGCGTCACGGGCGGCCAGTGCAGCGTAGATCGCCTCGTGTTCCGCCAGCGTACGGACCGCCACCCGGGTGTCCACCAGACCACGCCAGATCCGGGCCCGCAGGGTGCGGCCCGAGATGCCCTCCAGCAGGGTGATCAGCGTTTCGTTGCCGGTGACGTCCACGATGGCGCGATGGAACGCCACATCGTGCGCGTTGAGACGCTCGACGTCGTCGCGCGCCTCGCGCATGGCGTCCAGATGCCGCTTCACCTCGCCCAGCGCGTCGTCCGACAGCCGGGCGACGGCCAGGGCGGTGGCGGCGGGCTCGAGCAGCCGCCGCACCTCCATGAGGTCCAGTACTGCACCGGGATCGCCCTGGAGCAGTTCCACCGCGCCACCGAGGCCCTCGAGCAGCAGGCTCGGCTGCAGGCTGGTGACATACGTGCCGTCGCCCCGTCTGATCTCCAGCACGCGCGCCACGGACAGCGCCTTCACCGCCTCGCGTGCGAGGTTGCGGGAGAGCCCGAGCTGGGCGGCCAGCTCGGGCTCGGGGGGAAGCTTCGCGCCCGGAGGCAGAACCCCGGAGGCGATGAGTTGGCGGATCTGGGTGATCGCCTTGTCGGTCAGGGACACGGCTGACTCCGCTCGTCGGGCGCGAAGGGGGTCTCGGCGCGGAGGAGCCCTTGGTCGCGCAGGTCGTGCCAGAGCTCCTTGGGGGTGAACTGTTGGTGCAGCCGCGCGTTGCGTCGCACCTGTCCGGGGTCGCGCATGCCGAGCGTGACGTTGATGACGCTGGGATGAGTGAGGGGGAAGGCGATGGCGGCGGCGGGCAGGGTGGTGCCGTGGGCCTGGCAGACGTCGGCGATGGCACGGGCGCGGTCGACGAGTGCGGGCGGGGCGGCCCGGTAGTCGTACTTCATGCCTTCGGCGGGCCGGTCCTTGGCGAGCAGGCCGGAGTTGAAGGCGCCCACGGCGACGACGGCCTTGCCGTGTTCCTGTGCGGCGGGCAGGACGTCGTCCAGGGCCGACTGGTCGAGGAGGGTGTAGCGGCCGGCGAGCATCACCACGTCGGCGGCGGTCTCGCGCAGGAAGCGGGCGAGCAGGGCGGACTGGTTCATGCCGGCGCCGATGGCTCCGATGACGCCTTGGTCGCGCAGTTCGGCGAGGGTGGGCATGGCCTGGTCGGCGGCTTGTCGCCAGTGGTCGTCGGGGTCGTGGAGGTAGACGATGTCGAGGCGGTCCAGGCCGGTGCGCTCCAGCGTCTCCTCGATGGAGCGAAGCACGCCGTCGGGGCTGAAGTCCCAGTGGCGGCGCAGGTCGTCGCGGACGACGAAACCTTCGGTGTCGACGCCCGTCGGGTGGTCGTTGGGGACGAGGAGGCGGCCGACCTTGGAGGAGATGACGTACTGCTCGCGTGGCCGGTCGCGCAGGGCGGCGCCCAGGCGGTGCTCGGAGAGGCCGAGGCCGTAGTGGGGAGCGGTGTCGTAATAGCGGATGCCCGCGTCCCAGGCGGTGTCGACGGCGGCCGCCGCGTCCTCGGCGCTGGTGGTGCGGTAGAGGTTGCCGATGACGGAGGCGCCGAAGCCGAGCTCGGTGACCCGGACGGCGGTGGTGGGGATCGTACGGCGGTGCAAGAGTGCTCCCGGGAGGGGTGGTTCAGCGTCGGACGTGTGCCGTGGCGCCCGCGAGGAGCGCCTCGACCTCGGCGAGGGTGGCCATGGAGACGTCACCGGGCGTGGTCATGGTGAGGGCGCCGTGCGCGGTGCCGTAGGCGAGGGCGCGCTCCAGGCCCGCACCGGTGAGCAGGCCGTAGACGAGTCCCGCGGCGAAGCCGTCGCCGGAGCCGATGCGGTCCAGGACGTGCAGACCGGGCAAGCGGGGGCCGCTGACCAGACCGGTCTCGGGTGACCAGGCGAGCGAGGACCAGTCGTTGACCCCGGCCGAGGGCACTGCGCGCAGAGTCGTCGCCAGCACTCTCGCCTGCGGCAGCAGGGATGCGACCGAGGCGAGCGCCTCGGGCACCTCGTCGTCGGTCAACCGCACGGAGCCCGGATGCGGGCCCGCGAGTCCCAGGGCACCCACGACGACATCCGCATGCCGGGCCAGGCGCAGGTCGGTCTCGCGGGCGCGTTCGGCGCCACCCCGGCCGTCCCAGAGGCTGGGCCGGTAATTGGGGTCGTAGGAGACCGTGACACCGTGGCGGCGGGCGGCCGCCATGGCCTCGTCGGCGACGTCGGCGGTGGTGTCGGACAGCCCGGCGAAGATGCCGCCGGTGTGGAACCAGCGCACTCCGGCCGAGAACACCGCGTCCCAGTCGACGTCCCCCTTGCGCAGCTGGGAGACGGCCGTGTTCGCGCGGTCGCTCACGCCCAGCGCGCCGCGGATGCCGAAGCCCCGCTCGACGAAGTTCAGGCCGTTGCGGGCCGTGCGCCCCGTGCCGTCCGCGGCGACCCAGCGGATGTGCGACGTGTCGACGCCGCCCTGGAGGATCAGGTCTTCCACGAGCCGGCCGACCGCGTTGTCGGCGAGGGCGGTGACGACGGCGGTGCGCAGGCCGAAGCAGCGGCGCAGTCCGCGTACGACGTTGTACTCGCCGCCTCCCTCCCACACCTGGAAGGTGCGGGCGGTGCGGATTCTGCCCTCGCCGGGGTCGAAGCGCAGCATGACCTCGCCCAGGGCGATCACGTCGGTCACGGTGCCGTCCTCTCCACCGCCTCGGCGGTCAGCCGGCGGATCTCGTCGTACTGCCCGCGCTCGAGGTGGCCAGAAGTGGCGATCCAGCTGCCGCCCACGGCGAGGACCGACGGATGGGCGAGATAGGCGGGCAGCCGGCCGGGGCCGATGCCGCCGGTCGGGACGAAGCGCGCCTGCGGGAACGGCGCCGCGAGTGCGCGGAGCAGGCCGGTGCCGCCGAGCGGTTCGGCGGGGAACAGCTTGACCGTGTCGAGGCCCGCCTTCAACGCGCGCATCAACTCGCTCGCCGTCGCCACGCCCGGCACGACCGGCACCCCCAACCTGCGTGCCCTGTCGACGACTTCGTCGTCGTATCCGGGCGAGACGAGGAAGCGGGCCCCGGCCGCCACGGCCCGTTCCGCCTGCTCCGCGGTGAGCACGGTCCCGGCACCGACGGTCAGAGCGCCGTGCGCCGCCATCGCCTTCACGACCCGCTCGGCGTCCGGCGTGCGGAAGGTGACCTCCGCACAGCGGGCGCCGCCCGCCGCGAGTGCGTCGGCCAGGGGGCCGGCACTCGCGACGGACGCCACGGTGAGCACGGGCAGGAGCCGCGACCCCGCCAGTACGGAGGCCAGGTCGGTCGTCATCGTCCGAGCCATCCGCCGTCGACGGGCAGGGTGGTGCCGTGGACGTAGTCGGAGGCGGGGGAGGCGAGGAAGACTGCGGCGCCGGCGAGGTCGTCGGCGGTGCCCCAGCGTCCGGCGGGGATGCGCTCCAGGATGGCCCTGCTGCGGGCCGGATCGTCCTGGAGGGCTTGGGTGTTGTCGGTGGCGATGTAGCCGGGGGCGATGGCGTTGACGTTGACGCCGTGCGGCGCCCACTCGTTGGCCAGCGCCTTGGTCAGTCCGGCGATGCCGTGCTTGGCGGCGGTGTAGCCGGGGACGGTGATGCCGCCCTGGTAGCTGAGCAGGGAGGCGGTGAAGACGACCTTGCCGTGTCCCCGGGCCACCATGGTGGCGCCCACGGCCCGGGTGAGCGCGAACTGCGCGGTGAGGTTGACCTGCAGCACCAACTCCCAGTCCGCGTCGCTGTGCTGGGCGGCCGGCATGCGGCGGATGGTGCCCGCGTTGTTGATGAGGATGTCCACCGGGCGTTCGCGTCCGGCGAGGTTCTCGCCCAGGGCGCGTACGGCGGCGGGGTCGGCGAAGTCGGTGCGGATCGCCTCGAACGAGCGCCCGGCGGCCAGCACCTCCTTCTCCACCTGGCTGCCGGACTCCTCCAGGTGGGCACTGACACCGATGATGTCGGCGCCGGCCTGAGCGAGGGCGCGGGCCATCGCCTGACCGATGCCACGGCGGGCGCCGGTGACGACGGCGAGCTTCCCGGTGAGGTCGAAGACGCTCATACGGCGGCTCCCTGGGCGTCGTCGGTGCAGTCCACGAGGATCTTCATCACGTCTCCGCCGCTCTCCAGCGCCTCGAAGGCGGCCGGCGCCTCGGTCAGCGGCACGATCTTGGTGATCAGGTGCTGGGCGGGGATGGTGCCGTCGGCGACCAGGGCGACGGCCCGCTCGAAGTCCCCGCGGTCGTACAACCGGGCCCCGACGAGGGTGAGTTCGCGCCAGAAGAAGCGGTGCAGGTTGATCTCGCGGGGTCGTGGGTGGATGGCGACCAGGCACAGCCGGCCGCGCACGCCGAGGACGTCGACGGCGGTGTCGACACCGGCCGCCGCGCCGGAGACCTCGAAGGCGACGTCCGCTCCCGCCTCGCCCGTCCATTGCTGGACGAGTGCGGTGATGTCGGCGGTGGCCGGGTTCCAGGTGCTCAGGCCCAACTCCTCGGCGAGCAACCTGCGGTGGGCGTTGAGTTCGACCACGCGCACCTCGGCGCCGGCGGCACGGGCGACCAGGGCGATGAGGATGCCGACGGGTCCGCCGCCGACCACGACGACCTTCTCGCCGTTCTTCACTGCTGCCCGCCCCACGTCGTGCACCGCGACCGCGGTCGGTTCGACGAGCGCGGCCTGGTCCAGGGGCAGGGTGTCGGGCAGCCGTATGAGGGTGGAGGCGGGCACCGTCCAGCGCTGCTGCATGGCGCCGGGGGAGTCGATGCCGATGAAGTCCAGGTGCTGGCAGACGTGTTGATGCCTGGCGCGGCAGGCGGGGCAGGTGCCGTCCCAGCGCAGGGGCATCACGGTCACCGCGTCCCCGGGCCGCCAGCCCTCGACGCCGGGTCCGACGCGGACGATCCTGCCTGCCATCTCGTGTCCCAGTACGGCGGGCGTGGCGACCCGGGCATCCATGTCGCCGTGGAAGATGTGCAGGTCGGTGCCGCAGATGCCGACGTAGGCGGGGGCGAGTTCCACTTCGCCGGGGCCGGGCTCGGAGGCGGTGGCCGGCGTGGTGTCCAGGGTGCGGGCCGAGGTGTATCGGACGGCGAGGGTCATCGTGGGGTCAGGGTCCCTTCCGCGCGGACACCGATGGTCAGCAGCAGGTTGGCGTAGGTACGGGTGTCGCCGGTGACGACGGCGAGGGCCAGGTCGGGGGAGCGGGCGGCGTCGTAGAACGCGAAGCGGCCGAGGGTGTCGACGGGAACCGGCGCCAGTCGGGAGCGGTACTCGGCGATGGCCGCCGGCTCCGGCTCGCCCTCGGGCGGCACCATCACCTGCGCCGACTCCACAGGCAGGGCGCGCAGCAGCACGTCCAGGACGGTGGTGACGTCGAGGGTGCCGGGGGCCAGGTTGAGGTGGACGGTTCTGGCTCGTTCGCCGACGGCGGTGCTGGCGGGGTAGTGGCCGTCGGCGAGCAGGACACGGGCACCGTGCCCGGCTCCGGCCAGTGCTTCGAGGATGCCGGGGTGCAGCAGTTCGGTCAGCAGCACGCAGTCCTCTCCTTACTTCTGGTTCTCGTGGTCGGACAGGCGGTAGAAGGCGGTCGCCGTCTCGCAGAGCACCGCGTGCCTCTCGTGCGGCGAGCAGTCGTCCAGCAGGCGCTCGACGGTGGCCGCCCAGCGGGACCAGCCTCCGGCGAGCACGCAGACGGGCCAGTCGGAGCCGAACATCAGCCGCTCGGGACCGAAGGCGGTCAGCAGGACCTCCCAGACGGGGCGGATGTCGTCGATCGTCCAGGTGCGGTGGTCCGCCTCAGTGATCAGTCCGGAGACCTTGCACCGCACCTGCGGGTGGCCCGCCAGCACGCGCACCTTGCGCACCCAGTCGGAGAACCCGGGCTGTCCGATGGGCGGTTTGCCCGCGTGGTCCAGCACGAGCGGGAGGTCCGGGAACCGCTGGGCGAGGCGGGCCGCCTGGTCGAACTGGTGGCTGCGGATGAGCACGTCGTAGCCGAGGCCCCGGTGCTGTACGGCGCGCAGGCCCCGCTCGACGGTCGGCTGTTGCAGCCACTCCGGGTCCAACTCGCCCTGCACCAGGTGGCGCAGGGCCCGCAGATACCCGCCCCCGGGCCCGGAGCGCAGTTCGTCGAGTACGTCGCCGACCGCGGGGGAGGTCAGGTCCGCCCAGCCGACCACCGCGCCGACCAGCGGGTCCTGGGCGGCGAGGTCGAGCAGCTCCGCCGTCTCCGCCACGGAGGTGACGCACTGCACGACCACCGTGCTCGTCAGCCGGCGTCCCGCCAGGGGCCGGTCGGCGGCCCGTCGCAGGTCCTCGATGCCGTGGCTGCGGCGGATCGGCTCGTGGCCCGGTTCGTCGAGCCAGGCCTGGGGCCGGCGGTCCAGGTCCCACACGTGGTGGTGGGCGTCGACCAGGGGCAGCGGTTCAGACACGGGCGGACCAGACCGGGCCGTCGGGGTAGCTGTACTCCTTGAGGGAGGCGGGGTGCATCTGTGCGCTCAGTCCGGGCAGCGTCGGCGCGAGGTAGTGGCCGCCGACGATGCGGACCGGGTCGACGAAGTGCTCGTGCAGGTGGTCGACGTACTCGATGACCCGGTCCTCGGTGGTGCCGGAGACGGCGACGTAGTCGAACATCGACAGGTGCTGCACCATCTCGCACAGGCCGACGCCGCCGGCGTGCGGGCAGACGGGCACGCCGAACTTCGCGGCCAGCAGCAGGATGGCGATGTTCTCGTTGACGCCGCCGACGCGTGCGGAGTCGATCTGGACGATGTCGACCGCGCCGGCCTGCAGCAACTGCTTGAACACGACACGGTTGGCGATGTGTTCGCCGGTGGCGACCTTGATGGGGCTCAGCGCCCTGCGGACGGCGGCGTGGCCGAGGATGTCGTCGGGGGAGGTTGGCTCCTCGATCCAGTACGGGTCGTAGGGGGCCAGAGCCCGCATCCAGTCGATGGCGGGCTGGACGTCCCATCGCTGGTTGGCGTCGACGGCGATGCGGATGTCCGGGCCGACGGTCTCGCGGGCGGTGCGCAGGCGCCGTATGTCGTCCTGCAGGTCGGCGCCCACCTTCAGCTTGATCTGGGTGAAGCCGTCCGCGACGGCCTCGCGGGCGAGGCGGGCCAGCTTCTCGTCGGAGTAGCCGAGCCAGCCGGGGGTGGTGGTGTAGGCGGGGTAGCCCTGGTCGAGGAGGCGGCCGATGCGCTGCTCACGGCCGGGTTCGGCCCGCCGCAGGATCTCCAGCGCCTCCTCGGGCGTGAGGGCGTCGGACAGCCAGCGGAAGTCCACCTGGGCGACGAGCTCCTCCGGTGACATCTCGCCCAGCAGACGCCACACGGGCTTGCCCGCCCGCTTGGCGGCCAGGTCCCAGGCGGCGTTGACGACCGCGCCGGTCGCCATGTGGATGGCGCCCTTCTCCGGCCCCAGCCAGCGCAGTTGGGGGTCGTGGACCAGGGAGCGGGAGAAGGCGCCGAGGTCGGAGCAGACCTGCTCCACGGAGAGGCCCACCACGTGCGGGGCGAGGGTGGCGATGGCGGCGGCCTGGGCGTCGTTGCCGCGTCCGGTGGTGAAGGCCAGGGCGTGGCCCTCCAGTCCGTCGCCCGCGTCGGTGCGCAGGACCACGTAGGCGGCGGAGTAGTCGGGCTCGGGGTTCATGGCGTCCGAGCCGTCGAGGTGTTCGGAGGTCGGGAACCGCACGTCCAGGACGTCCAGGGCGGTGATGCGGGCTGACGGGGGCACGGGGGAGGACATGGCGGCAACTCCTGTGAGGGGCAGGGGAGACGGTTTCCCCTGCGACGAGACGTGAACGCGACGGAGGCGGGGCGGCCGGTGGGCCGCCCGGGTCACTCCTGGACCTTGCCGCCGGTGATACGGGAGATGGCGAGGGCGACCAGGATGATCAGGCCGTTGAGGGCGCCGATCCACTGGGCGGGGACACCGGCCAGCGTCAGCACGTTCTGGATCATGAAGAGCAGCAGGATGCCGCAGAACGCGCCGAACATGGTGCCCCTGCCGCCGTTGAGGCTGATGCCCCCGATGACGGCGGCGGCGAAGACGGTGAAGATGTAGCCGTTGCCCTGCGCGGAGGCGACCGAGGCCAGGCGTCCGGAGAGCATCAGCCCGGCGAGGGCGGCGAGCACGCTGCCGGTGACGATGACGATCCACAGCACCCGGTCGGTGCGGATGCCGGCCGCCTTCGCCGCGTCGACGTTGCCGCCGATGGCGTACAGGGAGCGGCCGAAGCTGGTCCAGCCGAGTACCACGATCGCGACGGCGAACAGGGCCAGGCAGATCCAGATCGAGGCGGGCATGCCGAACCATTCGGCGGTGCCGGTGTAGAGCATCGACTGCGGCAGCTGGAAGAAGGTCTGACCGCCGGAGATGCCGGTGAGGATGCCGCGCAGCACGATCAGCATGCCGAGCGTGACGATGAAGCCGTTGAGGCCGAAGCGGATGATGAGCAGAGAGTTGATCACACCCACGAGCGCGCCCACGGCGAGGGTGATGGGGACCGCCCAGGCGCCCGGGAGCAGACCGAGTCCGTGTCCGGCCCCGGCCGGGACGACCAGCCAGGCCGCGACGCCCGGCGCCAGGCCCATCGTGGACTCCAGGGAGAGGTCCATCTTCTTGACGATCAGGATCATCGTCTGGGCGAGGACCAGCAGGGCCATCTCGGACATGGTCTGCAGGACGTTGATGAGGTTGTCGGCCTGCAGGAAGACCGGGTTGACGATCTGGCCCACGATCGCGATGACGACGATCGCGGGAACGAGCGCCAGATCGCGCAGCCGGGCCAGGGGGATCCGGCCGCCGAGCAGCGCGGTGCGCTTCTGCCCGGGGTCGACGGACTGGGCGGCGGCGTCCGCGAGGACGGTTTCAGGCATCGAGGTCCACTCCTTCCATCGCGGCCACGAGGTCGTGGTCGTGCCAGCCGCGGGGTATCTCGGTCGTGACCCGGCCCTGGAACATCACCAGGATCCGGTCGCACATGCGCAGGTCGTCCAGCTCGTCGGAGGCGATGAGCACGCCGGTGCCGGACTCGGCGGTCTCCTCGACCTTGCCGAGGAGGAACTCCTTGGAGCGCACGTCCACGCCGGCGGTCGGGTTGATCAGGACCAGCAGCCGGGGGTCGTCGGCCAGGGCGCGCGCCATGACGACCTTCTGCTGGTTGCCGCCGGACAGGGCGGAGACGGGCAGCTCCGGTCCGGGGGTCTTGATGGCCAGGTTCTCGATCATGCCCTCGGCCAGCCGGTCGCGCCGTCCGCGGCTGAGGAAGCCGTTCTTGCCGAGCCGCCTGGGCACGGACAGGGTCGCGTTGTCGGCGATCGACATGTCCGGCACGAAGCCCTGGTGGTGCCGGTCCTGCGGCACGAACCCGGCGCCGGCCGCGAGCGCGGCGGGCACACTGCCCGGCCGGGGCCGGCGCCCGGCGATCTCCAGCTCCCCGGTCGCCGCGGCCCGCAGTCCTACGACGGTCTCGGCCACCTCCGTACGCCCGCTGGCGGCGGCGCCCGCCAAGCCGACGATCTCCCCGGCTCCCACCCGGAAAGTGACGTCGGTGTAGGTGTCGTCGCTGCCCAGGCCCTGCACGGTCAGCGCGGGCACGGTGCTCTCGTCCAGGCTGCCGGTGCGCTCCTGGCGCCGGTCCGACGCGGCCTCACCGGTCATGGCGGCGACCAGCTCGGTGCGGGGCAGTTCCGCGACCGGCGCGGTCACGATGTGCGCCGCGTCGCGGAACACCGTCACCACGTCGCAGATCTCGTAGACCTCCTGTAGGTGATGACTGATGAACAGGAAGGTCACGCCCTGGCGTTGCAGGTCGCGGATGCGGTCGAAGAGCCGGTTGATCGCCGCCGCGTCGAGCTGCGCGGTGGGCTCGTCGAGGATGATGAACCGGGCCCCGAAGGACAGTGCCCGGGCGATCTCGACGAACTGCCGCTGCTCGACGCTGAGGTCGCCGGCCGGTGACTGCGGGTCGACGTCCACCGACCAGGCCGACAGCAGCTCCTGGGCCCGGCGGCGTACGCCGGTCCAGCTGATGAGCCGGTGGGGGCCGTGGTGGTGCCGGTTCAGGAAGAGGTTCTCGGCGACGGTCAGCGTGGGGATGATCGTCGACTTCTGGTAGACGCAGGCGACGCGCCGGCGCCAGGCGTCGCGGTCACTGAGCCGCGGTGCGGGGTCGCCGCCGAAGGTGACCGTCCCCTCGTCGGGGGCGTGCAGGCCCGTCAGGACGGACACGAGGGTCGACTTGCCGGCTCCGTTGCGGCCGACGAGTGCGTGGGTCTCGCCGGGCCGGATGGTGATCCGGGCGCCGTTCAGGGCCACCGTCGGGCCGAATCGTTTGACTATGCCCGTCGCCTCGACGACGGGCGGGGCCGCGGGGGCCCGCCCGTCGTCCGCCGGGGCGGGCGCGGGGGTGACAGTACGCTCCCCGTCACTCATCTCAACCGCCTTGTTCTGGATAGCCGTTGGGTCCCTGACCGGGCAGGTCAGCCGAGGTGGTTGCCCCACAGCGACGTGTCGTCGCTCTTGACGCTGGGAACGCCGCCGTAGGTCCCGCCGTCGGCGGTGACCAGGGGAGCGGAGAGCTGGTCCTCCAGCAGACCGTCACGGACCTGGATGATCGTGCTGTCGTGGTCCGTCTTGCCCGGCTTGAACGTCTTCCCGTCGATCGCGGCCTTGAGGTAGTACAGGGCGTACTTGGCGTACAGGTCGGCGGGCTGGGAGACGGTGGCGTCGATCTTGCCCGCGGCGATGTCCTTGAGCTCCTCGGGGATGCCGTCGTTGGACACGATGAAGACGTGCTTCTTGTCCTTCGGATCCACCAGCAGGCCCTTCTGCTTGAGCACCTGCAGCGTGCCGGACAGGCCGAAGCTGGACTCCATGTAGACGCCCTTGATGTCCGGGTTGGCGGTGAGGTCCGTCTGCAGTTTCTGCGCGGCGACCGCGCCGTCCCAGTTCGTGGCCTCGCCGAACACCTTGATGCCGGGGTAGTTCTTCTTCATGCAGTCGTTGAATGCCTCGGTGCGGTCACGGCCGTTGATCGAGTCGAGGCCGCCCTCCAGCATGACGACCTTGCCCTTGCCGCCGAGCTTCGTGCCGAGGAGCTGGCAGGCCTTCTCGCCGTAGGCGCGGTTGTCGGCCCGCACCACCATGAACACCTTGCCGGTGTCGGGGCGGGTGTCGACGGTGACGACGGGGATCTTCTTCGCCTCCAGCTGGGCCAGGGTCGGCGCGATGGCGGCGGTGTCCTGCGGCGCCATCGCGATGCCCTTGACGCCCTGGCTGATGAACGTCTGCGCGTTGGCGGTGAGCTTGGCGACGTCGTTCTGGGAGTTCGTGGTCTTCAGGGACAGGCCGAGCTGCTTCGCGAAGTCGGGCGTGTACTTGATGTAGGAGTTCCAGAAGTCGGTGTCGGACCGTGGATAGTCGACGCCCACGAGCGGCTTGTCGCTCGACGAGGCGGAGGTGCCGGAGCCGCTGCTGCACGCGCTGAGCAGCGTCAGCGCACAGACGACGGACGCGGTGGAGCCGAGTGCGGTTCTGAGTCTCATGGGTACTTCCTCGCGCTGGTCCCGTAGGCGGAGTTGTTACGCCGATGCGACGGTTGGGTGTCGCAACTGGAGAGATGGGATGTTTATAGGGTGGTCGCGAGGGGGTTGTCTAGAGGTCGGAAGAAGACCCTGGAGAATTCCGTCAGAACGCGCGACTGGAGGCCTGTGTCATGGGATGTCGATGGCAGATCCATCCCATCAATGTTGTGAACCTGTGATGGGATGTCTCTTGCGCCCGGATCGCTCGATGGCCGCGCCGGTGCGTGGCTGCGACCCCGTCAGAGGGAGTCCATGGGCCCGGGACTCGGCCGGCACATGTGAGGGCCTTCGATCACGACGGTGAACCGCTGCCATGCGGACCGCTCCCGCTCGTGCCCGCACGGCCGGGGCCGTGAGCGGACTCGGCCAACGAGAGTGCACGACGCGCGGCTCATGGTTCAAGCGCCCCGCCGACCGGCCGAGTCCGCGACGAGGGCGGAACGCTCCGGCGAATGCCAGGGGTCCCGGGCCCGCGGCCCGGCCGCCGCCGTGACCGGTCCGTACGGGCTCGGCCGCGCCCGGGCCGGCCCCGCACCGGACGGCAACCCACCAGGACTGACGAGCAGTTCGCCTGGAGCGGCGGGATTCAGAGCCAGCCGCGGCGAGCGGCCTGCCAGGCGAGCTGCATCCGCGTGTCGGCGCCGGCGAGCGTCATCATGTGCTGGATGTGGCGCTGCACGGTGCGCCTGCTCAGCCCCATCTGACTCGCGATGGCCTTGTCGGCGACACCCGCCACGAGCAGCGAGAGCAGCCGGCGGTCGGTCTCGGTCAGCGGGTCGGCATCGACGACCCCGTCGCTGCCCTCCACTCCGCCGGACGCGCTGACGTTCAGCGGGACCGCGGTCTCCCAGTAGCGCTCGAAGAGCGAGATGAGCGCCTCCAGCAGGCTGCTGCCCCGCACCAGCGCGGCCGTCGCCACATGGGGACTGCCCTGGGGCCCACCGGGGACCAGCGGGCAGATGGCGATGGCGCGGTCGGCCACGGCCAGGCGCAGCGGCAGGTGCGGGACCGACCGGGCCACCTCACCGGCGCGCACACCTTCCACGACGTTGTCGACGGCGCCCTCGTCGTCGAAGAAGGCCTGCTCGTACAACACGCGGT
Source organism: Streptomyces sp. NPDC013157 (assembly GCF_042899865.1). Classification (NCBI taxonomy): domain Bacteria; kingdom Bacillati; phylum Actinomycetota; class Actinomycetes; order Kitasatosporales; family Streptomycetaceae; genus Streptomyces; species Streptomyces sp. NPDC013157. Next base: position 52,443 of record NZ_JBIBAK010000002.1, on the reverse strand, counting down.
AGCGCACCCCGCGGGCGAGGGCGTCGTACTCGGCGCGGTTGCTGCCCGAGGGCATCGCCACATACTGCGCCTTGCAGAACCAGAGCATCTCGTGGCGCGCGTTGTCCTGCATCTGCCGCAGGTGCTGGCGCAGCGCCTCCGCTCCGGTGATGACCTCGATCAGCTGGCCGGGGTCGTGCCTGCGGCGCGTACTGCGGTAGCTGTCGAGGAGGTCGGTGACGGCGGTACGGGCCTTGTCGAGCGCGTCGGCGTTGCGCTGCAACCGCGGCAGCAGCGCCACGTCGGGCGGTACGGCGGCGTAGTGCAGCGGATCGCGGTCGGTGGGGCTGGCGAGGCCCTTGCCGCGCAGGGCCGCGAGGACGGCCTCGGCGGAGTCGAGCGGGAGCCCGGTCCGGTCGGCGACCTCCTGGGCCGACGCGGTGGCGGTCCCGACCAGGAGCCGGTAGACCGTCTCCTCGGTCGCCGTGAGACCTGCCGCCTCCAGCATGCCGTGCCCCTCCCTCGCCGAGGCCGGCTCCGAGAAGCGGAACGGCCCGTTGAAGTTTGCACCGCGAGCCACCACCGGGCAAGCAAACGGCGGGTGCCCGGGCTTCCGCCCGGGCACCCGCCGTCGTTCAGCCGTTCCGCGGGGCCGCCGTCACCGCCCCGAGGAGGGGCCGCGGTGCAGGTAGGCGCGGTCGACCGTCTGCCGCACGGTGTTGCCCGCGGCGTCCACCGCGGTCACCCGCAGGCTGACGTACGCGTCCCCGTGCACCCCCGACGGCCGTTCGACCGCGGCGGTGAACCGCGTGCCGCCGTGCCGCGCGGTGCGGGCGGTGTGCGCGGTGTGCCAGGTACGGCCGTCGTCGTACGACGCCTCGACCTTGACCGTAACCCCGCGGGGGGCGGCCAGGCCGTCCGGCATCCGTACGTTCAGACCCAGCGTGTGCGACCGGCGCGGACCCACCGCGTTGCGGAGGTCCACCGGCGCGCTGTAGTCGACCTGGAGCAGCGGCAGCAGCGTGGCCGTCGCCGCGGTGTCCGAGGTGAACGTCCAGGACGTCCTGGTGCCGGTGCCGAACTGCCAGTCGGCGGAGGTACGGGCGGTGGTGAGGTCGAGCCGGTAGCCGGCCTTGCCCGCGGGCACCTCGAATCCGCCCCAGGCCCCGGTGCCGGACTGCGCCACGAGCCGGCCGTTGCGGTACACCTCGGCGTGGGCCACGTCGCTCGGGTCGCCCACCGCGGACACCGCGGCACCCGAGCCAACACCTCCACCCAGCGAGCTGGCCTCCGCGAACGACCAGTGGCCGGACTGGGAGTCGGTGAATTCCGGGATGTACAGGGACAAGGTGTCGCCGTTGCGCACCGAGCCGGGCCAGCCCGTCACACCGTGCGGGATCGACGGGCGCACCGGCCCCGCGAACCACTTCTCCGCGGCGTGCTGTCCGGGCCGGTAGGTGCGGGCGGCGTCCTGCATGCCGACGCCCAGCTCGAGGTCGCGGTCCATGACGGTGTCGTGGTGCACGGTGTGGCTCCACAACGTGTCACCGGCCGTCACGTACTCGGTGCGCTGCTGTCCCACCGGCACGTCACGGGTGTACTGGTTCCAGGCGAACTCCTGGTAGGGGCGCCAGCCGAAACGCTGCTCGCTCCCCCAGGCCGAGGCGCCGGTGCGGGTGTAGGCGGCCTTCACCACCGCGCTGTTGCGTTCGCTGACCGTGTACACCAGCTTCTCGGGAACACGCTGCTGGGACACCTGCATCACGTCGTACAGGTAGGGGCTCTTCACCGTGCCGGAGAAGTCCACCGTGGTGGTGTGCTCACCGGCGCGCTTCAGCAGGTCGGTGCCCTCCGTCGCGCCGGCGCGCATGATCGGGAGCGCGAGGCGGTCGCCCTCCGGCTGCCAGCGCGTCCAGGGGAAGAAGCCCTCGGGCATGACGAGCATCAGCGCCTTGGCCCCGGCGTCCGCGGCGGCCTTCGCCAGCTCGGCGTCGTTGCCGAAGTCGTAGCGGACGACAGCGAGCTTCCCGCGCACATGGGCGGCCTTGAGGTCCGCGGCGGTGCCCGCTCCGGCGTCCACCGCGGTCAGCCGGACGCCCTTGTCGTCGAAGACCGGAGAGGTCGGCAGGTAGTACGGGACGAAGGGCGCCGAGGTGCCGGACACCTTCGCCCGCAACTGCGGGGCCGTCATCTGCCAGCGCGAGGCGAACTCGAAGGTGCCGTCGGTGACCTGCGCGGTCGGGCTGACGTAGATGCGCTTGGCGACGTCGAAGAACATCACGCCCTGGATCAGGCCGTGGCCCTCGATGCGCCGGTACGTCTGGTAGCTGAGGATCCCCCGCTGCTCGGCGGGCTCGGGCGTGCGGATCCGCACCTGGGTGACCTTGGAGGCGTCCAGCGTCACCGTGGTGTCCTTGGAGACCTTCACCTGCGGGTTGATCACCTCGACCAGTTCCTGGCCGTCCGAGGCGTTGTCCAAAGTGCTGAAGTCGACCTGGTAGGTGCCCTCCTCGACGACGGCGACCGCGGGGTCGGCGCTGGTGTACGAGACGAAGCCGTCCTGGCCCCAGATCGTCGGCAGCCAGCCCGGCAGCACCTTGCCCGCGCGGTCGCGGGCGATCACGGTGAGCCTGTGCTGCGGCGCGTGCACGACCAGGGAGAGCGTGGTGTGGGCGAGGACGGTGCCGTCCGCGCCGGTCGCGGTGGCGTAGCCGTAGTAGGCGCCGCGCTTGGCGTCCTTCGGGTCGGTGCTCAGCGGCACGTCGGCGGAGGCGCCGGGGGCGAGGTGGACGGTGTTCGCGCCGGGCGTGACGACACCGGCCGTCAGGGCCACGCCGTCGGAGTTGGCCAGGGCCACGCTCAGCTTCAGGTCCACTGCCTTGTCACCGGTGTTGCTGTAGTGCAGGGTCGCCGACTGCTGCTTGTCGCCGCCCAGCTGGACGGCGGGCAGCAGCACGCTGCCGGTGGCCGTGACCGCGCCCATGGCCGCGGCGACGTCGATCCGGCCGCCGCCCTGCTCGGTCACCTTCGTGCCCGGCACGGTGTGGGCGGTGCTGATCAGCGCGTCCTTCAACTGCTGGCCGGTCCAGCCGGGGTGCTGCTGGGCGATCAGCGCGACGGCACCCGCCACGTGCGGGGTCGCCATCGAGGTGCCGGACGCCGCCGTGTAGTTCGCGTCGACCGGGTCGCCCATCGTGGTGCCGGACGCGCGCGCGGCGACGATGCCGACGCCGGGGGCGGTCACGTCGGGCTTGACGGCCTTGTCGCCGAGGCGCGGACCGCGGCTGGAGAAGGAGGCGAGGGAGTCGTCGCGGTCCACAGCGCCCACCGTCAGCGCGGCGTCGGCCGCACCGGGCGAACCGATCGTGGAGTCCCCGTTCTCGCCCGCGTTGCCCGCCGCGACGACGAAGAGGGTGTCGCCAGAAGCGGACAGCGTGTCGAGGGCCTGGCTCATCGGGTCGGTGCCGTCGGTCGGCTCGTCGGAGCCGAGGCTCATGTTGACGACCTTGGCGTGCTCGGCGGCCGCCCACTCCATGCCGTCGATGACCTGCGACTCCGAGCCGTAGCCGTCGTCGCCGAGCACCTTGCCGATCAGCAGCTCCGCCTTCGGCGCCACACCCTTGCGGGAACCGGAGGACGCCGCGCCCGTACCGCCGACGATCGACGCCACGTGCGTGCCGTGCCCGAAGTGGTCCACGGTGTTCCCGCTGCCCGAGAAGTCCTTCGACTCCGCGATCCGGCCCACCAGATCGGGGTGGGCGGCGTCCACACCGGTGTCCAGCACGGCCACCTTCACGCCCTGGCCCTCGTACCCGGCCTTCCACGCCGCAGGCGCGTTGATCTGCGCCGTGCTGCGGTCCAGCACCGGTGCGACCCGGCCGTCCAGCCACACCCGCGGGGTCGCGGCGGCGCGGGCGGTGCCCTCGGCGTCGCCCGGGTTCAAGGCCTTCCAGAAGGCGCCGAGGTCGTCGTCCGCGACGCGCAGCGACCGCGCGCCGATACTGGCGAGGGTCCGCACCGGGGCCGATGCCTCGTTGAACGCGGCGACCCGGTCCGCGACGGCGGCCGCGGCCTTCTCGCTCTTCGCGGTCGTCCGGGCCACGCCGCCGCGCGGGGAGGCGGAGACGATCAGCGGCAGCGCGGAGGTGCCGGCCTCGTCGTAGCCCTGGGCGATCAGGGTGGAGACGTCGAACAGACGCCGGTCCAGCGTCCCGGCGGAGACCAGGTCCGCGGCGTCCGACGGCAGCACCGTCAGGTCGCCGCCGTCCTCCTGGTACGTGCGGAAGACGATGCCCGCACGGCCGGGTCCCGGCTCGACCGAGGCGGCGCGGCGGCCGTCTGCCCCCGGCGATACCGTCACGCGGTCGCCGGTCACCAGGCGTACGGTCACGGGCGGCGCGCCCTGGCCGTCGGCGGGTCGCGCCGCGGTGTCCTGGGGCGTCCGGGCGGAGGCGGCCGGTACGCCTCCGGCGGCCAGCAGCAATCCTGTCGATATCGCCGCCGTCAGGCGGATCCATGCCATCAGCCAAGCACCTCTCGTACAGCTGGGAGTCACGCGATGTCCGACAGAATCTGCTGTGGCGGTGAGCATGTCACTGGCCTCCGGTGTCACACCTGCGACATGTCTCAACGGCGCCACGGGGTGCGGCCGTGGCCCCCGCAAGGTGTCAGCGCGGCATTCCGCCGTGGGAGCGGGCGCTCAGGCCGCCGCGCCGACTCCGCCCGCAGCGCACGGACACCGTGATGGGTACGGGACTTGACCGCCCCGCGCCGAACGCCCGGCTGTGCGGCGACGTCCTCGCCCGCCTGACCCATGACGTGGACGCGGACCACCGCTTCGCGGTGCGCGGGGGGCGAGCGCGCGCAGGGCGCCGACCAGGACGGAGCGGTCTTCGACGGCGCCGGTGGTGGACGAACCCCACCAGCGGGTGATGACCGTAGGTTTTCTTCCATGTCGCAGCGGCGTCTTCATTGTCCGAGTACGCGATCACCAGCACCCCGTCGAGGTCGACAGTCACCGACCCGACCGCATCAGGCGCTTTCCGGTCGGCCAACCGCCAGACGTTTTCGCGCACTTCGGCCCGTGCGGCGAGGATGGCCTGCAGGGCTTTCTCGCCAGAGCCGGCGAGGGCGTCGACCAGACGCGAGACCGTCGGGTCGGAGGCGACCGCGCCGAACACGGCCGGCTCGGCCCGCAGCATGCCGACATCGGCCAGGCAGTCCCCGCCCAACGCGATCGCCAGTGCGACGTCCAGGATGTTCTACATCCCCTCCGGCAGCTACTGGGCGGTGACCTTCTTCAGCACCGGCTCGCTCAGCATGGTGCTCGCACTGCTGCATACGCTCTCCCCGGAGCTGCTCGCCCTACGCATCCAGGAGACCGTTCTGGGGGCCGGGTGCGGGATTCTGGCAGCCGCGCCGGTCGTCCCCACGAGTGTCCACACGGTCGCCGAAATGCGTCTGACGGAGTTGCTTGCCATTCTCGACCACCTCGCGCACTGCGCGCCGAAGGCCGGTGCCCCGAAGCCCGCACCCGATGCACCTGATCTCGATCAGGCGCTGGAAGCCTTCCGCAAGGCCTGCCGCCCTCTGGTGCACCCGCTCAATCCCCGACGCGCCGACCGCGCCCGGGTCCGCCGCGTACTCGAACGCGTGGAAGCCAGCTCCTTCCACGCGCGAAGCCTCGTCACCAAGACCGGACGTGCACGAGACGCAGCAGCGTGGCCCGCGCCTCAGCACTCGTCAACAACTCGGCAGGACCGAACGAACCAAGCCATCTTGCCCTCGCGGCCCTGTACTCCCTGCCCATGCACCGCCCGACCTGACAGCTGATAGCAGCCACAACCCGTGCACGTAGCCCTACCTGTCCGGGCATTCGCGTACGGGTTCCCCCGCGCCGCCGCTCAGGATTTTGTGAACCTGTGCGCTTCCTCGCGAGCGGCCCAGAAAATCCGCAGGCAGGAACAGGGCCACGAATACGCCGCCGCGCAGGCACTCCGGCCCGCACCGCTTCTGCGGACGGTTGCCGCGTGTTGCCGCTCAGCCGTGACGCTACCCGGGCGACAGGGGCGCGAAGATGGCTGTCGCCCGGAAACACCCGTCGGTTCGAAGCCTGACATGTGCGGTCTCTTCGATTTCGAGTGACCGCGATCTGCTGCGAGGAGCGCTATTTCTCAGTGCCGCACTTGCAGCGCCGAGGTGGGCTCGCACCGGCCGGGAAGCCGGTGGAGCGCCCGGGGCGGTTGTTCTCCGGTGGGCCGTGATGGTGTTCCGGCTCGGTTGGCCGAGCCGACTCATGTCAGCGGCGCCGCTGGTCGGCCCGCAGCTCGAAGTCTCCGTAGCTGTTGTCGACCGGGTTGACCGTGACGCCCGGGGCGCCGATCTCGTCGATGGCGTCGAGGATGTCGGAGGGGAGGGTGATGTCGGCGGCGGGCAGGAACGCCTCCAGCTGTTCCATGGTGCGCGGTCCGATGATCGCGGAGGTGACGCCGGGGTGGTTGATGACGAAGGCGACGGCGAGTTCGATCAGGGGGAGGCCGGCCTTGTCCGCCAGGGCGGCGAGCTGTTCTACGGCGTCGAGCTTGCGCTGGTTGGCGGGGGTGCTCATATCGAAGCGGGCCTGGGGGCGGGCGGCCGAGGCCGGTCCCTCGGTGGCGTTCTTGCGGTAGCGGCCGGAGAGCCAGCCGCCGGCGAGTGGGCTGTAGGTGAGGGTGCCCATGCCGTGCCGGCGCACGGTGGGCAGCACGTCCTCCTCGATGCCGCGCACGAGGATCGAGTACGGCGGCTGCTCGGTGACGAAGCGCTCCAGATGCCGCTCACGCGAGGTCCACTGAGCCTCGACGATCTGCGAGCCGGAGTAGGACGAGGAGCCGAGGTAGCGGACCTTGCCCTGGCGGACCAGGTCGGTGAGGGCGCCGAGGGTCTCGGCGACGTCCGTGTCGGGGCTGGGGCGGTGGACCTGGTAGAGGTCGATGTGGTCGGTGCCGAGCCGCCGCAGGGAGTTCTCGACCGCGCGGATGATCCAGCGGCGCGAACCGCCCCGCTGGTTGGGGTCGTCCTGGTCCATCGGCATGAAGAACTTGGTGGCCAGGAAGACGTCCTCGCGACGGCCCTTCAGCGCCTTGCCGACGATCTCCTCCGAGACGCCGGCGGAGTAGACGTCCGCGGTGTCGACGAAATTGATACCCGCGTCGAGAGCGCGGTGGATAATCCGGATCGAGTCGGCCTCGTCCTCGTTGCCCCAAGGTCCGAACATCATCGCACCCAGGCACAGCGGGCTGACCTGGACGCCGGTACGGCCCAGCGGTCGGTACTGCATGGAGTGGTTCTCCCTCGTTCGTGCGGGGGTCAGTCGTTGCCGGAGGGCACGACCGTGCCGGTGGCCGTCCAGCTCGCGAGCAGGTCCAGGGCCTGCTGCTCCGGGGAGTCCGGCTCGGGTGTGTAGAAGTTGAGGCGCAGGCCGGGGTCGGAGGGCAGTTCCATCGCCTCGTAGGGCAGGGCGAGGTCGCCGACGAGCGGGTGGTGAAGGTTTTTCGCGCCGGATCGGTGGAACTTCACGTCGTGCTGTGCCCACCTGCGGGCGAAGTCGCTGCTGCGGGTGGTCAGTTCGCCGATCAGGTCGGTGAGGGCCTTGTCGTGCGGCGCGCGGCCCGTCTCGGTGCGCAGGAAGGCGACGGCATCGTCGGCGCCCTTGTCCCAGTCGACCCAGAAGTCCTGGCTGGCGGGGTCGAGGAACAGAAAGCGGGCGCTGTTGACCGGTCCGCGCTGCGCGAACAGCGGTGAGTCGAACAGAGGCGCGTACAGCGCTCGTCCCAGGGCGTTGGCGGCCATGATGTCGAAGCGGGCGTTGCGGACGAACGCCGGCACGCCGGTCATCGAGTCGAGCAGCCGCAGAATCGTCGGCCGGACGCGCGAGGAGGTCACCGCCGGCCGGCGGCCGGACGGGCTGGCGGCCCGGGCCAGATCGTAGAGGTGGGTGCGTTCGGCCTCGTTGAGCTGCAGGGCGTGTGCGAGGGCTTCGAGGACCGAGTCCGATGCGCCGGCGAGGTTGCCGCGCTCCAGGCGGACGTAGTAGTCCACGCTCATGCCTGCCAGCAGGGCGACCTCTTCGCGCCGCAGCCCCGCGACGCGGCGGTTTCCGCCGTAGACCGGCAGCCCGGCCTGCTCGGGGGTGATCCTGGCCCGCCGGGTGCTGAGGAACTCCCGCACCTCGGCGGCCACGTCCTTCTTGGTGTGGTCGGTCATGCTCATTTCCTGGTGTCTTCGGCTGTCGCGCCCTCGGTGGACAGCTCCCGGCGTGAGCCGTCACGGAGGAAGCTCATCTCGAGCGTCGCCCGAACGCCGGCTGGCACATCGGTCCGGGAACGGGGGCCCGGCTCGGGCGGGGCCGGTCGCGTCGACCGCCGGACCGGACCTGACGTCGAGTACGGGGCACGGCGGACTCCTCTCGAGATACCTGCGCGGTGTGCCGGCTCATCCACGGTAGGTCGGCCTGGAGGGGCCTGCGAGGTACTGCCAGTACCTGGAAGAGCAGTGACTCCCACTGCCCCTCGAGGTGCCGTTACCTGGGAGAAGCCAGCAACTGGTGGCCCCGGAATCGGGCCGCACTCCCGATCGACACGAGGAAGACCGTGCACATAGCAGCCACCCACGACACCGGCGATGCCCCCGCCGGGCCAGTCGCCGACTCGGGCCGCCCGGGGGTGCCGAGCGGCGACAGGACCACCGCACCGCGCCGACAGGCACACCTGGAGCGTCGGTCCTCCCACGGCCCGGCGCACTCGACACTGATCCTCGCGATCATCTGCGTCAGTTACTTCATGGTCATCCTGGACAACTCGATCGTGTTCACCGGGCTGCCGCAGATCCGCTCCGACATGGGCTTCTCCGAGACGGGCCTGTCGTGGATCACCAACGCCTACGTACTGGTCTTCGGCGGGTTGCTGCTCCTGGGAGCGCGCGCCGGTGATCTCTTCGGCCACCGCAAGGTCTTCCTGTACTCGCTGGTGGTTTTCTCGCTGGCCTCGCTGCTGGTGGGCGCCGTCCAGAGCGCCTGGTGGCTGATCGCGGCCCGGGCGCTGCAGGGCGTCGGCGCCGCCGTTCTGGCTCCATCCGCGCTCTCCCTGCTCACGCGCAGCTTCGCGGAGGGCGAGGCCCGCAACCGGGCGATGGCCGCCTACAGCGCTGTCGCCGGTCTCGGCGCGGCGTTCGGGCTGGTCGTGGGAGGTTTGGTCGCGGACCTCATCTCGTGGCGGGCGGGGTTCTTCCTGAACGTGCCCATCGGCATCGTGATGATGGTGCTGGCGGTGCGCTTCCTGCCCGAGACCGAGCGTCGCGGCGGCCGGTTCGACGTGGCCGGGGCGCTGCTGGCAACCGTGGGCTCGACCGCGCTGGTCTGGGGCATCGTGAACGCCGCCGACCACGGCTGGACGGCACCGGCCACGCTGCTCCCCCTCGCGGCGGGCGTAGCGATGCTGGTGGTGTTCGTCTCGGTGGAGCGGCGGGCCGCGCAGCCGATCGTGCCGCTGCGGCTGTTCGCGAGCCGCGAGCGGTCCGGTGCCTACGTCACCCGGATGCTCTACATGGGCGCGATGATGGGCTTCTTCTTCTTCACCGCGCAGTTCGTGCAGAGCGTCTACGGCTGGACGCCTTTGCAGGCGGGCCTGGCCTTCCTGCCGATGACGCTGGTCAACTTCGTCTTCGCGGTCCGCGTGCCCCGGCTGCTGGAGCGGTTCGGCAGGCCCCGGGTCCTGGCCGCGGGGGTCGCGCTGACGACCGTGGGCATGGCCTGGCTGAGCCGCCTGGACCTGTACACCCCCTACCTGACCGGTGTGGCCCTGCCGATGGTGATCATCGGCGCCGGCCAGGGCCTGGCACTGGCCCCGATGACCTCAAGCGGCGTCGACGGCGTCGCACGTGAGGACGCGGGGGCCGGCTCGGGCCTGGTCAACACCGTGCACCAGATCGGCAGCGCACTGGCCCTGAGCATTCTGACGGCCGTGGCCGCCACCGTCTCCACCGGTCACGCGGCCGCCGACATCGCGGCCCGCTCCGGCACCGCGCTGACGGGCTCCGCCGTCCTGCTCGCGCTGGCCGTCGCCGCCGTCCTCACCCTGATCGTGCCCGCACGGGCGTCCCGCAAGTAAAGGACTACGTGATGCAGACCCTCACTCTCAACAACGGCGTCCAGATGCCCGCTCTCGGCCTCGGCGTCTTCCAGACCCCGCCCCAGGAGACGATCGCCGCGGTCACGGCCGCGCTGGAGCTCGGCTACCGGCACATCGACACCGCCGCCGCCTACGGCAACGAGCGGGAAGTCGGCCAGGCCCTGCAGACCTCCGGCGTCCCGCGCGAGGAGATCTTCGTCGAGACCAAGATCTGGATCAGCGACTACGGCTATGACGAGACCCTGCACGGCTTCGACAAAAGCGCTGCCAAGCTGGGCGTCGACCAGATCGACCTGCTCATCCTGCACCAGGCCCTGCCGTCGGACTTCGACAAGACCCTCGCGGCCTACCGCGCCCTGGAAAAGCTCCTGGCCGACGGGAAGGTCCGCGCGATCGGCGTCAGCAACTTCATGGTCGACCACCTCACCACACTCCTGGACACCACTTCCGTCGTTCCGGCCGTCAACCAGCTTGAGATCCACCCCTACTTCCAGCAGCGCGCCGTCCTCGACTTCGACACCGCCCACGGCATCCTCAACCAGGCGTGGTCCCCCATCGGCGGCATCACCTTCTACCCCGGCTACGGCGACCACCGCACAAGCGTCCTCGAAGACCCGGCCGTCACCCAGATCGCCGAGGCCCACGGCAAGAGCCCCGCCCAGGTGCTGCTGCGCTGGGGCATCCAGCAGGGCCGCTCCGTCATCCCCAAGTCCACCAAGCGCCACCGCATCGCCGAGAACATCGACGTCTTCGACTTCGACCTCACCGCCGACGAGCTGGCCGCCCTGGACGCGCTGGAGACCGGCCGGCGCGGCGGGCCCGAGCCGGAGAACGTCACCCTCGCCGCCTACGGCCGCGCCATCCCCGAAGCCTGACCTTCACCCCGTACGATCTGCAAAGGGAACCACAGTGCCCACCACCGTCCACGCCTTCGGGGCCCCCGAGGCCGGTAAGCCCCTCGCCCCCGTCACCATCGAGCGCCGCGACGTCGGCCCCCACGACGTCCGGATCGACATCCTGTACTGCGGGATCTGCCACTCCGACATGAACTTCGTCGATGGCTCCTTCGACCCGCTCCCGGTCAGCCCGCTCGTCCCCGGCCACGAGATCGTCGGCCGCGTCACCGAAACCGGCTCCGACGTCAGCCGGTACCAGGCCGGCGACCTGGTCGGCATCGGCTGCATGGTCAACTCCTGCCGAGAGTGCGACAACTGCCGGGCGGGCCAGGAGCAGTACTGTCTGAAGGGCCACACCCTCGTCTTCGGCAGCCCCGACCCCGCCGAGCCCGGCGCCCACACCCAGGGCGGCTACTCCGAGGCGATCGTCGCCCCCGACGACTTCGTGGTCCGCGTGCCCGAGGCCCTCGACCCTGCCGCCGCCGCGCCGCTGCTGTGCGCGGGCATCACCGTCTACGCCCCGCTCAAGCGGTTCGGCGCCGGATCGGGCACCAAGGTCGCGGTCGTCGGCCTCGGCGGGCTGGGCCACCTCGGCGTGAAGATGGCCAAGGCTATGGGCGCCGACGTGACCGTGCTGTCCCAGTCGGAAAGTAAGCGCGAAGCCGCCGCGACCCTCGGCGCCGACCACTACGCCGTGACCGGCGACGGGACTGCGTTCACCGAGCTGGCCAACACCTTCGACATCATCCTCAACACCGTCAGCGCCCCGGTGTCCCTGCCCGACTACCTCGGCATGCTGCGCCTGCACGGCACGATGGTGAACGTCGGCGTGACGACGGAGCCGATGCCCGTGGACGTCTTCACGCTCTGCCAGAACGGCCGCTCCTTCGTGGGGTCGCTGTTCGGTGGGATCGCCGAGACCCAGGAGATGCTCGACTTCGCCGCCGAGCACCAGGTCACGGCCGACATCGAGCTGATTGGCTCGCAGGACATCAACACCGCATACGAGCGCATCCACGCCTCCGACGTCCGGTACCGGTTCGTGGTCGACGGCTCGACCTTCACCGGCCTGAGGGCGTGACATGCCTGATACGTCTCGGCGCATGACGGCGGCAGGGTGGCCGAGGCTTCTCGGCCGGCGTCCAACAGATGCTTGCAGTCCCCGTCCATGGAAGGTGAGAACCATGACCACCTGGAACGACTCCGACCTGACCAGCATCGGCGCGGCGGAAGAACTGGACCTGGAATCCGAACGCGGCGACGGTACTCTCCGCGCCCCGGTGACCATGTGGGTCGTACGCGCCGGTGACCGGCTCTACGTCCGCTCCGTCAAAGGCGTCGACGGCCCCTGGTACCGCGGCACCCGCTCCCGTCACCGAGGACGTGTGGCGGCCGGCGGCGTCCGGGCCGACGTCACCTTTCACGACGCCGACCCCGGCGAGTACGCCGCCGTGGACGCGGCCTACCGGGCTAAGTACGGCCGCTACACCAGCATCGTCGAGCACGTCCTGACCGACCGGGCCCGCGCCGCCACCCTGTGTCTTGATCCGCGCTGACCCAGCCGACAGTCCGCGCGTGCTGGCAGCCGGCCGTCACTCCAGCTCACAGAGTTACTGAAAGCCACGAAAGGCAAGTTTTTCCATGCGTGCCACCTTCATGTACGGGCCCGGAGACGTTCGGGTCGAGAACGTCCCCGACCCGAAGATCGTCGATTCCACGGACGCGGTCGTCCGCATCACCTTGGCCTGCGTGTGCGGCTCCGACCTGCACCCCTACCATTCGATGGACAAGACCGACGAGGGCACCCCGATGGGGCACGAGTTCCTCGGCGTTGTCGAGGAGACCGGTTCCGAGGTCCGCGGCCTCCAGCGCGGCGACTTCGTCGTTTCCCCGTTCGCCTTCGCCGACAACACCTGTGCGATCTGCCGGGACGGCTTTCACACCGCCTGCCCGCACGGCGGCTGGTACGGCGCCAGCGGTGTCGGAGGCGCTCAGGCCGAGGCCGTCCGGGTGCCGCAGGCCGACGGCACGCTGGTGAAGATCCCCACTGACGTCGACGCCGCGCTGCTGCCCTCGCTGCTCGCCCTGAGCGACGTCTACCTCACCGGCTACCACGCCGCCCACATGGGCCGCGTCGAGCCGGGCAAGACCGTCACCGTGATCGGCGACGGCGCCGTAGGACTGTCCGCGGTGCTCGCCTCCCGCCGTATGGGTGCGGAGAAGATCATCCTCATGGGGCGGCACACCTCCCGCACCGACCTCGGCCGCGAGTGGGGCGCCACGGACGTCGTCGCCGAGCGCGGCGAGGAGGGCATCGCCAAGGTGATGGAGCTGACCGGCGGCGAGGGCTCCCACGTCGTGCTGGAGGCCGTCGGGCTGATGCCGGCCTACGGGCAGGCGTACGGCATCGTCCGCCCCGGCGGGATCATCTCCCGCGTCGGCGTCCCGCAGTACGAAGAGGCACCGGTCGGGTTCGGGTCACTGTTCGGGAAGAACGCCCAGCTGGCCGGCGGCCCTGCCCCGGTGCGCGCCTATCTGGAGCCCGCTATCGCCGATGTGCTGGCCGGCCGCATCGACCCGGGCAAGGTGTTCGACGCCGAGGTCGCGCTGGACCAGGTCGCCGACGCCTACAAGGCCATGGACGAGCGTAGCCGCCTGAAGGTACTGGTGCGCCCGTGACCACCCGCAAGCCCAACGCAGCGGCCACGGCCGCGCACGAGCGGCTCTTTCCCGGCCACGTCTCCACCCTGGCGGTCACCGATCCGGAGCTGATCGAGTACTTCGACAACTTCGCCTTCGACGCAGTCCTCCAGCACACCGGCGAGGTCGACGAACGCACCCGGCTGATGACGCAGCTTGCCGCGATGATCGCCGTCGGCGCGGTGGCCGAGTACCGGGTGATGCTCGGTGCCGCACTCACCGTCGGCGTCACCCCGGTGGAGGCGAAGGAGATCGTCTACCAGGCGGTTCCGTAGGCCGGAATGGCCCGTGTCTTCGACTTCCTGCACGTCACCAACGACGTCCTGAGGGAACGCGGCATCGCCCTGCCGCTGGAGGGCCAGTCCACCACCAGCCCGGAGACGCGGATGGATCAGGGCCTGGCGGTGCAGAAGCAGATCGTCGGCGACGCGGCCGTGGACGCGATGTACGCGAACGCCCCCGTAGACGAGCAGCACATCCAGCGCTTCCTGAGCGGCAACTGTTTCGGCGATCACTACACCCGCACCGGCATCGACGTGCCCGTCCGCGAGATGCTCGCCGCGCTCGGCGGCGCGGACGCCCAAGTCAGGGGACACGTCTCCGGCGCCCTCAGTGCGTGTTTCTGAACCCGCGTCGCAGTTGATCAGCGATGGGTTAGCGTCAGGTCCGCCGGGTCGTGATCGCGGCGGTGGTTGTTCCGGGGAGGGGACGAGTGGTGCAGACGGTGTTTGATGAGTCCGAGCGACGGGCGTGGGCGGGGCAGGCCGATGCCTATGCTGCGAGTTTTGCCAAACTCTGTGCGTATCCGGTGTCTGGGCTCCTCGACGCTGCCGGGGTCAGGGAGGGTGTTCGGGTCCTCGATGTCGGGACGGGCACTGGCAGCGCCGCCGCAGTTGCATGTGAGCGGGGAGCGAAGGTGACGGCGGTGGATGCCGAACCCGGCATGGTCGCCCGGGCCGCGCTGGCGGCTCCGGAAGCTGACGTGCGGCTTGCCGCTCTGCCTCGCCTGCCGTTCGCCGACGACGAGTTCGATGCCGTGGTCGGCAACTTCGTTCTCAACCATGTCGGACGACCTCGGGAAGCCCTGAGGGAGTTGCGCCGGGTGACGCGGCCGGGCGGGCGGATAGCCGTCACCATCTGGGCGGCTCCCGCGGCCGCCGGGCAGGCCCTGCTGGGCAGGGCTGTCCAGGCGGCAGGCGTCACCCGTCCAGCTCACCTGCCCGCTCTTGCTCCCGAAGACGACTTCCTCCGTACTGAACAGGGGTTCGCCGCGTTGCTCGGTGAGGCGGGTCTGACGGACGTCGTCTGCGACACCTTGACCTGGGACCACCAGACGACGCTTGAGGAGTGGTGGAGCGGACCGGCCGCCGGAGTGGCGACGATCGGCCAGATCGTGACGAGTCAGGACCCGGTGGTCATTGCCGAGATCAAAAACCACTTCGAGTCGTTGTGCGCGGAGTTTGCCGGTCCGGGCGGTGTACTCGTGTTGCCTCACGCAGCCCTGATGGCGCATGGCCAGGTTTGACGTTGCCCTGCCCAAGGGGATGGGCTGAGGCTTCCTTCGTCCAGCTGACCTTCGCCGGTCAGCCGCCGGCAGCGGGCTGTTTCCTCGGCCGGCTGGGCGTCGCGCCTTTCCGCGCGAGGCGCCTGGTCATGAGGGTGATGGCCGCCCAGGTGCTCAAGGTTTCGGAGTGTTGGATGAGCCGTTCGTAGTCCCTCGCGTGGCGGCGGGCGTGCATCATCCAGGCGAGCGACCTCTCGACGATCCAGCGACGGGGCAGCACGACGAAGCCGGAGGCGTCCTTGGGGCGGCTGACCGGCTTGATCGTGAGGTTGAGGTGCTGTTTCGCCCAGTCGACGAGCTTCCCGGCGTAAGCCGAGCCGGCCCACACGATCGTGATCTCGGGGTGCATCAGGCGCAGACGGAACAGCACCTCCTTCGCCGCTGCGGCGTCATGCAGGCCGGCGGGGGTGACCATGACCATGAGGGGCAGGCCGCGGGTGTCGACGACCAGGTGGCGCTTTCGGCCGTTGATTTTCTTGCCCGCGTCGTAGCCGCGGGTGGCCTTGGAGACCGTCTCAGCGGCTTTCACACTCTGGGAGTCGATCACGATGGCCACCGCTCGGGGCCTTTGCCCATGTCGCGGCGGATCCGCCCCGCCAACTGGTCACGGATCTGGCCGACGATTCCGGCCGCCGCCCAGCGGGCCATGAACCCCCAGACCGTGCGCCAGGGCGGGAAATCCGCAGGTAGGGCCCGCCACTTGCAGCCGGTGTCCACGACGTAGCGGATCGCGTCGACGATCTCGCGGCGGGGATGCTTTTCCGGCCGGCCGCCCTTGCTGGTCTCGCAGGCCGGGGTGGGCAGCAGCCCTTCGAGCAGGGCCCATTCCGCGTTTGTGGTGTCCGAGGGGTAGCGGCGTCGGCGCATGACGAGTGCCTTCGAACGAGCACGGCGGGCCGCCCGCAGGGCGGTCCCGCCGCAGGGTCAGGAGCTGTTGATTGGGAGGAAGGTCGGGGCTGCTTGGAGAGGTTCTTTGTGGGGGTTGGGGTGGTGTGCGGGGGGTGTTCGGGCTGTCGTGCTGTTCGCCGGGCAGTGCGGTCTATCTGGTTTCGTTGGTCGTGGGGTCGTACTGGCCGGGGTCCGCTGTCGCGTGGTGTATGCCTCGTTGGACTTGGCGGTGAAGTTCCTTGGGCGGATCAGTGTGGACACGGGTATGGTGCGGGCGGTCGGCACGGTGGTCGGCGGGAGTCGTCAAGGTGTCCGGTGCGTGGGAGGTGATCGGCACTGGCGTCTGTCGGTGTGGGACGTGCTCGCCGTGGTTCATGTCCTGGGGCAGTCGTTCACGGGGTGCGGTCGGCGTGGCGGAGGACGGGGCGCAGGGTTTCGATGACGGCGGGGTCGTCGACGGTGGAGGGGGTGGGTTCGTCGTGGCCGTCGGCGATGCCGCGCATGGTCTTGCGCAGGATTTTGCCTGAGCGGGTTTTTGGCAGGGCGGCCACGACCGTGACGTCGTTGAGGGGGGCGACGGGGCCGATGCGTGTCCGTACGAGCTGGACGAGTTCGGCCTCGGCCTGGCCCGGTTCTCGGTTGCTGCCTGTCTTGAGGACGACGAAGCCGCGCGGGATCTGTGCCTTGAGTGCGTCGGCGACGCCGATGACGGCGCATTCGGCGACGTCGGGGTGGGCGGCCAGGGCCTCTTCCATGGTGTCGGTGGACAGCCGGTGTCCGGCGACGTTGATGACGTCGTCGGTGCGGCCCATGACGAAGACGTAGCCGTCGTCGTCGGTGTGGCCGTTGTCGCCGGTGAGGTGGTAGCCGTCGTGGGCGGAGAGGTGGGTGGCGACGTAGCGGTCGTCGTCGTTCCAGAGGGTGGGGAGCGTGCCGGGCGGCAGGGGGAGCTTCACCATGATCGCGCCGTCGACGCCCGCGGGTACCGGCTCGCCCGAGGTGTCGAGGACGCGGATGTGCCAGCCCGGCAGCGGGCGGGTGGGGGACCCGGGCTTGGGGGGAGCGGCTTCGATGCCGACCGGGTTGGCGACGATGGGCCGGCCGGTCTCGGTCTGCCACCAGTGGTCGATCACCGGGATGCCCAGGAGGGTGCTCGCCCAGTGGTGGGTCTCGGGGGCGAGGCGCTCGCCGGCGAGGAACAGGTGGCGCAGGCCGCTCAGGTCGTGATCCGCAGTGAGCGTTCCCTTCGGGTCCTCCTTGCGGGTGGCCGGGAATGCGGTGGGCGCCGTGAACATGGTCTTGACCCGGTGGTCGGCGGCGACGCGCCAGAACTGGCCCGCGTCGGGGGTGCCGACCGGCTTGCCCTCGTAGAGGACCGTGGTGGCTCCGGCCGGCAGGGGCCCGTAGACGATGTAGGAGTGCCCGACGATCCAGCCGGCGTCGGTGCCGGTGAACATGGTCTCGCCGGGGCCCGCGTCGTAGACGGCGCCCATCGACCACTGGAGCGCGACCGTGTAGCCGCCGCAGTCACGCACGACTCCCTTGGGTTTTCCGGTCGTTCCGGACGTGTAGAGGATGTAGAGGGGATCGGTGGCGGCGACGGGAAGGCAGTCGGCCGGCGTTGCGGCCGCGACCGCGTCGGCCCAGTCGAGACCGTCGGGCCCCGACTCGGCCCGCTCCTGCGGGCGTTGCAGGAGCACGCACGTGTCGGGCTTGTGGGCCGCGAGTTCGATCGCCTGGTCGAGAAGGGGCTTGTACGCGATGACCCGCTTGCCCTCGATGCCGCAGGAGGCGGAGACCACGGCCTTGGGGGCCGCGTCGTCGATGCGCAGGGCGGGTTCGCGCGGGGCGAACCCGCCGAAGACGACCGAGTGCACTGCGCCGATGCGTGCACAGGCCAGCATCGCGACGGCGGCTTCGGGGACCATCGGCATGTAGATGACGACGCGGTCGCCGTGTCCCACGCCGAGCCCCGC
Organism: Streptomyces sp. NPDC013157; assembly: GCF_042899865.1. Classification (NCBI taxonomy): domain Bacteria; kingdom Bacillati; phylum Actinomycetota; class Actinomycetes; order Kitasatosporales; family Streptomycetaceae; genus Streptomyces; species Streptomyces sp. NPDC013157. Next base: position 34,274 of record NZ_JBIBAK010000002.1, on the reverse strand, counting down.
CAGTGCTCCGGCGAAGGCCGCCACCTCGTCTCTCAACTGCGTGTAGGTGTAGGTGCGCCGGGTGCCGGTCACGGGGGAGTCGTAGACGAGTGCGGGCTGTTCACCCCGGCCGGCCTCGACGTGCCGGTCGAGTGCGTTGAAACAGACGTTGAGCCGTCCGTCGGGAAACCAGCGGTAGAAGGGCGCGCCCGAGGAGTCCAGGGCGCGGTGCGGAGTGGCATCCCAGTCGATGCCTTCCGCCGCCTTCAGCCAGAAGCTCTCCGGGTCCTCGGTACTGGCGCGGAAGACATCCTCGTACGTTCCCATCGCGCACTCCTTTGTGGCATCGGGACGGTGGTGTGGTTGCGTGCGGGACGGTGTCGGACACACGTACCGCATGGCGCCCGGTGTGGTCGAGCAGGATGCCGGTGACCGGTGGGCCGGTCACCGGCATCGCGGTGGTGCGGCGGCCTGGCGGGCAGGCCTGACGTCGGGCGCGGCTTTCGCTCACGCGCCGAGGTGCTTGCGCAGCCACTGGCCCATCTGCCCGATGGCCTGGTCCGCCTCGGGTACGCGGCCCGCGCCCAGGACGAACGAGTGCTGCCCTTCGGGCATCGCGTGGGTCTCGGTGGTGACTTTGAAGTCCGCGAGGCGGCGGCCGAGCTGCGCACCGTCGTCGGCGAGGGTCTCGTACTCGCCGTAGTAGACGAGCGTGGGCGGCAGGCCGGTCAGGTCGGCGTTCACGAGGCTGATCTCGGGGGATGTGAAGTCCGCGGCGGGGTCCTGCAGCCAGGCGCCCCTGAAGAGCTCCAGTGTGCCCCGGCTGAGCATCTTGTCGTTCGTCTCGTTGGCGTCCACTGCCGGGTTCTGGAGCGTGAGGTCGGTCCAGGGGGAGACGCTGACGATCGCGCCGGGCGTGGTCTCGCCGTTGGCGAGCAGGCGCAGCGGCAGCATCACCGCCAGGGTGCCGCCGATCGAGTGGCCGGTGCTGCCGATGTTCTGCGGCTGGTAGCCCTGCGCGAGCAGCCAGCGGTAGGCGGTCTCGGCGTCGTCGAGCTGAGCCGGATAGGGGTGTTCGGGTGCCAGGCGGAAGTCCACGACCAGGGAGCGGGCGCCGGCCGCCTTCGCGATGTGTCCCGCGGCCTTGCGGTCGGAGTGCATGGAGGCGGTGACGGATTTGCCGAAGTGGAAGTGGAGCAGCGCGCGGTCGGGGTCGGCACCCTCCGGGATGGCCCACAGGGCGGGGACGCCGTTCGCGTCGGCTTCGGCGTAGGTGACGCCTTCCGGCTCGCTCGACGCCTTGTGGTTGGAGTCGACGATGTCGCGGATGACGGCCAGGTCGAGGCCGGGTGTCGACGGCTTCGCGCTCACGCTCGCGAGGAACTCCGCGAACAGGTGTGCCTGGGGGCTTGCTCCCATGGTGGTGCTCCTTCTCGGGCGCGTGCCGTGCCCAGTTCCCCTGCGGCAGCCGGGCCGATGTGCCGGTCATGACGCCACTGGCTGGGTATAGAAAAGTAAACTCAGATCTGGGGTCGGCCTCATGGAGGCGAGGAGGCCCTTCAGGGCATCGGAGAGGGGCCCCCTCTCGACCGGGGGGACGTCCTGCGGCGCAATCGCCCCGGGCCCTGGAGGCCGGGGGTGAGACGTGGTCCGCTCTGATCCCGTGCGAGGTCGTGCAGTCGGTGAGGTGCTCGGTCACAGGGCGGCTGCTGGAGGGAACGCCGATGACGGGAGCGGGATCGAGACCGGGACGGGCGCAGGGCGAGCAGCCGTGTCGCGGTGATGAGTCCGACCTGGAGCCTGGGGTACCGGCGGCGAACGCGTCCCAGGGCGGGGGGCGAAGGCGGTGCCGCAGCCCCGCTGTGGCCGCCGGTAAGCCCGTCGGGCCGCTCCGCGCCTTGTGCAAGGATCTTGAGGTGCCTGGTGCCTGCCCCTCAGGCCCGCGGCGCCGGCAGCGGGTCAAGGAACGTGATGGCCGTGACAGCCGGGTCCGCGGGGACGAGATGACGAGCCGTGCCTGATACCGCTGCGGCCGGGATTCTCGCCGACATCCACCGGGGCGTCGGCCGCATCCTGCTGAACCGGCCCGGGGCGCTCAGCGCCCTGACCGCAGACATGGTCTCCGCCGTCGACCGTGCGCTCGCCTCATGGGAGCACGCACCGCTGTCCGCCGTGGTGCTCGCCAGTACCGGCACGAAGGCGTTCTGCGCCGGTGGGGACATCCGCACGATCCGCGAGCACAGCCTCGCCGGCGATGCCGAGGCCGGTGAGCGGTTCTTCGCCTCCGAGTACCGGCTCAGTGCCCGGATCGCCGCGTATTCCGTGCCGGTCGTGTCGCTCATCGACGGCCGGTGCGTGGGCGGCGGTCTGGGGCTGTCGGTCCACGGTGGCTTCCGTGTCGTCACCGAACGCGCGGTGCTGGCGATGCCCGAGACCGGGACCGGGTTCTTCCCGGACGTCGGGGCCGGCTGCTTCCTGCCGGGGCTGCCCGGCGCGATCGGCATGTACCCGGGGCTGACCGGGCAGAGGACCGACGCGGCCGACGCCCTGTACGCGGGGCTGGCCACGCATTTCGTTCCCGCGGACCTGCTGGACACGGCGGGGGACGCCCTGGCCGACAGCCCCGATGGGCCGGTGGACGTCGTCCTGAACCGTCTCGCCGGCCGTTCCCCGGTGGCGCAGAGCAGGCTGGCGGAGGTTCGCGGGGACGTGGACCGGGCTTTCGGCGCGTCGGCCCTCGGCGGGATCGGCAAACGCCTGCGTCGCCTCGACACCCCTTGGGCGGCAGCCGCGTTGGGCGCCCTGGAGTCCGCCTCGCCGCAGAGCCTGGAGATCACCCACGCCCTGCCGGCTTGAGGCGGACAGCGCACGTTGCGCGAGTGCCTGGAGGCCGAACTCGCCTCACGTGCACGGCCATCCGCACGCCGGACTTCCTGGAGGGCGTCCGGGCCGCCCTGGTCGACAAGGACCGCACTCCCATCTGGCAACGTGCGTCGCCGGGCGGACGGACGCTGCCGTCCTGAACACGTCCGCCGTGAGCAGGACATCGCCTTGCGCGAGGGGAGGGGCAGACGGGCCGCGCGTCTGCGAAACGGGAACGTATGGCCTCGCGGACTGTTGCGGCAGATGTTCGACCGGGCCGGGAGCCATGCGGCAGCCATACTGTCCATGACGGCCGGTCTGCCGCTGATGGGAGCGGTCTGGCCGCGTCCGTACAGAGCCGGATCTCATCGACCACGGCGGCAGCGTGCCACCGTTGTCGCGGTTGCGCGCGTTCTGGACCGGGTGGTGGCGAGGAACGATCTGCCGGGATGTGGGGCGGCAGGGCACACTTCGCGCGGGCATCCGAAGCCGCGCGCCGCGCTGTGCCGCGGGCATACGGCGTGCCGAATGACCCGGACCCCTGCAACTGCAGCTCTCCGCGACATGGTTGCGATGTGGACCGCCAACGGGGTCGTCCTGTGATGACGGTGCCGGAACGGAGGGGCTGTTGCCGGCCGCGTCTCAGTCGTTGTCGGGAACCATGGAGACCACGATCTTGCCGGCCTTGGTGCGGCCCTGCTCGGCATATGCCATCGCCTCGAGCGTCTGGTCGAAGGGGAAGGTGCTGTCGATGACCGGGCGGAGCTTCCCGCTGTCGTAGAGGGCGCCGAGTTTGCGCAGCTGGGAGCCGTTGGCCTCCATGAAGAAGAACTCGTAGCGCACGCCCAGCGCCTTGGCCCGCTTGCGGATCTTGCGGCTGAGGGTGTTCATGACCAGGCCCAGGAAGGAGGGGGCGCCGAGCTGCTTGGCGAAGGCGGCGTCGGGTGGGCCGACGACACTGATGGCCAGGCCGCCGGGCTTCAGCACGGTCAGCGACTTCTCGAGGTTCGCCCCGCCCACGGAGTCCAGCACCAGGTCGTAGCCGGAGAGCACCTTGGAGAAGTCCTCCTTGGTGTAGTCGACGACGAGGTCGGCGCCGAGGTTCTCGACCAGCTCCCCGGTCTCGGTGTTCGCGGTGGTCGCCACCGTGGCGCCGAGGTGCTTGGCGAGCTGGATGACCGTCGACCCGAGGCCGCCGGCTCCGGCGTGGACGAGCACTTTCTGCCCCGGCTTCACGTGGGCGCGCTCGACGAGGATCTGCCAGGCGGTCAGGGCCACCAGCGGCACCGCGGCTGCCTCCTCCGGGGAGAGAGAGGCCGGCTTGGGGGCGACATCGTCCGCGTCGATCGCGATGAACTCCGCGAAGCCCCCCACCCGCAGGTCGCGCGGACGGGCGTAGACCTCGTCGCCGACCTCGAAGCCGCGTACGGCGGAACCGACCCTCGTCACCACGCCCGCCACGTCGTGGCCGAGCACGAACGGAAGCTTGTACTTCAGCAGCTGCTTGAACTCCCCGTTGCGGACCATCTTGTCCAGCGGGTTGATGCCGGCGGCGCTCACTCTGACCAGGACGTCGCGGTCTCCGACGGTGGGCTCGGGTACCTCTGCGGCGCGTACGCCGTCCTTGCCGTACTTCTCGACGACGAACGCCTTCATGCCGGCGGCCTTCCTGTGCGGGTGTCCGGGTGGTCGATGCGATTCATCCGGCAGGTCCCCCTGCGCGCCCGTTTCCCGTGCGGCCGGGTTGATGTGCCGACCGTGACGCTACTTGCTGAGTATGGAAAAGTAAACTCAGGTGAGGTTAGAATCAGCCCATGGATGCAACGACCGAAGCTCTGCAGGACGCCGGCGTGGACCCCCGGCTCGACCGGGACGCGTCGAACTGCTCGATCGCCCGGACCCTTGAGGTCGTGGGCGAGAAGTGGACGATCCTGATCCTGCGCGAGGTCTATTACGGCTCGTCCCGTTTCAGCGAGTTCGAACGCGTCCTCGGCTGTCCCCGCAACCTCCTCGCGGCGCGGCTTCGGATGCTCGTCGAGGAAGGGATCCTGGCCACCGAGGCCTACAAGGAGCCGGGCTCGCGGAGCCGGCCGAAGTACGTGATCACCCCCAAGGGTGTGGATCTGGTCCCGGCCGTGATGGGGCTCCTGCAGTGGGGCGACCGCTACCGCGCCGACCCGGAGGGCCCGGCCATGCTGTCCAGGCACCGTGGATGCGGCGCGCACGTCGACGCCCAGATCCGCTGCGACCGGGGCCACGCCGTACAGCCGGAGGACATCGAGAGCATCCCCGGCCCCGCCTTCCGCCTCAGGCCCGCCGAGTGAACTGAGCGCGGTGGTGCCAGGAGCTCGTGATGGGCTCAGTCTGCCGGGGTGTCCTCACTGCGTCTGGCCCGGGCCTGGTGGAGGCGGACCTTCGTGCGGTTGCCGCAGCGGGACATGGAGCACCAGCGGCGGTTGCGGGCGGGGGAGCGGTCCACGAAGCGCAGGGCGCATTCGTCCGCGCCGCAGACACGTACCCGCCGGATCTCGGCGGACAGGAGCAGATCGACGGCGTCCTGGGCGATCAGCGCCAGCGCGGCTGAGGCGTCGGCGGCGATGCTCGCGGTTCCGGCGCTCTCCAGGCGCCCGTCCGTGACGGCGATCTGCAAGGCGGGTCGAGGAGCCTTTGCTGCTGATCGGTTGAGCACGGTGATGTCGCCGGACAAGGGCAGCCGGTTGTCGGCGACCGCGAGTACGGCCCGGTCGACCGTCTCGCGCAGTCGTCGGCCCGACGCCAGGACGGCGGCATCGCCGGGGTCCGGGATGCCCGGTGTGAGCAGGCCGGCCTGCCGAAGCCAGAGGACCAGGTCGTCCGGGTTCCGGAGAGTCTCCTCCGGCGCGGTCCGCCACCGGTAGCGGAGGGTGTTGGTGAAGTCCAGGCAGACCCGCCCGCCGTCCCAGATCCACATGCCGTCCGTTGCCACTCCTCCATTCTGCACGTTAGCTTAACCGTCTAAGACGGTTAGCCGTGCCGGGAGGCGCATTGATGGGACAGCCGGCAGTGACGACCGGAGTGACGCAGGTGGACGGGGTCCGCCTGCACTGCGTCCGAGCGGGATCCGGCCCCCTGCTCGTGCTGCTCCACGGCTGGCCGCAGACCTCCGACTGCTGGCGGCCGGTGCTGGCGGATCTCGCGGCCGACCACACGGTCGTGGCGCCCGACCTGCGCGGCTACGGCCTGAGTGACAAACCCGCGGCCGGTTACGACAAGCGGCGGATGGCTGCCGACATCGCCGGTCTCGTCGAGGCGCTCGGCTTCGAGAAGGCCGCGGTCGTGGGGCACGACCGCGGCGCCCGTGTGGCGCACCGTTGGGCGCTGGATCGCCCCGAGCAGGTGGAGCGGCTGGCCGTACTCGACATCGTGCCCACCCGGGAGATGTTCCGCCGCTTGGATGCCTCCCTCGCCTCCGGGTACTGGCACTGGCTGTTCCAGATGCAACCCGACCTGCCGGAGCGCCTCGTGGGACGCGACATCCGCGGATATCTCGAGTACTTCTTCGAGCGCTGGACCTACAACCGCCACGGCCTGACACCCGAAGCGGTCGACGCCTACGTCCGGGCGTTCTCCCGTCCGGGTGCCCTGCGCGCGAGTTTCGACGACTACCGCGCCATGGAGCAGGACGTCGCCCTCGACGACATCGACGCCGCCGAGGGCCGGCGCCTCACCATGCCGGTACTGGCGCTGTGGGGTTCCGTGGGGCTGCCCTCCCGCCTGCCGACGCTGGAAATCTGGCGCGAGTACGCGGACGACGTCACCGGTGCCGAGATCCCCGAGTGCGGCCATTTCATCCCGGAGGAGCAGCCGACAGCGCTGCTGGCGCATCTGCGGCCTTTCCTGGCTGACGGAAGGGCTGTTTAGCCCGGGCCTTTCAGGAAGCCTGCCCGCGGTTCATGATCGGAAATGAGGAAGGTGTGCTATCTGGGATGATCTGGGCTGTCGAAGGCCCTGATCGTTCGCCATGGAAGGAGCACCTGCCGAGTGAGGGCTACCGGGTCGCGTCCGAAGACCATCGTGAGTGCTGACGGGCGTGGCGTGGTCGGTCACGCCGGTGCCCGGCTGCTCGCCGACGCCGCCGAAGGGACCGGCCTGACCGCAGCGTGTGGTGATGCCCTGGCCGGGTTGCGGCAGCGCCGCGGTGTGCATGACCCCGGCCGGGTCGCCATATTCGTTAAGGAATGGCGGTGGTGGGCGACGCCCCGGGACGAGCGGGTCCGCGGGGGCGAGGCCTTGGCCGCCAGGCCCCGGCTGTTGGACGCGTACCGCCGGTTCCCCGCCCTCGATCCGCAACTATCGCAGCACCTGATGCCCACCGGCTGGCCCCGTGAACAGGCCCGGCGCTTGTTCGAGCACGGCTACGACGGGCTGGGTGAGCACGGCTACGACGGGCTGGGTGAGCGCGCCGAAGAGCGGGTTCGCGAGATCCTCACCGCGGCGGGGCTCGACGTGCCCGCCGGCCTCGGGCACCACACCGTCGCGCAGCTGAGCACAGTCTCATGGCAGGCCGAATGACCCGCACGGGCGGGAGACGGCTACCCCGGAGGCGGTGTCCGCGGTGGGGAAGACGTGCCGGGTGGGCACGATGTCCAGGACGGCGGCGCGCCTGACCCGGGCGGGGTGATCGAGGCACATCCGGTGCAGGACGCGGGCACCGCGGTCGTGTCCGACCGCGGCGAAGGTGTGGAAGCCGAGGCTCGCTGTCACCGCGACATGGTCCGCGGCCATGGCACGTTTGCTGTGCTCGGTATGGTCGGCGCCGGCGACCGGTTTCGCGGAGCCGCCGTAGCCCGCAGCTCCGTCAGCACGACGGTGTGGCGCTGCGCCAGGATGGGGGCGATCTGATGCCACATCACTGAGTCTGCGGACAGCCGTGCAGCAGCAGGCCCGGTGGCCCGGTGCCGGCCGTCCGGCCGGTGATCCAGATCGCGTCGATGTCCACCTCGATCGGTGCGAACCCTGCGAGCAGCTGTGCCATGTCGCCCACTCCCGCCTCGGTCGGGTGCGCAGCGGACGCGGCGTACCCCACGCTCCGCGATTTCACTGCTCTCACGCTGCGGTCGACGTCACGGTTTGCCCCTGTGTGCGACGCCATGACCGACCTGGCACCAGCCCGGGGCGGTGGTGGTGCCCACCGCCAGGCTCCGGCGCCGGGCGAAACGCGGACGCCCCTGCTCCGGTCGGCGCTCTGTCGCAGGTCTTCAGCGCCGAGCAGGGTGAGGGCGCTCTGGATGCCCTGTTCCAGGACGGCATCCGCGGGTTGCTGGTCCATAAGGGCACGGGAGAGTTGCAGCGTCCTGGCCATCAGTGCGTAGATGCTGAACGCCTGCTCGCGCGCCGGCCGCGGGTCGTGCGGCACCACTCGGGCGGCGTCGTCGATGGCGGTGAGCACCTTGTCGGTGTACGCGCGTCTGGTCGCGTCCGCGCAGCGGGCGATCTCGTCGAGCAGGGCGGCCGACGGGCAGCCGTGTTCAGGGCTGTCGCGGTGCCGTACCGAGAGATGAGGCACGCAGGATCTGCTCGACCACGGGATGGTCGGGCGGCGCCGCCCTCAGCGTCTCGCCCTGCTCGCGGAGCTGGCCGGCGACCGCGGAAGCGACCAGGTCGTCCTTGGAGCCGAAAGGGGGGTAGAACGCACCGTTGGTCAGTCCCGCATCCGCCATGAGCGCGGCGATCCCGAACCGTCGATGCCGTCGGCCTTGAACCGGCGGCCGGCTGCCTCGATGATCCGCCGCCGCGGTCGCCTGCTTGCGGTCTCGTCCGTATCGCACCTGCACATTCCTGCACTCGTCCGACCGGCGGCTGGCCGCCGCCTCCGAGCACATTGAACGTGCGATCATAATTTAATTTCTCCCAGCCCGTTGCCCCGCACGCCCTCCCGGCCTATGGTCGTACGATCGTAATGCAAATGCCCGGGGGGCCGACGATGACAGCGACACGGCCGGTGGCCCTCGTGACGGGTGCGTCCCCGGGGTCCCGCCCTGACAGGCCGTAGCCGGCACCTCACCGAGAGGGTCGCTGCCCAGCTCAAGGTGATTCTTCGCTGGGGAAATCAAGCACCGATGGACCTCTCCTTGATCCGGCGTCCCGTTCTGGTCGCGAACGGCGAGGACGACCGCATGCTTCCGACACGGGCATCGTTCGACTTCGCGCATCGCCTGCCGGACGCCTCACTTCGGGTCTGCCCCGATGCCGGCCATGGCGGCGTCTTCCCGCACCACGAGCAGTTCGTGCCGCATGTTCTGGAGCTTCTTCGATGAGCTCCCCCACCGGAGGTATCGGAAAGATGAGTCTGAAGAAGATGGTTCTTGGTTCCGCGGGCCTCGGGATCGCCGTGATCGGGTTGATCTATCTCTTGGCTCCCCACCTCCTGCTCGACATCTACGGGGTCGGCATCCAGTCGCCGTCGGAGGCGAACATTTTCAGGAGCGGTTCCGGGTCACTGTTCGTAGCCGTGGCGATCCTGTTCTGCCTGGGAGCCTCCGATCCGCGTTACACCAGGACTTCGCTCATCACGCTGTTCACCTTCATGAGCGGCCTGGCTGTGGGGCGCGTGGTCGGCATCGTGGCGGATGGGTGGCCCCATCCGCTGCTGATTGCCGTTCTTGTCGTCGAGGCTTCCTACGCCGGCGCTGCGGCCTATGTGTTGCGGGTGGAGGACTCCTCCCCGCAGCTGAGGGAGACCGCCTGACAGCCAACGCCCCCGTGCGGCAGGGCGCACTGCAACAGCTGGCCGGGCATAGATCACCGCTGCGTGGCGCTGAAGCTGCCGTCGGGAAGCCGCCGTTCGAGATGGTGGGCGATACGGTCGCCTCCACCGTTTCCCTGCTGCGGGAGGTGGCGGATGCCGCCGCCGGCGTGTTGATGAACAGATCGTTCGATCGGGAGTGCGTCCGCCCCTCGCGGGGGCGGGCCGTCCCAGCGGAAAGGAAGCCGTCCATGGACGAGCAGGGTGAGCGCTTCGACGTCGTCGTACTCGGCGCGGGCCCCGGCGGGTACGTAGCCGCCATCCGGGCCGCCCAACTGGGCAAGAGCGTCGCGGTCGTCGAGGAGAAGTACTGGGGCGGCGTCTGCCTGAACGTGGGCTGTATCCCCACCAAGGCCCTGCTGCGCAACGCCGAGCTCGCGCACATCTTCACGCGCGAGGCGAAGACCTTCGGCATCGAGGTCGAGGGTGAGGTCTCCTTCGACTACGGGGAGGCCTTCCGCCGCAGCCGGAAGGTCGCGGACGGCCGGGTCAGGGGCGTCCACTACCTGATGAAGAAGAACAAGATCACGGAGATCAGCGGTCGCGGCACGTTCCTCGACCCGCACACGCTCCACGTGGCCGACCACGACGGCAACACCCGCACCATCGGCTTCGATCACTGCATCATCGCCGCCGGGGCGAGCCCCAAACTGCTGCCCGGCACCCGCCGCACGTCGCGCGTGGTGACGTTCGAGGAGCAGATCCTCGCCGAGGACCTGCCGCAGTCGATCGTGATCGCCGGTGCCGGCGCGATCGGCGTCGAGTTCGCGTATGTCCTGCACAACTACGGTGTGCAGGTCACGATCGTGGAGTTCCTGGACCGGATCGCCCCGCTGGAGGACGTCGAGGTCTCCGCTGAACTCGCCAAGCAGTACCGGAAGTTGGGGATCCAGGTGCTGACCTCGACGCGTGTCGAGTCGATCGACGAGTCGGGCGCGCAGGTCCGGGTCACGGTCACCGGCAAGGACGGCGCGCAGCAGGTCCTGGAGGCGGACAAGGTGTTGCAGGCGATCGGCTTCGCGCCGAACGTCACCGGCTACGGCCTGGAGAACACCGGCGTGCGGGTCACCGAGCGCGGCGCGATCGATGTCGACGGCCGTTGCCGCACCTCGGTTCCGCACATCTACGCCATCGGCGACGTCACCGCGAAGCTGATGCTCGCGCATGCCGCCGAGGCGATGGGAGTGGTCGCCGCCGAGACGATCGCGGACGCGGAGACCATGGAGCTCGACTACGTGATGATCCCGCGGTCCACCTTCTGCCAGCCGCAGATCGCCAGCTTCGGCTACACCGAGGCGCAGGCGCGGGAGAAGGGCTTCGACGTCCAGGTCGCCAAGTTCCCGTTCACCGCGAACGCCAAGGCCCATGGCCTGGGCGGCGCGAGCGGGTTCGTGAAGCTGATCAGCGACGCCAAGTACGGCGAGCTCCTCGGCGGTCACCTCATCGGACCCGACGTCACCGAACTCCTGCCCGAGCTGACCCTGGCCCAGCAGTGGGACCTCACGGTCCACGAAGTCGCCCGCAACGTCCATGCCCACCCCACCCTCGGTGAAGCGGTCAAGGAAGCCGTCCACGGCCTGGCCGGCCACATGATCAACATGTAGGGGGATGCTCGCCGCAGCGGCAACAGGGCCCGTTGGGGCTCGGACGGCTTCGCGCCCTCGAGCTTCCGAGGGCCCTGATCCTTTGGTGCGGGGCGATCCGGGGCGGGGGTTCTCGGAGGCATTTGAGAAGCTCAGCGCCGAGATGTCCTTGGTTCAGGCGTCTACAAGAACGCGGGCCGTCAGTGTCGCCCCCGGCGTGACCACAAGCAGGTCGGTATCCGCGGCTTGCCCGGTTGGTGCGCTCTTGCAGCCGTTGCGGCACTCACGCGCCTCGATGCCTGGTGGCCGATGCCGCGGCCTGGCTCAGAACAGCAGTACGGGCGCCCCCGTACACCGCCCGCTTCGAAGAGCTGGTGCGCCTCTGCCGCCTGTTCGGGTGGAAACGCCGCCGCGACGCGGAGCGTGAGGGTGCCGGACTCGGCCTGGTCACGCAGTTCCGTCAGGGCTGCCGTGTCCCGGACGCGGCCGTTCACGAACAGGCCGTTCACGAAGAAGGGGAGCCAGCGCACACCACGGTCCGCGGCCCCGGTGAACCCCCTGCACGGTCACGATGCCTCCGCCGTCGCACACGCCTGCGGCCACCGCTGCGCTCATCACCCCGGCGTCGATGATCCCGTCCGCCCCCGCGGGGCGCAGTTCACGGACCCCTTCGGCGAATTGGTCCCCGCGCGGGAACACCTGATCGGGACCCAGGCCGGTGGCGAGGTCACGGTCCTTCTTTGCCGCGTCGGCGATCACCGTCAGCCCGGCGGCCTTGGCCAACTGCACCGCGTAACCGCCGACCGCACCGGCCGCGCCGGGCACCGCGACCGTCGCCCCGGGCGACAGTTCAAGAGCCTCCGGCGTCATCCGCGCGGTCAGCGCGTTCATCAGCAGGGTCGACGCCGCCGTCGGGTCGGCCCCCTTCGGCGCGCGGACCACCGAGTCCGCTTGTGCCACCACGTACTCGGCCTGCGCGCCCCGCGCCAGTTTCGGCTCCAGCAGGGCGATCACCTCGGCGCCGACCGCCAGTTCCGCGCGTACTCCCTCATCGACCTCATCGATCACTCCGGCCGCGTCCTCACCGACGGCCTCGTGCCGGTCACGATCGGGCCCGGCCGACTCCGCGAGGAACTCATCGCGACGATGACCCGCGCCACTTGGAGCCAGGCCGCTTCTCGAGTCGACCTGCTCTCGGCCTTGCACGACACGGCTCGCCAGGAGCCGGAACTGTGCGGCCTCGTTAGGCAGCGCTATGTCGGCTCCCTGCACCAGGCCGTCGAGGGCGTGCTGGCGCACGCGGTGGAGCGCGGCGATCTGCCCCCGCGCCAGGCCGATCCGTCAGTCCACGAAACCCGGACCCGCCGGCTGGTCCTCGCGGCAGACGGCGCCCGCGACGTCGTGCCTGGGCGTAGGGGGGAGGGGGCCGCGTGCAGGCTCCGGGTGTCGAGTGGACGCCTCTTCCCGTAGGGGTGTCGCGCCGCAGGTGAGGGGTTGGCGCGGCGTGGGCGGTGCGGCGCGCGCTCCGCAGTGTCTGTGTGTACGCCGGTCAGTGCGCCGTCCTGGTGTCCCCTTCGTGTTCGATGCCCAGGAGCGCGAGGGCGTTGTGGATGCCCTGATCGAGGACTTGGTCGGCGAGCTGCGGGTCGGCGAGGGCCCGCGAGAGCTGGAGTGTGCCGGCCATCATGGCGTAGGAGCTGAGTGCCATGGGGCGGACCGAGAGCGGGTCGCCCGGCGCCAGGCGGGCGGCGATGCCGTCGGCGACCGCCAGTACGCCCTCGGTGTAAGCCTGCTTGGTCGGGTGTGTGCAGCGCCCTATCTCGTCGAGCAGGGCGGCGGAGGGGCAGCCGACGTCACGGCTGTCACGGTGCCAGGGGGACAGGTACCAGCGCACGATCTGTTCGAGGCCGGCGCGGCCCGGTTGTGCGTGCGCGACGATGCTCGCGTTCTGGGCCTGCAGCTGGTCGGCGATCGTGGTGGCCACCAGGTCGTCCTTGGACGTGAAGTGGGTGTAGAAGGCGCCGTTGGTCAGCCCGGCGTCCTTCATGAGCGCCGTGATGCCCGAGCCGTCGATGCCGTCCTCCTTGAAGCGGCGGCCCGCCGTCTCGATGATCCTCCGCCTGGTGGCCTGCTTGTGCTCTTTCCTGTATCGCACCGCACACTCCTCTGCGCGCCGGGTGGGCCGCTCGCCCTCCGTCGGCTCCTCCAATGTATTGTATTGTGAACGTAATTCAATGACCCCGGATTCCGGTGCCCCCGCGGCCGGTGCGAGGCCGCCGCCCCCGGCCCCCGCCGCGCCGGACCGCTTGCGCCGCCGGCCCGCAGGCGGTTCCGCGGCCGGGCTGCGGGCTCCGCTCACCACGGGAACCCCCTTGCGTGCCCGAGTCGCCCCTGCTTAGTATTATGAGCGTAATTTAATTGCCCTGCGGCTCGGCGCGGCGGATTTCCGGGGTGATCGGAGCGAGCCGGTGACCGAGTGATCCGAGCAGGCCGCCGGCCTGATCCACAGCCCCTGGCTCGCCGCATGGGGCGCCGGCCGAGGGCAGCGACCCCGCAGACCCGGCATGTCTTGGTGTGCTGCGTGAGCAGACCCGCCGCGAGACATGACAGGCACCCGCCCACAAGAGAAGGACGTCATGAGCACCTATCTGGCAGACAAGGCCGAGAACCTCACCGTGGAGGGGCCCTCCGCGACCTTCACCTACCGGCGCATGGGTCCGCAGGGCGGGGTCCCGCTGGTCCTGCTGCAGCGTTTCCGGGCGACCATCGACTGGTGGGACCCGGAGTTCCTGGACTACCTGGCCTCCGGCCACGACGTGATCGTGTTCGACAACGTCGGCGTCGGCTACACCGCCGGCGAGCCGCGCGACTCCCTCGACGGATTCGCCGAGGGCGCCGCCGAGTTCATCGAGGCCCTCGGCCTCGCGCGGGCCGACGTGCTCGGCTGGTCCCTGGGGGGTTTTGTGGCCCAGCGCCTGGCCGCGCGTCGACCGGAGCTGGTACGCAAGATCATCGTGGCGGGCAGCGGCCCGACCGGCTGGGTGCCCGGTGCGCCGGAGGCGAGCGAGAAGGTCCTGGGCATCATGGCCAAGCCCGACGCCGACCAGGAGGACATGCTGTACCTGTTCTACCCGGAGACGGACGCGGCCCGCGCCTCAGGGCACGAGCACTTCGCCCACGTCGCGCCCCGGCTCGCCGCCGGTGGCCCCGCGGTCACCGAGACAGCGGCGCAGGGCATGCTCGCCGCGATCGGCCAGCTCCTGGCAGCCCCCTTCGACGAGGTACGGGCCGAACTGGAGTCCATCAAGCACCCCGTCCTGTACGCCAACGGCCTGCACGACGTGATGGTCCCCGCCCACGCGTCCTACGTCGCCGTCCAGCACCTGGCCGACGCCACCCTCCTCCTCTACGGCGACGCCGGCCACGCCTTCCTCTTCCAGCACGCCGATGCCTTCACCAGGCAGGTGGCCGACTTCCTCGCCGCCTGAAGACGCCGGCCGCGCCGCCGATCCCGAAACCTCGGGCGACGGCCGGTCAGCCGTCGTGCAAGGGCCGCCTCACAGCCGTGAGGCGGCCCTTGCACGGCTCCGGCCGTCATCACCGTCGAGCCCGGGCAGCCGGTGCGTACCGGCGACGTGACCTCGTAGCGCTCCCCGACACGACAGGCGGCACGTTACTGGTCGTCCGCCCGCCGTCACCCCGCGCCTGTCCTGCGGACAGGGGTCCGCGGGTCTGCTCCCGTCGCCGGCGGTGTCCGGCGACCTGGACTTTCGGCGGCACGCAATGTTGTCCCGGTGCCGGGTCTCGCGAAGAGACCGTGAAGCGTCCCGTCCCGCGCGCTCACAGTGAAACGCTCACACGCACCGGGCATCACCGCGTTGCCGGGCCCGTCCAGAGGATGCCGTAGCGCTCGCTCCGTGGTCGACGGTGAAGGCGGCGGCGCGGAGGTCCTCGATGCGTGAGCTGCTGCCGAGCAGGGGATCGAACTCACCCGGTCCGACGACGCGGCGTCCCGAGCGGCGACGACGGTGCAGTCACCGGCGAGAACGAGGATCATCACCTCGACCCGTTCGCCCGGCTCGACGCCGACCCGGGTGAAGGCCTTCACTTCGCGATCGGTCCACGTCACGCTCGTGACGCGGTCGCGGGCATACGCCTGCACAGTCTCCCGTGCCCGACGGCGGCCGTCCTGGTCAGCGTCACCGTGGCCCGCAGCGTCCCCGTGGAGGTGACAACGGATTCTGGATCGTCGGGTCCGAGTCGTGCGCCGCCGTGCAGCTGAGGCCCTCGCCGAAGGCGAACAGCGGATCCTGTGTCAGGTCGGCGCACCTGTAGCCGTGCTGCCCCCGGCCCTGGTGGGTAGTGGACCGGCAGCCGCCCGCTCGGCCCGGTGCGCCCGAGCAGGAGCTCGGCGACCGCCCGACCGCCTGCATCCCCCGGGTGAAGGCCTGGACGGTGGCGTCGGCGCCGAGTGCCCGGGCGGGCAGGGTCGAGGGCTTGCCCTGGACCAGGACGACGAAGGGCCGGTCGAGCTTCCAAAGGGCGTCGAGGAGTGCGATCTGACGTCCCATGAGCTTCAGCGTCGCCATGGAGCGGCCTTCCCCGGTCAGGCCGACGGTGTTGCCGACGAGCGCCGCAAGCGCTGCACCGGGTCCGCTGCGGGTGCAGGCGGGAGGTGCGCCGTACCGGTGGCGGGGGGTTCGGGGCTGAGGCGGGCGTCGCGTCGTGGTCCACGGTGTGCACTCCGGCCCAGTCCTCGTCCTGACATCCGGGGCGCAGCCAGGCGTCGTCCTCACGCCGGGCATCGAAGTCCGGAAACCGTCGTACAGATCGTCGGCTGTCCCCGGTCCGGGGCCGGACGGCCACGACTTGCCGGTCACGACCGGCCTCTCGTGGCCGCCGGCGCAGGTGAGCCGCTCCTGCCCTGGTGGTTCGCTGTGCTGGTGCACCCCCGACGCCCGGGGAACCCGTGATTCCGCCGCTGTGCATTCCGTTCGGCCTGGCCACTTGCACCCTGATAGAATTATGGTCATACTTCAATGGTCGACGGGTTGTTCAGGGACCTGATCCAAGGGGTTTCCCGCTTCCTGGGCCTCCTCTGACCGCCGACCCCGGGCTGCAGCCGCAGCCGGGAGACCCGGGAACCGCTCTGCGCCCACCTGCGAGGAAGCAGAGGCCGGCGCACGGCGGCGGTAATCCTCACATCGAAGGGCACGACCGTGAACGCACGCGATATACGAGGCGACGTGGTGACGTCGTACAAGAACGCGCAGACCCGCACCGTCACCGCCGACGGAGTGACCTTCGCCTACCGCGACCTCGGCCCCCGGACCGGCATGCCGGTCATCTTCATCACCCACCTCGCCGCGGTCCTGGACAACTGGGACCCCCGGGTCGTCGACGGCATCGCTGCCAAGCACCGGGTGATCACGTTCGACAACAGGGGCGTGGGCGCCTCCACCGGCGTGACGCCGAAGACCATCGAGGAGATGGCCAAGGACGCCGTCACCTTCATCCGCGCGCTGGGCTTCGAGCAGGTCGACGTCCTCAGCTTCTCGATGGGCGCCATGATCGCCCAGGTGATCGCCGAGACCGATCCGCAGCTCATCCGCAGGCTGATCCTCGCGGGCACCGGTCCGGCCGGCGGCGAGGGCATCAAGAACGTGACCCGGATCTCCCACTACGACACCCTCCGGGCGCTGCTCACCCTTCAGGACCCGAAGCAGTTCCTCTTCTTCACCCGCACCGCGAACGGGCGCCGGGCCGGCAGGCAGTTCCTGGCCCGCCTGAAGGAACGCACCGAGGACCGGGACAAGGCGATCCGCCTCACCTCCTACTTCTCCCAGCTCAAGGCCATCCACCGCTGGGGGCTGGCAAGGCCGCAGGATCTCTCCCGCATCCAGCAGCCCGTGCTCGTCGCCAACGGCGACAACGACAGGATGGTTCCGACGCCGAACTCGTACGACATGGCCAGGCGACTGCCGAACTCCGAGCTGGTGATCTACCCCGACGGCGGACACGGCGGCATCTTCCAGTACCACGAGCAGTTCGTGCCGACGGCTCTCGAGTTCTTCGGCCGGCCGTAGGGCCGCGGTGCGGTGTGCGTACGGGGCCAAGGGCGCTGACGAGAGCCGTGACGCCCGCCGGGCGTCACGGCTCTCGTCACGTGTTCGACGTAACTGACCTGCTCGCCTCTCGGCCCTGCGGCGCCGAGGCGGTTGTCGTGCAGGACGGCGATGCGGAGACCGGCCGGCGTCCCGTCCGGGCGCCAGGACCCAGGCCCAGGACCTGCACTGCCGCTACGGCGTATGTCGAACGGGCGCAGAGTCAGCCGCCGTACGAGCGCAGGACCCCCGCGCCGGCCGCTCCCGAGATCGCAGTTGCCCCGGGGGCCACCCGCTCACGCGGCACCGGCGTCCCGGCCCGTGCCAGGTCATCCAGCCGGTGCTGACGTGCATCGCGCGATGGCGAGGGCGTTCTCGATTCCCTGCTCGAGGACCTCGTCGGAGAGCTTTCGGTCGGAGAGCGCGCGGGACAGCTGCAGCGTTCCCACCGCCAGGGTGAAGAGCCCGACGGCCTGACCGCGGGCGGACTGCGGATCCTCGGGTGCCAGGCGGGCGGCGAACTCGTCCACGATGGCTTTGGCACCGTGGGTGTAGGCGTCCTTGGTGGCGTCACCGCAGCGGCCGATCTCGTCCAGCAGGGCGGCGTTCGGACAACCGTTGCCGGGGTTGTCCCGGTGCTCGGGCGACAGATACGAGCGGATGAGATCCTCAAGGCCCTCGCGGCCGGGCCGCAGTGTGCCGAACTGCTCCACCTGCGCGCGCAGCTGCTCGGCGACGACGTGAGCGACGAGGTCGTCCTTGGACTCGAAGTGGGCGTAGAAGGCCCCGTTGGTGAGTCCGGCGTCCGACATCAGCGTGGAGATGCCGGAGCCGTCGATGCCGTCCTGCTTGAACCGGTGGCCGGCCCGCTCGATGATCCGCTGCCGCGTCACCTGCTTGTGTTCCTTGGTGTAACGCGCCACAGGGTTCCTCCCCGACGTTGCCGGACCATTGCCTTGTATCTCATCCTAATCTATGGTCTGACGCACGTAATATTACGGTCGGCAGGTGATTGTTGGCCGAGCTGTCGCCCAGCAGACGGCAGGCCCGGCTCGACCGCCCCCACCCGCAGAACCAGGAGAGCAATGATGCTCAGCCCGAGCCGCAACGTGTCACGACTGCTGACGGACACCGCGTCCCGACACCCCGAGCGCACCGCGATCGTCTTCGGTGACGACCACATCACGTACGCCGCCCTCGACGCCGCCGCCAACCGTGTCGCGAACCTGCTCGTCTCGCGCGGGATCCAGCCGGGCGACAAGGTCGCACTGTCCTGCCCCAACCTCCCGCACTTCTCCGCCGTCTACTTCGGCATCCTCAAAGCCGGCGCCGCTGTCGTGCCGCTGAACGTGCTGCTCAAGGCCCGCGAGGTCGCCTACCACCTCGCCGACTCGAACGCGAAGGCGTACTTCGCGTTCGAGGGCACGCCGGAACTGCCGATCGGGCAGGCCGCGTGGGAGGGGTTCCGGGCGACCGAGGGCTGCACCGAGTTCTTCCCGATCGAGAGCGGCGGCGCGGCCCCGGCCGGGGGCGGGAGCCGGACACCGGAGTCCTACCAGGCGGTCGTCGCCGAGCAGCCCGTGACGTTCCGGACACTCGAGCGCGACGAGGACGACACCGCGGTGGTCCTCTACACCTCCGGCACGACCGGCCATCCCAAGGGCGCGGAGCTGCGCCACCGCAACGTGTACGACAACGCGCTCGTCGGCCGCGACCTGTTCGCCGCGGATCCCGGGCGCCCCGACACCTACTTGTGTGCGCTGCCGCTGTTCCACGCCTTCGGCCAGACCGTCGTGCAGAACGGCGCCTTCGCGTTCGGCGGCACGATCGTGATGCAGCCGAGGTTCGAGGCGCAGGCGGCCCTGCGCCTCATGCTCGACCACGACGTGACGTTTTTCGCCGGGGTCCCGACCATGTACTGGGGTCTGCTCGCGGCGCTCGACGAGAGGGTCGACGTCGCCCGCCTGGCGGCGAACCTTCGTGTGGCCGCGGCCGGCGGCGCGGCGCTGCCCGCCGAGATCCACAAGCAGTTCAAGGACCGCTTCGGCGTCACGATCCTCGAAGGCTACGGACTGTCCGAGACCTCGCCGGTCGCGTCCTTCTCCCGTTTCGGCGAGGAGCCCCGCGTCGGTTCGATCGGTGTGCCCATTCCGGGCGTGGAGATGAAACTCATCCGCGATGACTGGTCGGATGCCGAGGGAGGCCCCGAGGAGATCGGGGAGATCGCGATCAGGGGGCACAACGTCATGAAGGGCTACTACAAGCGGCCCGGCTCGACGGCCGAGGCGGTCAAAGAGGGCTGGTTCCGCTCCGGCGACCTCGCCCGCAGGGACGAGGACGGCTTCTACTACATCGTCGACCGGTCCAAGGACATGATCATCCGGGGTGGCTTCAACGTCTATCCGCGTGAGATCGAGGAGGTCCTCATGGAGCACCCCTCGGTCTCCCTGGTCGCCGTGATCGGCGTACCGCACGAGTCCCACGGCGAGGAGATCAAGGCCGTCGTGGTGAAGGAGGCAGGCAGCGGCACGACCGAGGACGAGCTCGTGGCCTGGGCGAAGGAACGGCTCGCCGGGTACAAGTACCCGCGCGTCATCCAGTTCGTCGACGAACTGCCCCTGACCTCCACCGGCAAGATCCTCAAGCGCCACCTTTCCTGAGCAGGCTGGCTCGGCCAGGGCGGCCGAGCCGGGTGGCAGAACCAGGCGGCCGAACCCGGGGCGTGTCCGGATGCGATGGCATCGCGCACGGACCCAGCTCGGGGAGATCACCCGGTATCCGGTGCAGCGCTCACGCGGCTGCGTGGGCCTGTGGCGTCAGAGCATCGCGTTGTCGTTGGCGGAGGCCTCCGGCACGTTCCGTCCGGCGCGCCAGTGCTCGACGGTCTTCTGGTCCCGCACCCGGAAGAGGCCGACGACCGCCCGCCCGCGAGTGTCCGGCGCCGCGGTGCAGTGGCTGTGGTGCTCCGAGCCCACGTACGCATCGACGGCGGTCAGGTCTTTGCGGAACGGCAGCTGGTCGACGTAGGCGGTGACCAGCTGCTTGTTGTACGAGGTGAGCCACCGTTGTCCCGGCGACGAGGTCTGCGGATGGCTGAGCGTGGCGAACACGACTTCGCTGTCGGTGGCGGTCGGCACCTCCTGGAGGACGTCCTCGTGCTCGGCGATCCTCCCGTCCTGGAAGTGCCAAGATCCCGAAGACGGTGAGGCTGCCGACATGGCCGGCCTCGTCGAAGGGCTCGGCTTCGAGGAGGCCGCGGTGGTGGGTCACGACCGAGGCGCCCGCGTGGCACACAGGCGCAGTACATCGAGCACCCGCTTCCCGACGCCACCGC
Organism: Streptomyces sp. NPDC013157; assembly: GCF_042899865.1. NCBI lineage: Bacteria > Bacillati > Actinomycetota > Actinomycetes > Kitasatosporales > Streptomycetaceae > Streptomyces > Streptomyces sp. NPDC013157. The sequence continues at coordinate 13,628 of NZ_JBIBAK010000002.1, read as the reverse complement.
AGCCGGAACGGCCACCGCCCCCCAGCGGTACAGCCCTGGTGTCCGCACGACCGCCGCTGAGCACTCCTTGAGGTGCCCTGTGGGGCCGTCGTCCGGCTGCGGCGCCGTTGCGGCTGGTCGCGCCCAAGCGGCGGAACCGCATATGTCACAGCCCCGCGCCCCTTGAAGGCGTTGGCGAACCGTAGTCGACTTCGCCCAGCCTGCTTAGCGGCCTGACCGCCCGTCGAGCTTGCCGAGGATCGCGTGCACCACGCGATCCCGTGCCAGACGCCCGTCGATCACCGCGTTGATCACTCCTCGCAGCACGGACAGCGGGGCCCAGAGGGCCGGCCGGACCAGGGGGGGGTGAACGGTGTTCGATGGCCTGCACGACGGCTTCGGCGGCCTGGTCCGGCTGCAGGCGCTTGAGCAGCGGCCGCGGCGAGGTCCTGGCCAGCATCTCAGTGATCGCAGGATCCGCGTCGACGCCGTTTCTGATCATGTCCGTCTGGATCAGGGAGAAGCAGGCAGTGGTGGCGGAGGCGCCGTGGGGGGGGCGAGTTCCACGCGCAGTCCGCGCCCGAGCTGCTCGACCGCGGCCTTGCTCATGGCGCAGGGAATGGCCCCGATGCCGTTGAGGAAGGCGAAGACCGAACCGATCAGGACGGCCTGGCCCTGGTTGGCGATGATCTGCTCCATCGCCGCGTTGACGGTGTTGACGACGCCGTTGATGTTCACGGCCAGCACCTTGTCGATCGCGGGTGCGGGCGTGGCACGAAGTGTGGAGCCCTGCCCCATGATGCCGGCGTTCGCGATCGCGATGTCGACCCGCCCGAACCGCTCACACAGGTGGGCCACGGCATCATCGAGCGCGTTGCGGTCGCAGACGTCCGCGGTAAAGCCGACGACGTTGGACGACGAGATGCGGGCTGCGATCTCCGGCGTGTCCGGACGCAGATCCACGATGCCGACCCGTGCGCCGCGGGAGAGGCGGATTCGGGCGGTGGCGCTGCCGAGTCCGCCGGTGCCGCCGGTGATGAGGACGACCTTGTCGGCGAGTTCGTATGGAGTCATGCGGATGCCTCGTCTTCAGTCGTGGGAGGGGGCCGGGTCCCCGTCCGGTGCGGCGAGTGCGGATTCAAAGCCGCGGGGCGGGACCTCGTGGTCACTCGACGGCATACCGCTCGCGTCGCGAGCGCATGTTCACTGCTGCCTGGCTGTGCCGTGCGTACGCCGAGGCGCCCGAGGAAGGCGATTGCCTCGGGCGCCGGGCGCTTGGGTCAGGCTGCGTAGGTGGGGTAGTCGGTGTAGCCGGCCGCGCCACCGCCGTAGAAGGTGGCGGGGTCGGGGGTGTTCAGGGGTGCGCCGGCACGTACGCGCTCGACCAGGTCGGGGTTGGCGAGGGCCATGGAGCCCACGGTGATGACGTCGGCGATGCCGCTGTCGATGTCCTTGGCGCGGGTGGCGATGTCGGTGCCGGCGCGGTTGAGGAGCAGCGTGGTCGGCCACAGCTCGCGCAGCGTGCGCAGGAGTTCCTCGTCGCCGCCGTGGGCGAGGTGCAGGTAGGCGAGGTCGAGGGGGGCGAGGGCGCGTACGAGGTGCGGGTAGAGACAGCTGCCAGGTTGTTCCGCGAGCGCGGCTATGACGCTGTCGGCGTGGCGGAACTGATGGCAGCCGCCGGGTTCACCCATGGCGGGTTCTACAAGCTTCCGCTCCAAGGCCGACCTGATGGCCGAAGCGTCCGCGAGCGGGCTCTCACGGACCGCGGCACGGACAGAAGGCCTGGATCCCGCCGAGTTCGTCGAGAGCTACGTCTCCCGGGAGCATCGCGACGGGCGCGGCGACGGCTGCACCATCGCGGCCCTCAGCGGCGATGCCGCACGTCAGCCGGCGGACATCAAAACAGAGTTCGCAGCCGGGATCGAGAACCTGCTGACGGCCCTTCAGGCCCCAAGCGACACGCCGGGGGATGCGGACCAACGCGCGGCCCGCACCATGGTGATCGACATGCTCGCCCATTCGGTCGGAGCGATCATGCTGTCGCGGGCATGCCCGGACGATTCTCCGCTGGCGGACGAAATCCTTGATGTCTGCCGCAAGGAGATTCTCGCCTCGCTGGCGCACGGCAGCAGCGATCAGCCGGCAGCACTGGGCCCAGAAGCCTGACCGCAGCCGACCGACGCAGGGCCGACCACCCGAGAGTCAGACACTGACGCAAAAGCCTGCGATTTCGAGCCGTTGGTACGGCATTGCAGCAGAAGCCCCCTCAAAGGATGGTCTGCGCCGCTGCCGAGAGCTGTTCATGTGCCGTCGGCGAAGTCACGGCACCGGACGCGAGAACGGTCGGTCCACTTGCACGTGACGACGGTGGGGCATTGGCCGTCGCGTTTTCCGTGTTCGGACCCCGGTGGGTGCGGCGGGGCCCTCCGGCCGGGAGAGCCGGCGGCCGGGCTGCCGTTGAGACGTGCCCGGCCGCCGTGGGAACCCTGATGGGTGGGGGATGGAAGCTGCCCGGGGTGTTGCGGCGCCTACGGGCGCCCTGCGGGGCGCTGCGGTCGGTCGTGGGTGATCAGAGGGCTTCGCTGACCCGGCCGATGTACTCGCCCAGCTGGTACTCGACGTCGAGGCCCTTTTCGGCGGCCAGTGCGCCGAGCCCGACCGCACGCGCGGCGAATCCCGGCTGCGTCAGGGTGCCCGCGAACTCGCCGAAGGAGGCGACCAGGTGGGCGTCCGGCGGCAGTGTCGCCCGGTTGACCTGGGACTTGGCGGTCGCCAGTGCCTGCCGGTCGAAGGAGGCGAGGCGGGCGACGGTCGCGTCGACGAAGGCGTCGAGTTCCGCGTCGGACAGGGTGCGGGTGACCCATCCCCAGCGTTCGGCCAGGTCGGCGTCGTAGTCGGCACTGCCGAGGATGGCCTCGAGCGCCCGGTCGCGGCCGATCGAACGGGGCAGTCGCTCGGCTCCCCCTCCGCCGGGGACGAGGCCGAGGCCGACCTCGGGCTGGCCGAAGAACGCCTTCTCGCGGCTGGCGTAGCGCAGGTCGCAGGCCAGGGCCAGCTCGTTGCCGGCGCCGCGGGTACGGCCCCGGATGGCCGCGATGCTGACGAACGGAGCCTTGCTCAGCCGCAGGACCATGTCGGTCCACACCGGGTTGTCGTCCTCGTGCTCGGGCGTGGGGAGATCGGCGGCCGCGGTGGCGTCGAAGTGGTTGATGAAGAAGTCGGGAAGTTCGCTGGCGAAGACGACGACCTGGATGTCCGGGTCGTTCTCCAGCTCCGAGACGATCTTGTGCAGCGTCACGATGGACTCGGGGATCACCAGGTTCACGGGGGGATTCGAGAACGTGATCCTGGCGGTCCGCGGGGTCGTCCGCTCCAGGCGGATCGTGCTGGGCTGGCTCATGGCGTGGTTTCCATTTCCTGAGGGGTTGGGCTTGCGTGACCGTGATCGCGTCCGGCGACCACGGAGCTGTTGCGCCTGGTGGGGTGCGGGTGTCGCCGACCTGTCACTCGGAGCTGCATCGGCTGGGCCGGCCCCGCCTGCACTTGTGCGGCATGGTGTGGGCTCCGTTCGCGCTGATGGCGAACCATCGCCCGTTCCCCCATTTACATTACGGCCGTAATGTAATAGGCCCGGAAACGCTCAGCAGGCAAGACCCGACACGCGGGGGAACCGTCGGCGGTCGTGTTGCACGTATGGCCGACCGGCGAACCGTAGATGCTGTGCCGTGGCGTTCCCCTGGCGGACGTGCCTGGCGGTTGGCCCGTGGGGGTGGGTGCTCCTCAGGGGAGCTGCGGGTAGAGCACCGAGACGCCCCCGGACAGTGCTGCCTGTGCCTGGCGGGCGGCGTTGTCGGCGAGGATCTCGTAGGCGCCGGCGGCGATGCCGTCCACAGCGATGCGCGCGATGTCGGCCGGGTCGGACTTGGCCGCGTCGACGGTACGGACCATGTCGGTGTCCATGTAGCCCACATGCAGACCGGCCACGCGGATGCCCTGGTCGGCCAGTTGCACGCGCAGGGTGTTGGTGAGCGACCACTCCGCGGACTTGGCGGCGCAGTAGGCGCCGAACTCCGGGAAACTGACCCAGGACAGGCCGGACAGGACGTTCAGCATGGCCCCGCCGCCGTTGGCCGCGATCTGGGGTGCGAAGGCGCGGGCCACCGTCAGGGTGCCGAGGTAGTGGGTGTTCATCTCCAGGCGGATGTCGTCCAGGTCGGCGGTGAGCAGGTCGGCGCCGGTGGAGGAGCCCGCGTTGTTGACCAGGATGGTCACGTCGCCGGTGGCCGCGGCGGCGGCCGCGACGGAAGCGGGGTCGGTGATGTCGAGTGCGATCGGCTTGGCGCCGGGCAGGTCGACCTGGTCGGGATTGCGGGCGCCGGCATAGACGGTGGCGCCGCGGCTGAGCAGTTCGGCGGCGAGGGCCCGGCCGAAGCCCCGGTTCGCTCCGGTGACAAGGGCGGTGCTGGCGGAGAGGTCCATGAAGGTTCCCAGTGAAGTGAAGAGGAGATGACCAGAGCACGGATGGCGTGGCCCGATGCGGCCCAGGTCCATTAAATTACGATCGTAATAGTAAGCGGGCTGAGTCAGTGATCGCAACCGATCCGCCTGGTGTGACAAATCCGTTGATGATCACTAGAGGCCGCGACGTGTTGATCTGGGGTTCTAGTGATCGTTTCAGGATGTCCTTCTGTAGTGTGTTGTGCCTCTGGGCTGGGGCTTCCGTAGGGCTTTGAATGCTGCAGGGCTTCTGAGGTGCAAGTTCAGTGATCGGCTCGGGATGTAGTGATCGGCGTGGGACTTTCCTTGTAGTGCGTAGTTCGGGTGGAGGGGGTTTGTGCTGGTCACCACGAGGAGACAGACGGCCAGGGCGAGCGCGGCGGGCACCGTGCGCTCGAGGACGGTCACCGCAGCGATGACAGTGATGACGACTGCCGCCGTCCGGTGACGTCACGTCGGAGGAGTGCTACCCCGACGCTCTCGCGGAGGCCGAACAGGCCCGGGCCGACGATGCGTTCGCCCTGGAAGCGCGGCACGACGACCAGCGTGAAGACCCTCTGCTGATCGCCCTCGGCAACGCCCGCGCCGCCCGCGAGGCCGCGACCGCGAGATCCGCCCTTCTTGCCTACGGACGGGAGTTCCACGGAGACCGCCCCTACAAGCTCGAACTCCTCGCCAGGGTCGGCGGCATGACACCCTCCGGCATGCGCACTGCCTACACGAGCAGCGAGATCCAGACCGTCGCCGCCAGGTCGGCCGCGCCCCCGACGGCTGCCGCCCCCGCCCCCAGGCCGCCCCGGAGCCCGCATGACCGGCCGCACCGAGACGCCCCGTCGACCTCGATGACGATGCGCGACCGGTCCGGTGTCAGGTCCCTCTGTGGGCAGCCGCTGCGCCTCGCCGTATACCCGGCTCCGGGGTCCCGGCCCTTACGCGGTCGGCCCCGGGGCCGCGACGAGACAACGGCTGTACTTTTCCGGGCAAATCCTGAACAGAGGCTCGGACGGTCCTTTCTGACGGTTCAATAGTTATGCGACTGCCTGCCCGGGTAGTGCCGCACGCTCTCCCACGCCTCGGTCACGGCCGGCGTGTGAAGCCGTTTCCGCTGCCAGACCGGCATCCGGAACGGGTGCGCGGTGCTCCGAGCGGGAACAGACGGCCGACCGCCTCCGGCATCGTGTCGTTCTTGTCGGACTCCTGCCTGCCATCCAGGCCTGGGGCCGCAGCCGCGTACTCCCGTACCCGCTGCCGCCCCCGCCGCCTTTGCTGCGGAGCCGGCTGGAAGGACCTCGATGGCACAGATCTTCAGCCCGCCACCCGCCGACGACCCGTACGGGCTCCTGGATCGCCTGCAGCCGATTCAGCCCCCTACCGGCCAGGCTCGCACCGCGCTCGTCAAGCAGTTCAAGGGCGACCCGCTCGGCGAGCTCGTCGCCGCCACCGCCCTCGGCCCCGAGGCGGCCAAGCATATACGCGCCAAGTTCCCCAAGACGCTGCCCAGCGGGGACAGGGCCGAGCTGCGGATGTTCCAGTCGAGCCCCCTCGCTGGCGCTCTCGTTCTGCAGCCGCGCTTGGCCGATGCCGAGGCATCCCCCGCCGACCCGCTCTACGACCAGCTCATCGAGGCGATCCAGAGCGGTGACACCCTGCCGGACCTGGACGACCTCGTCATCAGCGCCGGCAGGTTCGGCAGTGAGGACGGCTGGCTCGTCCTCGATGTCGACAGTCAGGACAGACTCGAAGTCGCCGTCCGCCGCATCACTGACCAGACCCAGGAGCGCAACGACAAACGCTTTATGGTCGCCACCGAGGGCATCTCGGACCGCATCATCATGGTCCCCCTCGTGATCCGGCATGACGGCAAGGAGACCCGACGCTTCCTCACCGTGGACGGCATCTCGCGCACCACTGCCGCCTTCGCCATCCTGGGCCTTGATCCCGCCGTATGCGCGGTCATGACCCAGGACAGTGTCGGCGACCTCATCCGTGAGAAAGCCCGTGAAGTCAACGGGGAATTGCGCGACCTGCGCGAAGAGTCGACCCGTCTCCGTGCTCAGCCCGAGGGAGCCCGCGGTGAGGGCGAGGCCGGCTTCGCCACGCGCGTCGGTGAGACCGCTGCCCGCTGGCGCGCCCTGCAGTGCGATGTCGAGCTCTGGAGCCCGGCCCCTGATGTGGACGTCCACCGCTTCGTGATGGAGGTCGTCAGCCTGATCCACCACCAGCAGCAGGCCCACTCCCACACCTCCAAGCGCCGCACCATCCACGAGGCTGTGCTGTCCGACTTGACACAGGCCGCACCACAGTCCCTCATCGAGCGCCAGCGCCAGCAGGATCGTGGCCCGCTCCGCAGCGGATGGGACTACCTTGACTGGGCCTACCAGGCCATCGCCGATCTGATCGATCCCACATGGCGCCCGCACATCGCCGCGACCCTGCGCCGTGAACTGAAGATCAGCCGGTGCCACGCCAAGCAGTTCAGCGAGCTGGTCGGAGCCGTCATCAGCCGCCCCCTGCAGTCCCTCGACCGCAAGCACTGGAAGGGAAACGAGCACCAGCAGTCCCGACTTGAGATCGGACAGCGCGCGTGGACCCGCGACGCTATCCCCAAGCACGTATGGAACCGAAAGGACCGCCTGCCGGACTACCGGGTGACGAAGGAGCAGCTGAAAGAATCCGCGGAGGCCGTCAGCAAGGCAGCAGCCGCCGCGCCCCAGGGGCTCGTGAACGACGACAAGCGAATCGAGACCGACGACGCGACGCTCGGCAACCACATCGCATTCCTCCTCGTGGTCGGTGCCATCGCCACGACGTTCACGGGGGCACTGCGCACGGACACAGGATCCGGCCGCCAGACCGAGGACCTGCCGGAGCAGGACATCCCGGCCGCCTTCACCACGGCCCCGGTGTCGGTCGTCCTGGAGATGATGCACGCCTCACCGTGGGGCCCCGCCCAGCTGGAAGAGAACATCACGGCGTTCGTGACCTCGTTCGATGAACGCCGACGTGCCAACCCGCGTCGGATCTCCCCACAGGCCCCGTACAGCCCGCTGGAGGACTTGGAGGCCGACAGCGCGTACATCCGCACCTTCGCGGCCAGCATCGAGAAGGGGCAGGCGGAGAAGCGGGAACAGAAGAGGCTGCAGGAGCGCGCCAAGCAGGCGAACCCGGTGGCCGAGGCGCTGGAGGTCTTGCCCGGCCATCTGCGGGCCGCCGAGACGTCCGTCCAGACACTGCACAGGGCGAGCCTTTCCAAGATCACATGCTCCGCGGAGCTGATGGCCGCGCTCCACGAGCAGGCGGACACAGTGGCCTTCCGACTGAAGGGCCTGAAGATGAATTTGCAGGAACGGGAGCAGAAGGAGGCGGACGCCAACCTCAGCCGACCCGAGGAACGGGGCGAAGGGGACACCCTGTGACGACGCTTCCCCCAGGGATCGCTCCACTGCTGCCAGGCACACTCCTGCGTAGGTCCTACGACCTGGCCGCAGACGCCCTGGGAGACCGGCTGCTGCGCCGGCAACCGGCCAAGATCGCCCTGTGGGCACTACCCGACTACGCGGGCGACGAGTACAAGGCGGTCTACCTCCTCGGTTCGGGAACGTTCGATCTGCTCTACACGGGGTCCACGGGCCGCGGTCCCGGCACCGTCCGGGCGCGCGTCGACGAGCATCGCCGGGACCCCCGCCAAGCCGTGGTCACCTGGGTACTCGTGCTTCCCGTACAGCGCGACGCCGATGCTGAACAGGCCGAAGGAGAGATCGGTCGTTTGCTGGGCAGACCGCCGCTCTCCCGGCGGCTCCCGCGGTCACACCGCACAGGCTGAGCAGTCCGGCCGCCCACGAGCTGACCGAAGACCCGTGTGGCAAATCTGCTAGTGCTTTGACCAGGATGCTTCGCCGGGTTGAGGCTCGTGGCGGTTGGATGGGCGGTGGCTTCCGTTGATCTGACCGTTGGGGGTGTGGTGGCTGAGCCTGTCCGTGTGCGCAGGTTGACCGAGCAGGAGGGGCAGAAGCTGCAGCAGATCGTGCGCCGGGGCAGCACCAGCTCGGTGCGTTACCGGCGCGCGATGATGCTGCTCGCTTCGGCCGGCGGGAACCGGGTGCCGGTGATCGCCCAGCTGGTGCTGGCCGACGAGGACACCGTCCGCGACGTGATCCACCGGTTCAACGAGATCGGCCTGGCCGCTCTGGACCCTCAATGGGCGGGAGGCCGTCCCCGCCTTCTCAGCCCTGACGACGAGGACTTCGTCGTCCAGACGGCCACCACCCGCCCGACCAAACTCGGCCAGCCCTTCACCCGCTGGTCGATCCGCAAACTCGCCGCCTGCTTACGGAAAGTCCACGGCCGCGTGATCCGGATCGGCCGCGAGGCGTTAAGGTGCCTGCTCGCCCGCCGCGGCGTCACCTTCCAGCGCACCAAGACCTGGAAGGAGTCACCGGACCCCGACCGCGACACCAAGCTCGACCGCATCGAGCACGTCCTGGAACGCTTCCTGGACCGGGTGTTCGCGTTCGACGAGTTCGGGCGTGCGCCACGAGGCGCTGAGGAATCGTGCGAGAGGAGGAGCCCGCCGCTGGTCATCGCAGTGACTGGTTGAAGCTGGAGGCAGGGCCACCTCCACTCGCGCGGAGCCGACGCCGGCATCACCGTCGACGACGCCAAGACCTTCGGGACACTTCCGCTTGCGTGGAGCCGACTCGCCGGAGCTGTTGGCCGTCACCGATCCCGCCGGGCCACCTCCGCTCGCGCGGAGCAGACACGGGCTCCGGGCAGGGGATGCGGAAACACGGCGGGACACCTCCGCTCGCACGGAGCTGTCGTCGGCATTATGCTCCGGGCACTCGACCAGCCCGGAACACCTCTGCCGGCACGGAGCCGACCTCCAGCCGCACGAGATCCACCGGGCGATGGCCGGGACACCTCCGCTCGCGCGGAGCCGACCGCAGACCGACAGCGTCCCCGGGCCAGCGGCGCGGTACACCCCCGCTCGCGCGGAGCCGACTTCGACGTCATCTCGACGATGGTCGACGACACCGAGACACCTCCGTTCGCGCGGAGCCGACAACATCAACGGGGCCAGCGCCTTCGGCGGCACCGGGACACCTTCGCTCGCGCGAAGCCGACGACCTCGTCAACGTCGTCACCGGCCGCCCCTGCGGGACACCTCCGCTCCCGCGGAGGTGTCCCGTGCTTTTGCAGCTCGGCCGCTTGCTCGGCCGCGTCCGCTCCGTGCCCGCGGAGGTGTCCCGGCGGGCGGCGGGGACCTGCACGACGCGAAGGGTGTCCGCTCCGCGTCCGCGGAGGTGTCCCGGGACTCACGCAGGCAGTGATCTTCGGTGCGGGGTCTGCTCCGCGCCTGCGGAGGTGTTCCAACCAGGGCCTCAGCGAGACCGCGATCTCCAACGTCCGCTCCGCGCCCGGAGGTGTCCCGGTCGGCGTGGACGAGCGCCTGGCCGACAAGGAGTCCGCTCCGTGCTCGCGGAGGTGTCCCGAGAAACCGACGCCGACAGCGCCGGCCAGCGCCGTCCGCTCCGCGCCCGCGGAGGTGTCCCGCACCGCGACATCGACCTGTTCCGGGCGTCGGCGTCCGCTCCGCGCCCGCGGAGGTGTCCCGTCCTCCAGCTCGAACGTGTGCTTCGCCAGGCTGTCCGCTCCGCGCCCGCGGAGGTGTCCCGGTGCCCAACGGTGACGGGGGTTCGTCAACCAGTCCGCTCCGCGCCCGCGGAGGTGTCCCGACCGGCTACAGCGCCGCCCTGGAGGCGGCGAAGCCCGCTCCGCGCCTGCGGAGGTGTCCCGGCCTCGGGGTCACAGAGGACCTCCTGATCCACGTCCGCTCCGCGCCTGCGGAGGTGTTCCGGCACCGGACTGGCAGCGCCCCGTCGACCAGGCGCCCGCGGAGATGAGCTGACCCTGACCGTCCGGCTGTAGCAGCCGCCCGCGCGGGAATGGCCGGCCGCCTGCCTGTGTTGTGGAGGGTGTGGTTGTGGAGGGGACAGTGTCCCCGGGCCTCACCTATTGCCCATGAGGACGATCGTTCGGCTGAAGCCTCATGGAGCCTTTCGCCGCGTAGGCGACCGCCCTTCACGACCACACACGCCGTCGGCCCGCCCCGAACACGGGACGGGCCACAGCCATGTCCGGCCTCCGTCTACCAGCGCATGCCGAGCGCATCCAGCGCCGTACGCCGCTCCGGGCTTAGCTTCGCGACCCGGCGGCGGGTGTTGTCGAGCCATGCCCCGAGCTTCACGGCCGCCTGCCCGCTGTCCCCATCACCGTCCCCGGTGATCTCAACGTGTTGCCGGGGCACCTGGAGATGCCCCTCCCGCGCGTGGAACTGCCGGGCGGCAGCGAGGTTCGCAGCCCACCGGGCGTCCTGTGACCGGGGCGCACCCGCAACCGGCGCCCCGCCCTCGGCCGCGGGCTCGATCCCCACCGACTCCAGGAGCCACTGCTGCGCGGGCATGAGCCTGTCCCAACCGGCCCGCTGGCCGGCCACCCACACACCGAGGTCCTCGCCCTGGACGATGAGTTCACCAGGCCCGACCGGAAGCGCGCCTCCAGCCTTTACATGAGCGAGCACGAGCCGCAGGCTGCGCTGCCATCCGATCTCCCACACCGGGCACCACCCCGGGTCCACGTCGGCCAGAGCCTCCATACGCCCCGGTGACAGCTCCCCAGCGTAGGAGACGCCCGTTTCCCCGGCCGCCCGCCGTTCGGCGTTCTCAGCCGCCCTGCGGGCCGCAGCACGGGCGTTCTTGACCCAGACACCAATGGGGAAGTTGTCGCCGCCCCACACCGCCGTGGTCGGCGGGAGCAGATGCCCGTGCACCGCGGCGTACGATCGGGCGACGGCGAGGCCGGCCTCCCACGCGGACGCCTGCACCGACCACACCATCCCCAACGCCTCCAGCTGCTCCACGCGCGAGGCCTCCAGCGTCCCAGCCGCGTAGTACCGCCTATGATCGGCCACCCACACCCCCAGCGGATGCCCGCCGACCGCGCCCCAGTCCTCCGGCGTGACGTACGTGTACGGCACCCGCAGCTTCGTACTGCCGGTCTCGCGCAGCCACCGGGTGGCGGCTTCGATCCCGCGCCGCCAGTACGCGGCCTCGGGGTCGATGACCCGCAGCCGGACGAACTGCGCGAGGGCGGCCGGGTCGCGTTCCTCGCTGAACCTGAGCACCCCGGCCGCCGCCGCACCGACCCGGACGACGTCCTCCTCCTGGCCGCCGTCCTCGCCGTCGTAGTCGTTGCCCTGGTCCTGGCCGCCGCCGTCCTCACCCGTCGCCGGACGGGCGTTGCGGACCCGAGGGTCGGCAAGCGCCTCGATCGTGTCCGAGTCGTGCGCCCGGAGCGCCCCGAGGATCTTCGCGAGGGTCCCGTACGCATCTGAGGTGAGCAGTTCGTTCGCGTCCTCGCCTTCCCCGAGGAATACCGGAACGATCAGAGTGGCGAGTTTCCCGACCCCCGGCCGCATCCGCAGAGCACGTCCGACCATCTGCACGATATCCACCATCGAGCCACGCGCATCCGCGAAAAGCACCGCGTCACATTCGGCCGTGTCGACGCCCTCACCCAGAACACGCACCGACGAAAGGACACGCAGTTCCGCGCGCACATTCCGGCCCTCAAAACCGCCACCCCCGAGGAAATCGGACGCGAATTCCTCCAGCACACGGTGGCGGTGCGCAGGTGCGTGCTCGCCGTACAGCCACTGCGCCCACACCTGCTCGACCGGCGGGAACGTCTCGGGGTCGTCCTCGGCGAGCCGGGCCGCCGTCACCGGCACGGCGGCCGCCATCGCCTCCGCCTCACCGACCCGGCTGTGGAAGGACAGCACCCGCCGGAAGCGCTCCTCAACTGCCGCCCGCATGAGGCCGGTCTGCACGGCCGCCAGCCGCGCCCCACGGACCGCGTCGGAGCCGGTCGCCTCCGTGGTGAGCGCGGCGTAGAGGTCGGGGTCACGGATGTCCAGGCACAGCACCTGATACGGCGCCACCAAACCGAGCCGGATCGCCTCGGACAGCTTCAGCTTGTACGACACCGGCCCGAAAACCTCGGAGTCCTCATCCATGGAGGCGACCAGCCGCGGGCGGTCTCCGTCGGCCTCCCACACCCGCGCCGTCGCGGTCATGTACAGCCGCCGCACCGCCGGGACTTGGGCCTGATCGTGCACGGCCGCCCACGGCTTCCCGGCGTCACCGCTGACCCGGTGGGCCTCGTCCACGACCATCAGGTCCCACACCGGCAAACCCGCAGCATGAGCCCGCTGAAGCGTCCCCATACCCACCGACGCATAGGTCGCGAACACCGTGACCGTCTCACCGCCGGCCGTCCACGCGATCAGCTCATCCGGGTCCGTCGTGCACGGCACACCCTGACTGTCCGCACCCCGCAGCGAACACACCCCGATCATCGCCCCGCGACGCCCGCCCGCACGCCACGCGGCAGCCATCTGCAACAGCAGATCCAACGTCGGCACCAACACCAGCACCCGGCGCGCCGAAAGACGATTCGCCGATTCCACCCCGATCAGGGTTTTACCGGATCCTGTAGCGGCGATGACCTGAGTCCGCAGCCCCTCGGACGGGATTCCCTTTCCCGGCCGCTCCGAGAGATTCCGGAGCACCGAATCCACCGCCTCAACCTGATGCGGACGCAATTCCATGTGAGCCACAAGACCTCGCATTCTCAGAGTTCGGGGAGGGTGTATGGAGTCAGCCCAGAACTGATCCCGGCTCGAAAATGACGCTACGCCAGAGACGAGACTCATAGGGCATATTGAGTTCGAATCACCTTCGCCCCAGCGAGGGAGCGCAACCATGTCATCATCCCAGAATCAAGCTCAAAGAAGAAGTGACGCACCAGATTTTTCCGGAACCGGAACTGATCCTCAAAGTTGACGGATCGTCACATCAGGTCCGCCGTTCGCGATACCCCACTGCCCCCTGTGGCTGCCGCCCCTTCCTGACTGCGGAGCAGTCAGGTCCCGGGCCAGCGCGGAGCGTTGGTCCGGCAGGGCGGGCACGGAGTGCCTGCCCGGTCCCGGACGGAGTCCGGGACCCCCTCCGGCGGAGCCGGAGGGGCCGGCGCGTAGCGCCGGTAAGCGTCGCGTAGCGACGCCGCGTCGCGTCTGCGGAGCAGACCGCGCG